>NZ_CP087106.1:0-600000 GCF_028583545.1 Methylobacterium sp. NMS14P | reverse complement strand
TGCTGCGCGTGAGCATGCATCTTCCGCGCGGGCTGACAGTCAGCTGGCATCGGGCACGGACGGTGGGATCTGGCAGCCTGACTGCACTGCAAGACGCTTCGGTGGCTATATGTTGCCGAATTCTCCCAAATTCGGCCTGTGCGCCCAGTCGCCGCATCCGGTTTTTCGGAGGATCCGCACTCGCGCCGTGGGGTTTGCGCGCGACAAATTGCCGAATCGTCCCACACTTCAGAATCGGAGCCGGATTGCGCACGCCGAGCGGGGGCCGCTGCTCGGGATCCTGCGGAAGGCTGAAGGCGGCGTCAGATCGCGCCGACCGGCCCGGTGCTCTCGAACTCGGCGACGTCGCCGATCAGATCGGTCACGGAGATGTTGAGGCGACGGCCGCTCGACAGCCGGAGCTGGGCATCCGGCTCGAGCCAGACCGGTCGCAGGCCCGCGTAGCTGCCGTAGAGGGTTCCGTACGCGACGACGCCGCCCTCGCGCCTCTCGACGACAACTCTGTAGCGGACGCGCACGGGCTCGCACCCTTCAGCCGATACGAGACCGCGCCCGGTCAGCGTCTTAAGGATCTCGTTCGGTTCGAACATACGCGGGACGCAGGGACGGGATTAAGCGGCAATCCAATTGCCATTTAATCCCGTCCCTGCGGCGAGTCACGCCCGGTCGCGGAGTTTGTGCCGTCAGCGCTGCCGCGGCGTCACCCGGCCGTGTCGGAGCCGGCGGTCGCGGGCTCTGCCTCCAGAGGGCGAACCACGATGCGACCGGACTCGACCGAGAGGGCCAGCCGGCCCTGCTTCAGTGCCAGAGCCTTGTCACCGAACAGCGTCCGGCGCCACCCCTGCAGCGCCGGGACCTCGGCGGCGTCGTCGTCGGCGACCGCTTCCAGATCGTCGACCGTGGCGATGATCTTGGGCGCGACGCCCTCGGCCTCGCAGACCGCCTTCAGCAGGACCTTCAGCAGCTCGACGATCGCGCCGTTTCCGCCGCTCCGCCGCACGCGCTCGGGCATCCGGACGGCGCTCGTGTCGCGGGCGAGGCCGCGCTCGACGGCGGCGACGATGTCGGCTCCCGTCCGCGAGCGCTCGAAGCCCGCCGGAATGGTCCGGAGACGCCCGAGCGCCTCCGCGCTCCGCGGCGCCGCCGACGCGATATCGATGACCGCCTCATCCTTCAGGACGCGCCCGCGCGGGACGTTGCGCGTCTGCGCCTCGCTCTCGCGCCAGGCCGCCACCTCCATCAGCACGGCGATCTCGCGCGGCTTGCGCATCCGGCCGGAGAGGCGCCGCCACGCCTGGGCGGGATCGGCGCGGTAGGTCTCGGGTGATGTCAGCACCCCCATCTCCTCGTCGAGCCAGGCGCCGCGGTCGGTCCGCAGCAACTCGGCGACGAGGACCTCGTAGATCTTCACCAAGTGGGTGACGTCGGACAGCGCGTAGGTCAGCTGCGCCTCCGAGAGCGGGCGCCGCGACCAGTCGGTGAAGCGGGACGACTTGTCGATCTTGGCCTTGGCGACGTCGTTGACGAGCTGCTCGTACGAGACGGAATCGCCGTAGCCGCAGACCATGGCGGCGACCTGCGTGTCGAAGAACGGGTGCGGCAGGATCCCGCCGATCAGCCAGATGATCTCCAGGTCCTGGCGGGCGGAGTGGAACACCTTCACGGTGCGCTCGTCGGCCATGAGCGCGATGAACGGCTCGAGGTCGATCCCGGGCGCCAGCGGATCGACCAGGACGCCGGTGCCGTCCGGTGCCGCCATCTGGATCAGGCACAGTTTCGGATAATACGTCGTCTCGCGCATGAACTCCGTGTCGACGGTCACGAAGGGCTGCTCGGCGAGACGTGTGCAGATCTGGCGCAGCGCGTCAGTGGTGGTGATCAGGTCCATGCACCGGCTATACGCAACCGCGGCGGACATGGGGAGACGCGGCTTCGCAGGTCCCCATCTTTCACGCTTTCACGCGGGTCCCGCCCCGGCCCGGCGATCACGCCACGGCCGCGACCGCCGCCTTCCGGCGCGCCCGCGCCTGCCGGCGTATCCGCAGCGCGTCGGCCCGGCGCTGCGCCTCGGCGCGCCCGAGCAGGCGGTCGAGGATGCCGGTCTCGATACGCTCGCCGGTGGCCCCGTCGACCAGGCGGCGGATCCGGTCGACCCGGAACCCGCGATAGCCGCCGCGCCGGGCGTCGATGCCGCCGAGCAGCGTCCGCCCCGGCCCGAGCCTGAGCTCGCGCGCGTCGAGGGACCGGTTGCTCCAGGCCCCGGCCGCGTCCTCGTAGACGAGGTCGAAACGGCCTTCGAGGGGCAGCGTCCGCCACCCGGACGGGGCGCGTTCGGGTGCCGCCTTCACGGGCCGCTCCAGATCGAAAAAGACGTTGTCGTTCATGGAGATCATATGGGGATCGGGCGCCTCAAGCGGTAGGCCGGCGGGCGAGTCGCGAGCGGCTTTCGGCGCCGTTCTGCGCGCCCCGCGCTTGACTTGGGGGGCCTCGCGTGAATGGTGCCGGCCTTCCCACAGAAGAAGCCCGTCATGCACCGTTACCGTTCCCACACCTGCGGGGCGCTTCGCCCGTCCGACGTCGGGCAGAGTGTCCGCCTCTCCGGCTGGTGCCACCGCATCCGCGACCACGGGGGCGTGCTGTTCGTGGATCTGCGGGACCATTACGGCCTGACGCAGTGCGTGATCGATTCCGACTCACCGGCGTTCAAGGCCGCTGAGGCCGTGCGCTCGGAATGGGTCGTGCGGATCGACGGTCGCGTCCGCACGCGCCCGGCCGGCACCGAGAATGCAGAACTGCCGACCGGCGCGGTCGAGGTCTACATCGACGACCTCGAGGTGCTGGGCCCGGCGGGCGAGCTGCCGCTGCCGGTCTTCGGCGACCTCGAGTACCCGGAGGAGACGCGGCTCCGGTACCGCTTCCTCGACCTGCGCCGGGAGAAGCTCCACGCCAACATCATGAAGCGCGGCGCGATCATCGACTCGCTCCGCCGCCGGATGCGCGAGGGCGGCTTCTTCGAGTTCCAGACCCCGATCCTGACCGCGTCCAGCCCCGAGGGCGCGCGCGACTACCTCGTGCCGTCGCGGGTCCACCCCGGCAAGTTCTACGCCCTCCCGCAGGCGCCGCAGCAGTTCAAGCAGCTGACGATGATCGCGGGCTTCGACCGCTACTTCCAGATCGCGCCCTGCTTCCGCGACGAGGACGCCCGCGCCGACCGCTCGCCGGGCGAGTTCTACCAGCTCGACATCGAGATGAGCTTCGTCACCCAGGAGGACGTGTTCCAGGCAGTGGAGCCGGTGCTGCGCGGCGTGTTCGAGGAGTTCGCCGAGGGCAAGCGCGTCACCAAGGAATTCCCGCGGATCACCTACGCGGACTCGATGCTCAAGTACGGCGTCGACAAGCCGGACCTGCGCAACCCGCTGATCATCGCCGACGTCTCCGACCTGTTCGCCCGCGAGGACGTGGCCTTCAAGGCGTTCAAGGGCGTGATCGCCTCCGGCGGCGTGGTCCGGGCGATCCCGGCGACCGGCGCGGCGAGCCAGCCGCGCTCGTTCTTCGACAAGCTCAACGACTGGGCCCGCTCCGAGGGCGCGCCCGGCCTCGGCTACGTCGTGTTCGAGGAGGAGAACGGCCAGCTCTCCGGCAAGGGGCCGATCGCCAAGTTCATCCCCGCCGAGGTCCAGGCGCTGATCGCCGAGCGGGCCGGCGCGAGGGCCGGCGACGCGGTGTTCTTCTCCGCCGGTCCCGAGGCCAAGGCGGCCGGGCTCGCCGGCAAGGCCCGCGTCCGCGTCGGCGACGAGCTGGGTCTCTGCGACAAGGACCAGTACGCGTTCTGCTGGATCACCGACTTCCCGATGTACGAGTGGAGCGAGGAGGAGAAGCGGATCGACTTCTCCCACAACCCGTTCTCGATGCCGAACATCGACCGCGAGGAGTTCCTGGCGCTCGACCTCGACGCCCTCGCCGGCGAGGACGAGAGCGGCGCGAACACCAAGCGGATCCTGGACATCAAGGCGTTCCAGTACGACATCGTCTGCAACGGCGTGGAGCTGTCCTCGGGCGCGATCCGCAACCACCGTCCGGACGTGATGGAGAAGGCCTTCGCGATCGCGGGCTACGGCCACGAGGTGCTGGAGCAGAAGTTCGGCGGCATGCTGAACGCCCTGCGCATGGGCGCCCCGCCGCACGGCGGCATCGCGCCGGGCGTGGACCGCATCGTCATGCTCCTGTGCAACGAGCCGAACATCCGCGAGGTGGTGCTGTTCCCGATGAACCAGCGCGCCGAGGACCTGATGATGGGTGCGCCCTCCGAGGCGACCCCCAAGCAGCTGCGCGAGCTGCACATCCGCCTCAACCTGCCCGAGAAGAAGGCCTGAGGCGGCGCGATCCGCCGCCCGGTGCCGAGTCTCGTCGCGATCGTCGTCGCGCATGACAGCGCCGACGTGCTGCCCGGCTGCCTCGCGGCGCTGGCCGGGCAGCACGTCCCTGCGATCGTGGTCGACAATGCCAGTCGGGACGCCTCCGCGGCCGTCGCGGAGGCCGCGGGCGCCCAGGTGATCCGCAACGCCCGCAACGAGGGCTACGGCCGCGCCAACAACCGGGGCGTCCGCGCGGCCGAGACGGCGGAGCGCGTCCTCATCGTCAACCCCGACGTCGTGCTGCGGCCGGGTGCCGTGGACGCCCTGCTGGACGCGGCCCGCTCCTGGCCGGACGCGGGCCTGCTGGCCCCGCGCCTCGTCGAGCCCGACGGGCGCTTCTTCTTCCAGGCGCGCTCGCTGCTGGCGCCTTATCTCACGAACCCGACCGGACGGCTCGCGCTGCCGCAGGGCGATGCCTGCGCGCCGTTCCTGTCCGGGGCCTGCCTGATGATGCCGCGCGCCCTGTTCCTCGACCTCGGCGGGTTCGACGAGAACATCTTCCTGTTCTACGAGGACGACGACCTGTGCCGGCGCGTCGCCGATCGCGGCCGCGCCCTGATCCATGTCCACCGCGCGGAAGCGCTGCACGGTCGCGGCCGGTCGTCGGCGCCCGAGTCGGGACGGGTGTTTCGCGCGCGCTGGCATCAGGCGTGGTCGCGCGCCTATGTCAGCCGGAAGTACGGCCTCCCGGACCCGAGCCTCGCCGCACTGGCGGCCAACGTGCCGAAGACGCTGCTGTCGGGGCTGGTCCTGCGGCGGGCGGGCCTCGAGCGCTACGGCGGATCGGCCGCGGGCGCCCTCGCCTTCCTGCGGGGCCGGACCGCGCTGGCCCGCGAGGGTCTGACCGGATGAGCGCGCCGACGATCGCGACCGCGCTGGAGCGCGGCCGCAACGGCTTCACCGGCCTGCGGCTGATGCTGGCTCTGGCGGTCGTCGTGTCCCACGCGTTCAGCGTCGCGACCGGCGCGTCCGGCGACGAGCCCCTCGCCCGGCTCACCGGCTACACGCTCGGTGAGCACGCGGTGAACGGCTTCTTCGCCGTGTCGGGCTTCCTGGTCACGATGAGCTGCGATCGCCGCGGCCTCCGGGACTACGCCCTTGCCCGCACTCTGCGGATCCTGCCAGGGCTCGTGGCCGCGACACTTGTCGTCGCGCTCGGGCTCGGCGCGGCCCTGACCCGCCTGCCCGTCACCGATTACTGGCGCGATCCCGCCCTGTGGTCGTTCATCCGCGGGACGCTGACGACCTTCAAGAGCAACGCCGCCCTCCCCGGCGTCTTCGAATCCAACCCCTACCGGGCGCCCCTCGGCACGGTCTGGACGCTGAAATACGAGGTGCTGTGCTACCTCGGCGTCCTCGTCGCTGCCCTGTGCGGCCTGCTCCGGCGCCGGTGGTCGGCTCCCCTGATCGTGGCCGGGCTGGCACTCGCCCTGGTGATCGCCTGCGGCCTCCGCGGCCCCGACCTGCCCAAGGGCACCGAGACGGCGCTGCGTCTGCCGCTGATCTTCGCGGCCGGCGCGTGCCTCTACCTGTGGCGCGACCGCCTGCGGGTCTCGGCCGCGGCCCTTGCCTGTCTGGTCTTCGGCGCCTTCGTTCTCGCGCGGACTCCGGCCTACCCGGCCCTGCTGTTCCTCGCCGAGGCCTACGGCGTGGTCTGGCTCGCCCTCGGCCCCCTCGCGCGCGGTTTGTTCGACCCGTCGTCTGACCTCTCCTACGGGATCTACCTCTACGGCTGGCCGATCCAGCAGAGCCTGCACGCGCTGTGGCCGGCCGCCTCCGGGCCCGCGCTCCTGGCGCCGGCACTCGCCCTCACGCTGCTGGTCGCGGCCCTATCCTGGTACGGGGTCGAGCGGCCGGCCCTGTCGCTCAAGGCGCGGGCGCTCGGGCGACGCCGCCTCGGCACGATCGAGCCGGCAGGGCCGTGACCGCCGACCGTCCGCTTCCGCCGATCAAGGCGCTGGGTCTGGCGGCGCGGCTGCTGGAAGCGCACGGCTTCGCGGTCGTCGCCCGGAACGAGCGCGGCGACAGCCTGTACCTGCGGCGACCGGACTGCGCCTGGCACCTGCGCGTCTCGAACCACGCGCGCACCGCCAAGCAGCGCGCCCGCCGCTCCGACATCCTCGCGAGCCTCGTCATCGACGGGCCGCGCGCGTCGGATCAGGTCGAGAAGCTCGTTCGCGAGGCCGTCCGGAACTTCGAGGCCGCGCTGGCGCGGGTGGCGGATCAGGCGTCCGCGGCGGGGTCGCGGAAGTAGGGCTCCACGGTGCCCTTCAGCTTCACCGTCATCGGGTTGCCGGCCCGGTCAAGGGTCTTGCCGGCCGAGAGCCGGACCCAGCCCTCGCTCACGCAGTACTCCTCGACATTGGTCTTCTCGACGCCCTTGAACCGGACGCCGACCCCGCGCTCCAGCACCTTCTCGTCGTAGAACGGGCTGTTCGGGTTGGAGGCCAGGCGGTCGGGGGGGGTGTCGGTCATCGTCCGGATCTCGGATGGTCTTCGTGATGGGCCCCGCCGGTACGGGAAACCGCGCCCGCGCGCAACGCCGCGAGCAGGTCGGCGATCCGCCCGCTCTGGAGCAGCGGCACGAGCCGCGTCACCGCATCGTGCGGCAGGTCCCACCACGCCGACGCCACGAGCGCCTCGACGGTCGCCGCGTCGAAGCGGCGGCGCACCACCCGGGCCGGGTTGCCCGCAACAACGGCGTAGGCCGGCACGTCGCGGGTCACCACGGCGCGGGCCGCCACCACGGCGCCGTGGCCGACCGTCACGCCTGACAGGATCATGCAGCCGGATCCGAGCCAGACATCGTTGCCGATCACCACGTCGCCGCGGGAGGCGTGGTAATCCTCCGGCGCGTCGGCGTCAGGGAACAGCCCGCGCATCGCCGCGAACGGGTAGGTCGACGCCCAGTCGAGGCGGTGATCGCCGCCGAGCAGGATCTCGACCTTGTCGGCGATGGAACAATAGCGGCCGATCGTCAGGCACCGCCCGCTCTCCGGGAAGCGGACTTTTGGACGCCCGTACGAATAAGCGCCTATGGAGAAGCCGTGGGTCCTTGCCAGCTTGGCGAGGTGGATCCGGGTCTCGTTGTGCGGGTTGCGCCCCCTGCGCAGCCGGTGCAACAGACCGGTCATGACGCGGGCCCGCGCGATGCGCGACCGTGTCGTCCTCGGTGAAGAAGGTGAGCGGGAGCGTGGGCGATGGCCGATAACATGTCCGAGGACCTCAAGGCCGGGGCGCTCGTCTACCACCGCCTGCCCAAGCCCGGGAAGCTGGAGATCCAGGCGACCAAGCCGCTCGGCAACCAGCGCGACCTCGCGCTCGCCTACTCGCCCGGCGTCGCCGCCGCCTGCATGGCGATCCACGACGACCCGCAGCAGGCCGCCGAACTCACCATCCGCCAGAACCTCGTGGCGGTGCTCTCCAACGGCACGGCCGTGCTGGGCCTCGGCGATATCGGCCCGCTCGCCTCCAAGCCCGTGATGGAGGGCAAGGCCGTCCTCTTCAAGAAATTCGCCGGCATCGACGTCTTCGACATCGAGGTCGACCAGAAGGACGTGTCCAAGCTCGTCGACGTGGTCTGCGCCCTCGAGCCGACCTTCGGCGGCATCAACCTGGAGGACATCAAGGCCCCCGAGTGCTTCGAGGTCGAGGAGCAGTGCCGGGCCCGGATGAACATCCCGGTCTTCCACGACGACCAGCACGGCACCGCGATCATCGTGGCCGCCGCCGTCCTCAACGGCCTGGAACTCGCCGGCAAGAACCTGTCCGACGTCCGGATCGTCACGTCCGGCGCCGGCGCGGCGGCGCTCGCCTGCCTCAACCTGCTCGTGTCGCTCGGGGCGACCCGCGAGAACATCACGGTCACCGACATCAAGGGCGTGGTCTACAAGGGCCGCCCGGAGCTGATGGACCGGTGGAAGGACGTCTACGCGCAGGAGACCGACAAGCGGACGCTCGCCGAGGTGATCCCGGGGGCGGACGTGTTCATCGGCCTCTCGGCCGGCGGCGTGCTCAAGCCCGAGTACCTGAAGGAGATGGCCGAGAAGCCGCTGATCATGGCGCTCGCGAACCCTTATCCGGAGATCATGCCGGATCTGGCCGAGAAGGAGCGGCCGGACGCGATGATCTGCACCGGCCGGTCGGACTTCCCGAACCAGGTCAACAACGTCCTGTGCTTCCCGTACATCTTCCGCGGCGCGCTCGACGTCGGCGCCCACAAGATCAACGAGGAGATGAAGAAGGCCGCCGTGAAGGCGATCGCGGGCCTCGCCCACGAGACGACCTCCGACGTGGTCGCCCGCGCCTACGGCGGCGAGGCCCGGCCGTTCGGGCCGAGATCCCTGATCCCGAGCCCGTTCGACCCGCGCCTGATCCTGCGCATCGCCCCCGCGGTGGCCAAGGCCGCCATGGACTCGGGCGTCGCCGGCCGGCCGCTCCCGGATCTCGACGCCTATGTCGAGAGCCTCGACCGGTTCGTGCACCGGTCCGGCCTGATCATGAAGCCGCTGTTCTCGAAGGCGAAGGCCGAGCCCAAGCGCGTCATCTACGCCGAGGGCGAGGACGAGCGCGTGCTCCGCGCCGTCCAGGCGATCGTCGAGGACAAGGTCGCCTTTCCGATCCTGGTCGGCCGGCCGCGGGTCGTGGAGACCCGGCTGAAGCGCTTCGGCCTGTCGATCGAGCACGGCCGCGACTTCGAGCTGATCGATCCCGAGGACGATCCCCGCTACCGCGCCTACGTGCAGACCTATCTGGAGGTGGCGGGTCGTCGGGGCATCACGCCGGACGCGGCGCGCACCCTGGTGCGCACCAACAGCACGGTGATCGGCGCCATCGCGGTCCGCCGCGGCGAGGCCGACGCGCTGATCTGCGGCCTGGAAGGCCGGTTCGAGACGCGTCTGCGCATCATCCGCGACGTGATCGGGCTCGCGCCGGGCGTGGAGCAGTGCGCCGCGATGAGTCTCGTCGTGACGCATAACGGCGCCTACTTCCTGGCCGACACCCATGTCCGCCAGAACCCCACCGCCGAGGAGATCGCCGACGTGGCGCAGGCCTGCGCCAGCCACGTCAGCCGTTTCGGGATGACGCCGAAGATCGCGCTGCTCAGCCACTCGGATTTCGGCCAGTCGGATTCGCCCTCCGCGATGAAGATGCGCGACGCCCTCGCGCTGCTGCACGCGCGGGATCCCCAGCTTCAGGTCGACGGCGAGATGCAGGCCGATTCGGCCCTCAACGAGATGGTGCGCGAGCGCGTGCTGCCGGGCTCGCGGCTCAAGGGTGCGGCCAACGTCCTGATCTTCCCGAATCTCGACGCGGCCAACATCGCCTTCCAGTTCGCGAAGGTGCTGGCGGACGCCCTGCCGGTCGGCCCGCTGCTGATCGGCCCGGCCAAGCCCGCCCACATCCTGACGCCGTCGGTGACGGCGCGCGGCATCGTCAACGTCACGGCCGCGGCCGTGGTCGAGGCCCAGGCGGACGAGGCCGCGGCGACGGTCGAGGAGCGCGGCGTCGGCATGCTCTCGGAATGAGGAGCGCCCGTCGGCGGCCGCCAGCGTGGCCGTCGATTTGCTTGCCCGCCCCGGGACCACGAAACCACCGGGAGACGACGCGATGTGCGCGGGCGACGATCCAACCTGCCACGCCTTCGAGGAGCACCGCCGAAGATTTCGGCGGGATCTCGAGCCGGAGCGGCGCGCCTTCCTGAAGAGCGGCTTCGCGGCGACCGGGGCCGCCGCCGCGGCCTTCGCGGCCGGCGGCCCGTCGCTAGTGAGCCCGGCTCTGGCCCAGGCGAGCGGCGCCAAGATCGCCGCCACGGCGCATTATCACCTGCCGGCGAACGCCGAGACGGTGCACTGGGGCTTCTTCAGCCGCAGCCTCAAGCCCCAGGTGGAGATCGGCTCGGGCGATTTCGTCACGATCGAGACGCTCACACACCAGGCGAGCGACGACGCCGAGCGGATGATCCAGGGCGATCCGGGCGCCGAGAGCGTCTATCTCTGGACCAAGGACAAGATGGGTGTCTCGCCCCGCGGGGCCGGCGCCATGGACGCCAAGATCGGCCCCGGCGGCGGCCTTGGCGTGCACATCTGCACCGGCCCGGTGGCGATCCGCGGCGCCGAGCCCGGCGATGTCCTGGAGGTGCGCATCCTCGACGTCGCCCCCCGCCCCTGCGCCAATCCCAAGTACAAGGGACTCGCCTTCGGCAGCAACGCGGCGGCGTGGTGGGGCTACCACTACAACGACCTGATCACCGGCGATAAGCCCCGGGAGGTCGTGACCATCTACGAGGTCGACGCCACCGGCGAGCGCGACTGGGCCCGGGCGGTCTACAGCTTCCGCTGGCCGGGCGTGACCGACCCGTTCGGCGTCTCCCACCCGACCATCGACTATCCCGGTCTGCCGGTCGATCACTCCAGGACGCAGAAGACCTTCGAGGTTCTCAAGGGCATCCGGGTGCCGATCCGGCCGCATTTCGGCACGATGGGCGTCGCGCCCGCCGAGGCCGACCGGGTGAACACGATCCCGCCGAGCTACACCGGCGGCAACATCGACAACTGGCGGATCGGCAAGGGCGCGACCCTCTACTACCCGGTGGCGGTGCCGGGCGCCCTGTTCTCGGTGGGCGATCCCCATGCCAGCCAGGGCGATTCCGAATTGTGCGGCACCGCGATCGAGTGCTCGCTCACCGGGACCTTCCAGTTCATCCTGCACAAGAAGGCGGACCTGCCCGGCACGCCGCTGGAGGCCCTCGACTTCCCGATGATCGAGACTCGGGACGACTGGGTGCTGTCCGGCTTCAGCTACCCGAACTACCTGCGCGACCTCGGTCCGGACGCCCAGAGCGCGATCTTCCAGAAGTCCTCCATCGACCTCGCCATGCGCGACGCCTTCCGCAAGATGCGCCAGTTCCTGATGCACGCGAAGGGCCTCACCGAGGACGAGGCCATCTCGCTGATGTCGGTGGCGGTCGATTTCGGGATCACACAGGTCGTGGACGGCAACTGGGGCGTCCACGCCGTGGTCAAGAAGGCGATCTTCTCCGATCGCGTCACCTGACGTCGAACCGGATCACGCGGCCTTCGCGGTTCCGGCCATCGTCATGAGACCGGCGATGACCCGGTAGGTCTCGACCCAGGCCTCCCGGATCTCCGGCGTGAAGTCCGGGCCGAGCCCCTGTTCCAGGGTCCAGACCAGAGCGGCGCCGACCGGCTCGTAATGCGCCTGCAGCGCGCCGTAGCCGACGTGCCGGTCCCCGAGATCGCGCACGGTCGCGACCAGGGCCTCCGGCTTGTCGAGGTTGGACACCGCCAGCGCCAGCATAGCGACGAGTTTCCGCTTCTGCGCGGCCAAGTCGTCGGGGAAGAGCGCGCGGATCTGTGGCGCGATGTCGAACAGGCGTCCGTAGAACAGATCCGCCACGGCATCGCCCAGCGCCTGCACCGTCTCGAAACTGCCACGCACCAGCGCGACCTGCGCGGCGGAGACCGCGTAGGAGACACGGACGCTGGCCAGAAACCGTCCGACCTCCGCGGTCAGGTGGCCAGACTGGTCCGACAGGGCGGAGGCCGCGTCGAGGACCTGGCTGGCGGCCAGGCCGGTGCTCTCGGCCGCCTGCGCGACGCCGGTGATGGTGCTGGTAACCTCACCGGTGCCGACAGCCGCCTGCCCGACGTTGCGGACGATCTCCTGCGTCGCCGCACCCTGTTCCTCGACGGCCGCCGCGATCGAGGCCGCGACGCCGTTGATCTCGCGGATCCGCGCGGTGATCGCCGCGATGGCCTCGACCGCCTGATCGGTGGAGGCCTGCACCTGCGCGATCTGCCCGGAGATCTCGTCGGTGGCCTTGGCGGTCTGCTCGGCCAGCGCCTTAACCTCGGAAGCCACGACCGCGAAGCCGCGGCCGGCGGCGCCCGCGCGCGCTGCCTCGATGGTGGCGTTGAGCGCCAGCAGGTTGGTCTGCTCGGCGATCGATGAGATTAGCCCCACGACGGCGCCGATCTTGTTCACGGCGCTGCTCAGGTCCTGCACGCGCGCGGCGGTTCGGTCGGCCTCGGCCGCGGCCTGCCGTGCGATGTCCGCCGAGCCGTCGGCCTGCCGCCCGATCTCCTGCACGGAGGTGCCGAGCTCCTCGGCGGCCGCCGCCACGGTGTCGACGTTGCCGGAGGCCCGCTCGGCGGCGGCCGCGACCGTCGTCGACTGCCCGGCCGTCTGGGTGGCCGTCACCGTCATCGTCTGCGCCGTGACCTGCAAGGCGCTGGCCGATGCCGCAACCCGGCCGATCATGCCTCCGACCGCCTGCTCGAACCGTTGCGCCATCTGGCGCAGGCTGTCCCGCCGCTGGTCGTCGGCGTCCAGCCGCGCCCGCTCGGCCTCGACCTCGAGCTCGCGCGTGCGGATCAGGTTGTCCCGGAACGCCTGCACGGCCACCATGATCGGCGCGAACTCGTTCCGGTAGGCGTGTACCGGGAGGACGACGGCGGTTTCGCCCCCGGTCAGCGCGCGCATCGCCGTGGCGATGGTCCGGATCGGCCGCAACACGCCCCCGAACAGCGCGACGAGGCCGAGGCCGACGAGCAGCAGGGCGGCGAGCAGCGCCGCGGCGTTGTGCAGGAGAACGCGGTTCGCCGCCGCGGCGAGGGTTTCGGCCCGCCCGACCATCTCGTCGAGGGCGGTATCGGCGAGATTGACGATCGTCATCTGCTCGGCGGTGTTCCGTTTGCGGATGTCCTGGAACGTGTAGGGGGACGCCCGCCGCTCGCTCAGAGCGTCGAAGACCGCCCTCCCCGCCTCCGCCGCCTCGCCCTCGAAATTGCCGCGCTTGGCTCGCTCGAACGCCGCGCGCGCGGCGTCCGAGAGATGCGCCGCGGCCTCGCTGGTGCTCGACCAGGCCGACTGGAGCCGCGCCCGCTCCTCGGCCGCGGCCACGGTCTCGGGCAGCGACCACGACGTTCCGGCGGCCAGTGACGTCTGCACGCGCAGGGCGACGTTGCCGATCGCGACGCGGGTCGCCCAGGCTGACCGCTTGAGGACAAGGTAGCGCTGCAGCATCGCGTCGGAGCGCGGGATCGCCGAATCCACGGCATCCGTGGTCGCCGTCAGCGCGTCGAGGAGTTCCTGGAAGGCCGCCAGCACGGCGGGCAGCAGCGCCGGGTCCCGCTCCGGCTTCGCGACCCGCAGAGCGTCAGCGATGCGGGGGCGGAGCAGGTTCACGGCGTCCTGCGCCGCGTTCAGCCTCGCCACCGTCGCCGTCACAGCGGGCACACTCTGGTTCTGCAACAGGTCCTGGAAGCTCTTGAAGCCCGCGATCATCGCCTCCCGGTAAGTCGCGTAGGCTTTCAGGCTGTCCGGGTCAGCGGATGCATCCCCGCCCAAGGCGAGGGCTGCCCCCCGCTCGAGGCGCGTTGGGAGGATCGTCTTGAGGAGTTGGCGGCTCGCGCGCGTCAACGTGACCGCCGCCTGGGCCTGTTGCGCCTGGAGCCGCGCGTCGATCAGAGCATTTCCCGCATATCCCAGCAACATCAGTGCCATGGCAAACATCGTCGTGCACATGACGACTCGAAGTGAGAAATAGCCAAGCCATCTCATTGCGCGAACATTCCAGCGTGCGAGTTTGATCGGGGTGCCGTTCGCATCATAGAGCGAGCCGCGCGCGCAATCACCTTGCAAGATGAATATATTCAGCAGTACATCGAAATAAGTTGATCTACGAGTAGCGCGATTATTTTGGGTGAGTGAGAAAAAATCTACATATACAGATAAAAAAATTAGGTTTGTGAATTAAACTGGCGTTACCACGCCTTTATCGATCAGAACGCGGGTCCTGATTGTCTTGGGAATGTAAGGTGAGCACCTTCGCGACGGTCATAACGCCGTCGTTGGCTCGTGGAGGAACCCTGCGCGCGGGATATCGCGCGGCGCGCCGATTCTGGGGCGCAGTGTGAAGTGCCCCGTCGAGCGAGGCCATGCCTGAACCGGCGGCCACGGGCCGCCATGCGGCGCCCTCTCCGCGCGCGGCGCGGGATCCTCCGTTCATTGGTCTTGGGGCGGCAGGGCCGCGCGGCGCGTTTCAGGCGGCGGCGTCCGTGATCTCGACACGCCCGTCGAGGCCGATGACGCGCCCGAGGCCGCGAACGCGGTTCAGCAGGCGATCCCCGTTCAGAGCCTCCCACTCCCGCGGGAGACGCAGCACCAAGCGGCCATCCTCGACGGTGAGCGGCGCCCGTCCGAGCGCGCCGTCCATGCCCGCCGAGATCGGGAAGGCGATCCGGAGCAGCGCGCCGAGCAGGCGGGCGCGCTCGAACAGGCGCGGACCGGCCACGCTCCGGAGCATCGCGTTCGCCTTCTCGGGCGCCAGGCCGGTGTGCCTCAGGGACACCGCCAGGGCGAGATAAGCCCGCCCCGGATGATCCACGCCGACGAACGCGGCGTTCTGGATCACCGCGATGCTCTGCTCGCCGCGGTAATCCGGATGCGCCCGCCAGCCGACATCGGACAGCAGGCAGCCCGCGTGGCGCAGGCGGCGCTCGTCGGCGGTCTCGTGACCGTCCAAGGTCGCGACGAACCGGTCGGTCCAGGTGATCAACTCCTCCCCGTGGCGGGGCGAGCGCGCGCGCAGGACGTTGAACTCCGACGCCGAGGCCAGCAGCGGATCGATCAGCCGGGTGTCCCGGTCGAGCTGCTCGAACAGCAGGCCCTCGCGCACACCCGACGCCGAGATCGCCACCTCGCGCGGGCGCCCGACCCGGATGATCTCTTCCAGCACGACTGCCCCGTAGGCGAGCAGCGGGCGCCGCGCCTCCGAGATGGCGTCGACGTCCTGCAGGAGCGCCACGTCGGTCTGCTCGACGACTTGCAGGAAGCTGAGCTCGTCGGTCGGCTCCGCCGCGTAGCCGTGCATCACGTGGACGGGGTAGCCGCGGGCCGCCTGGTGGAGCCGCGCGATCGCCCGCCACGTGCCGCCGACCGCGTAGAAGGTCCGCCCGCGCAGGGTCTCGAGCTGCGGGGCGGCCTTGCGCATGTACTCGCGGACGATCTTGGCGGCCTTCTTGACCGAGCCGCCGGACAGGTCCTGGAGGGCCAGACCGCCGAGCGGCATGGTCACTCCCTGCCCGACCACCGACCCGCGGACGTCCACGAGTTCGAGGGAGCCGCCGCCCATGTCGCCGACGACGCCGTTCGGCGCGTGGAAGCCCGAGACCACGCCGAGCGCCGAGAGCTCCGCCTCGCGCCGTCCGGAGAGCAGCTGGATCTCCTGACCGCAGGCCGCCTCGGCGGCGCGGAGAAAGTCGGGACCGTTCTCAGCGTCCCGCGCCGCCGCCGTGGCGAGCACGAAGACCTGCCTGACGCGCATCGTCTGGCACAGCACCCGGAACCGTGCCAGGGCGGCGAGTGCGCGGGTCACCGCCTCCTCGTTCAGCCGGCCGGTCGTCAGGACGTTGCGGCCCAGGCCGCAGAGCACCTTCTCATTGTAGAGCGGCGTCGGCGCCCGGCTCAGACCGTCGTACGCGACGAGGCGGACCGAGTTCGAGCCGATATCGATGATCGCCACCGGATGGTGCGCGGCGCTGTCGATCGCCTCCGCGTCGTGCGCGAGGGTGAGGTTGGCAAGAGGGCTGCCCAAACGTCCGAGTCCTTCATCAGCCCGGCGCACCTGCCGGCGCGCCGTGCGGGAGGTTTAGCCCAGCGACGCCGCGCGGCGAAACTCAGCTGCGTTGCGCGCGGCGGCTCAGGGCCCGCGGGCTGGACTTCTTCGAGGCCTTGCCGCGTCCCGAGAGGCTGGGATTGGTCATGAAATACTTGTGGGCATTGAACGGCTCCTCGCCATCGGCCGGCTGGATCCGTTCGCAGCCGCCCGAGGCGAGGAGCCGCCAGCTCTGACGGTTGTCGAGCAGGTTGGCCAGCATGATCTGGTCGAGCACCTGCTGATGCACCGTCGGATTCGTGATCGGCAGGAGCGCCTCGACGCGGCGGTCGAGATTCCGGCTCATCAGGTCGGCGGACGAGATGTAGACCGTGGCCTTGGGGTGCGGCAGCCCGACGCCGTTGCCGAAGGCGTAGATGCGCCCGTGCTCCAGGAAGCGGCCGACGATCGACTTCACCCGGATCGTTTCCGACAGACCGGGGATGCCAGGGCGCAGGCAGCAGATGCCGCGGACCACGCAGTCGATCTGAACGCCGGCCTCCGAGGCGTCGTAGAGCGCGTCGATGATCTGGCCGTCGACCAGGGAGTTGCACTTGATCCAGATCGCCGCCGGGCGCCCGGCCCTGGCGTGGGCGACCTCCGCCTCGATGTGCTCGAGCAGCTTGTTCTTCGCCGTCAGCGGCGAGACCGCCATCCGCTCCAGCTCCGCAGGCTCCGCGTAGCCGGTGATGAAGTTGAAGATGCGCGACACGTCCCGCGCGATCGCGGGATCCGCCGTGAAGAACGACAGGTCCGTGTAGATGCGCGCGGTGATCGGGTGGTAGTTGCCGGTGCCGACGTGGCAGTAGGTGACGAGCTTGTCGCCCTCGCGCCGGACCACCAGCGACAGCTTGGCGTGCGTCTTCAGCTCGACGAAGCCGAACACGACCTGCGCGCCCGCCTTCTCGAGGTTGCGCGCCCAGCGGATATTGGCCTCCTCGTCGAACCGCGCCTTCAGCTCCACCAGGGCGGTGACGGACTTGCCCAGCTCGGCGGCCTCGGCGAGGGCCGCGACGATCGGCGAGTTCGACGAGGTCCGGTAGAGCGTCTGCTTGATCGCGACCACGTTCGGGTCGCGGGCGGCCTGGGCCAGGAACTGCACCACCGAGTCGAAGGACTCGTAGGGGTGGTGGACGATGAAGTCCTTCTGGCGGATCGCCGCGAACACGTCGCCGCCGCTCTCGCGGATGCGCTCCGGGAAGCGGGGGTTGTAGGGCTTGAACTTCAGGTCGGGCCTGTCGATGCCGACGACCTGGGACAACTCGTTCAGGGCGAGCATGCCCTCGACGAGGAAGATCGCGTCCGCGGCGATCTCGAGCTCGTCGGCGACGAAGCTGCGCAGATCCTCCGACATGCCCGCCTCGACCTCGAGGCGGATCACGACGCCGCGGCGGCGCTGCTTCAGGGCCGTCTCGAAATGCAGGACGAGGTCTTCCGCCTCCTCCTCGATCTCCAGATCGGAATCGCGGACCACGCGGAACGCGCCGCTACCCTTCACGAGGTAGCCCGGGAAGAGCCGCCCGGTGAACATCCCGATCACCTGCTCGATGGTGATCAGGCGCGCCGATGTCTCGCTGCCGCTCACCGGCAGGCGCACGAAGCGGTCGATGACGCCGGGCAGGCGGATGAGCGCGCGCAGCAGCCGGCCGTCCTTCGGCCGCACCAGCATCAGCGCGATGGTGGTGCCCAGGTTCGGGATAAACGGGAACGGGTGGGCTGGATCGATCGCCAGCGGCGTCAGGACCGGGAAGACGTGGTTGAGGAAGTACTCCTCCAGCCACGCCGCCTGCTCGGCCGTGAGTGCGGACGGCTCGACGATGTCGATGTCGGCCGCGTGCAGCTCCTCGCGCAGCTCGCGCCAGCGGGCCTGCTGGTCGGCGGCGAGGCGCGAGACCTCGGCGCCGATCCGGACCAGCTGCTCGGACGGCGACAGGCCGTCCTGCGACGGCACCGTGATCCCCGCCCGGACCTGATCGATCAGGCCGGCGACGCGCACCATGAAGAACTCGTCGAGGTTGTTGGCCGAGATCGACAGGAAGCGGAGGCGCTCCAGGAGCGGATGGTTGGGGTTCGACGCCTCCTCCAGCACGCGCCGGTTGAACTGCAGCCAGGACAGCTCGCGGTTCACGAACCGCTCCGGCGTGTGGCGCAGGGACCGCCCCGCTTCCAGCACCGGCTCGCGGGCCGCGCCGACCGCCGGCTCCGCCGGCGCCGCGGCGGCCGGCCACTCGTCGTTGGCGTCGGCTGCCGGCGCCGGAGCGGCCGCCGTGGCGGCCGGATCGGTCGGCACGCGCCGGGCCGCGGGCGCGCGCCGCGTCGCCGGGTTGGCCGCCGCGCGCCGACGGGGCTCGGCGGCCTCGTCGGCGGCTTCGCGGTCCACGGGCTTCTGCGTCGATTCCATCCCGGATCCCTGTCTCTGCTCCTCGCGGCGGCGGAGCGTGTATCACCCTAGACCGGCGGCCTTCACGACAGTTTCGTGACGGCCGCCGCATTCCGCGCTCAGCCGGCCGGGTCGGGCTCGTCCTCCAGCCCCATGCGCCGGAGGACGGCCAGCGCCAGCGGCCGGCTGATCCGGCGACCGCGGCCGAGGGCGTCGCGGTCCAGCTCGGCAACGACGTCCCGGGCGCGGCCCAGCGACCGGTCGATCCGCAGGGCCAAGGAGTCGATGACACCGAGATCGACGACCAGTTGGCGGTCCACGAACAGCTTGACCAGGACGGCGCGCAGAAGGGCGTCGTCCGGCGCCTCGATGGCGATGCGCGGGGCGAGGCGAAGCCGCGAGCGCAGATCCGGCGTGACGATACCGAGGGCGTCGATGCCCGTGGCGCTGGTCAGCAGGACCGGGCAGCTTCGCTCGCGGGCCCGGTTGAGCAAGTGGAACAGCGCCGCCTCGTCGAGCCGCTCCGCCCGGTCGATATCCTCCACGACCAGCGCCCCGTTGGAGACGAGGTGCTGGACCGCGTCGGCGCCCAGCTCGGCGGCCGGGAGGGTCCAGGCGTGGGCGCGCTCCGCCCAGATGGCCGCGAGGTGGCTCTTGCCGCTGCCCGAAGGCCCGGTGAGGACCAGGACGCTGTCCGGCCAGTCCGGCCACGCCTCGATCAGCGCGTAGGCAGATTCGTTGGCCGGTCCCACGAGGAAATCCTCGCGCCCGTAGCGGGGGTCGAGCGGCAGGTCGAAGGCCAGCTGCCGGGGTGGGGCGTTCTCGCGCATGTGCCGCTCAGGATCATCCCGCGCCCGCGGAGGTCAAGGCCGAAGCGTCCTTGCCGTCGTGCTCGATCAGGATCGGCTGCCCGGCGTGGTAGAGGCGGCTCTCCAGATAGCGGGCCAGGGCGAAGCGGACCAGCACGCCGATCGAGGCCGCGATCGGGACGGCGAGCAGCAGCCCGACGAAGCCGAACAGCGTCCCGAAGGCGAGCAGCGCGAACATCAGCCAGACCGGGTGCAGCCCGGTGGAATCGCCGACGAGCTTCGGCGAGATGACGTTCCCCTCCAGGAACTGGCCGACGAGGAACACGCCGACGGTCAGGCCGAGATGCAGCCAGTCTCCCGAGGGCCAGAACTGGACCAGCGCGACGCCCACGGAGAGCAGGAAGCCGGTGAGCGTGCCCACGTACGGGATGAAGGTCAGGAACCCCGCGATCAGGCCGATCAGCACGCCGAAGTTGAGGCCGACCAGCCAGAGGCCGATTGCGTAGAAGCTGCCCAGGATCAGGCAGACCAGCGTCTGGCCGCGGACGTAGCCGGTGACCGCCCCGTCGATCTGGCGCGCCAGCTCGCGCACCGTCGCCCGGTGGCGGGGCGGCACCCAGCCGTCGATGGCCGCGACCATCCGGTCCCAGTCGACGAGGATGTAGAAAGCGACGACCGGCGTCACGACCAGCAGCGAGGCGATCGAGATCAGCGCCTGGCTGCCCGACCAGAGCGACTTCAGGAAGGCCAGGAGCCAAGTCCCGGCCTGCGTGGCGAGCGTGCCCACGGAGGATTGCAGCTCGTTGAGGACGTTCGCGCCGCCGACGCGCTCGAGCAGGGTCCCGGACCGCTCGGCGATGATCGCCTGGAGCCGCGACACCATCCCGGGCAGCGCGTTGACGAGCGCCACGACCTGGTTGGCCGTGAGCGGGATCAGGATCAGCAGCGTCACGACGAGGGCGACGACGAACAGCGCCAGGATCAGCAGGCTCGCCGCCAGCCGTCCGAGGCCGAGCCGCTCCAGCCGGTCGGCCAGGGGGTCGAGGAGGTAGGCCAGCGTGATGCCGGCCACGAAGGGCAGCATGACCTCCCGGAGGAGGTAGACGATCAACCCAAGGGCGACGACAGCGGCCAGCCCGATCACAGCCCGTGCGCGCACGATGACGCTCCCCCTCGCAGCACACCACGCCAGCGGGCAGAGTGGGTATGCGGGGCGCGCCGATCAAGGCGCCGCCCGCCCGACTCGCGCGCCGCGCGCGAAGTCGCTAGAGCGGGGCCAGGATAGAACGAGGTGGCGCGGGCATGACGGCCAAGGACGGCAACGAGCCGAAGACGGGGCTGACCTACGCGGCGGCGGGCGTCGATATCGATGCCGGCAACGCCATGGTCGAGACGATCAAGCCGCTGGTGCGCTCGACCCGGCGGCCGGGCGCCGATGCCGAGATCGGCGGCTTCGGCGGCCTGTTCGACCTGAAGGCCGCGGGCTTCCGAGACCCGATCCTGGTCGCGGCCAACGACGGCGTCGGCACGAAGGTCAAGATCGCCATCGAGACCGGGCGCCACGACACGATCGGCATCGACCTCGTGGCGATGTGCGTGAACGACATCATCGTCCAGGGCGCCGAGCCGCTGTTCTTTCTCGACTACTACGCCACCGGCAAGCTGATCCCGGGCGTCGGCGCCGACATCGTGCGCGGCATCGCCGAGGGGTGCCGGCAGGCCGGCTGCGCGCTGATCGGCGGCGAGACCGCCGAGATGCCGGGCCTCTACGACGGGTCCGACTACGACCTCGCGGGCTTCTCGGTCGGCGCCGCCGAGCGCGGCGCGCTGCTGCCGCGGCCCGGCATCCGGCCGGGGGACGTCGTCCTCGGCCTGCCCTCCTCCGGGGTCCATTCCAACGGCTTCTCGCTGGTCCGCCGGATCGTCGCCAAGACCGGCCTCGGCTGGGACGCGCCGGCCCCGTTCGCCCCGGGCCGCAGCCTCGGCGAGGCGCTGCTCGAGCCGACCCGGATCTACGTGAAGCCGCTGCTCGCGGCGCTGGGCGCCACCGACGGGATCCGGGCGCTCGCCCACATCACGGGCGGCGGCTTCCCCGACAACCTCCCCCGGGTGCTGCCGGACGAGGTCGGCATCGCCGTCGACCTGGACGCCGTGACCCCGCCGCCGGTCTTCGGCTGGCTCGCCCGCGAGGGCGGCGTCGCCGAGGCCGAGATGCTGCGCACCTTCAACTGCGGGATCGGCATGGTGGTGATCGCCGCCGCCGACGCGGTCGACGACGTCGACGAGGCCCTGACCCGCGCCGGCGAGACCCCGGTCCGCCTCGGGCGGATCACGGAGCGCGGCCCTGAGCCGGTGACCTTCACCGGCCGCCTCGCCCTCTGATGGCTGCCGCCCGCAAGACCCGCGTCGCCGTTCTGATCTCGGGGCGCGGCTCCAACATGGTCGCGCTGCTGGAGGCGGCGAAGGATCCCGCCTTCCCGGCCGAGATCGTGCTGGTCCTGTCGAACCGCCCGGAGGCCGCCGGCCTCGCCCGGGCGGCCGAGGCGGGCATCCCGACGCAGGCGATCGATCACCGGGCCTTCACCGACCGGGCCGGCTTCGACGCCGCCCTCGACGCGGCGCTGCGGGCGGCCGAGATCGACCTCGTCTGCCTGGCAGGCTTCATGCGGATCCTGACGAAGAAGTTCGTGGCGTCCTGGGCCGGCCGGATGCTCAACATCCACCCGTCGCTCCTGCCGCTGTTCAAGGGCACCCACACCCACCGGCAGGCGCTGGACGCGGGCGTGCGCCTGCACGGCTGCACGGTCCACTTCGTGGTGCCGGAACTCGATGCCGGCCCGATCGTCGCCCAGGCCGCGGTCCCGGTCCGCCAGGACGACGATCCCGACAGCCTCGCCGACCGGGTGATCGTGCAGGAGCGCCGACTCTACCCGGCGGTGCTCGCCCTCGTGGCGGGCGGCCGCGCCCGCCTGGAGGGCGATCGCGTGGTGATCGCCGACGCGGCGCCGGACGGTGCGCTGTTCAGCCTCTAGCAGGCGGCAGCACGGGCGTTTCCGTTCCTGCGAGCGGCGCGATGCCAACGAGCCGCGCCACGCTCACCTATGTCACGCTCCCTGGGTCGCGCCGCTCGCGGGGACGAAGCGCAGACCAGGGAGCTCTCGAGACTTTGAGCGCTCAGACCGGGCGCTGCAGCTTGCAGCTGTCCAGGGCCGAGAGCGCCTTGGCGCGGGCCGTGTCGTTGAAGTAGCCGGTCGTCCGGTAGGCCTCGATCTCGGAGGCGTCGAGGCTGCGCAGGGTCTGACGGGCGTAGCAGCCGCAGGGGCGCTCCAGGGAGGCCTCGGGGGCGCTGGTCATGCGGGCCTGGACGACGGTGCAGGCGTGGCGCACGCGGCCTTCGAGATTGGTCTTGCTGGCGGTCTTGAGGGCCGGGTCCGGCTCGTACTGCTGGAACGGGGCCGAGGAGCCGCCCGCGAGGGCGGCGGTCGCGCCGAGGGCGACCAGGCCGGTCGCGATCAGCAGGGGCAGGCGGCGCATCGTCATGGTCGGGGTCGTCCGGGGGCTGAGGTTGGCTAAGCTCGGCCGTTGGACGCTCCCGGGCTCTGTCCCGTCAAGGACGACCCGGTCACACAGGGCGGCATTCCCGGCGCCGCCGGGTATGGGGCGCGCGAATGGCGGGTCGGTGTGCCCAACCCGCCACCGCCCATCGCCTCAGGCGGCGATGTCGGAATCCTTGAAGAACTGCGCGATCTCGAGCTTGGCGTTCTCGGCGCTGTCGGAGCCGTGGACGGTGTTCTCGCCGACGGACTCGGCGAACTTCTTGCGGATCGTGCCCTCGGCGGCCTGGGCCGGGTTCGTGGCGCCCATGACCTCACGGTACTTGGCGACCGCGTTCTCGCCCTCGAGGACCTGAACCACCACCGGGCCCGAGGTCATGAAGGTCACGAGCTCACCGAAGAACGGGCGCTCCTTGTGCACCTCGTAGAACTTCTCGGCCTGCTCCTTGGTCATGCGGATGCGGCGCTGGCCGACGATGCGCAGACCGGCCTCCTCGATGACCGCGTTGACCGCGCCGGTCAGGTTCCGCCGCGTCGCGTCGGGCTTCAGGATCGAGAAGGTGCGCTCGGTGGCCATGGTGCGTCCGGTCTGTCTGTGGAAAAGATCTGCAGCGCACCGGCGATCCGGACACGCCGCGGCAGCGAGAATTTCGCTTCGGCGCCGGGCTTATAGCGGGCGCCCCCCGGTGCCTCAAGCCGCGCCGCGAGACCGGGCGGGACAAGCGCGGCCGTGGCTCTGCCGCAACACCGCCGAAAAATCGCCCGATTGCGGCGGCTCAGTCGCGCACCAACCGACTTCGTCCACCCCCCCGGGCGTCCGCGGATGCCCCAATCCCGGAGACGAACCATGCGACTCGCTCTCGGCGCCAGCCTGCTTCTCGCCGGCCTCTCCGCCGCCGCCGCCGACACCGCCAAGGATCCGTCCGGCACGTGGCTCACCGGCGACGGCCGCGCCAAGATCCGGATCGACCGCTGCGGCGCCGGCCAGAAGCTGGTCTGCGGCAAGGTCGTCTGGCTCAAGACGCCGACCTTCGACAACGGCGCCCCGCGCACCGACCTCAAGAATCCCGACCCGAAGAAGCGCGCCCGCCCGGTGATCGGCCTTCAGCTGATCGAAGGTCTGAAGCCGGACGACGAGAAGTTCACCGGCGAGCTCTACAATATCGAGGAAGGCAAGATCTACACGGTCAGCCTGGAGCGCGAGAGCGAGGCCGAACTCAACGTCTCGGGCTGCATGCTCAAGATCCTGTGCGGATCGCAGACCTGGACGCGCGTGCCGGACGTGAACCAGCAGGCCGCCAACAAGAACTGACCGCCCGTCAGATCGCCGCGAGGCCGCGCTGCACCGCCGGCCTCGCCAGGATGCTCTCGAGCCATCGGGCCACGTTCGGCAGGGTGTCGATGTCGACACCCTGCTTGAAGTTGAGCTTGGCCCAGGTGAACGTCGCGATGTCGGCGATGGAGTAGTCGTCGGCCAGGAAGCCGCGGCCCTCGAGGCGCCGTTCCAGCACGCCGTAGAGGCGCTTGGCCTCCGCGGTGAACCGCTCGATCGCGTACGGCACCTTCTCGGGCGCGTAGATCTTGAAGTGGTGCGTCTGCCCGAGCATCGGCCCGAACCCCGCCACCTGCCAGAACAGCCACTCGTCGACCTGCACGCGGGCGCGCTCGTCGGTCGGGTAGAATTGCCCGGTCTTCCGACCGAGATATTGCAGGATCGCGCCTGATTCGAAGACCGAGATCGGCTGTCCGCCGGGCCCGTCCGGGTCGACGATGGCCGGGATCTTGTTGTTGGGTGAGATCGCCAGGAAATCGGGCGCGAACTGCTCGTTCTTGGCGATGTCCACAGGAACGATGCGGTAGGGGAGCCCGCACTCCTCCAGCATGATCGGGATCTTCCAGCCGTTCGGCGTACTCCATGTGTGGACGTCGATCGGCCGCCCGGACACCGCTGCCATGCTCTGCCTGCTCCTGGACCCGGTCGTCGGCGGCGCGGTGGTCCTCCGCCATTTCCAAACAACCCCGGCAGTGAAGACGATTTCCCGGCCGCGCTCAAGGGCAGCGGCCCGCGAGCCCGACGATTCGGCGAAGCTGCGCCGGAGCTGTCGTCGGCCGTCCGGGCGGGCTTGCCGGCGCCGTAAGCGAGCGGCGAGATTGCGGCTCGGGCGTCGGAACGATGCCCGAGGGGGAACATCCGATGATCGATCGTCTCGTTAGGATCGCGATCCTGTCCGTGCCGCTGCTCGCCGCCTGCCCGGCTCTCGCCAAGGACCCGCCCGCCAAGGAATCGCCTGCCCGGGAGACCCCCGCGAAGGCGCCGCCCGCCGCCGAGGCGCCGCCCGCCCGGACGCCGAGCCCGGGTCAGTCCGCCACCCGCGAGCGCCAGAAGACCTGCGGCGCCGAGTGGCGCGCCCTCAGCGACGCGCAGAAGGCCGCGCAGGGGCCGAAATGGCCGCAGTACTGGAGCAAGTGCAACAAGCGCCTGAAAGGCGGCGACAAGGCCTGAGCGGGTCGAACCGCGGGGCGTTCCGTTTGTTCAGACATCCGCGGCGGGTTGGCGGGAGGCACGAGGCGATGACGGACCCTTCTCCGTCCGGACGGACGGTGAACAGCGCGCCGCGCCGGGTCCGGCATGGCTGAGGCCCCCGCCGCCCCCGCCGCGGACCGCCGCACCGAACCGTTCGCCGACCGCGTCCTGACTTTCCTCGATGCCTGGGTGCCGAAGCCGGCCGCCTGGGCGTTCGCGCTGCGGATCTGGATCGCCATGATGCTGGCGCTGGCCGCCGCCTTCTGGCTCCAGCTCGACAGCGCCTCGTCCGCCGCCACCTGCGTGGCGATCCTCGCCCAGCCCAAGCGCGGGCAGGCGATCTCGAAGGCGGTCTACCGCCTCCTCGGCACGCTCATCGGTGCCGTGGTGGCGCTCGTCTTCATGGCACTGTTCGGCCAGGACCGGGTGCTGCTGCTCCTCAGCTTCACCGTCTGGCTCGGCCTCTGCGTCTTCGTCGCCCAGTTTCTGCAGGACACGCGGGCCTACGGCGCGATGCTGTCCGGCTACACGGTGGCGATCATCGCGCTGGGCCAGATCGACGAGCCGCAGGGCACCTTCGACGCCGCCGTGTCCCGCGTCGCCGCGATCGTACTCGGCATCGTCGTGATCACCTTCATCAACGACGCGCTCGCCTCGCCGAGCACGTGGCGGGCGCTGCTGCCGCAGCTGCGCGCGGCCTGGGACGAGACGCGCGGCTACGCCCGCGAGACGCTGGCAGCGGGGGATCTCGGCGCCCCGCGCACCGCCGCGCTGATCCGCACCATCGCGCCGATGCGGGCCGATGCCAGCGCCATCGCGGGCGAGCTGGACGACGGCCGGTACCGCGCCGCCGGCGCGCGCAGCTGCATCGCCGCGCTCTACGTGATGGCGGCGTCGATCCGCGGCCTCGGGGCCGCGGCCGCGTCCCTGCGCGAGCCGGGCCCGGCCGTCGCGGAGGCGATGGCGATCTGCCGGCGGGTGGCCGACGCGCCCGATCCCGACGCCCTCGACCGCGACGACGAGCGCCTGCGCGACCTGGTCGACGCGGCCATCCGCGACGGGACCCGTCCCCTCGACGAGGTCGTGGTCCTCCAGCGCGCCCTCGACTTCGTCTGCGCCGCGACCTTCGCGCAGGACGGCATCCGCGCCGTCGCGGACGGCCACCGGCCCCTGCGGGACGCCAAGCTGCCGACCCACCGCGACTTCCCGGTCGCCCTCCGCGGCGCCCTGCGGGTCGCCCTGAGCTTCGCGGTGACCGCCGCCACCTTCGTGGCGCTCGGCCTGCCGCCGGCCTCCTTCGCGCTGGTCCAGGTCGCCGCGACCGCGGCGCTGTCGTCGGTCACGCCGGATCCGAGGAAGTTCGCCAACGGCGTCGTCATCGGCATGACGCTGGCGGCCACCCTGGCGGGCATCGCCCGGTTCGCGCTCCTCAACGGCGTCCAAGGCTTCCCGATGCTGGCGATCGTGATGGCGCCGGTGATCTTCCTGGGCTGCTTCCTGTCGCTGAACCCGAAGACCTTCGGGATCGGCTTCATCCTGATCGTGTTCTTCCCCGTGCTGCTGGGGCCCTCGAACCCGCAGACCTACGACGCCCTGAGCTTCCTGCTGAACGCGTTCCTCGTGGTCGTGGCGGCCGTGATCCTGTCGATCGTCGTCCGCCTCATCCTGCCGATCACGCCGGCCCAGCAGCGGGTCTTCGCCCTCGATTCGGCGCGGCGGGCGCTCGCCGACGCTCTCGTCGGCCAGGGCGGCGACGCCACCACCCGCACGAGCCTGAACGCCGACCGGCTGTTCCAGTTCGCCGGCTACAGCTCCGGCAGCGGCGCGGTGCGGCGGGCGAACCTGCACCACGCTTTCGCCCTCGCCCGCCTGGAGGCCGCCGCCGCCCGCGCCCACGCCGAATTGCGCCGCCTCTGGTCGGTCGCGGCCCTGCGCGGCGCGATCCCGCGGGCCCGGGACGCCCTCGCGGCGGGCGACGATCGCGGGCTGGAGACGGCGGCGCGCGACCTGATCCACGCTGCCTCCAGCCAGGACCGGGCGGTGCGGCTCACCGCGGCCCGCGCCGCCAGCGACCTCGTCACCGCGTCGCGAACCATCGCCCGCCACCGGCGATTCCTGCATCGCCTCGACATCGCGCTATTCTGACGGCCGCTTCTTCCGGGGTGATTATGCACGAGGACATCCATGTCGGCGGGGTGCTGGTCACGGCCTTCGTCGCTTACGCGTTGGCCGCGTTCGTGATCCTGATCGTCCTGCGCCTCGTCTTCGCCCGCATCCGCTTCAGCCGCTACGTCGCCAACGCCCCGCTCGCCGAGGCCGGCCTCTACGTCTGTGTCCTCGCCCTCCTGATCGCGTTCATCTGATGCCCGACACGACCGCCGACGAGGACGATCCGAAGTCCGCCTCCCGCGACAGCGCGCCCGGGCGGAGCGACCCGCTGCCCGCGGTGCCGCGCCGGGGCCGCGCCGCCCGGGTGTTCCGCCTCGCGGCCACCGGCGTGATCCTGCTCGTCGCGATCCTGGCGGCGGCCTTCGTGTGGGAGTTCTACGTAGCCGCGCCCTGGACGCGCGACGGCACGGTCCGCGTCCAGGTCGCCAACATCGCCCCGCAGGTCGCGGGGCAGATCGTCGAGGTCCGGGTCCAGGACAACCAGAATGTCCGCAAGGGCGACGTCCTCTACGTGATCGACCCGGTCGACTTCGAGGTCGCGGTCACCTCGGCGGACGCCGAGGTGAAGAACCGGGAGGCCGACCTGCAGGTGAAGAACGCCGAGTCGGCCCGCCGCCAGGCGCTCTCGACCGTGTCGACCTCGATCGAAGAGAAGCAGCGATTCGCCGGCGCCGCGAAGATCGCCGAGGCGTCGCTGGAGAGCGCGCAGGCGCAGCTGCGGCAGGCCAAGGTGAATCTGGGGCGCACCCAGGTGAAGTCGACTGTCAACGGCCGGGTGACCAACCTGCTGATGCGGATCGGCGACTACGCCCGGACCGGCACCGCGAACATCAACGTGGTCGACACCGATTCCTTCTGGATCGACGGCTATTTCGAGGAGACCAAGATGCCCAACATCCACGTCGGCGATCCCGCCGACGTGAAGCTGATGGGCTTCGATCCGCACCTGACCGGCACGGTCCACAGCATCACGCTCGGCATCTCCACGGCGAACGCCGCCGCCAGCACGCAGGGGCTGCCCGACGTCAACCCGGTCTACACCTGGGTCCGCCTCGCCCAGCGGGTGCCCGTCCGCATCCGCATCGACCACGTCCCGGCCGGCGTCCCGCTCATCGCCGGCATGACCGCGACGGTGTTCGTCAACGGCGGCCGCGGCCCGGCGCCGAGCTGGTTCATGGACCTGCGCGACCGCGTCTCCGGTCGGACCACGCCGGCGGCGGGTCCCGCCCGGGAGGCAGACCGGCGCTGAATCGCCGCGCGGACGCGACCCGGCGGGCGGTCGCCCGGTTTCCCGAACACGTAACGGCGCGGGAGACCACGATGAACCGACTGCTCGCACTCGCCACGCTTCTGCTGGCCGCCAGTCCTGCCGCGGCCGCGCCCCCGAAGGCGGCAGTGTTCGATTTCCAGTTCTCGAACCTGTCACCGGTGCCCGGCGACGCGGCCGACACCGCGCGGCTGAAGCGGGTGAGCGCCGACCTGCGCGACCTCCTCCAGAAGAAGGGCCTGTTCGTCGTGGTCTCGACCGACCCGGTGCGGGACGACGTCGCCAGGAGCGCCGACCTGCGCCGCTGCAACGGCTGCGCGGACGACTTCGCCCGCAAGCTCGGCGCCGAAGTCGCCATCACCGGGGAGGTGCAGAAGGTGTCGAACTTGATCCTCAACCTGAATGTCTACGTGAAGCCCCTCACGGGCGACGCGCCCGAGACGGCCTACAGCGTCGACCTGCGCGGCGACACGGACGAGTCCTTTGACCGCGGCATCCGTTTCTTGGTCGAGAACAATATGGGCGCCGGCAAGTAGCTTGTGGGCCAATCAATATCTCGCAACGCGGCAGGATCGATCCAAGTCATTGAGCCCGCATGCGCTGCGACCCGGCGGTTGGAGCAAGTGGTTCGAAAAAACCTTTTGCCGAGAAAATAGCTGTTGACCGACCCGGAAGACGGGCGCAGTCTCACCCTGTGCTTAGCGAGAGCGGGCACGAACCGACACGAAACCTTGATGCAATCGGGTTTCTCAGCGTTGTCGGTCGTCGGAAGCTGGAGGAGACAGGGATGACTCCACCGCAGCGGAATGCCGCCTAGACGGTTCAGGGACAGGTTCGGCCCGAGGCCTAGCGGCACGACACGAACAGCCGGACGGACGCGGCTCCAGGGGCGCAGAAGCGGCCACGCATGGCACGCCTTCGAATGCGCGAAAGGCCCCACTTCGAGCCGTTCCGCCGCGGTTTCTCTTCAAGGAATCCGAATGCCCCACCTGCCCGGCAGCGCCGCGGCGGGATTTCGTCGTCGCCGAGGTGGAGACGGTCTGATTTAGGCCGGCCTATCCACCGACGTCGAAGCGACGGTCCTCCGATCCAAGCCCTCATCCTGAGCTGCGCGCGCGGCGCGCCTCGGAGGAGCCCTCCGGCTCGCGGCACGCCCTGAGGCGCTCCTGAATGGCCCGCGGATGCGGGCGCCTCAGGACACGGTCGCGCGCGGGATGGCCGTCCGCCGCGAAACCTTCACTCGATCCCGAGCTTCGCCTTGAGCAGCGCGTTCACCGCCGCGGGGTTCGCCTTGCCGCCGGTGGCCTTCATGGTCTGGCCGACGAACCAGCCGAGCAGGGTCGGCTTCTCCTTGGCCTGCGCGACTTTGTCCGGATTGGCCGCGATGATCTGGTCCACCGCCGCCTCGATGGCGCCCGTGTCGGTCACCTGCTTCATGCCGCGGCTCTCGACGACGGCGCGCGGGTCGCCGCCCTCGGTCCAGACGATCTCGAACAGGTCCTTGGCGATCTTGCCGGAGATCACGCCCTCGCCGATCAGGTCGATGATCGCGCCGAGCTGGTCCGCCGAGACCGGAGTCGCGTCGATGGACAGGCCCTCCTTGTTGAGGCGCCCGAACAGCTCGTTGATCACCCAGTTGGCCGCGGCCTTGCCGTCCCGGCCCTTGGCCACCGCCTCGTAGTAGTCGGCGGAGGCGCGCTCGGCGACCAGCACGCCGGCGTCGTAGGGCGAGAGACCGAACGCCGAGACGAACCGCGCCTTCTTGGCGTCCGGCAGCTCGGGCAGCCCCTCGGCCAGGGCGTCGACGTAGGCCTGGTCGAACTCCAGCGGCAGCAGGTCGGGATCGGGGAAGTAGCGGTAATCGTGCGCCTCTTCCTTCGAGCGCATCGAGCGCGTCTCGCCCTTGGTCGGATCGAACAGGCGCGTCTCCTGGTCGATCTTGCCGCCGTCCTCGAGGATGGCGATCTGGCGCCGCGCCTCGGTCTCGATCGCCTGCCCGATGAAGCGGATCGAGTTGACGTTCTTGATCTCGCAGCGCGTGCCCAGCGGCTCGCCGGGGCGGCGCACCGAGACGTTCACGTCGGCGCGGAGCGAGCCCTTCTCCATGTCGCCGTCGCAGGTGCCGAGATAGCGCAGGACCGTGCGCAGCTTGGTCACGTAGGCCTTCGCCTCCTCGGAGGAGCGCAGGTCGGGCCGGGAGACGATCTCCATCAGCGCCACGCCCGACCGGTTGAGGTCGACGAAGCTCCGGGTCGGATCCTGGTCGTGCAGCGACTTGCCGGCATCCTGCTCGAGGTGCAGGCGCTCGATGCCCACGGTGATCGACGCGCCGTCGGCCAGGTCCACCAGGACCTCGCCCTCACCGACGATCGGGTCCTTGTACTGCGAGATCTGGTAGCCCTGCGGCAGGTCCGGGTAGAAGTAGTTCTTCCGGTCGAACACCGAGCGCAGGTTGATCTTGGCCTTCAGGCCGAGGCCGGTGCGCACCGCCTGGGCGACGCACTCGGCGTTGATCACCGGCAGCATCCCGGGCATCGCGGCGTCGACCAGCGAGACGTGGTCGTTCGGCTCGGCCCCGAACTCCGTCGAGGCGCCGGAGAACAGCTTCGCCCGGCTGGACACCTGGGCGTGGATCTCCATGCCGACGATCACCTCCCAGTCGTGGAGGCCGCCCTTGATCAGCTTCTTGGGGTCGACGGGTGCGTTCATGGTCGTCCGGGCCGGGAAGGGAGCGTGGCGGGATCCGCCCACCCGCGCCCGCGTCCTGAGGTGCTGCGCGGCAGCCTCGAAGGCGGGCTCCAGGGATCGCGCGGCCGGCTGGAGGCCTCCTTCGCGGCCCGCTCACGCGGGCGCCTCAGGACGAGGGCGCGGGTCGGCGTCGATGTCGTGCGGTCACTTACGGGCCGCGTCGCGAAAAGATCAAGCGCGGCGTCCGACCGCCTGCCGGACACCGTAGCCGAGGACGGCCCAGAGCAGGGCCGCGACGGCGCGCACCGGGAAGAAGGTCGGCCCGTCCCGGGTGATCGGCGCCGGCCACGGGATGCCGGCCGCGCTGACCGCGTAGGAGAACAGCACCGAGAAGCCGAGCGCCGCGATTGCCGCGATGAAGACCTTGCCGAACTGGCTGGCGGTCCAGCCGAGATAGACCGCCACCACGATCAGGGCCGGATCGAACGCAGCCCAGATCCAGACCGTCCAGGGATAGTAGGGAACGGTCATGACCACCACGGCTCGGGCAGGACGGTGCGGCCCGCCGAGTCCTCGATGACCTGCGCGACCGCGAACAGCGTCTCCTCGTCGAAGGGCCGGCCGATGAGCTGCAGACCCAGGGGCAGGCCCTGGGCGTCGAGCCCCGCCGGCACGGCGATGCCCGGCAGCCCGGCCATGTTCACCGTCACGGTGAACACGTCGTTGAGGTACATCTCCACCGGGTCGGCCGAGGCCTTCTCGCCGATGCCGAAGGCGGCCGACGGCGTCGCCGGCGTCAGGATCGCGTCGACGCCGGCCGCGTAGGCGGCCTCGAAGTCGCGCTTGATCAGCGTGCGGATCTTCTGCGCGCGGACGTAGTAGGCGTCGTAGTAGCCGGCCGAGAGCACGTAGGTGCCGATCATGATCCGGCGCTTCACCTCGCGGCCGAAGCCGGCGGCGCGGGTGTTCTCGTACATCCCGGCGATGTCCTTGCCGGGCACGCGCAGGCCATAGCGGACGCCGTCGTAGCGGGCGAGGTTCGAGGACGCCTCGGCCGGGGCCACGATGTAGTAGGCCGGCAGCGCGTAGGCGGTGTGCGGCAGCGAGATCTCCCTGATCGTCGCGCCGGCCGCCTTCAGCCAGGCCGCCCCCTCGTCCCAGAGCTTCTGGATCTCGGCGGGCATGCCGTCGACCCGATACTCCTTGGGGATGCCGATGGTCAGGCCCTTCACGCCCCGCGATACGGCGGCCTCGAAATCGGGCACCGCGAGGTCGGCGCAGGTCGTGTCCCTGGGATCGGGGCCCGCCATGGAGCCGAGGAGGATGGAGCAGTCGCGCACAGTCCGGGCAATCGGACCGGCCTGGTCGAGGGACGAGGCGAAGGCCACCGTGCCCCAGCGCGAGCAGCGCCCGTAGGTCGGCTTGATCCCGACCGTGCCGGTGAAGGCGGCGGGTTGCCGGATGGAGCCGCCGGTATCGGTCGCGGTGGCACCGAGGCAGAGGCGCGCGGCGACCGCGGCGGCGGAGCCGCCCGAGGAGCCGCCGGGCACGATCGGCGTGTCCGTTCCGGCGCGCCGCCACGGTGAGACCACGTTGCCGTAGGCGCTGGTCTCGTTGGACGAGCCCATGGCGAACTCATCGAGGTTCAGCTTGCCGAGCATCACGGCGCCGTCGCGCCACAGATTGGCCGACACGGCCGATTCGTAGTGCGGCTCGAAGGTCTCGAGGATCTTGGACCCTGCCGTGGTCGTCACGCCGTGCGTGCAGAACAGGTCCTTGATGCCGAGGGGAATGCCCTCGAGCGGCCGCGCCTCGCCGGACGCGATCTTCTGGTCCGAGGCCTCGGCCATCGACAGGGCGCGGTCCGGGGTCTCCCGGATATACGCGTTCAGGACACGGGCCTTGGCCATGGCGTCCAGATGGGACTGGGTCAGCTCGCGGGCCGAGATCCGCTTCGCCTTCAGGGCGTCGCGCGCTTCGGCCAGGGTAAGTTCGTTCGGATCCACGCTGTTCACGTCCCCGCGCGCGCCGCCGCGCGCCTGCCCGCCAGAAATCCGGTCCGCAAGGTCCGGGCCGTTCTCGGCCTACTCGACCACCTTCGGGACCAGGAAGTAATTGTCCTCGGTCTCGGGCGCGTTGGCGACGACGTCGGCGGCGCGGCCGCCCTCCGTGACGACGTCCTCGCGCTTCTTCATCGCCATCGGCGTCACCGAGGTCATCGGCTCGACGCCCGCGACGTCGACCGTGCCGAGCTGCTCGACGAAGGCCAGGATAGCGTTCAGCTCGCCCTGGAGGGGCCCGACTTCGTCGTCGGTGACCGCGATCCGCGCCAGATGCGCGATGCGCCGAACCGTCTTCTCGTCGACCGACATGCCGTCCCGTTCGTCCCCGCCCGGGAGCACTTTCCCGAAGTCGGTCGGGCTATAGCATCGGCTCTCGACGCGCCGCAACGCGGGTGGACGCCGCCGCGCCGCCGGCACACCGGTCCGGCCGCGCGGGATCGGCGTGACGACGGGCGGCGCGGCCGGCTGACGGGGCGGATCAGGTCACGACGTGGTGGGGCGTCACCGACATCTCGATGGTGATTCCCGGTTGCCGGACCGGCTGGATCATGGCTTGGGTGAAGCCCGCGACCAGCACCTCGAAGGCGAGGAGCAGCATCCAGCGGTGCTTGCGCGGCATCGCCCGCCGGTGCCCGGACGGTGCGGAACAGGAGAGCTGGCCGTTCGTCGACAAGGCGGGCCCCTACAGCGTGGTTTAACGGAACATTAACCTACCTAGACGCGAACGGCTCCGCGCGCACCGGGGGCGATCTGCGGAGGAGCCGAAGCCTGTGGACGGTGGAGCGGGAGCGATGTGGGAGAAGGTCTTCGAGGAACTCGCGCCGGGCTACGTGCCGGACGCGGCGGCCCTCGACCGTGCGGCCGAGGCGCTGGGCTTCGCCCTGCCGGCCTCCTATCGCGACTTCTGCCTGACCTGCGGCGTCGGCCTCGCGGGCGGGCAGTTCCGCGTCGCCGTGCCGGCACCGTTCGAGGCCTGCGATCTGGTCAGTCAGGCGGGCCTCATCGCCCACAGCGTCGGCGCCGCGGTCGCCATGCTGGAGGACGGGGCGGAGCCGCACCGGTTCGACGTCGAGGGCGGCGACGCCGAGATCGTCGAGCGCGCCTGCTTCTTCGGCGCGGGCGAGGACGGCAGCTTCCTGTTCTGGGACGTCACCGGGACCGACGGTGAGTACGACGTCTGGCTGCTCGCGCCCGACCTGGAGACGGTGCGGTTCGGCGGCGAGAGCCTCGACGACTTCTTCACCCGAGTGACGGCGCCGTCCGCGGCCCTGGTCCTGGGACCGGGTTCGGAGCCCCTCCCCACCCGGTTCGAGGGCGTCACCGAGGCCACCCTGGCGCGCAGCGCTCGGGCCGATTGATGAACTTCGACGCGATCCGCGCCTTCGCGGCCGAATCCCGTGGCGGCGCCCGGCTGATCGGCATCGATCTCGGCACCAAGACGATCGGGCTCGCCCTGTCGGATCTCGGCCGCCAGATCGCGACGCCGCTCGAGACGATCCGCCGGGTGAAGTTCACACCCGACGCGCAGCGGCTCGCCGCCCTGTGCCGGCAGCACGCGGTCGGCGGCCTCGTGGTCGGGCTGCCGCTCAACATGGACGGTAGCGAGGGGCCGCGGGTACAGTCGACCCGCGCCTTCATGCGCAACCTCGCGCCGATCCTCCCCCTGCCCCACGTCTTCTTCGACGAGCGCCTCTCGACCGCCGTGGTCACTCGCGCGCTGATCGAGGCCGACGCCTCGCGGGCGCGGCGCGGCGAGCTCGTCGACAAGCTCGCCGCCGCCTACATCCTCCAGGGCTGCCTCGACGTCATGCGCAACCTCGCGGACGCCGACGCGGACGAGGATCCCGAGGACCACTTCCTCAGCGGCTGACCAGGGAGACGGTGCCGCTGCCGTGGCGCTCGATCCGTCCGTCCAGCTCCAGTTCCAACAGCACGCTCTGCACGGTCCGGGCGCCGACCCCGGCGCTCCGCGCCAACTCGTCGGTGCCGACCGGACTCGGTCCGAGCAGGACGACGATTCGCGCCCGGTCGTCCTGCGGCTCCGGGGGCTGGTCGTCACGGGCGGGGCCGTCGGCGGACGCGCCGGCGCACCGCTGCGGGAGCGGGTCGAGCGTCGCGTCGGCCGCGTCGAGCGCGATCTCGTCCCAGAAATCCGGCTGCTCGGCGAGGTCCGGCCGCCCGCGCGCCGGCGCCGCCTCGGCGTCCGGGCCGCGCTCGATGATCGGTCCCAGCACCTCCAGGACGTGGCCCACCTCGGAGACCAGGGTGGCGCCCTGGCGGATCAGGTCGTTGGTGCCCTCGGCGCGCGGATCGAGCGGCGAGCCGGGGACCGCGAAGACCTCCCGGTTCTGCTCCAGGGCGTAGCGCGCCGTGATCAGCGAGCCGGAGCGGCGGGCGGCTTCCACCACCACGGTCCCGTAGGACAGGCCGGAGATGATCCGGTTGCGTCGGGGAAAGTCGCGGCCGCGGGGCTCCCAGCCCATCGGCATCTCGGCGAGGACGGCGCCGCCCTCCGCCAGGATCGCCTCGACCAGGGCGGCGTGGCTCGCCGGGTAGATCCGGTCCTGGCCGCCGGCCATGACGGCGATCGTGCCGGTCCGCAGGCTGGCTCTGTGGGCCCGGGCGTCGATCCCGCGGGCGAGGCCGGAGACCACCGTCAGGCCGGCTTCGCCGAGCCCGCGGGCGAGCCGCTCCGTGAAGGCGAGACCCGCCGACGACGCGTTCCGCGAGCCGACGAGGGCGGCGGCGGGCCGGTTGAGGATCGGGGCGCCGCGCAGGGCCAGCAGCGGCGGCGCCGCGTCGACCTGTGTGAGGAGCCGCGGATACTCCGCCTCGCCGGTGGCGACCAGCCGCCCGCCGAGGCGCGCCAGGGCCGCGAGCTCGGCCTCGGCCTCACCGCGCGTGGGCGGCACGATGCGCCGTCCCTGGCGGCCGGTGAGATCCGGTAGGGCGTCGAGGGCGGCGGCCGCGCCGCCGAACCGGTTCACGAGCCTCCGGAAGGTGCGGGGGCCGACGCCCTCGGTCCGGATCAGCCGCAGCCAGTCGAGCCGCTGGGTCTCGGTGAGCTGCATCCACCACCCCCACACCTGCCCGAAGGTCGGCGCGGCGCGCCGGCACTCAGCCCTTCTGGCCGATGCGCCCCTCGGTGCCGGACGCGAGTCGGCGGATGTTGGGCGCGTGCTTCCACCATAGCAGCAGGCCGAGGAGCAGGAACAGCAACGCCTGCGCCGGGGCGCCGAGCGACCACAGGACCAGCGGCGTGGCCGCCGAGGCGGCGAGCGCCGCCAGCGACGAGTACTTGAGCGTGAAGGCGAGCCCGAGCCAGATCGCCGCGAACACCGCGAGGGTGGGCGGGCTGAAGGCGAGGAGCACCCCGATGAAGGTCGCGACCCCCTTGCCGCCCTTGAAGCCCAGCCAGACCGGGAAGAGGTGGCCGAGGAAGGCGCCGAGCCCCGCGGCGAGCGCCGGGCCCTCGCCCAGATGCCGGGCGATGAGGACGGCCGCGGTGCCCTTCAGGGCGTCGCCCAGCAGCGTCGCCGCGGCGAGGCCCTTGCGGCCGGTGCGCAGCACGTTGGTGGCGCCGATATTCCCGGAGCCGATGGCCCGGACGTCGCCGAGGCCGGCGAATTTCGTCAGGATCAGCCCGAACGGGATCGAGCCCAGGGCGTAGCCGAGGGCGAGGCCGCCGAGGGCGGCCGGGGTCGCGAGATCCGGCGGCATCATGCGGCGGCCGCGAGGTCGTCGACCGCGTGGACGATCCGGCCGCCGACCAGCGTCATCACCGCCGCGCCCTGGAGGCGCGCCTCGTCGAACGGGGAGTTCTTCGAGCGCGACTTCAGCCGGCGCTTGTCGAGGACGTAGGGGAGATCGGGGTCGATCAGCACGAGGTCGGCGGGCGCGCCGACGGCCAGCCGTCCGGCCTCGCGGCCGAGGATGCGCGCCGGGTTCACGGTGAGCGCGGCGATTAGCTTCGGCAGCGCGAGGTCGCCGGTGTGGACGAGGCGCATCGCGGCGCCGAGCAGCGTCTCGATTCCGAGCGCCCCGTCCGCCGCCTCGGCGAAGGGCAGGCGCTTGGTCTCCACGTCCTGCGGGTTGTGGTCGGACACGACCACGTCGATCACGCCCTCGTCGAGGGCGCGGACGACCGCCTGCCGGTCGGTCTCGTGGCGCAGGGGCGGCGAGAGCCGGCAGAACGTGCGGTAGTGGCCGATGTCGTTCTCGTTGAGGACGAGGTTGTTCACCGAGACGCCGCAGGTCACCGGGAGGCCGTCCTGCTTGGCCCGGCGGACGATGTCGACCGAATCGGCGCAGGAGATCATCGCTGCGTGGTAGCGGGCGCCGGTCAGCCGCACGAGGCGGATGTCGCGCTCCAGCATCACGGTCTCGGCCTCGCGGGGGATACCCATCAGCCCGAGGCGCGAGGCGAGCTCGCCCTCGTTCATCACGCCCTCGGCGACGAGGGCGGATTCCTCCACGTGCTGCACGATCAGGGCGTCGAAATCCCGGGCGTAGGTCAGGGCACGGCGCAGCACCTGGGCGTTCGCCACGGCCCGGAGCCCGTCCGTGAAGGCGACCGCGCCGGCCTCCTTGAGCAGGCCGAACTCGGTCATCTCCCGGCCGGCCAGCCCCTTGGTGATGGCGGCCGCCGGCAGGACGTTGACGCTCGCCGTGTCGCGGGCGCGGCGGAGCACGAAGTCGACGATGGCCGGCTCGTCGATCACCGGGTTGGTGTCGGGCATGCAGACGAGCGTCGTGACGCCGCCCGCGGCCGCAGCGGCGCTCGCCGAGGCCAGGGTCTCGCGGTGCTCGGCCCCCGGCTCGCCCACGAAGGCGCGCATGTCGATCAGCCCGGGGGTCAGCACGCGGCCAGCGCAGTCGACGCGCTTCGCGTCGGACGGGGCGCCCGGCGCCGCGCCGGCGGCGATGTCGGCGATGCGGCCGTCCCGCACCAGCACCGCGCCGGCGGTCTCGCGGCCTGTCGCGGGATCGAGGAGGCTGGCGTTCGCCAGAAGGTAGCTGCTCACTGGGGCGCCCTCGCGGAAGAGGCCGGGCCGTCGAGGCGCATGGCGAGCCCGGCCGCCGCCATATGGGCCTTCGCCTCGGCGACGCTCGCCTGCCCGAAATGGAAGATGGACGCCGCCAGCACGGCGCTCGCGCCGCCCTCGGCCACGCCGGCTACGAGGTCGTCGAGGCCGCCGACACCGCCCGAGGCGATCACCGGCACGGTGACGGCGTCGCTGATCGCCCGCGTCAGGGCGAGGTCGTAGCCGGAGCGTGTGCCGTCCTTGTCCATGGAGGTGACGAGCAGCTCGCCGGCGCCCTTCCCGGCCACCAGCCGCGCGAAGGCCACGGCGTCGATCCCGGTCGGGTCGCGGCCGCCATGGGTGAAGATCTCCCAGGCGGCCGGCGCGCCAGGGGGCGAGACGCGCTTGGCGTCGATCGCCACGACGATGCACTGCGCGCCGAACTTCTCGGCGGCCCGGGCCACGAGGTCGGGATCCTTCACGGCCGCGGTGTTGATCGCGACCTTGTCGGCGCCCGCGAGCAGCAGCGCGCGCACGTCCTCGACGGTGCGCACGCCGCCGCCGACGGTCAGCGGCATGAAGCAGGCCTCGGCGGTCCGGCTGACGATGTCGAGCAGGGTGCCGCGGGCCTCGCGGCTCGCCGTGATGTCGAGGAAGCACAGCTCGTCGGCGCCGGCCGCGTCGTAGACCTTCGCGGCCTCGACGGGGTCGCCGGCGTCGCGCAGGCCCTCGAAGCGCACGCCCTTCACGACGCGCCCGTCCTTCACGTCGAGGCAGGGGATGATGCGGGTCTTCAGCACGGGCGGCGTCTCATGTCGCGAGCCTCTGGATATCACGCCGCCGGGCCGCGCGCCGCAGCGATCGCGGCCAGGGCCGCCTCCGGATCGATGCGGCCGTCGTAGAGCGCCCGGCCGGTGATCGCGCCGGCGATCAGCGCGCAGTCCGGCTGCAGCAGGCGGTGGACGTCGTCGATCGACGCGAGGCCGCCCGACGCGATCACCGGGATGCGCACAGCCTGGGCGAGCGCCAGGGTCATCTCGACGTTGAGGCCCTTCAGGATCCCGTCGCGGGCGATGTCGGTGTAGATGATCGCCGCGACGCCCGCGTCCTCGAACCGCCGCCCCAGTTCCTCCGCGGTCATGCTGGAGGTCTGGGCCCAGCCCTCGACCGCGACGCGGCCGTCCTTCGCGTCGATCCCGACCGCGATCTTCCCGGGATACTTGCGGGCGGCCTCCCGGACGAAGCCGGGGTCGCGCACCGCCGCGGTGCCGATGATCGCCCGGGCGACGCCCTTGCTCAGCCAGCCCTCCAGGGTCTTCATCTCGCGGATGCCGCCGCCGAGCTGGACCGGGATCGACACCCGCGCGAGGATCGCGTCGACGGCCTCCGCGTTCCGCGGCGCGCCCGCGAAGGCGCCGTCGAGGTCGACCACGTGGAGCCAGGGGAAACCCTGCGCCTCGAAGATCGCGGCCTGGGCGGCCGGATCGTCGCCGAAGACCTTGGCCTGCGCCATGTCCCCCTGAATCAGGCGGACGCACCGCCCCTCTTTCAGGTCGATCGCCGGGTACAGGATCACGGGCGCTTCCGTCCTTCTTGCCTGGGCCGAACGGCGCTCACGGGCGCCAGTTCAGGAAGTTGGCGATGAGCGCGAGGCCCAGCCGCTGGCTCTTCTCGGGGTGGAACTGCGTGCCGGCGACGTTGTCGCGGGCGACGAGGGCGGTGACCGGGCCGCCGTACTCGGCGCGCGCCACCACGTCGTCCGGGCGCTCCGCCTCCAGCGCGTAGCTGTGCACGAAGTAGGCGTGCAGCCCGTCCTCGCCGGTGGGAATGCCGGCGAGCAGCGGGTGGTCGCGCTCGGTCCGCAGGGTGTTCCAGCCCATGTGGGGGACCTTGAGGGCCGGGTCCGACGGCCGGATCGGACCGACGTCGCCGGGGATCCAGCCGAGCCCCGGCGTGGTCGTGTACTCGAGCCCGCGGCTCGCCAGGAGCTGCATCCCCACGCAGATCCCGAGGAACGGGCGGCCGGCCCCGTGGGCGACCCGCGTCATCGCCTCGACCATGCCGGGCACGGCATCGAGCCCGCGGCGGCAATCCGCGAACGCGCCGACGCCGGGCAGCACGACGCGGTCGGCCGCGGCCACCACGTCGGGGTCCGAGGTCAGGCAGATCCGCGCGTCGCGCCCGCTCTCGCGGGCGGCGCGCTCGAAGGCCTTGGCGGCGGAGTGGAGGTTGCCCGACCCGTAATCGATGATCGCGACGGTCTCGGTGCTCATGCGCGTCTCGCCCGGGAGCTCACCGGGCGCCTTCCTGGGCGGGGAACAGCCCGATCACCGGCTCGGCCCGCCGGCTGGGACCGCTCGGGAACGGGGCGCGGGGCGCGCTCGGGCTCGCCTCGATCCAGCGGGTCAGCGCCCGGGCCTCGGCCTCCTCGGGCGTCGCGGCGACCACCGCGTCGCGCGCCGGCCAGCCGCGCCGCGCCAGGGTCCAGCGGCGCAGGCTCGAGGCTTCGAGGCCGACCAGCCAGGCGGCCAGCAGGGTCACGATCAGGCCGGCGCCGGCCGGCAGCCCGAGGGCGATGCCGGCCGCGGCCAGCGCCACGAGGCCGGCGAGCACGAACAGGGCGGCGAGCCAGAGGCGGTGGAACAGGAACCACAGCACCGTGAAGGCGAAGGCCGGCCAGGAGAAGCCGTCCCGCACCAGGAGAGCCCGGTCGAGCCCGACCGACTCGCCCGGCCGCGCGTCGTCCGGCAGGTGGAGCGTGTAGCTGCGCATCCGCATCGCGAAACTCCGACAGCGTGCGCCGCGACGGCCGCGTGGCCGATCGGGGCGCCCGACGACAACAGGTCTACAGGGAGCCCTTGGTGGAGGGAACGCGCCCCTCCTCCCGCGGATCGATCGCCACGGCCTTCCGCAAGGCGCGGGCCAGCCCCTTGTAGCAGCTCTCCGCGATGTGGTGGGCGTTGTCGCCGTAGAGAGTCTCCACGTGGAGGGTCAGGCCGGCATTCATCGCGAAGGCCTGGAACCACTCGCGCACCAGCTCGGTGTCGAATTGCCCGATCTTCTCCACGCGGAACGTCGTGCGGAACACCAGGAAGGGCCGTCCCGAGATGTCGACGCAGACCCGAGTGAGCGCCTCGTCCATCGGAAGGTGGATGTCGGCGTAGCGCGTGACCCCGCGCTTGTCGCCGAGCGCCTTGGCGAAGGCCTGCCCCAGGGCGATGCCGCAATCCTCGGCCGAGTGGTGCTGGTCGATGTGCAGGTCGCCGTCGACCTTCACGTCCAGGTCGAACAGGGCGTGACGCGCCAGCAGATCCAGCATGTGGTCGAGGAAGCCGATGCCGGTGGCGATCGTCGACTTCCCGGTCCCGTCGAGATTGACGGTGACCGCGATATCGGTCTCCGCGGTCTTCCGGCTGATAGAGGCGCTGCGCATTTCGGTCTGGACTTCGCGTCGGGGGCGGCCGCGGCCGCCCGCGCCTTCTAGAGGGACTCGTCGCGGAATGGAAAGGGCGGCCGATTACCCGTTGAGCACCCGGCCCGCTACGGCGTCGAGCTTGGCGAGCAGTGCCGGGTCGCGGACGGCGGGCGCCGTCATGATCGCGCCGTCGAGCGCCCGGTGCGAGCCCGCCGGGCACGGCTCGCGCTCGGCCGGGAAGTCGCGGGCGAGACGGGCCACGAGCCGCGCCGCCTTGTCGGCGTTGGCCCGGGCGACGGCGATGACCGAGGCGACGTCGACGGCGTCGTGGCCGGGGTGCCAGCAATCGTAGTCGGTCACCATCGCGATGGTCGCGTAGGTGATCTCCGCCTCGCGGGCGAGCTTGGCCTCGGGCATGTTGGTCATGCCGATCACGTCGAAGCCCTGAGCCTTGTAGGCGCGGGATTCGGCCAGCGACGAGAATTGCGGCCCCTCCATGCACACGTACGTGCCGCCGCGATGGACCGCGATGTCCTCGGCCTTCGCGGCCTGGGCGATCCGCGCCTGCAGGCCGGGGCCGACGGGATGGGCGAGCGAGACGTGGGCGACGCAGCCGTCGCCGAAGAACGACGAGGCGCGGCCGTGGGTGCGGTCGACGAACTGGTCGACGAGCACGAAGAGGCCCGGGGGCAGGTCCTCGCGGAAGGAGCCGCAGGCCGAGAGGGCGACGAGGTCGGTGACGCCGGCCCGCTTCAGGGCGTCGATATTGGCGCGGTAGTTGATGCCCGACGGCGAGAGCCGGTGCCCCCGCCCGTGGCGGGCCAGGAACACGACCTTGGTGTCGCCGATCCGCCCGATCCGCAGGGCGTCCGAGGGCTCGCCCCAGGGCGACGCCACGCGCTCCTCGCGCACGTCCTCGAGACCCGGCAGGTCGTAGACGCCGGAGCCACCCATGACACCCAGTACCGCTGCGCTCATGCCGGAATCCCTCAACGCGCGACGCCTCGGCAGCGCGGCCTATCCCACCCGGCACCTCATCCCGAGGTGCCGGAGCCATGCAGAGGGCTCGAAGGAACCCTCCAAGAGCCGCTCTGATCCCTGGAGCCCTGCTCCGAGGCCCGCTGACGCGGTCACCTCAGGATGAGGTGGTGCAGGGGACGGGCGCTGACGGACGGAGGACCGTCGCGGCGGGCGAGCGGTAGCATGGAGAGCCGGCCAGAAAAAAGATGGGCCTCCCGAGGGAGGCCCATCCGAACGGCGAACCGATCCGGCCCGCCTCAGTAGGTCTTGTGCAGCTCCGGCTGGAGGCCGTGGACCTCGCCGCCGACATCCGCCCAGATCTTCTTCTTCACGTAGTAGAGCAGGCCCGACAGGATGATCAGGAACAGGATCACCCGGAAGCCCAGGGCCTTGCGGTCCATCATGTGCGGCTCGGCCGCCCACATCAGGAAAGCCGAGACGTCCTTGCCGTACTGGTCGACCGTCTCGGGCACGACCGGCTGGCCCTGATCGTTCTTCGGGTAGGAGACCTGCCCGTCGGTGATCGGCGTCGGCATCGCGATGATGTGGCCGGGGTAGTACTTGTTGTAGTGGCCGCCCTCCGGCAGCGCGAAGTCCTTAGGCGGATCCTCGTAGCCGTTGATCAGGGCGTGGATGTAGTCCGGTCCCTGCTCCGAGTAGCCGACGAGCGGCAGCCAGTCGGTCAGGAAGTAGAGCGAGCCGCGGGAGAAGGTACGCGCCTTGGCGATCACCGAGAAGTCCGGCGGCGCCTTGCCGCCGTTGGCCGCGGCCGCCGCCTGGTCGTTCGGGAAGGGCGGCGGGAAGGTGTCGGCCGGCCGGCCCGGCCGTTCGAACATGTCGCCGGCGTCGTTCGGCCCGTCCTTGACCTGGTAGGTCGCGGCCAGCGCCTTGACCTGCCCGGCGGAGAAGTGCGGCCCGCCCTCCTGCGCGAGGTTGCGGAAGGAGACCAGCTTCATCGAGTGGCAGGCGGAGCAGACCTCCTTGTAGACCTGGAAGCCGCGCTGCAGCTGCGCGGTGTCGAAGCGGCCGAACACGCCGGCGAAGCTCCAGTTGACGCGGGCCGGGATCGGCCCGCCGTGCCCTTCCTGGGCGGAGACCGGCACGGCGCCGATCAGGAGGGCCGCCAGGGCGGCCGCGGCGGTCGTCGAGAGGACGCGGGTCATGATCATGGTCCTGTCGTCGGCCCGTCAGCCTTTGGTGGTCGGAGCGGCGGCGGCGCCGGCCGGCATGCCGGACCCGCTCACCTGCTTGCCCGGCCCGGTCACGCTCTCGAGGATCGAGCCCGGCAGCTTCTTCGGCGTCTCGAACAGGCCGCAGAGCGGCATGACGATCAGGAAGTGCGCGAAGTAGTAGGCGGTGCAGACCTGCGCGGCGAGCACGTAGCCGCCTTCCGGGGGCTGGGAGCCGAGCCAGCCGAGGAGCAGGGTGGCGCCGACGAAGACCCAGAAGAACTGCCGGTAGAGCGGCCGGTAGTTGCACGAGCGGATCCGCGACGTGTCGAGCCACGGCGCGAAGGCCAGGATGACCACCGCCGAGAACATCAGGATCACGCCGCCGAGCTTGCTCGGGACCGCGCGCAGGATCGCGTAGAACGGCAGGAAGTACCATTCCGGCACGATGTGGGCGGGCGTCACCGCCGGATTGGCCTGGATGTAGTTGTCGGCGTGGCCGAGATAGTTCGGCTGGTAGAACAGGAACCAGGAGAACAGGATCATGAATACGCAGACGGCGAACACGTCCTTGATCGTCGCGTAGGGCGTGAACGGCACCGCGTCCTTGCCCGACTTGATCGGGATGCCGACCGGGTTGTTCTGGCCGGTGACGTGCAGCGCCCAGACGTGCAGCACGACGACGCCGGCGATCATCCACGGCAGCAGGTAGTGCAGCGAGAAGAAGCGGTTCACGGTCGGGTTGCCCACCGAGTAGCCGCCCCAGAGCAGAGTCTGGATCGTGTCGCCGACCACCGGGATCGCCGCCAGGATGTTGGTGATGACGGTGGCGCCCCAGAAGCTCATCTGGCCCCAGGGCAGCGTGTAGCCGAGGAACGCGGTCGCCATCATCAGCAGGTAAATCACGACGCCGAGGATGTAGAGCACCTCGCGCGGCGCCTTGTACGACCCGTAATAGAGGTTGCGGAACATGTGCAGGTACACGGCGACGAAGAACATCGACGCGCCGTTGGCGTGCGCGTAGCGCAGCAGCCAGCCGTAGTTCACGTCGCGCATGATCTTCTCGACGGAGTTGAAGGCACCCGTCGCCGAGGGCTCGTAGTGCATCGCCAGCCAGACGCCGGTGACGATCTGGATGCCCAGGAAGGCGATCAGGATCGCCCCGAAGGTCCAGAAATAGTTGAGGTTCCGGGGGACCGGAAAGGCCACGAACGAGGAGTGCACCAGCCCGACGATGGGCAGGCGCGCCTCGAACCATTTGGCCACGCGGCTCTTGGGGACGTAGGTGCTGGCCGTTGCGCTCATGCTTCCGTCCTCCTCAGGCCGCTTCCTTGCCGCCCTCGCCGATCCGGATCTTGGAATCCGTCTCGAAGGCGTAGGGCGGGATCGGCAGGTTGATGGGCGCCGGTCCGTGGCGCACGCGACCCACCGCGTCGAATTGCGAGCCGTGGCACGGGCAGGCCCAGCCCTCGAAATTGCCCTGGTGGCCGATCGGCACGCAGCCCAGATGCGTGCAGTTGCCGTAGACGATCAGCCACTGATCGTGGCCGCTCTTGACCCGCGTCGGGAAGGCGGCCGGGTCGATCATCGCCGAGAGCGGGACCGCCTTCATGTCGGTCACTTCCTTGGCGGTCAGCTTGCGCACGAAGATCAGCTTGCCGCGCCAGAAGACATTGACGATCTGACCGTCCTGGATCGGCGTGAGGTCGACCTCGATCGGCGCGCCGGCGGCGATCGTGTCGGCGTCTGGCGCCATGGAAGAGATCAGCGGCCAGACGACGGCCCCTGCCCCGACCGCCAGCCCGGCGCCGGTCGCCAGGAACAGGAAGTCACGGCGGCTGCCCTCATGACCAGAGACCGCGGGAGCGGCGGCTGATGTGTTCGCCAAGGTTCGGAACTCCATGCGTCGGCGTCAGGGCCGCAGGTGCCCTCGTCCCAGCTCGGTCTGGGAACAAAGCATTATGGTTCTAATCTGAGCAATGAGACCGTCTGCCGCCCCTGAGTCAAGCCGCAGTGTGCGGCGCAGCGATAAGGTCGCCCCTCGATCGTAGTGCTATGTTGCCGGCAATCGCGCTGCGCCGCCGCTCAGGCGACCGCGCTGTCGTACCGCGCCGTCCCGTCGTCGAGGAAACCGCCCGACTGGCGCGCCCACAGGCCGGCGTAGACGCCGCCTGCGGCGACCAGCTCGGCATGCGTCCCCTCCTCGATGATCCGGCCGCGGTCGATCACGACCAGCCGGTCGAGGGCCGCGATGGTCGACAGGCGGTGCGCGATGGCCAGCACGGTCTTGCCGGCCATCAGCGTGTCGAGCGATTCCTGGATCGCCGCCTCGACCTGGCTGTCGAGGGCCGAGGTCGCCTCGTCGAGGATGAGGATCGGCGCGTCCTTCAGCATGACCCGGGCGATGGCGATGCGCTGGCGCTGCCCGCCGGACAACTTGACGCCGCGCTCACCCACTTGGGCGTCGTAGCCCCTCCGCCCCTTGTGGTCGACGAGATCGGCGATGAACGCGTCCGCGTGCGCGAGCCGCGCGGCCCGCTCGATCTCCGCCTGGGTGGCGCCGGGGCGACCGTAGGCGATGTTGTCGCGGATGGAGCGGTGCAGCAGGGACGTGTCCTGGCTGACCATCGCGATGGCCTCGCGCAGGGATTGCTGGGTCACCGTCGCGATGTCTTGGCCGTCCACCAGGATGCGCCCGCTCTCCACGTCGTAGAGCCGCAGGAGCAGGCCCGCCAGGGTCGACTTGCCCGCGCCGCTGACGCCGACCAGCCCGACCTTCTCGCCCGGGCGGATCGTCAGGGAGAAATCCTCAATGACGGTGGCGTCGCCGCGCCCGTAGTGGAAGCCGACCTCCTCGAACCGGATCTCGCCGCCGGTGACGGCGAGCGTCCGCGCGTCCGGCGCGTCAACCAGGGCGTGCGGCCGGGCCATCGTCTGCATGCTCTCCTGGACCACGCCGACGTTCTCGAAGACGCCACGCACGGTTTGCATGACCCAGCCCGACATGGCGATGAGGCGCAGGACCAGGGCGAGCCCCGCCGACGCCTCGCCGGTGGTCATGCCGCCGTCGCGCCACAGGACCAGGCAGGCGGCGCCGGTCGCGATCAGCAGCGCGCTGTTGAGCAGTCCGAGGAGGCTCGTGGTCAGGCTCACCAGCCGGAACTGGTGGAGATAGGCGGTGGTGTGGACCTCCACGGCGTCCTGCACCGCCGCCCGCTCCTCGCGGTCGCGGGCGAAGAGCTTCACCGTCAGGATGTTGGTGTAGCTGTCGACGATGCGGCCGATGAGCGTCGAACGGGTGTCGGCGGTCTTGTGCGAACGCACCCGGGCCCGGGGCACGAACCACGCGGTCAGGGCCGCGTAGGCGGCGATCCAGAGCAGCACCGGGACGGCGAGCCACGGCGAGATCGCGCTGAACAGCCCGACCGCGGTGATCGCGTAGATCGCCACGTACAGCAGCGTGTCGATGAAGACGACCGCGAGTTCCCGCACCGCCGGGCCCACCTGGACGACGCGGTTGGCCAGACGACCCGAGAAGTCGCCCTGGAAGTACGAGAGCGCGTGCCCGAGGGTGTAGAGATGCGCCCGCCAGCGGATCTGGCTGGTCGATTGCGGCACGACGAGCTGGTTCGACAGCACCTCGTGGGCCCAGATCGACAGCGGTCGCACCACGGCGATCAGCAGGACCACCAGCCCGAGCTCGACCGCGTGGTCCGACAGCACCGTCGCCCGGTCGGCCGAGCCGAGCAGGTCGATGAACCAGCGCATCACGAGGTAGAGGGAGGCCTCGACCGTGCCGGCGATCACCGCGATGCCGAACAGCGCCGCCAGGGCAGCGCGGATCGGACGCAGGTAGAACCAGGCGAAGCCGAGAACCGACCGCGGCGGCATCCGCGCCTCGTCGAAGGGCGCGAAGGGATCGACGCGGCGTTCAAGCCAATCGAGGAACATGTTTACGGGGGCGTGACGCGGCGGGAGCCCCTCATGTAAGCGCCTCCCGCCCGGTGCCAACCGCGCGGCGTGGTCGCGCCGCCCGGCCTCAGCGGTTCAGGGCGAGGGCCGCGCCGGACTTGGTCAGGGCGCCTTCCAGGCCGCCGCCGCCCTGGCGCAGCCGCGCCGCCACCGAGCCGCCCGGCTGGTAGAGGTAGACCTCGCCGTCGCGGAAGTCCCAGGCCGAGACCCGCGCGAGATCCTTGTTGGTGCAGCCCGCGGCCGTCGCCCGGTACAGGTCGAGGGCCGGGGTGCTCGAGAGCGTGACCTTGCAGTTCGCTCCCGTGGCGTCCCGGGCATCCCAGCTTCCGACCACCGAGGAGCGGCCGCCGGTGGCGACCGGCGGCGGCGGCGCAGGGGGGGCGACCGGCTCGGCGATCACGGTCGGACCGCCGGGCGGCGGCGCGGCCGCCTGGGCGCCGGGCGGGGGCGGCGCGTCGGGGCTCGCCGCGACGCCGGGCGGCGGCGCCAGCGGAGCCGCCGTCACGGTGCCCGACGGCATGGCCGGCACGGCGTCGAGGGATGCCTGAGGCGACGGACCCCGGGTGCGCGGCCCGTCGAGGCGGCTCGAGGCGCAGGCGCCGAGACTGGCACCCAGACAGAGAACGGCGAACGTCGTCAGGCTCGGGCGCAGCATCGGTCCACTTCGGGTCAGGATTGAGGGCGCGGAGGCGCTTCGACCCTGACTCCGTGCCAATTGCGCTGACCGCAAGGCAGCGCCCTCAGCCCGGGCCGACTCCGCTGCGGAGAGCCGGCCTTTTCGGACGAGTGTGGCCCTCAGGCCTCATGCTCGGCAGGACTTTGCAATCAGAGCGTGCGCTCGACCATCATCTTCTTGATCTCGGCGATGGCTTTCGCCGGGTTCAGGCTCTTCGGGCAGGTATTGGCGCAGTTCATGATCGTGTGGCAACGATACAGCCGGAACGGGTCGTGCAGCCCGTCGAGGCGGTGGCCGGTGTTCTCGTCGCGCGAGTCGATCAGCCAGCGATAGGCCTGGAGCAGGGCCGCCGGGCCAAGGAACTTGTCGCCGTTCCACCAGTAGCTCGGGCACGACGTGGTGCAGCACGCGCACAGGATGCACTCGTACAGGCCGTCGAGGCGGGTGCGGTCCTCCGGGGTCTGGCGCCACTCCTTCTCGGGGGCGGGCGTCTCGGTCTGGAGCCAGGGCTCGATCGCGGCGTGCTGGGCGTAGAAGTTCGTCAGGTCCGGCACGAGGTCCTTCAGGACCGGCATGTGCGGCAGCGGGTAGATCCGGATTGCCCCGTCCTTGTCCTTGCGGGTCATGACCGGCAGGGCGTTGTCGGGGCTCTTGCACTCGTCGATGCCCATCGTGCAGGCGAGCGCGTTCTGCCCCTCGATGTTCATCGCGCAGGAGCCGCAGATGCCCTCGCGGCAGGAGCGGCGGAAGACCAGCGTCGAATCGACCCTGTTCTTGATCCACAGCAGCGCGTCGAGGACCATCGGGCCGCAATCCTCGCGGTCGACCTGATAGGTGTCGATCCGCGGATTGGCCCCGTCATCCGGGTTCCAGCGGTAGATCTTGAAGGTCTGCAGGTTCCTGGCGCCGGGCGGGGCCGGCCAGGACTTGCCCTGCGTGATCTGAGAGTTCTTCGGAAGGTTGAACTGAGCCATGGTTCTCGACGGCTTCCGCTAGAGCAGGACGCGGCGGGCGGAGGAGCGAGGCCCCGCCGCCGCAGTCGTGGTGCAGAGTTGAGGATCAGTACACGCGCGCCTTCGGCTCGATGTACTGGATCTCGTTCGACATCGTGTAGGTGTGGACCGGCCGGTAATCGATGTTCACCTGATGCCGGCCCTCGTCGAGCCAGGACAGGGTGTGCTTCATCCAGTCCTTGTCGTCGCGGTCCGGGAAGTCCTCGCGCGCGTGGGCGCCGCGCGATTCCGTGCGGTTGGCGGCCGATTCCATCGTCACCACCGCCTGGCCGATCAGGTTGTCGAACTCCAGGGTCTCCAAGAGGTCGGTGTTCCAGACCAGCGACCGGTCGGTGACCTTCACGTCGGCGGCGGCGTTCCAGACCTTGTGGATTAGGCCCTTGCCCTCCTCCAGCACCTCGCCGGTGCGGAACACGGCGCAGTTGTTCTGCATCGTCTTCTGCATCTCGGCGCGGAGCTCCGCGGTGGGCGTCGAGCCGTTGGCGTAGCGGAACCGGTCGAGGCGCTCGAGGGCCTTGTCGGTCGCGCCCTTCGGCAACTCCATGGCCCGTCCGTTCGGCTCGACGATCTCGGCGCAGCGCTTGCCGGCGGCGCGGCCGAAGACCACGAGGTCGATCAGCGAGTTCGAGCCCAGGCGGTTGGCGCCGTGGACGGAGACGCAGGCCGCCTCGCCGATCGCCATCAGGCCCGGAACCACCGTGTCGGGGTTGCCGTCACGCAGGGTCAGCACCTCGCCGTGATAGTTCGTGGGAATGCCGCCCATGTTGTAGTGGACGGTCGGGATGACCGGGATCGGCTCCTTGGTCACGTCGACGCCCGCGAAGATCCGCGCCGATTCCGAGATGCCCGGCAGGCGCTCGTGCAGGATCTTCGGGTCCAGGTGGTCGAGGTGCAGGTAGATGTGGTCCTTGTTCTTGCCGACGCCGCGGCCGTCGCGGATCTCCATGGTCATGGAGCGCGAGACCACGTCGCGCGAGGCGAGGTCCTTCGCCGACGGCGCGTAGCGCTCCATGAAGCGCTCGCCCTCGGAGTTGGTGAGGTAGCCGCCCTCGCCGCGGGAGCCTTCCGTGATCAGGCAGCCCGCGCCGTAGATACCGGTCGGGTGGAACTGCACGAACTCCATGTCCTGCAGCGGCAGGCCGGCGCGCAGCACCATGGCGTTGCCGTCGCCCGTGCAGGTATGGGCGGAGGTCGCCGAGAAGTAGGCGCGGCCGTAGCCGCCGGTCGCCAGGATGGTCATCTGGGCGCGGAAGCGATGGATCTCGCCGGTGGCCTGATCGAGGGCGATGACGCCGCGGCAGCGGCCCTCGTCGTCCATGATCAGGTCGAGGGCGAAGTACTCGATGAAGAAGTCGGTCTGGTTCTTCACCGCCTGCCCGTAGAGGGTGTGCAGCATGGCGTGGCCGGTCCGGTCGGCCGCCGCGCAGGTGCGCTGGGCGGTGCCCTTGCCGTAATCGGTGGTCATGCCGCCGAACGGGCGCTGGTAGATCTTGCCCTCCTCCGTGCGGGAGAACGGCACGCCCCAGTGCTCCAGTTCGTAGACGGCGGCGGGCGCGTTGCGCACGAGGTACTCGATCGCGTCCTGGTCACCGAGCCAGTCCGACCCCTTCACGGTGTCGTACATGTGCCAGCGCCAGTCGTCCGGGCCCATGTTGCCGAGGGACGCCGAGATGCCGCCCTGCGCCGCGACCGTGTGCGAGCGGGTCGGGAACACCTTGGTGATGCAGGCGGTGCGCAGGCCCGCCTCGGAGCAGCCCACCGTGGCGCGCAGGCCCGCGCCACCCGCGCCGACGATCACGACGTCGAAGGCGTGATCGTGGATGGTGTAGGCAGGCCCGCTGCCGTTGGTGCCGTTGGCGGCCATGTTCGGCTCCTCGAGATCGATGTTGGCGGGGTCAGGCCGGCTGTCCGAAGCCGATGCGCAGGACCGCGTAGAGGCAGGCGACGGCCACGACGACCGCGTAGGCGTTGTTGGCGAACACCGCCGCGATCTTCGTCGCCGGCGCGTGCACGTAGTCCTCGATGATCACCTGCATGCCGAGGCGCATGTGGACCGTCACCGACAGCAGCGCCAGGATCAGGAGGATCGAGACCAGGGGGGTCGCGACGAGGAGCCGCGCCTCCGGGTAGCCGCGGCCCGCCATCTTGGCGATGATCACCACGAAACTCAGCATGAGCACGACGTTGCCGACGGCGGTGAGCCGCTGCAGCCACCAGTGGCCGGCACCGTGATGGGAGACGCCGAGGCCGCGCACCCGCGCCCGGGGGGTGCGGATCGAGACGCGCGTGTCCTGCCGGACCTCTTCCTTAGCCATGTCGGCCTCCTCAGCGGACCAGAAGGGCGACCGCCCAGATGACGAGGGTGAGGGCCACCGAGCCGATCAGCGTCAACCGGGCCATCGAGAGGCGCTTCTCGCGGTCGAACCCGACGCCGGTGTCCCAGATCAGGTGCCGGATGCCGCCGAGCATGTGGTGCATCAGGATCCACGTGTAGGCGAACAGGATCAGGCGCCCGAAGATCGAGCCGAAGAACCCGGCCACGTAAGAGTAGCCGACCGGGCCCGAAGCCAGAGCCACGAGCCAGATCGCGACGAGAGCAGTCCCGCCGTAGAGCGCGGTGCCGGTGATGCGGTGGAACACCGACATGGCCATCGTCCAGGTCCAGCGATAGATCTGGAGATGCGGCGACATCGGCTGTGCCACTGTCGGGCGGGCGGTGGGTGCCATCGGGTTGAAGCCTCGCAGCTGCGAACTGGACCGTCTCTAATCTGGTAGCGCTAGTGGCTGAGCGGGCAACCCGCAATCCGCCATGGTGCGGCGCAATGTGCCGTCCGAGGCGACACTTTGCCGATTCTGTCACTTCAGCTGCCCCAGGATCCGCCACCACGCGTAATCGAGCGGCGCCGCCACCAGCAGCGACAGGAATCCGAAGCTCAGCGTGAGCCGGGTCGCATCCCGGAGACGGACCCGCCCGAGCTCGCTGGCGAACACGATCGGGGGCGCCTGGTAGGGGAAGAACACGGTCGAGTAGCCGATCACCTGCAGTGAGACGACCGCCAGCGGTGACAGGCCGCTCGCCTCCGTCATCTCGCCCGCCAGGGCCGTGTAGAGGGCCGGGGCGCCGTTCGCGGTGACGAGGAGGGTCAGGACCGTGGCGATGCCGGTGAGCACCGCGAAGTTCTGCGTCGGGGCGTCGTGCGCCAGCGGCGCCACCGTCAGCAGGAGATGGCCGAGCCGCTCGCCCAGCCCGGTCTCGTTGACCAGGGCGACGAGGCCGAGGAGCGCTGCGATGTAGAAGCAGGTCCGCAGGTTCACCTGCTGGAACGATTCCGGCGGAAGCACGCCGATCCGCGGCAGCAGGCAGACCACCGCGGCGGCGAGGCCGACCCAGGCCGGGGCGAGACCGTGCAGGCTGTCGGTCATCCAGAGGACGAGCGTGCAGGCGAGGATCACCGCGAGGCGCCGCTCGGGCGCGGAGAGTGGCGGCAGCTCCGGCAGGGTCGGAGCGGCGGAGCCGAGGTCGTCCGGGAACAGCCGGACGATGAGGGCGACCAGCAGCACCCCCTTCACCATCGCCAGCACCGGGGCGTGCAGGAGGAAGTAGGAGAGGTACGAGAGGTGCAGGCCGAGCAGGTGCTCCGCCGAGCCGGCCATGACGAGGTTCGGCACGTTGGCGGGCAGGATCGCCGCCGACAGGATCGGCGTGGCGAGGCCGACGGCCAGGACCGCCCCGGTCCGCCCGGGGCGCCCGGCCGCGAGGCCGAAGGCGTCGCAGAGCGCCAGGGTCACCGGGATCATCAGGGCGATGCGGCCGAGATTCGACGGCATGACGAAGGCGATGAGGAAACTCAGCGTCACGAGCCCGGCGATGAAGCGTCCGTAGGAGCCCGAGAGCCGCAGGGCGAGCGTCCGGGCCATCCGGGCGCCGAGGCCTGTCCGGGTCATGCCCTGCCCGACCACCATGCCGGACAGGACCAGCCAGAAGGCTGAGGACGAGAAGCCCGAGAACACGGTGGCGGCGGAGCCGAGCCGCAGCAGCATCGCCAGCCCGAAGAAGGCGAGCGCCGTGACGATCTCGGGCAGAAGCGCGGTCGCCCAGAGGCCCATGCACAGCACGAGCAGCGCCGCCGTTGCCGCAATCAGTCCCTCGCCGCTCACCGCGATCGTCCCCGCCCCACGCCACGCCGGAGGCGGCATCCTCATCCAATTGGAACGGTTCGCAATTCGGGAGATGTTGAGCAAGCCTTCGTGAGCCGCGAAGGCTGTGGACGCTTCCCGCTTCGTCGACTGCGGAGAAAGCGGTCCGATCCGCGCGGGTCTTCCGGCGCGCGGCCGCGACTGCCCCCCTCACCTGGAGGCCGCGCGGCGGAGTCCGGGCGCCGGGAATGCCGACCCTGCCAAGTGCGGCATAGACCGGGGTTCCAGGTTTGCGTCTCGCCGCCGGTGCTCGCGAAGGCCGGCGCCGATCGACGTGCCGCCACGTCTTCCCGTGACACGAAAGGCGCGGGAGGGCCCGAACGGAAACGCCCGGCCTGGAGGGCCGGGCGCGGACGCGTCGCTGGGCCGGAGCGCGGGCACGGCGCCCGCGCCGCCGGACTCAGTAGCCGTAGCCGTAATAGCCGTTGCAGGCAGCCGGGTCGTAGGCGCCGTAGCCGTAGTTGTAGCTGCAGTTGTCGTAGCCGGAGTCGAGACCGCCCAGGCCGTAACCGACGCCAAGGCCGAGCCCGAGGCCGGCGAGCCCGTAGCCGACGCCGCGGCCGTAGCGGTGGCCGTAATAGCCGCGGTTGACGAAGCCACGACCGGCGATCCCGCGATTTCCGATCCCGCCGAACCGGCCAGCCTGGTTGTATCCGCCGGTGCGCAGGCCGCCGGTCCGGGCGCCGCCGACGCCGGCCGCCCCGAGCCCGGCGCCGCGGAAGCCGCCACTCAGTCCGCCGACCCGTGCCCCGCCGACGCCCCCGTTCTGGAAGGCGCCGCCTCCGAAGCCGCCGTTCCGGAATGCTCCGCCGCCGACACTGCCGCCGCGGAAGCCGCCGCCGAAACCGCCACCGTGGAATCCGCCGCCGCCGAAGCCGCCGCCGTGGAAGCCACCGCCGCCGAAGCCGCGGGCATCGGCGCCGGTCGGCGCGAGAGCGACGGCCGCCAGGAGGGCGGTCGAAACGAGTGCCATACGATTCATGGGAAAGCTCAGCTTGATGTGTGGTGTCTTAACCTCTCAACACCGCTCGCAACGGCTGTATCCAAGCTTGAGTATTGCTGACGGCGTGGCAGTCGGTCGCTGAGACGGGGCTCTGCCCGTCGCGGGCCTGAGCCTCTTCACAGGCTTCGCGGAACCTTACCGGAAAGGCGGTTCGTCGAAGCTTCGCAGCTTGCGGGAGTGGAGACCATGCCGGTCGGCTCGCAGCACGTCGAGGGCCGCCAGCCCAACCTGGAGATGCTCCGAGACCGCCCGGTCGTAGAAGGCGTTGGCGGCGCCCGGCAGCTTGATCTCGCCGTGGAGCGGCTTGTCGGAGACGCAGAGCAGCGCGCCGTAGGGCACGCGCAGGCGGAAGCCCTGGGCGGCGACGGTGCCGCTCTCCATGTCCACCGCCACCGCGCGGGACTGGTTGATCCGACGCCGCTCCTGGCTGAAACGCAGCTCCCAATTGCGGTCGTCGTAGGTCACCACCGTGCCGGTGCGCAGGCGCCGCTTGAGCGCGTCGGCCTGCTCGCCCGTGACCGCGGCGGCGGCATCCTGGAGGGCGACCTGCACCTCGGCGAGGGCCGGTACCGGCACGTCCGGCGGCACGAGCTCGTCCAGGATCCGGTCGCGGCGGAGATAGGCGTGCGCCAGCACGTAGTCGCCGATGGTCTGCGACTGCCGCAGGCCACCGCAATGGCCGACCATCAGCCAGCAATCCGGGCGCAGCACGGCGAGGTGGTCGGTGATCGTCTTCGCGTTCGACGGCCCGACGCCGATGTTGACCAAAGTCGTGCCCTGCTGCGTCCCGTCGGCGTCGCGCGCCACCAGATGGTAGGCCGGCATCTGGTGCCGGTGCCAGGGCGAGGCGGCGATCACCGCGGCGGGGTCGGCATCGGCCGCCTCGGCGCGGGTCACGGACACGCCGCCCGGCAGGACCAGCCGCTCGAACCCCTCCGCTCCCGAGGCCAGCCGCTCCAGCCCGTGGCGGACGAACTGGTCGACGTAGCGGTGATAGTTGGTGAGCAGGATCCAGGGCTGGACGTCGCGCCAGTCGCAGCCTGTATAATGGACGAGGCGCCGGAGCGAGTAGTCGACCCGCACCGCGTCGAACAGCGCCAGCGGCAGCGGCTCGCCGGCGATCTGGTCGAACGTCCCGTCGGCGATCTCGTCCCCCACGAGCGACAGGAGCGGGACCGGGAAGTAGGTGGCGAGGTCGGCGCCGTCGACGGTCCGCCCGCGCGCGTCCAGCCCGGCCTCCAGCACATAGGGGTAGGGAATCTCCTGCGCGCTCAGGCCGACCTCGATGGCGATGCCGTAATCGGCGATCAGCGGCTCCAGCTGGCGCGTCAGATAGGTCCGGAAGAAGCCCGGATGCGTGACCGTGGTGGCGTAGGTGCCGGCGGCCTGGAGCTTGGCGGTGGCGCGCCGGACCCGCGGCAGCGGCCCGTCCGGGCGGTAGCTGATCCGCAACTCCGGGTAGCGGAAGGCGAGCCGCTCCGTGGTGTCCGGCGGCGGCCCGCCGGCGAGGTAGCGCTCCAGGGCGGCCCGCAAGGCGCCGGCCGCGTCGTCGTAGAGTTCGACAAGCCGGTCGATGGCGGTCGCGGCATCCGCCACCGCCTGCATCGGCCGCAATTCCCGCTCGATCATGTCGCCTCCGTTGCTGCTGCCGGATCTACACCCCGCGCCATCCGGGGGCGAGATGCGGGGTTGCGGGCCGCGAACACATGGCCGACAAGCCGGCCGGCGCGGAGCGAGGCGGCAAGGACGCGGACATGGACGCGGGCAAGGACGCGGATGAGTTCGGGACCCGTCCCGGTGAAGAGAGGGCCGCGCTGCCCGCGACCTTCGACGCGGGCCTCCACTTCATCGGCCGGCTGCGCACGCCCTGGCAGGCGCGGTGCGACTGCCCCAAGAACGGCCTGCAGACCGACGCGGTCTGCACCGTGGAGGTCGATCCGGCCTACGCCCCCGGCCTGCGCAACGTCGCGGGCTGCACGCACCTGATCCTGCTCTACTGGATGGATCGGGCGACCCGCGGCCTCGTGGTCCAGCGGCCGCGCCACGCCGACGGCCCCCGCGGCACGTTCTCGTTGCGCTCCCCCGCCCGTCCCAACCCGATCGCCCTGTCGGTGGTGGAACTGCTCGGGCGCGACGGCGACACGCTCCGCGTGCGCGGGCTCGACTGCCTCGACGGCACGCCGCTCCTCGACATCAAGCCGTACTACGCCACGACGGATGCGCGGCCCGACGCCCGCGTCGACCGGGCTGGGGCCGAGCCGTGAAACGCGCCGTCCTGCTCAGTCTCGGCGCGCTCGCCCTGCTGGCGATCGGCGGGTTCGCCGGGTGGCGCCTGCACCGGCCGGGAGCCGACGCGCGGGCCTACGCGGAGATGCGCCTGATCGCCGTGCAGGTCAGCCTCGACGAGGCGCCGCCGGACTACGTGTTCTGGGCGGGCGATTCCCAGGTGGAGCTGCAGCCCGGGAGCCAGCGGCCCTGCGGCCTCGAGTTCCTCAACGGCGGGATCAGCGGCGCGACCGCGGCCAGCTACGCGGACTACCTCGCGCGCCTGACTTTCAAGGTGCATCCCCGGATCGCCGCTCTGACGATCGGGACCAACGACATCCTGGTGAAGAACAACCCGCAACTGCACAAGCCGACAGAGCAGTTCGAGGCCGCCGCCGAGACGATCGTCAAGCGGCTGCAGACCCTCAGCCCGCGCGTCGTGGTGACCGCCCTCCCCCCGGTCGGTCGCGAGATCGGCAAGCTGGTCGATGCCGGCGCGGTCGCGGATTACTCGCGCCGATTGCAGAACCTCTGCGGGCGGCTCGGCTGCGTCTTCACGGACCCGTTCGCGGCCCTGCGCGACGGCGATACGGGCTACGCCAAGCCCGGCGCCCTGCGCGACGGGCTGCATCTCGCGGCGTTCCGGCCGGCGCTGAGGGCAGTCGAGCCGGCGCTCTGCACCCCGTGAGGGCGGGCGCCGCGTCTTTGCGAGCGGAGCGAAGCAATCCAGAAGCGCGCCACGGATCGAAGCGTCACGCTGCCCTGGGTCGCTTCGCTCCTAACGCGATGACGGCGCGGTATCGGGCCGGACGCCGGCTCACTCCCACTCGATCGTGCCGGGCGGCTTCGAGGTGATGTCGTAGGTCACCCGGTTGATGCCCTTCACCTCGTTGATGATCCGGGTCGCGACCCGGCCCAGGAAGGCCATGTCGAACGGGTAGAAGTCGGCGGTCATGCCGTCGACCGAGGTGACGGCGCGCAGCGCGCAGACGTGGTCGTAGGTGCGCCCGTCGCCCATCACGCCGACGGTCTTCACCGGCAGGATCACCGCGAAGGCCTGCCAGATCGTGTCGTAGAGGCCGGCCTGCCGGATCTCATCGAGGTAGATCGCGTCGGCCTTGCGCAGGGCCTCCAGCTTCTCGCCCGTGATGGTGCCGGGGCAGCGGATCGCCAGGCCCGGGCCCGGGAACGGGTGGCGGCCGACGAAGCCCTCGGGCAGGCCGAGCTCCTTGCCGAGCACCCGGACCTCGTCCTTGAACAGCTCGCGGAGCGGCTCCACGAGCTTCATGTTCATGCGCTCGGGCAGGCCGCCGACATTGTGGTGGCTCTTGATGGTCACGGACGGGCCGCCGGTGAACGACACGCTCTCGATCACGTCGGGGTAGAGCGTGCCCTGAGCGAGGAACTTCGCCCCGCCGATCTTCTTCGATTCAGCCTCGAACACGTCGATGAACAGGCGGCCGATCGTCTTGCGCTTGATTTCCGGGTCGCTGACGCCCTCCAGAGCCGCGAGGAACATCCCCGACGCCTCCACGTGGACCAGCGGGATGTTGTAGTGGTCGCGGAACAGCGCCACGACCTGCTCGGCCTCGCCGAGGCGCAGGAGCCCGTGGTCGACGAACACGCAGGTCAGCTGATCGCCGATCGCCTCGTGGATCAGCACCGCCGCCACGGCCGAATCGACGCCGCCCGACAGGCCGCAGATCACCTTCTCGGAGCCGACCTGCTCGCGGATCTTGGCGATGGCCTCCTCGCGGTAGGCGCCCATGGTCCAGTCGCCCGAGCAGCCCGCGACGTCGCGCACGAAGTTGCGGATCAGAAGGGCGCCATGGGGCGTGTGCGCCACCTCCGGGTGGAACTGCACAGCGTAGTAGTTGCGAGCCTCGTCGGCCACCGCCGCGAAGGGCGCGTTCCGGGAGATCGCCACGGTGGTGAAGCCGTCCGGCAGCTTGGTGACGCGGTCACCGTGGCTCATCCAGACCGGGTACTTCTCGCCCTTGTGCCAGACGCCCTTGAACAGCGGGCAATCGGCCAGGATCTCGACCTCGGCACGGCCGAACTCCGCGTGGTGGCCGCCCTCGACGGCGCCGCCGAGCTGCGCCGCCATGGTCTGCTGGCCGTAGCAGATGCCGAAGACCGGGACGCCCGAATCGAACACGAGCTGGGGCGCGCGGGGCGAGGCCTCGACGGTCACGGATTCGGGGCCGCCGGACAGGATCACGCCCTTGGGCTTCTGCTCGCGGAAAGCGGCCTCGGCCTTCGTGAAGGGCACGATCTCGCAGTAGACGCCCTCCTCGCGTACCCGGCGGGCGATGAGCTGCGTCACCTGAGAGCCGAAATCGACGATCAGGATCTTGTCGTGGTCGGTGTTCATCGCGGGCGATTATCCGAAGGCCGCGGCGCGTGCAACGCACAAGTCCGGTTGTCCGGTCGTCTGACGTGCCGTCACCTACGGAATCCCGGATCTCGCCCGTCGGTTCTGAGCGCTGCGCTCTGTCCCGGCGCAGCGCGGCCCGTGACTCGGATCCGACGACGCGGCCAGCCGCACGCGGCGGTCTCGGCTGGCCCGACGCGTCGGTTCTCAGTCGAAGTTGCGGACCTTGGCCGAGCCGCCGAGGCTGATCGCGGGCTTCGCGGCGGCGCCGGCGAGGCTGACCTTCTTCTGGCCGGGCGGGGTCTTGGCGCGCAGCTGCGGGGCCGCCTCGGGCACCGGTCGCGACGGCTTCAGGTGCGCCTGCCCGTGGATCACCGAGCCGATCTCCCCAGCCACGCGGATCAGGTCGTCGCGCTCGCAGGAGCGGGCAACCTTAAGCCCGAGCTTGTGCATGTGGCTCTTGCCGTAGAGGTAGGCGGCGAGCTGCGCGCGCTTCACCGGCGGGATCTGCTCCAGGATCAGCGGCAGGTCGAAATCGTCGGCCCGGTACACGGAGCCCAGAACCTCGAGGGTCACCGGGCAATCGACTTCGGGCTCGGCGCCGCTGGTCGGATGCGCTTGCGTCATGGATGCCTCTCGGAGGTCGACGAATCGGGATGGGGCCCGGATGCCCCGGAGCCGGGGTCGAGTTCAACCCCTATCGGAACGGCGAGGTTCGCAATTCTGTCCTCCGCCGGCGCGGGGATCTGGGCCGGCGCCGGGACAGGCTCCGGCTTCCAGGCGCCGAGGCAGCCGGTGCAGACCGATTCGATCACCGCGCGGGCGTGGGCCTGCCGGCGGGCCCAGAGCATCTCCCGGGCGACGCGCGCCGCCTCGGCGTCAGACAGCGGGCGGATGCGGATGTAGAGCGGCTCCTGCGCGGCGGCCGGCGCCGGAACCAGGGCGAGGAGCCCCAGCACGGCCATCGCGGGAACGGCGGCGCGCCACCAGCGCCGCGGCGCAGACAATGCGGGTCCCGCCATGTCTCTCTCCCGCCCGGAACGAGCGCGATACCTCTCTCGACAGGGTAAACCGCGTCTTAACGGGGTTCCTCGGCCGCGTGGAACTTCAACCGGGGACGCCGGTAGAACCAGGGGGGACCGAGCGGGAGACGGCTTGATGCCTCAGATGTTCGACTGGATCTTCTTCGCGATCATGCTGCCGTTTCCGGCCTACTTGGTCTGGGACTTCATGCGGCACCGATAGGCTGAGGCCGGCGGCGCTCAACCGCCGGGCGAGGCCGCCGCGCGGCCGACCGGCGCGGTCCGTTCGGGCTCGCCGCCCGGCTCCGCCACCTGCTCGGCCCGGCGCCGCTCCTGCGCGCGCCCGAGCCAGACGCTGTTCACGAGCCATGCCATCGACAGCGGGATCGCGGCGCCGGCCACGCTGGCGCTGCCGAGCCCCATCCCCTGGATGCCGGTGAACGACCACGCGCCGACCTGATCGCCCAGCCGGTAGACCACCGTGTCGATGAAGCTTTTCGCTTTGTAGCGGTCCTCCCGCGGGACGACGGTGAACAGCACCTCCCGCACCGGCCGGGCGATGGCGAAGTTGCCGGCCCGGCGCAGCACCTGGAACGCGACGATCACGCCGATCGTCGGCCAGAGGGCGAGCGCCGCGAAGCCGAGGATGCTGAAGGCCGGGATGATCGCGAGCGTCAGGGCAACGCCGATGCGGTTGACGATCCGGCCGGTGAGGAACAGCTGGATCCCCAGCGTGAGGACATTCACCGCGAGATCGACGCTGGCGAAGAACGCCGTCTGCGCGCCGCGATCCGGGAAGCTCCGCTTCGCGATGCCGGCCTGCTCGAAGTACAGGAAGGTCGAGGTCACCGAGAACAGCAGCAGGAAAAGCGAGATGTTGAGCAGGTAGGGCGACGCGAGGGTCCGGGTGACGCCGGCAAGCACGCTGCCGCCGATCGTCCGGTCCTGTCCGTCCTCGGCGCCCCCGTCGCGGCCGGGCATCTCGTGCAGCTGCGTGGACAGCGCGGCGAGCCCGCGCATGCAGAACACCGCGACCTCGAGGAGCACCACCGCGCAGAGCATCAGGCCCCAGGTCGGGACGTTCCTGGCAAGGATCGCGGTGGTCGCCGAGCCCGCGATGGCGCCGAGCGTCGCGCCGGCCGCGATGAAGCCGAACAGCCGCTTGCCCTGGGCGTTCGAGAACACGTCGACGATCGTCGCCCAGAAGATCGAGACCACGAAGAGGTTGAAGATCGACAGCCAGACGAAGAACACCCGGCCGATCCACACGCCCCACTCGGCGGGCGCGAGATAGAGCGTCAGCGCGAAGGCCAGGATGTTGGCCGCGAAGAACCGGTAGGTGATCGGGACGAACCGCGCCCGCGGCATCCGCTTCACCAGGTAGGCGAAGGGCAGGTTGAGGGCGAGCATCCCGACCAGGGTGGCGGTGAACAGCCAGGGCAGGTTCTCGATGCCGCCGGCGACGCCCATCTGGTCACGGATCGGGCGCAGGACGTAGTAGGCGGCCAGAATCGAGAAGATGTAGGCCCAGGACCATGCCAGCGCCCGGCCCTCGCCGGGCTGAACGTCGATCAGGCGCGCGAGCGTGCCGCGGGCGGGGGCGGGTTCAGGCATGGGCCGATCTCACCGGAATGGGCTTCTTCCCTGGGCAGGCCTCCCTCGGGGAGACTCGGTCGCACACCTCGCCGCAGCGCGCGGCGAGGTGTCGGGCGACGCGCCTATCTCGCCAGTCCGAGTTTCTCGCGCATCTCCGGCGCGGTGACGTCGTGGCCGAAGCCCGGGCTTCCCATGGCGAACTTGTCGGCGTCCTTGAGCGGGCCGACCACCACCGGATCGAACCCGGCGTCGCGGACGAGGCCCTCGGCCACCTTCAGCGCCTCCGGATCGTCCCCGGCAATCGGGATCGCCATCCGCCCGCCGGCGCGACCCTTGCCGCCCTCCGCGCCCTCCTTGGCGAAGACCTTGTAGTTCGCCGCGTTGAAGGCGCGCACGAGCTTGGCGCCGGGGAAGTACTTGGCCGAGGTGGCGCCGATCCCGCTGGCCTGAACCTCGTCGTAGAGCGCGCCGTCGCGCTTCTGCGTGGCGTTGCCGGCGTCGAGGACGACCTTGCCCTTGAGGGACGGACCGATCTCCTTCGCGAGGTCCGGGTAGGCCTTGTAGGGGACGGCGATGAACACGGCGTCGCCGAACTTGACCGCCTCCTCGGGGGTGCCGGCCTTCGCCTTCGGCCCGAGCTCCGCGACCATCGCGGCCAGCTGCTCCGGGTGGCGGGAGGCGAACATCACCTCGTGTCCGTCCTTGACCCAGAGCGTCCCGATCGTGCCGCCGATATTCCCCGACCCGATGACGCCGATCCGGATCTTCTTCGGGCCGTCCTGGGCCAGGGCGGGCACGGCCGCGGGGAGAGCCGTGGCCACGGCCAGTCCGGCCGCGAGGGCGAGCGCCGCGCGGCGCGAGGTGAGATCAGACCGCATCGATGAACGTCTCCATCTGCTTGCGCTGCGCCGCGTCCGGGAGCTTGCCCCGCGCGGCGCCCAGGTTGTCCTCGACATAGGCGGCCTTCGCCATGCCGGGGATCGGGCAGGTCACGGCTCGGTTGCCGAGAACGTATTTGAGGAAGAACTGCGGCCAGCTCGCGCAGCCGAGGTCCTTGGCGACCGCCGGTAGCTCCTTGCCCTGGACCGCCTTGAACAGGCGGTCGCGGCCGAACGGCACGTTGGTCATCACCGCCACGCCGCGATCCGCGGCCAGTGGGAGCACGCGCTCGGCGGCGGCGCGGTTGTCGATGGCGTAGTTCACCTGGATGAAGTCGAGGCTCTCGCGCTTCATGACGGCTTCGAGGGCGTCGAGCTGGTTGTCGCGCCAGACCGTGACGCCGACATACCGGATGCGCTTGCGCGCCTTCAGATCGCGCAGGACCGCCAGGTTCTCGGTCACGTCGATCAGGTTGTGGACCGCCACGAGATCGAGGCTGTCGACCTTCATCCGCTTGAGCGACCGGTCGAATTCCGCGAGCGTCGCGTCGCGGCCGGTCGTGTCGACCTTGCTGGCGAGGAAGATCTTCTGGCGCAGGCCGGGCTCCGCCAGGATCAGGCCGAGGACGTCCTCGGCGCTGCCGTAGCTCGGGGCCGTGTCGATCACCGAGCCGCCCAGATCGACGAAAGTTCTGACCGCGTCCTTCAGGGGCGCCACCGACTCAGGTGTCGGCTCGACCTCGTAGCGCCGGGACGTGCCGATCCCGATGGCCGGGAGCGTCTCGCCGGTCGACGGGATCGGACGGCGGATCAGCGGTTCCGCCGCCGTGGCGAGGCGTCCTGCGAGCGGGGCGAGCGCGGCTGCGGCGATGACGGCGCGACGGGTTACGGGCATGGCCAGCCTCGGACGGAGTGAGGACCCGGCGGGAGATAGGGCGCGTCCAGCCGGTGTGTATTCTTAATTCTCACGCTTCCGTGAGCCCGGCGGAAAGTACCGACGGGTGCCCAGGCTAATCTTCCTCGGGCGGGTCCTCGAACTCCGCGCCCTCGGTGTCGGGGGCGATGCGGAACCGGTACTCGTCGATCGCCAGGAATGCCCGGTGGGCGACCTGGGGGTCGATCCCGTCGCGGACGACCAGGGTCTGGAAGTCGATGAAGAGGCGCGCGACGCGCGCCTCCTCCGACAGCGTGGCCAGGGCGGACGAGCTGGCGCCGGCGCGCATCATGTAGCGCTTGGCCTCTCCGGCCGTGTCGGGCGCGGGCAGGACGACGACCTGACCGGCGGTGTCCGGCTTCAGCTCCGCCCAGCGGACAGGCGTCCAGGCGATGATGGCGTCGGTGTGCTTCATCGAAGGCTCCGGCAGGTGGACGGGATCCGCCTACCGGGCACGGCCGGGATCGTCGAGGCTTCCGCGGTCCCGGATCAGGGTGCGCGCTCCAGCTGGCCGCGGATCTCGCCCTTCGGGTTCGCGGCGGTGTGGAGGTTGAAATAGACCTTCCCCGCCTCGAGATCGGCGGCCTTGGCGTCGTCGAGGGTCGCCTCGCCGGTGAAGGGGCTGCTCGCCGCCGTCACCGGCACGAGCACGCCGGCATTCTCGCCCGCCTTGGCCGGCCCGTGGAGATGGGCGGCCGTGACCGGTCCGGTGAGGCCGCTGTACTGGCCCGACCAGCGCAGGTGCTTGGTGGCGGGATCGAAGGTCGCTGTGATCTCGCCTTTCCCGGTGGATGCGGTCGCCGGGACCTCGCTGCTGCCGTTGAGCGCCGCGCGATAGGTGACGTCCTTGCCCGCCGCGACAGCCGGGCTCGCTGCGAGCGGCACCCCGACAATGAGAAGGGCGGCGAGGCTGGTGGTCCAGCGATGGCTCATGCGCGCTGTCATCGAACGCTCCGCGATCTGACGGGCCGTCGTGCGGCCCGTGCGGCAAGCTAGCGGGCGCGGACGAGTCGGACATGGCCGCCGCGTCGGCGACAGGCGATTCCCCGTGACAGCCAGGGCTTTCCCTTCCGAGATCGGCGGGACGCGGATCGTGCCGGCTCCGGGTGGGCGATTTGCGCACCGGGAACCGTTGACACCGAGCGCCCGCTATCCCTATACCGCCGCCACTGCACGCATCGTCCTCGCGGACGGTCGCGGCTCGTGGCGGGGTAGCTCAGCTGGTTAGAGCAGAGGAATCATAATCCTTGTGTCGGGGGTTCAAATCCCTCCCTCGCTACCAAATTTATGCAACCCCGCTAAGCACTTAGCGGGGTTTTCTATTGCCTTGCTCTCTGCAGGTTTCGGCTTTAAATCCTAGAACAGCGCTAGCGCAGCCGAAAAAATTGTCGTGCGGGCGTAACGGTTTGCTGGGGGCTCACGGAGCACCCTAGCGCACTTCTAGCGCAGTCCGCCGCACCGCAGTAACCAGACAGGGCCGCATCGTGAGCACCCCTGGCAACGTCCAAGCCGAGCGCTATCAGCTGTTCCGGCGTGCCGGCAGCACCAAGTGGCAGGTACGCTTCAGCATCAAGGGCCAGGGGCAGTTCAAGCGCTCGCTCGACACCGACGATCAGCGAGAGGCTGAGCGCCGCGCCGACGCCATCTGGTACGAGGCCACCTATAGAGCCAAGCAGGGGCTCACGGCAAAGGCGCACACCTTCGAGAGCGTGGCTGAGGCCTACATCGCGCAGATCCTGCGCGAGGTGGAGCGCGGTGAACGGCGCGCCGACCAGGGCAAGAGCGAGCCCGCCGTGATTCGCCGCTACTTCATCGGCTATTTCGGACAGAAGCCCATCGACGCAGTCACCGAGACGGATCTGGAGCGCTACGCGGAGTGGCGTCGCACTTATTGGACCGACGGCCCGGGCAAGCTCGTCACGCACATCGAATATGAGCGTGACGGACATCGCCTACGCCGGCCTGTTCGACGCGCAGCCCCGTCTCTGAGCCGCCAGCGCGGCGAGACCGTGGTGCTGCGAGCGCTTCTGCGCTGGGCCTCACGGCAGGGCTACCTAAAGACACCGCCAGAGATCAGCATCAAGGCCCGGCGTTCGCCCGACAATCGGCGACCGAGCTTCGAGCCGCACGAGTTCGCCCGGCTGGAGGCTGTGAGTCTCAGCCGGCTTGTGGATCCGATTATGGACGGCACTGGCGCTGAGGTGCGGGCCAGCGACCGACGCAACTGGCGCATCAAGCGGTTGGATGACCACACCCGGCGCGATCGCACCGTGCTGCACGCTTACGTGATGATCGGCGCGTTCTCAGGCTTGCGCCCAACTGAGATGTACAACCTCACCTGGGGGGACGTGCTGGGCTACCGCGCCGGTCGAGGCAAGAGCGTGGATGATCGCGACATCCGGCTGCAGGTGCGGGGCAAGGGCAAGAGCGGCAAGGCCATCCCGCAGAAGGCGGCGATCCCGTGGTTCGACACCCTGTGGATGCTATTTGAGCGGAGCATGGGCCGAGAGCCAGCTGATTCGGACCCGGTGTTTGCGAGTGAGACGGGCAAGCGCATCGCCTCGGTCGCCAACGGCTTCACCGAACTGGTGAAGGCGGCTGGGCTTGAGCGGGATCATCGCGGCATCAAGCGCACGCCGTACTCGCTGCGCCACTTCTATATCAGCGAGCAGCTGGCGAACGGAGCTGAGGTGCTCGATGTGGCGCGGAACTGCCGGACCTCGCTCGCCATGATCGACAAGCACTACGGCCAGGTGCGCCTCGAACGTGTGGTGGACCGGCTCCGGCCGGAGTGGACGCGAGCCTGACCGAAAACGGAGCGGTTTCTCTGAAGCTATACGTCAAGCTATCGAGTACGCCGGTTCAGCTGTGGGTTGGCACAGAATAGCGTGGTGCGCACAGGAACGCACTGCGACCGCTCCGTGTCGGAAGCTCTCTCGTACTGCGAGCGCATATGTTGTGGATGATACCGAACCAAGCTTCCCGCTCAAGTTAGGCAACGCAAACCCTTGGTTCATGATCGACGCCAATCCTATGCACTTTGAAAACGTTCCGAAGCGAACAAAAGCGGTGGACACGAGTTTACGCCACAGCTACGCTTGGGTCCTTGATCGCGTGTATGGACTTCATTTTATTGCGTGAAGTTTGGTTCCTGATTCAGATGGTGAAGGCTTCTATTGCTGCATAAATTGACTTGGCCTGGAAGCCTAGAGGAAACTTGTGAGATCGTGATAGAAATATTCACATTCGAAGAACTTGCCCAACTTGGAGAAGTTTTTGAGAGAAAGAAATGGTCTGGTGACATTAATGAGTTTGATGGAGACGTATTTAATAAAACAGTCGATTTGCTAAGCGAGCTAGATCAGAGGCAGCGAAAACTTGTTCTATCATTTATAGAAAACTATTATCGTCTAACTGACTATGCGGATCATTGTAGAGCCATTGCGCGTCAAATCACGTCTAAATTTGGTCGTCGCGACAAGATCCTATTCCTTCCAGTTTCGGACGCTGAGCCGAAAGTTAAAAGCGGCCATTCAGTTTGCTATGAGATCCAGAGATTCCTCGATGATCGTTTATTTTTAGAGGTTGATACCCTCGACCACTACGATAGGCTAAATCATCAAAAGGTCGGGTCGAAGTTGGTAATTGTTGATGATTTTGTGGGGTCCGGAAGCCAGATGAGGAAAATGCTCCGAACAATAATAAACTCATTTCCAGAAATGGTGCAAAATATAAGTATATATGTCATCTGTATGCAGAGAATAGCTTATAATAGGGTGCGAAAGCTGTGTCCAAACGTCTACGCTTGTGAAATCCGCGATCGCGCTATAACGGATGCTTTTGCAATCGGTTCCATGACGGCTCAAGAGGCATTGGAAGTATACCAGACTATTGAGTCCCGCTTGTCGATGCGCGTTTGGTACAAATTAGGATACGGACGCGCAGAGGCCTTAGTAAGTATGAAGCGCACACCGAATAACACGCTGCCAATTTTTTGGAATGATAGACAGAAAGGCGGAACAAAATGGCCAGCACCCTTTCTGAGGATACAAAGCTAAGCCCTTTACTGAGTACTATTGTCGCGCAGATTGTTCGCGGTGGAAACCCGCAAGATGTTGTACGGAAAGGTTACTCTAGTTGGCAGGTAATGAACGGTCTGAAAGAAGCATCTGCCAAGGGAATCATTTCGCATAATGGTGAAAGGATCGAGGTAACTTTTTGGGGACTTCGCTTGTTGCAAGCTGCTGAAGCTGTGTCAAAAAGGCCAAAGCTCGAACCTTTGCTGCATCGGCGCATTGATTCCAAGGAAAAGTTGCGCTCCTATGCGATCGGACGCCGGGCCTTTGACCAGCTGCGCAACCGAGTTAGAGCCTAGCGGCATGACCGCAGGAGTGGCGAGTCGCCACTCTGGAGTGAACCGACCTTAAGGCCCCTGGACGGTGGGTCACTTTTTCGCAGCAGCGAAAAAGAGCCCCACCATCCACGCTCCCTACGGTCGCACAACCGACCCGAAAGTGCCTTTCGGGTCGGTTGTGGGATAACTTTAGTAATTCGGTTTGGTTCGGCGTCCACCCATATGAATCAGCTTTTACTAGATTTGGACGGTGACTTAGAAAAGACTATTATAGCCTATAAAACACGGATCGCTAGTAAAAAAGCTCTTCCGGTATTCGATATTGAGCACTTATCGTATCTTGTCGGGTACGATCAGCAGCTTATTTATGATATTTGCAATGCGCAGTATAAATTTTACAGGTCCTATACTATAAAGAAAAAATTGGGCGGAGTTCGGGAAATAGATGAGCCTCTGCCTACGTTGAAGGAAATTCAAAGGTGGCTGCTTGATAATATATTTTCGGCATACCCTGTAAGTCGTGCGGCACGCGCCTACAAAAAGGGAAATTCAGTGCGCGGGAATGCCTCAGTTCATACTCGCCAGCCACAAGTGCTACGTGTCGATGTTAGGAACTTTTTCGGATCGATATTATTCACCCAGGTGCGAGATATTCTATACAGTATCGGGTATACTCAAGAGCTTTCTGTCGTCATTGCAAATCTTTGCTGCTTGAACGGTCGTCTACCACAAGGAGCCCCGACTAGTCCCGCATTATCCAACATTTTCATGGTCGATTTTGACGCAACTATGCTGTCATATGCCAAGGCAAACGGACTACGCTACACGCGGTACGCTGATGACATCGTAATATCAGGCAAAGTCAGATTCGAGGAAAACCTTCGATTCATAAAGAAAGAGCTGACGAAGAAAACTCTTCGCGTAAATCCTGATAAGACAGTGTTGAATCGCAACGGGTCGCGAAAGATGGTCACGGGACTAGTTGTTAACGATCAGGTCTCGGTTGAGAGATCATACAGACGAGAATTCCGGCAAGCCTCATATTACATTAGGCGCTGGGGCCTAGACGGCCATATGAAATTCAGGCACATACAAAAGCGTAACTACTTACTCCATCTTATCGGAGTTGGAAATCACATCGTTAGCATACACCCTGGCGATGATCGCGCACGATCTGATTTGCACTATCTCATGCAGCTATCGAAACAATACGTGTAATCTAGGCTAGACCAGTTGCTAAGGTCGCCTGACAGTCGACATACCATACGCCATGCTATTGCCACTTGACGGTCAGAGCATCTCCACCGCGACACGAATGATCTCATTATTGACGTCGATGTAGCGCTGTGTGATCGAAAGATGCCTAAAACCGACAAGCATCATGATCGCCTACGGCGTGATACAGTCATAAGCCAGGTGTGTGATGCGCCGATGGCTGTCAAGTTCGGGCAAAGACGTCTCGGAAGTCAACGACGGCGACACTCTCCGTTTCTATCTTTTTCGGATTCTCACCACACTGCATCGCTCGACCACATTCCACGTCGGCCCCTATGGGCTCGCGTACACCGTCATGGGTATGCCGAAGGTTTCCTGAAGGTACGCCTCGGTGACCGCGAGCAGCTCCAGCTGCGACGTGATCGCTCGGGCGCGCGAGAGGCCGGGCTGCACGACGAAGATGCGGAACTCGGGTACAAGGTGAGACAGCCTGCGGAGGATCGCCTGTACCGCATTAGCGTCTCCACGCTCGAACCGGGTGACGAATGGTGTTCCGCCCCTGGTAGCGGCCTTGCGGCGCAGCTCGTCCCGATGACGCAGATGCCGGAGCAGCGCCTCGACATCTCCCCGCCAATGAATGCTGCGCTGGGCTTGCCCACAAACCGCATAGAGGTCGTCGACTCGGGCGCCTGGCATAGCTTCCTTCGAGAACTTGCAATGGTAGAGGTGCACAAGAACGCGGTTGCCGATGACCCGCACGCAGACAATGTCCGCGGCCTCGCCAGCCCCATCATCATCGAACACGATTTCGAAATAAGGATCATGTGTCGGATCCAGAACCGTGTCGATGACGCGCCTCTGTATCGAATTGGCCTGTTTTGCTTCCGTCTGTGACTCCTTGCGGATGTTCACCCCCGACCAGTCGATCAGCTCGATCTTGTCGCTGTCGAACGGCCGGCGATCCAAGGTTCGTGGCAGTTCGTAGAGCTCGTTGTGTTCCAGGGACGCGCCGTTGGCAAAGCGGATCACCGGGGTCTCGCGCCGGAACCATTCGGTTAGGGTGCGACGCCGCCGATTAGTCAGCACAAATGCCTCGAAACCGCCCTCGGGCTCGAATTCGACGCTTTCGCCGCGGAACCGGACGCGGTAGTCGGCGAGCTTAGCTCCGGCAGTAACTCGGAACCGGATCGGGCCGGTCTCGGTGAAGTCTAGGATGTCGAGGCTGGCCTCATAGAGTGGCACCGCCTCCCCGTCGATCTCGATTTGAATCACGTCTTCGCTGCGCGAGAGGAACTCTTCCGGCCACTCGATTACCAGTGGGACAAGGTCCGGCCGCTCGGTTAACGGGCGCGGCAGGATGACCCCGCGGAAGACCAGTTCCGTCGAGATCGCGTCGTTGATGAGCTTGGCCCCAATCTGATGGCACCACTCAACCCACTCCGCCAAATCGTATGCGATACGGTAGGACCAGACCCGCCCCTTTTGGGAGCAGCCTGTAGTCACGCGGCCGCCGTTCTCGAACCCATTGCCGAAGAGATTTGATTTCTTCTTGTGAAGTAGCCCCCAAAATGACCGGACAGGGGCTCACGCTTATGGAAGTGTGTGCCTATGACCGACCGTATGGTGAGTTCTAACGACCCGCCCCGCGCCGAACGCATCGAGGTGATCACCTCCGTCCAGCGGCGTCGGCATTGGACCACGCAGGAGAAGGTGCGCCTCGTCGAGGAGACCTATCTGCCCGGTCAGTCCGTCTCGCTCGTCGCCCGCCGCCACGGGCTGAACGCCAACCAGCTGTTCACGTGGCGTCGGCTGATGGAGCGCGGCGCGTTCACGGCCGCCGGTGCCGGTGAAGAGGTGGTGCCAGCCTCCGAGCTGCGGGCTGCCCAGCAGCAGATCCGCGAACTGCAGCGGCTCCTCGGCAAGAAGACGCTCGAGACCGAGATCCTGCGCGAGGCGATGGAGCGGGTCGCCGCCCCCAAAAAGTTGCCCTCGCGCGTGACCTCGTGGCCGGGGGACGGCCGGTGAGCGCTGTGGCCGCAGCTTTGAGCGTGTCGCGCCCGCACCTCGCCTCGTCCAGGCAGGCCTCCCCCGCCTGGAAGCCCAGCGGCCGACGGGGCCGTCCGCCTGCACCCGACGCCGCGTTGCTCGGCGCGATCCAGGCGCTCATCGCCGATCTGCCGACCTACGGCTATCGGCGCGTCCATGCCCTTCTGCGCCGGCAGGCCGAGCGGGACGGTCGGCCTGCACCGAACGCCAAGCGGGTCTACCGGGTCATGAAGGTGCACGGCCTCCTGCTGCAGCGACATGCGGGCGGAGCCGAGACGCGCCGCCACGAGGGCAAGGTGGCGGTGGCCGTGCGCAACACGCGTTGGTGCTCGGACGGGCTGGAGATCGCGGCAGAGAACGGTGAGCGTGTGCGGGTCGCCTTCGCGCTCGATTGCTGCGATCGGGAAGCGATGAGCTACGTGGCGACCACGGCGGGCATCACGGGCGAGGACGTCCGCGACCTGATGGTGGCGGCCGTCGAGCATCGCTTCGGGGCGGTCAACCAGCTACCGAGCCTGATCGAGTGGCTGACTGACAACGGCAGTTGCTATGTAGCCCGCGACACGCGCCGCTTCGCCCGCGAACTCGGCTTGATACCGAAGACGACGCCGCTGGAGAGCCCGCAGAGCAACGGCATGGCCGAAGCGTTCGTGCGAACCTTGAAACGCGACTACGTGCGTGTCTCGGTGCTACCGGATGCCGAGAGCGTGCTGCGCCAGCTCCCCGTTTGGCTGGCGCACTACAACGACCTTCATCCTCATCGCGCGCTCGGCTACCGCTCGCCGCGCGAGTTCATCACCCGATCAACCCAGGAGACCCTGTCCGGTCTTTAGGGGGCAACAACATCTTGTTCTGTCGGATCGCGTCTGGCAGGGCGTCTGAGATGTCGGTCCCGACGTGCATACTGAAGCGCGTGTTCTGATTGATGACGTGGCTCAGGCCGAGGTTCGTCAGGATTAACCGGGTGACCCCGTGGAGGGAGCGGAAAATTCGTTCGCCCTTGATCAAGCTAGCGCTCTGGCCCGCAATCGCCTTAGCCAGCGCCTCATGATCAGAACCGTTGTTCGAGCTGTTGATGTAGAGGAGGTTGCGCTCCTGGTCCCAGTGAACGGCGTAGAGGTGCCATTCCCGATTGCGCAGGTGCCGGACGTCACCCCAAGGCACTTCTTCGTGTTCCTCGGTGATGAAGAGAAGGAGTTTCGCGCCCTCGTTGACCGCGGGTCCCCAGTGGATCGTCGCCCCGCCGCCGACGCCTTCCTCGAAGCGTCCCGGGCGCCACGTCGCGCAATCCGTGCGGTAGACCACAGCGCTCATCTTCGGGAAGATATTGCGCAGGGAGACCACCTCGGGCACCTCCCCGAAGCCTTCGAGCAACTCGGAGCGCCGGGCTTGCCGACCCGTGGCCCCCTCGCTGAGATCCCGCAGGATGACGTTCCAGTCGGCGTCCTCCGCGTAGAGCTCCCGGAGGGCATCCTCCACACGGGTGTCGGCAACGTTAGCGACCATCGTCGCGTCTCCGAGATTGGCTCGGAAGCGCGTGAAGCGCCCAGTGAATTGAAGAGTGATGGCGAGGCTCTTGTGCGGATCATGGATGGCCGCGATCTTCAGCTCGGGCAGGTCGAATCCTTCCCCCAGCATGTCCACGCATACGACGATGCGGCTCTCCCCCGCCCTCAGCCGCCTCAGAGATTCTCGCTGCTCGCCCCGCTTTAGACCGCTGTGAAGCAGCACGGGGCGGTGACCCGGGGCAAGCTCGGCGTAGATGCGCAGGACCGACTCGGCCCGCGCCTTGTCGTCGGTGCGGGCCATGACGAGATGCCCAAAGCCTCGTCCGATGTCGGCATCGAGCCGGTCGATGGCGGCACAGGCGATTGTGAGATCCCCCTCGTCCCGGTCGAACTCGTCGATCGCGAGGAACCCAATGGGCTTGAAGTAACCCTCCGCCTGCGCCTTCCGGAGCGGGTAGTTGAACAGAACACGCCCGTCGACGTGCTTACCGTCCCGGCGGAACGGAGTCGCGGTGAACTGCACGACCGGCTTGCCCGCGAAATGCGATCGAAAGCTGTCCCAGGAGCGGGCCGGTACATGGTGGGCTTCGTCGATGAAGAGGTGGCTGCAAACCTCCGACATGCGGCCCTTGACGGCTTCGCTACATCGACCGGCGATGCTCATCGTCGTGACGACCACGTTGCAGCGGAGGAAGACCTCGTCCACCTCGGCAGGCGTGCGCGGCATGTGTTCGAGCATGCCGACGACTGGGTGCCCCGCCTGCTCGTTGAGGACGCCGAGCTGGCGCAGCAGGCCCATCGTCAGGAACTTCTCACCGACCTGCTTACGCAGGGCGTCTCCGGGCACGACAACGAGCAGACGCGCGAGGCGCTCCCAGGCGAAAACCGCCAGCATCGTCTCGGTTTTGCCGGTTCCGGTCGGCATGACGACTGTGGCGGGTGCGTTCGAGACCTTCCAGTGCGCCAAGATGGCGTAAAGCGCACCCGTCTGTGGCGGGCGCAGTCCGACCTCGACGACTCGTTCCCCCTCGCGACGCTCCTCGCGAAAGGTAAAGGCGCCGCGGAAACTGTCGACGACCTGTAGGCATCGCACCTCAGCTGCTTCGACGTTGAGGATACTTGGATCGCCAGCAGACGGGCTGAGCCAGACGCCCTCCAGCTTGCCGGCAGAGAAGTGTGCTAGGTTCGCGATCCGGAGAACGGCCCTGCCGCCTTCGGCTACTACTCGCTTCGCCACTACCGTGCAGACTGATCCGTCCGAACGGGTCAGGCTGCGCGTCGATACAGATCCGATTCGATCCTCGGACACCTCGTAGGACTCGCGGACGAAGGTACGAGAGGCTTGTCGGATCGGATTGTTGAGTATCCTTCCGTCCAATGCCAGCTGCGTGGGCAGTTCGAGTTCGAGCGGTGTGGGCATCGCGATAGGAGATGAGCTCGCCGAGGTATCCAGTGAGCGACAGGATTACCCCTGTTTCCCAGCGCTTGATAACCTCAGGGCGAGTGGTGCACAGGTAAAGTTGTCTCTGGATAGGGATTAGCTTCGTTGCGTGCTGTATGTCCTTTCCTCGGCAGACGGTGCGCCGGGGGTACCGACGCATCGGTGTGGGTGCGAGCCGGCTACTTGGCAGCCTAAGAGCTCCTCTCCTCGTCATCATCCCAGTAGGAAGCACGTTTGCGTGCTACGCTTGCGAAGCCATTTCATCGGCTACGAAAGAGCGCACTCGTGGCCGCAGAATGTTGATGAAGCGGTTCAAACGTTCTCCGAGCCAGACGAATGCCTGCTGCCTGACGGCGGGATTGTCCAAAGCGCCAAACGAGGCGCTATCACCAATACGCGGCCGGCCGTAGGGGTCTGTGGAAAGGCGAGCAGAGCCGCCGAGCTCTTCGCGGACAACATCCCATTCTTCAACAATAGATTGGCTCGCGCGTTCACCCACTGTGCCGCGCGTCGACGATAAAAAGATACCAACTTCATTCTTTAGCATATCGCGATAGACGGTAAGCCACGAGCTGCCATTGGGAGCAGGCATTGAAATCGAGATGTAGCCTTGCCGGGCGGGGTTCGGCCTGGACTGCTCCGGGTCATCCAACTTGAGCTGATTTAGAAACGCACCCCAGAACTCAAGACGAGCATCGCCCAAAGCTGCACGTTCGGCATCAAGCTCAGCCTTGCCAGCAGTGGCATCTACATCGCCCTGCTCCTCTATAGCGAAGCCTTCGGGTACAGCGACGATGCTGCGGATGATATTAGTCGTCCGTACCAGCACCCTGGGTGTGACGAGCCGCCCCCTATCAGGCAACACGAAAATCGGCAGTTCAACAAGGCCCAACGAAAAATGCAGGCCGGCATGAGCCTGCAGGTACTCAGCGATTGCTTCAACACCTTCTCGGATTCCATCGCCAACGATTAGCAGTAGGAAGCGGCCACGGCGAAGATTGATCGTGAGATTGTCGTTGAACTCAATCTCATTTACCTCATGCCCGGCATCTCGCACCAAACTCAGGACCGGGTCATCCTGTAATTTCCACTTTAAACAACGAGATACTTCACGCTGTAGATCCGACGACGACCAACGGCTAAGCTCTTTGGCGTAATCGAGGATTTGGCCGACTACTTCACGACGGCCCTGAGGGTTTCGCCAGAGTTTGCACTCTACGAGAATCGGAAGACCAGTGGGAGTGATCAGCAGGTTGTCGATTGGACCTGCAGGCGTTTGCAGCTCTCTGCAGATAGCCACCGGCTTGGCAAAGATTGAATCGATTTCGCTGATAGGCAGGCAGGATGGATGCGCGTGGACCAGTGCCTGGATGTCCGCTTCGCTCACAGCCTCGGCGCCCGCTTGCTGGCCTAAGGCCGTGAGCGGAACGCCGGTCTTATTATCGGGCGAAATTAGAATTGGTGCGCTATGCTGCCGGCTCATAGTTATCGTTTCGACCCTTTAACTGGAGGTACGCGAAGCAATCACGACAAAGCTTTGTGGTGGCGCGTCTGCGTTCCGTTGAAGTAGTGGCCGAGAGAGCATCCAGAATGGCCGATGAGGTGCTCGAAATGCGGACGCATACCATCTTTGCCAGCGCTATGGGCGCGCACCGCCCCGTGACATTCCCGACAGCGCAGCTTGCGTCCCGTATATTTTGTAAGCACGCTTGCTACGTCGACCTGCGTCCATGTCTTGTTCGCCCATAGCTCACATGTGTCGGCTTCATTATTCATACTTAGCACCATGTTACTTTTGTCCTACCGCTCTACGGTCGAATGAGCTTCGCCGGCGTCGGAAACAGCTTCTCCCACGGAACAGCGGGAGAATCGGACAAAGCGATCGTGGCGCCGCTCAATTGAAAAGTCGTGAAGCCTTGACGCTTAAACGCTCGGTCAGAGCACCTCTACGGCGGCGCGCATCATCTCGTCGTTGACGTCGATGTAGCGCTGCGTGGTCGAGAGATGGCGGTGACCCGCGAGCATCATGATAGCCTTGGGCGAGATGCCGGCATGAGCCAGGCGCGTGATGAACCATCTCCGGCCGCTGTGGCTTGAGCCGCCATCCAGACCGGCCTGATCGTACCAGCTGCGCATGAGCTGGCAGAGGCTGTTCGCGCTGAACGCTGTGAGCTTCTGGGTAACCAGGACCGGCTGTAATGGGCTGGGTGACTTGGGCAAGCTGGACCGGAATTGCTCGATCTCACGGCGCAGACGAGCGTTCATGAACACCACCCGTGCGTGACCACCCTTGGTGACGGCGGCGCTCAACCGGAGCTGCTCACGAACCCTCCCGTCGCCGTCGAGGAGATCGCCCCAACGAAGCGATGCGATCTCTCCTACTCGTAGGCCCGCCAGGTAGCTGAGCATCAGCGCAGCTCGATTCCGAAGGCCATGCCTCCCCTGCCCTACCACCGCCACCAGCCGCTTGAACTCTCCCTCCGTGGGTACGCGCGCCTGCTTCATCGTAACCTCACACTTTGTGCGCCTTCGCAGCAAAGAATGATGTTGCCAGAGGCGCGTCAGGGCGAGTGCAAAGTAGATCGCAGGTAGATCAACGACTTAGCGCAGAACATCATAAAATATAGATTTTATGATGTTTTGCGCCTCCTGCAAAACAACGCCAAGACGAGCCGCCCTTGAGAGAGCTTGATGGCAACTCCCGCTGCTCACGACTCCTCAGCGGGCCTCGGAAGGGGCCGCTATCTGGCAATCCGGACGGCCTCGAATGGCCGAACCTGGCCGAAAGCGGTCCGGCCGTGTTCAGTTGCGCGATGCGCTGAACTGGACATCGCAGCGCTCTCGCCGCCAGCTGCCGCCGGACACGTGGTTTCGACGTTAAAATGTCTCACGCGGTTTTCTGACTGAATTCAGCGGCTCGGCGGCCGCAGCATGCATGGCGAGTGTTTGTCGGGAAAACGGTCGATTATTCGTGAATCCCAGCTCAGGCAGATCGTGCAGAGCCGCTGGAGGATTCTCAAAGGCGCCAAATTGAAGCTGTCCAGCTCAAACGAGGAATGTCCCATCTTTTGGCGCATTAATCGCAACAGATTTGCGTGAACGAGGCTCGATCGGGGTCCCTTCCTCGCACAGACGCAACAATCATACGCGGAATAAAAACACGGAGCGAAATGACCGCCAGTGGTCCCCGGCAACAGCGCGGTGCTGTGCCGGCCATCGCCGCACAGGAGGATCACACATGCGCCTGCTTCCCGCCCTGACCCTTGCCGTTCTCGTTCTGACGCCTTTCACGCCGGCAAGCGCCGATGGCCTGGCCGGCACTCTGAAGCAGATCAAGGACCGCAGGGCGATCACGATCGGCGTCGGCGATTCTTCGATCCCCTTCTCCTACATCGACCGTTCGAACCAGACGGTAGGCTACGCGGTAGATCTTTGCCTGTTCGTCGCCGAGGCCGTGAAGACGCGCCTGAATGATAGCATGATTGAGACCAAGCTGGTCCCCATCGCCTCGGCGGCGCGGATCGCGCTCCTATCCAACGGGACAATCGATCTTCACTGCAGCGCCAACACGAATAACGCGGAGCGGCAGAAGGTCTTGGGATTTAGCGACACAATTTTCCTGACCGCGTCTCGCTTCGTGTCGAAGAACACGAAGAACCTCCGCCGTATAGCGGACCTGCGCGGGCGCACCGTCGTTTCCACGGCCGGCTCATCGAATTTTAAGCAGCTCGTGGAGGTCAACGCCAAGCAGGGCCTCAACATGACGATCCTGACCGCCAAGGAGCACGCGGAAGCCTTCCTGATGGTCGAGAGCGGGCGCGCCGACGCGTTCGTGATGGACGACATCCTGCTTGCGAGCTTCGTGGCCGGGTCGAAGGAGCCCGGCGCCTACACGATCTCCTCTGAGGCCTTCGCTAAGCCTGAGCCCTACGCGATCATGATGCGCAAGGGCGATCCCGTCTTCAAGGCGCTCGTCGACGAGACGCTGGCCTCGATCTTTAAGGGGCCGCGGATCGCCGAGCTCTACGACAGATGGTTCACCAAGCCGATCCCGCCGCATGGCATCAACCTAGACTTCCCAATGGGCGCGGCGCTGAAGAGAGTCTTCGCGCAGCCCAGCGACAGCCCGGATCCGGACGCCTACTGAGTGGCGGCGCGGTCCTTACGTGAAAAGTGGAGAGCGCTCGCTTCCCCGAGGTGTAAACGTGACGAGGACAGTGCGACGCAAGTGGTCAACACGAACCTGGCGCACTCTGGTGCACGTTGCCGACGACCCCGGCCCCCGGAGGCAGGTCGGCCTCGGCCCTGACGCTCGATTTCTGCGGATCAACATCGAGGGGCGACCGATCTGGACCGGTATCGGGACCTAACGGGCCTCGACCCCGCCGAGGTTGCCCGGGCCGCCTGAACGACCCGGGATCGCAGCAAAAGTCGTGTTTCCTCTCGCTAGCATCGGATGAAAGGCTGGTCCATGGAGACCGAAACTACCCGCTTCGCCGCAGATATGACGGCCTGGCGCCGCGACCTGCACGCCCATCCCGAGTTCGGCTTCGAGGAGCACCGCACGGCCGCCTTCGTGGCGGACAAGCTGCGCGCGTTCGGCCTGGACGACGTGACCGAAGGCGTCGGCGGTACCGGCGTTGTCGGCACGCTCAGGTGCGGCGGCGGCAGCCGCACCATCGCCCTACGCGCCGACATGGACGCGCTGCGCATCGGCGAGCAGGGCACGCCGCTCTATCGCTCCCGTAACCCCGGGACGATGCATGCCTGCGGCCATGACGGCCACACCGTCATGCTCCTCGGGGCCGCCCAGCGTCTCGTCCAGGAGGGCGGCTTCGACGGCACAGTGCGCTTCGTCTTCCAGCCCGCGGAGGAATGGGGCAAGGGGGCGCTCGCGATGCTGGAGGACGGCCTAATGTCCCGCTTCCCGTTCGACGAAATATATGGCCTGCACAACCTGCCCGGTCTGCCGGTCGGCCGGTTCCAGACCCGAGCCGGGCCGACGATGTCGGCCGAGGACAACTTTGAGATCACCCTGCGGGGTGTGGGCGGCCATGCCGCGCGGCCGCAGTGGGGCAACGAGGTGATGGTCGCCGCCTGCGCTACAGTCCTAAACCTGCAGGCGATCGTCGCGCGCCGGCTCAATCCCACCGATGTGGCCGTCGTCTCGGTGACCGAGCTGACCACCGACGGCACGCGCAACGCCCTGCCGGGTCTCGCCCGCATCCTCGGCGACGCCCGCAGCTTCGAGCCTGAGGTCAGCGCCACAATCGAGCGGCAGATGCGTGTCATCGCGGAGGGAACTGCGCGGGCCCACAACGTCTCGGCCGAGGTGATCTACACCCGCGAGTTCATACCGCTAGTCAACGATGCGGGCCTGGTAGAGGAGGCGCTCGCGGCCGCGAGAACCGTCTTCGGCTCGAACGGCGTGATCGTGGCACAGGAACCGATCACGTCATCGGAGGATTTCGCGCAGTTCCTGAAGTTCGTGCCCGGCTGCTTCAGCTATATCGGCAACGGCGACTCGGCGCCGCTGCACAATCCGACCTACGATTTTAATGATGGGGCTCTGACCTACGGGGCCGATTTCCACGTTGCGATCGTGCGGCAGCGCCTGCGCGCAGCCTGAGATCTCCTGCCGGTCAACTTTTTAGGTCTCGACACCAATGGCTCACGCCGTCACCGCCTCTGGCACACCACTCGTGCGCAGCAACGAGCCCCTGAACGCCGACAGCGTGCGCCGCGCCCGCATCGACCTCGCCGCGTGCCTGCGCTGGGCCGCCCGCAACGGCCTGGAAGAAGGGATCTGCAACCACTTCTCGGCGGTGCTGCCGGAGCGGCCCGACCTGTTCCTGGTCAATCCCTACGGCCTCGCCTTCGCGGAGGTCACCGCGTCGAGCCTGCTGCTCTGCGACTTCCACGGCAACGTCGTCGAGGGCGACGGCCAGCCGGAGGCCACCGCCTTTCACATCCACGCCGAGCTGCACCGGCTGAAGCCCCGCGCGCGGGCCGTGTTCCACACCCACATGCCCTACTCGACGGCCCTCGCCATGCTGGAGGGCGAGCCCCTGACGTGGTCGGGCCAGACGGCGCTGCGCTTCTACGGCCGGATCGCCGTGGACGAGGACTACAACGGTCTCGCGCTCGACTCGTCCGAGGGCCGGCGGATCGCCGAGAGCGCCGGGGAGGCGGACGTCGTGTTCCTGAAGAACCACGGCGTGATGGTGCTGGGCGAGACCATCGCGGAGGCCTGGGACGACCTCTACTACCTGGAGCGCGCCGCGCAGGCGCAGGTCCTGGCCATGAGCACGGGGCGCGCGCTCAAGGCCGTGCCCGAGGCGATCGTCCGGCACGTGGCGGCCCAGGAGGCGGCCGGCCGCGCCGAGAGCGCGCGCCTGCACCTGGAGAGCGTCAAGCGGGTGCTAACCCAGGACGAACCCGCCTTCCTCGCCTGAACCGCTCTCCGGGCAGCGGCCTCTGAGGTGGCCCTGCCACCATACCCACCAATCGTCCCAATAGGTGCTAAGCCCGTGACCATCTCGCAGATCGACATGCCCCGGTTTCTGAGCCGGCTCCACGCGCTGTCCGAGATCGGGCGGGACGGGCAGGGTCGGCTGACCCGTCTCGCCGCCTCCGATGCCGACCGGGCCGGACGTGAGACCGTCGCGGCCTGGATGCACGAGGCCGGGCTCGAGGTCCTGATCGACCGCGTCGGCAACCTGATCGGCTTGTGGCAGCCCGACGGCGTCACCGGTGCCCCCATCATGATGGGCTCGCACATCGACACCGTCATTGATGCTGGCGCCTACGATGGCTGCGTTGGGGTCCTCGCGGGAATTGCTGTGGTCGAGGCTTTGAAGGCCGCTGGCTACAGGCCCGGACGTCCCCTCGCCGTTGCGGCGTTCACGAACGAGGAGGGGGTTCGCTACGCCCCGGACATGATGGGCTCCCTGGTCTATGCGGACGGCCTTGCGCCCGAGGCCGCCCTGGCGACCGTTGGCACAGACGGAACGGTTTTGGGCGAGGAACTCGCACGGATCGGCCAGGCCGGGCCGCACGAGCCGGGCTTCCTCAGGCCCCACGCCTATGTCGAACTCCATGTGGAGCAGGGACCGGTGCTGGAGCGGGAAGGTGTCGCTATCGGCGCGGTCGCCGACCTCCAGGGAATCTCCTGGCAGGAGGTCACAATCGATGGGACGGCCAACCATGCCGGAACTACGCCCATGGCGCTCCGCCGGGACGCCGGGGTCGCGGCGGCCCATCTTATCACGTGGCTGCGAGACCGCGCGCGCGCGGGGAACGGCAGGAGCGTGGCCACGGTCGGGCGGCTGCGGTTCGAGCCAGATGCCATCAACATCATTCCGGGGCGCGCCATCCTCACCGTCGACCTGCGCGACCCCGACGCCGAGCGATTGGTGGCGCTGGAGACGGATTTCGCGGTTCAGCTAGACGAGATCCGGCGGACCGAAGACGTGACGGTGACGATCAGGCGCCTCGCCCGCTTTGAACCCGTCCTCTTCGACGCCGCGATCGTCCGCACGATCGAGGCAGCCGCTGCGGCCAGGCACCTGACGGTGCGGCGTATGACATCGGGGGCGGGCCACGACGCCCAGATGATGGCGCGCATCTGCCCCTCCGCGATGATCTTCGTCCCGAGCATCGGCGGGATCAGCCACAACCCAAGAGAGCAGACCCATGCGCGAGATCTGGAAGCAGGTGTGAATATCCTGCTCGACGTGGCCTCGCATCTCTCGAACGTCTGATTTGGTAGGACATCCGAGCGGCAAAGGAATGCGCCTCCCTATGCGATAAAGAGAGGGGCAATGCACGAATGCCCGTATGCAGTACCATGCCATTGGCGATTGAGTGACCGGGCTGGGTGCACTAATGCTGTCGTAAAGGCAGAGCCCATGTCCGGTTTTTGTGTCTCGCGGTCGCGAACATACTGCCGAATTAAGTTGCGGCTGCGTGAAAACGGAAGCGATTTACGATCGGCCTGGATGTGAACTTCTAATTGACACCAGGAAGCGTAAGATTCATTGAATATTTTATCCGATCCATTACCACCAGTGTCTTGAAGTGTTTTACATTGTGATTTTCAAAGAAAAGTTTCTTTGTCAATTTCTCGTAATCTTGCATAGAGGCGACTGTTATTACAAGAACGAAATCAGTCTCTCCAGTGACATAGTAACATTGCTGAACTTCTGGGGTGGACGCGAAATTTTTCTTCGTAGTCTCTATTAGATCTGTGCGCTCGTTTTCAATTTGCACCTCCACGATCAGCATAATTGGTTGACCGACCGTGGCTGGATCCAAGATGGCGACGTTGCCCAGTATCACGCCGCCTTTTTCTAAGCGGGCTATTCGGCGCTGCACCGCCGCAGCGGAAAGGTTCACGATCTCACCGATCGTTCGCTGTGGCGTGGCGCTGTCCCGCTGCAAGACCGTCAAAATCGCCAAGTCGAACTCGTCGAGCTGGTGGAGGCGAAGTTTCTGTGATGGGGCCATCTGGCGCAACAAATCTGCGGAATTGGGCTCCGATTAGAGGCCATTCCTCACCCAAACGCAATACAGTTGCGTGGTCGGCGGCATCCAATCGCTTTCTCCAAAATCGTGGATGCGTGGCGCCTGGGCGTAACGGGAAGCCATTAATAAGGCCACGGTGGAGTATTGAACGAAGGTTAAGACATCATGAGCGGCATCACACGACACATCATTGCAGGGCTGCCTCCGTCGATGTCACCCAGCAGCCATGCGGTAGAGACAGATGGCTTTGTTTTTCTTACCGGCCAGTTCGGAAGAAATCTTAGCGATCCTGAGCAATCTCTGCCTGAAGGGATCATTGCACAAACAGAGCAGACTCTATCAAATATGAGTCATGTCTTAGGACAGTTAGGTTTGAGCTTTGAGGACGTTGTAAGCGTGCGTGTGTACCTTACGCACTTCAAACGCGACTACAACGACATGAACGAAACCTACGCGCAATTCTTTGCGGACGGCATGCGGCCAGTTCGGACGTGCGTGGGAGTTACTGAACTAGTTCGCGACGCTTTGATCGAGATCGACTGCATCGCAAAAAGATAAAAAAACGACCGCCATGGTGCGTATTCTGAGGAAATGTCGTCTCCAACCGAAGGGTAAAAGACATGACTACGCACCGAAGCTCTGTTGCCGCAAGGCTTGACAGATTGCCAATCTCTAAATTCCACAAACGTCTTATCGCCCTGGTCGGCGGCGGTATGTTCTGCGATAACTTCGACATATATATCGCTGGTGCCGTGCTTGGGGTCTTTGCATCAACCGGCTTCTCAACACTGGACCTGAATGCGTACTTTGTATCCGCAACTTTCTTCGGCATGTTTCTAGGGACCATAGGCGCGGGCATTGTTGCAGACCGTCTCGGACGGCGTGTCACCTTCCAGTACAATCTTGCGATCTTTGGTCTAGCCTCATTGGCAGGTGCTGCGGCTCCGTCGATGGAATGGGTCATCGCTTTCCGCTTCTTGTGCGGCATCGGCCTCGGAGCGGAGATCGTGCTCGGCTACGGCACTATCGCCGAGTTCGTGCCGCCGAAGCGCCGCGGACGCTGGGTCGCGATGCTCTCGATGATCTCCAGTTCCGGGCTCCTAGTGTCGACCGTCCTGAGTTGGGCGCTAATCCCACTTTTCGGTTGGCGCATCATGTTTGTGATCCCCGGCGTCGGCGCCTTGATCATCCTGTGGATGCGCAAGGCTTTGCCGGAGTCCCCGCGCTGGCTTGAGGTTCAGGGACGGCTGGAAGATGCCGACAAGGTCGTCACCACCATCGAGGAAGAGGTTAAGGCGCAGCACGGCGACCTGCGCGCTCCAGAGCCGCTGCTGCCAGTGGCTCAAGAGACCCTGTGGCAGAAGGCCTTCATCCGCCCACTCGTCCTCGGGACGGTGATGCAAGTGATCATGTTCGCCGCGCTCTACGGTCTCGTGTCTTGGATCCCGACGTTCCTGCTCAAACAGGGTATCCCGATCAATCAGACCCTCGGACAGTCGGCACTGATGTCGCTCGGTGCTCCAACTGGCGCCCTGATTGCGGTGCTGTCTGTTGATTGGCTCGGACGGCGACTTGCCATCATCGGCGGCTCGCTCGGCGCTGCCGCGATGGCGATCCTGTTCGGTCAAGTCACCTCTCAGGTTGCTGCCGTCTCCGTTGGGTTCGCAACCTTCGCGATGATCTACTTTCTCTTCGCGACTATTCAGGCTGTGTACCTACCCGAGCTGTTCCCGACCTCGGTAAGGATGCGCTGCAATGCCGTCTGCGTGGGTATTGCCCGCCTGACGACTGCAATCGTGCCCTTCGGCGTCGTCTTCCTCTTCAACACATGGGGCGTCACCGGGGTCGTGTCGGTTATTGGTGCGCTCTTAGTGGTCCAAGCAGGGACTATGGCTCTGCTCGGCCATGAGACCGCTGGCCGCTCCCTGGAGGCGACCGCCGAGAAGGCCATGACGGTCGAGGCATACTCTGCGGCTCCGACGACCTGAGTAACGGTATGGCCGCGTCGGTCATCCCGACGCGGCCTCGCTTGGGGAAACCCAGGGAGCTTACCCGCAGGCCTGAAGCCTGCTCATCCCTGACTGCGATCGAAGATAGCCTCATGTCTAATCCAGCCATTCAACCACAACATCACTTCGACACTACCAATGCCCATTTAGTCCGTCAGGCCATCCGGTTGGGTCTTTACGCCGGCTACACAGCGGGCTTTGCTCGCGACCGCGTCCAGGCGAACATCTGCATCCTGCCGCGCAGCCATGCCGAGGACTTCCTCCTCTACTGCCAGCGAAATCCCCAGCCTTGTCCCCTGATCGCCCGGTCCGACATCGGCGATCCGATGCTGCCTCTCTTGGGTGAGGACATCGACATCCGTTCCGACGTCCCGCGCTACCACGTATTCGAGAACGGGGCTTTCGTGGAGGAAGTAACCGACATCTCGCACCTGTGGCGTGAGGATCTTGTCACGTTCGCACTCGGGTGCTCGTTCTCGTTCGAGAATGCCCTTGTGGATGCCGGCCTACCGCTCAGGTTCCTCGATCGGGGTGATGTGGCTGGCGTCTACGAAACTAACGTCGACACTGTTCCTGTGGGCGACTTCCGCGCGAAGCTGGTGGTCACCATGCGCCCCTTCTCGGCTGGCGATGCGATCAGGGCAATCCAGATCACCTCGCGATTTCCGAACGTCCACGGTGCCCCTGTCCACCTTGGAGATCCCTCTCAAATCGGGATCGATTTGGGGAGGCGCTACCGCAACGTCGGTTCCAGCGAGATAGCGCCGCACGAGATCCCGGTGTTCTGGGCCTGTGGCCTGACCCCTCAACTCGCGGTGGCCAATGCGAAGCCCCCGCTGTGCATCACCCACGCGCCCTCTTCTATGCTCGTGACCGACCTCCGCAACGCAAGCCTCGCCTCTTTCTGACGCGAAGCGGCTCACAGGACAGACAATGATGCGGGATTTCGAGAAGCCAGGGCGATCGGAGGCATTCGGCGTCAGCGGCATGGCTGCTACGACCCATCCGCGTGCGACGCTGGCAGCCATTGAGGTGCTCCGGGCCGGCGGCAACGCCGTCGATGCCGCCGTCGCCGCCGGCGCCCTTCTCGCGGTGGTCGAGCCGACCCAGACCGGCATCGGCGGCGACTGCTTCGTCCTGCTCAAGCGCGAGGGACAGCCAATCGTCGCGATCAATGGGTCCGGGGCGGCTCCCGCCGCGGTGAGCGTTGAGCGTCTTTCTGCTGCAGGTGTAAGCCAGCTCGATCCGGAAAGCCCTCATGCCGTCACCGTGCCGGGCGCGGTGCGCACCTGGGAGCGGCTCGTCGCCGATCACGGAACGTTCGACTTCGCGCGGCTGCTTGCGCCTGCCATCGAGGCGGCCGGGCAAGGTTATCCTGTCACCGAGCGCCTTGCGCGCGACTGGGGCCGCCAAGTGACCAAGATGTCCCGGCATGCGGCGACGGCGGCCGCATTCCTGCCGGGCGGGGCGGCTCCGGAGCCCGGTGACCTTCATGTGCAGCCCGCCCTCGCCAAGACGCTGCAGGATATCGCGAGCAAAGGGGCGGAAGTTTTCTACGAAGGCTGGGTTGCCGAGGATATCATTGAGACCCTGAGATCACTCGGAGGCCTGCACACGGTCGAGGACATGGCGGCATTCCGGCCGCGCTACGAGACGCCGATCTCCACTGGCTATCGCGGTTACGATTTATGGGAATGCACACCGAACGGCTCGGGCGTGACCGTGCTGGCGATGGCGAGGCTGCTGGAGCTGCACGACCTCTCGCGCTTCGAGCCTCTCTCCGTTGAGCGGTATCATCTCCAGGCCGAGATCGCGCGCATCGCGTATGCCGAGCGGGATATCTTTGTCTGCGATCCGGATACCGGCCGTGTCCCGGTCGAGCACTTGATCTCGCCTGCTCGTGCCCTCGCGCTCTCGGAACGCATCTCGCTCCGCGGGCGGCTCTCCGACCTGACGCCGCTGCCGGCACCCGAGCACAAGGACACCGTGTTCCTCACGGTCGTCGATCGGGATCGGACCGCCGTCTCCTTCATCAACTCGGTCTTCGACGACTTCGGCAGCGGGATCGTGGCGGCCGGTTCCGGCGTCCTGCTGCACAACCGTGGCTTCGGCTTCGTCTTAGAGCCCGGTCACCCGAACGTGCTCGCCGGCCGCAAGCGGCCCATGCACACGATCCTGCCCGCCATGCTGACGCGCGACGGTGAAGCTGTGCTGTCGTTCGGCGTCACGGGCGGTCATTTCCAACCCATCGGTCAGATCCAGATCCTGTCGAACCTGATCGACTACGGAATGACCGTGCAGGAGGCGATCGACCAGCCGCGGATGTTCGCCCGCGGCGACGTGCTCGATGTCGAGGGCACCGTGCCCTCCGAACTGGTCGAGGGCCTGCGCGTCCTCGGTCACCGACCCACACCCGCGCCGAACCCGCTCGGGACCGCCCAAGCGATCTGGATCGACCGGAAGCGCGGGCTCCTGCGCGGCGGCGCCGATCCCCGCCGCGATGGCATCGCACTTGGCTACTGAGAGACCGAAATGACCAAGATCCTGCACAACGACCGCTTTCGGCTGCTTCCCAACCCGAAGCCGGTTCGCCCGGGTCCCTACGCCGAGAACGGGCGCGCGGAGATCCTCAGCCTCGCTGAGCTTGATCGGGCGCGCGAGGAGATCAGCTCCTGGCCGGGTTATCATAGGACAGAGCTGCGGAGCCTCGACGGCTTGGCCGCTGCGGCTGGCGTCCGCAAGACTCTCTATAAGGACGAAGGGCCGCGCTTTGGTCTTGGCAGCTTCAAGGCCCTCGGTGGCGCGTATGCGGTCGCATCGTTGCTCCAGTCGGCCGTGGAGGCGAAGACAGGCAAGCGTCCGACGACGGCCGCCCTTGCCGCCGGCGACCTTCGGTCAGTCACCTCGGCCATTACCGTGACGTGCGCGACGGATGGCAACCATGGGCGTTCCGTCGCATGGGGAGCCAAGACGTTCGGTTGCCGCTGTGTGATCTACGTGCACGCGACCGTGAGCCAGGGCCGCCGCGACGCAATCGCGGCCTACGGCGCCGAGGTCCGCGAGGTGCCTGGTAACTACGACGAAGCTGTCCGGCAGGCCGCGCACGAGGCCGAGGCCAACGGCTGGCAGGTCGTGTCAGACACCTCATACGAGGGGTACACGGACATCCCGCGCTACGTCATGCAGGGCTATGGCCTCATCATGGACGAGGTCTATGAGCAGCTGCCCGCGGGGACCCTGCCGACCCATGTCTTCGTGCAAGGAGGCGTCGGCGGCCTCGCTGCTGGCCTGTGCTCCTACCTCTGGGAACGCTTCGGGGCCGCATCTCCGGCCTACTACGTTGCCGAGCCGGAGAAGGCGCAGTGCCTTCTTATGAGTGCAGAGGCAGGCCAGCCAACAGCCGATCACGGCGCACTCGACACGATCATGGCTGGATTGGCCTGCGGTGAGGTTTCGCTGCTGGCTTGGTCGGTGCTCGATCAGGGCGCGGATGGCTTCTTCACCATCACGGATGAAGCCGCAGCCGAAACAATGCGCCTTCTCGCCAACGGTGAGATGGGCGATGCACCTGTCGTCGCCGGGGAATCGGCTGTGGCTGGCCTTACTGCCTTCCTGCTCGCGTCTACCGATACATCGGCGCGGGCGCTGACGGCCCTGAACGAAGACAGCGTCGTTCTAATCATCGGGACAGAGGGTGCGACGGACCCGACCGTCTACGCCGAAATCGTGGGCCGCCCGGCAGAGAGCGTGCTGCCCGGCTGGGCGAGCGGCAAGTTAGAGGCTGTCCAATGACGTATGACGCCTTGATCGACTCGATCGGCCGACAGATCGACGAGCAGCGCGAGGTGCTGGTTGATCTCTGCGCCGAGTTCGTGGCTGCCCCAAGCATGAACCCGCCAGGGCGGACGGCCGAGGTCGCGGAGGTGCTCCAGCGCTTCCTCGGGCGGCACGGAGTTTCCAGCGAGCGCATCGCGGTCGACGACGAGGCCGTCAACGTTGTCACCACCTTGGCAGGTTCCCGGCCAGGGCGCCACGTCGTCTTCAACGCCCACATGGACACGATGCAGGCAGGTGACGAGGCAGCCTGGACGGTCCCTATTCTTCAGCAGACGCGCGAGGACGGACGGCTGTACGGGCTCGGGATGGGCAACCTCAAGGGCGGCCTCGCAGCTATGGCGCTGGCGACGGTGACGCTGGCCAGCTGCCGCGACAGGCTTCCAGGATCTCTCAGCTTCACCGCGGTCTGCGACGAGGTGATGTTCGGTAACCGCGGAACAGAACACCTATTGGCGGTCCGTCCCGACTTCACCGGTGACTTTATGATTAGCGCCGAAGGTCCCGGCTACATGGACTTCGCCATTGCCGAAAAAGGTCTTCTCTGGGTTGATGTCGAAGCATCGGGTGAGGCTGGACACTCCTCGCGCGCACTTCGTGGCGAGACCGCAGTGAGCCGCCTCGCCCGCTTCATCACGGCCGCAGATGCCTTCAATGAAACCTACTCAGAGCCGCCGGCCGAACTGGCTGGAGTAACCGGAGGCGAAGGAAACCTAGGCCTGCGGCTCTCAGCCAGCGCCGGCGTCCTAGCAGCCGGAGAAGTTCGAAGCCTCGTTGCCCCCATGGCGTCCGCACATTTTGACTTCAGAATGCCGCCGGGAATTACGGCGCGCGACGTGAAGGATCGCCTGGAACGTATAGCTCAAGAAATCCCTGGCATCCGGCTCTCTTACCCGAAGGAGTGGGATGCCAGTTGGGAATCATCGGGAAGCAGCTTCACCAAGACATTTGCTGAGGTCGTCGAGGAGGTACGGAATGCCGCCCCCCGGCTTGTTGTGCGTCTGCCGGGGAGCGACGCCCGGCATTGGCGGGACCGTGGTGTACCTGCGATTTGCTATGGACCACAGCCCACGCTTTCCGCAGGCGCCGACGATTATGCCAACGAGCAGGATTTGATCGATTGCGCGAAAATTTACGCCATCGCGGCAATTAAACTTATGAGCGCAAGTCAATCTGGCAAAACTTAAGCAATACTACTGTCTGATTTTGCAATGTTTGAAGTTTGATACTGCAGAGCAAATCCGCTCAACAGCTGGAGCTTCGTTATGCGACCTCGCGCGATACTGGTCTCTGCGGCCCTGCTCGCATCAACACTCTTCCCAGCAAAATCAGACGAATTGAGCGGAACGCTCCGAAAAATCAAAGAAATTGGCGAGATCAAGCTAGGTTTTCGCGAAACTCTGATCCCATTTTCATACTTAGACGACAAGCAACAACCCGTAGGGTTTAGCATGGATCTTTGCTATGCCATCGCCGATGCAGTCAAAAAGAGATTGGGCGACAAAAATATCAGGACCGAGCTTGTCGCTGTGGCTCCCGCAGCGCGCATAGCATTGTTGGCCAACGGCACCATCGATCTGGATTGTGGGGCAAATACCAATACTGTGGAAAGGCAGAAGGTTGTGGCGTTCGGCGATACGATGTTCATTACATCGCCTCGCTACGTGTCCAAGAAAATCAAGAACCTGCACACGATTGATGATCTTAAAGGTAAAACGGTAGTTTCAACTTCAGGTGCCACTAACATGAAACAACTTGTCGAGGCGAATGCGCAGCGTAAGCTGGGTATGGCCGTTCTGACGGGTAAAGATCACGCAGAGGGATTTTTGCTAGTCGAAAGCGGCCGGGCGGATGCTTTCGCGATGGATGATATCCTGCTCGCCGGCTTCATAGCGGCATCCAAGGATCCCAACGCTTACGAAATTTCAAGCGAAGCATTTTCGACGCCGGAGCCCTACGGCATCATGCTGCGTAAAGATGATGCACCATTTAAGTCGCTCGTAGATCAAACAATGTCGGCTCTCTACAAAGGACCGGAGATTGTTGCGCTGTATGACAAGTGGTTTACAAAGCCAATTCCTCCCAAAGGCATCAATTTACAGTTTCCGATAGGTCAAAAACTCTCAAAAGCTTTCGCGCACCCCACAGATAGTCCGGACGCGAGTGCATATTGAACTCTCCATACTACGGCACCGTCTGCCGTCGGCGAGACAATGTTTGAAAGGGAAAGAGCTAACAATGCGGTCATGGATGTTCGCGGCGGCGGCAGCGGTGGCGGCGCTGGCGCAGCCGGCACGCGCAGAGTTCAAGCTGGGCTGGGCGGGCCCCGTGACCGGTGGAAGCGCTGCGGTCGGCGTCCAGAACCGCAACGGCGTCCAGCAGGCGGTGGACGACATCAACGCGGCGGGCGGCATCTTCGGCGAGAAGATCGCCGTGCACTTCGAGGATGACGCAGGCGATCCCAAGCAGGCTGTCTCGGTCGCCAACCGGCTGATGACGGACGGCATCAAGTTCGTGATCGGCCACCAAAATTCGGGAGCCTCTATTCCCGCATCCGAGGTCTACAACGATGCGGGCGCGCTCCAGATCACGCCAGCCTCGACAAATCCCAAGTTCACGGACCGCAGCCTCTGGAACACATTTCGCACCTGCGGGCGCGACGACCAACAGGGCACGGTCGCGGGCAACTACCTGCTGAAGCACTACACACGTAAGAAGGTCTTCATCGTCCACGACAAGACGCCGTATGGACGGGGGCTTGCTGACGAAGTGAAGAAGGCGATCAACAAGGATGGCCTGCGCGAAGTGGCGTTCGAGGGCATCAACGTCGGCGAGAAGGATTATTCGGCGCTTGCCTCGAAGATCAAGGGATACGGCGCGGACGTGGTTTACTTCGGCGGTGTCTTCACTGAGGGCGGCCTGATCCTGCGTCAGATGCGAGATCAGGGCATCCAGGTTCCGATGATTGGGGGGGATGCCATGTACGCGAGCGAGTTCGCCTCGATAGCCGGTCCGGTCGGCGAGGGTACACTGATCACCTTCAGCCCGGACGCACGCAAGAACGCGGCAGCCGCCCCGGTGGTCGCACGCTTCAAGGCCAAAGGCATCGATCCAGAGGGCTTCACCCTCTACGCCTATGCCGCGGTGCAGGTGGTTGCGGGGGCGATCAAGGCCGCCGGCAATGCCGATCCCAAGAGCGTTGCCGACAAGATCCATTCCGGCATGACTTTCGACACGGTGATCGGGCCGCTCGCCTACGATAAGAAAGGCGACATCACCCGCCTCGACTTCGTCTTTTACCGCGTCGAGAATGGCCGCTTCCAAGAGCTGCCCCTGCAGTAGAGCAGCATACGTGACAGAAGCACTACATGTTCAGCGACCGCAGAATTCCGCGTCCCTTCGTGAGCTGCCCTCATGCGAACGGTCGATCGCAGCCGGTAGCGTCCGCTTATGGGACGTCGTCAAAGCCATCTGAATGACCGGGATGGGCGCGAAGCGGAACGTCCGCGTTCATTTTAGACGCAATGCAGTCCTCCCCTGCCCTCTGACTGGCAGGCGTCAACCTCTCGAATTCCGGCTCGGTCGTTATGACCGCCTGCTCGCATAGTCTCATTCTTTGCGATGTCCGCAACAAAAAATGATGTTGTCGCGTCAACAGAAGGACGAGTGGCGAGCAGAATGCAGCAATTGCAACAACTTATCGCCAAACATAATAAAATGTAGCTTTTATGATATTTTCGGTTGAGACTCCATCGGTGGCGAGTTGCTCGCCCTCGGGCTCCCTTGGCTGCACGCTCCCCGCATCAACTGCGAGGACGCCGATGCTGCCCTTGATCGACGCTGCAACCCGTGAGCTGCTTCTGGCTAATGGGCGCGACTGCGAACGTGACCATCATCCAGTGCTCAAGCTGTTCAACCCCACCGGTCCGGCCACCTGGTTGATCTGTGCGATGGAACCAGATGGTGACACCCTGTTCGGGCTATGCGACCTCGGCGTCGGTGAACCCGAGCTCGGCTACGTCAGCCTGGATGAGCTGAAGGAGGTGAGCGCGGGGCTCGTCATTGGGCTGGAGCGCGATCTCTCCTTCCGTGCCACGCATCCCATCTCCATTTACGCAAGGGCGGCAAGGGCGGCGCGTAGGATCGTGGATCTGAGTTCCACTTTAGATATGTATCCGTGGGTCTGAAGAGCCGCAGGTTCTTCGAGCAGCTTCCCTGCTTTTCTCCTACATGTTCACGGCTTCGGCAAAGTCCATTTTTTCGGTCGAGCCTTCCAGCAGTTGTCATAGAAATCCCTTCGCTCTAGCGTTTTGCTCTCGGGATCATCTGGGTGCTTCATGCGCAGCCCATCACCCGCGTAGATCTCCGCGATGCGCCTGTGAGCCTCAGTCATCTTTCGGACGCGGTCCTTTGCGAAGTGACTATTACGATCGCTGATCAACTCCTTGAGATTGATGTTCCAACACTTCATCACGGTACAGCCCTGCTTGATGGCTTCTGTAGCGAACAGGGTGTCCTCGCCGTGAATCGTGTAGGAAGGATCGGGTAGCACCTCATGTCGCTTGGCTTTGCGGAAATTCCGCACGATGAACATGCTTCCTTTTAAGTCGGGATTGCGCTCGAAAACGTGATTTTTCGTATATAGCTGTGGGTCCTCTGCATATCTAGCGTTGAAGCCGCCCCCGGGCTTGCCCGGATTGTTTGGGAAGAAAATGTCCACCTCAGCGTATGCGGCTAAACCATTCTTCGCCATTTCGGGAAATAAGCTCCAAGCGCTGTTGTGTTGCGCCTTGTCATAGAGCACCGCGTCATCGTCCATCATGACGCCCCAGTCGCAATCACTCGCGTAGAACGCCTTGAGGCAAGCGATGCGGTTGTGAATGAGAAGCGCTCCTGGCGCTGCCTTGTAGGAGCCACCGAATTTCTTCACCTGTGCTAGTAAGCCATCGTAGTCGGCTTCAAAGGCGTCGATGTCTGTTTGACACCATCCGCTCAGCCGAAGGTGCAAGGGCACATCCGTGTTGTTCATCCAGGCAATGAGTTGACGAGCAAAAGCATCTCTACGCTTGCGCCATTTAGCTTGGTCCTGCGGGCGGAAAGACGTGATGAATGCGCCGAACTGCTGGGCGACTTGCCCAGCCATCTGCTGGCGAAAGGAAGAACCTGCCAGAATTTTGGACGTGCTAGGCGTGTCCGGCGTCTCAACGCTGGTGAAGGCCACCGTTTTAATAAGCTGATTATCAGGTATAACGCGCAAATCATCCTCTTCGCTTGTACCGGTGTGCGATGCTATCTTGTGGTCGTCAGGGACCTTCTTATCTTCACACACTGCATTACTCCTACTTTGGTGTCATGATTTTAGAAATATTGACGGACGAGCGTGTAGCGACGCTTGCGCAGCGTCGCTGTTATGACTGGGGCGGCTTTCCGTTTAACGGAAATCGTCAAAACCGCTTTCCAGCAAGCCTTTGTTGTAGTATTGAAGTAGCGCCTTACGACGATCGAAGTATACGGCGTCGCCCGTCTGGAACAGGTGATGGATGGTCCTGACGCCTTCCTGGATGTGCCAGGGCACTAGCGATCTCTGCTTTTGGTCCATGTCACAAAGTAGGTTGGCTTGTTCGATGGCGCCCAGTTCCATGTACGTTTCATGGTGACTGAGGAGGTTCGAACCTACGGCGTCAAAGGCGGGAACGGCAGGGCTCACAGCAGGCATGAAGTCGCCGATCGTGCATAGTCGACCGAGTGGGCTATCAAAGGGAAACTGCGCCGCCCGATTCACCTTTCCGCCCTGCTGCGGGAAGGTAAACGAACGGAAGTCGAAGGCATTGTCTGCGCCGCTGTTGCCGGCCATCCCCAGCTTCAATCCCAGGGTGACCTGACCATAGGCTTGCGTGATGCGGTAAGCCCGGCTGCTGTCGAAGGTGACCTCTAGGTCGTCGCGCTTGAGATAGGAGCGCAGCGCCCGCTTGAGGGCTGTCAGGAGCACGGCAACGCCGGGTTCTGTGGTGCCCAGCACGTGGATGTGGCGGATATGATCCAAAAAGCCATCGTCGACGAGGGTTTTGATCGCCTTGCACCAAAACCAAAAGTCCAGCCGCGTGTGGCCGCCCAAGGCAATGCCCCACATGCGTCGAGTCTTCATCTCAGCTATCCAGTCCCGGGCCTCCCGATGATTGCGCCCCTTATAAACGGCTAATAGGTGGGCCCCCGCACAAGCGTCGGCGACAGCGTAGTCGGTGTTGTGCAGGGTGGCATCCAAACACTTACGGAAGGTCCAGGCGTCAGGTTGTGCATCGATGGCGCGAGTTGGAACGTCAACGGGCAGACCCACATCACAGTTGGTCTCGATCCATCTGAGAGAACGTTCACGAAACGTATCAATAGATTCCTTAACGGAACCGCTGATGAGCGAGTAGCCGCCGCTATCGCCCAGGACGAACGAAGTGCGGCGGTCGCGATGGCTCACCATAGTTGGTTGAGTGTCGTTGACTCCCTCGGCGGCCGTGTAGAGAGCCCAGGGATAATAGAACAGCCCACCGGGATCGAGAAAGTCGAACTGCTGAGCCGTAAGACCAGCAGGTAGCGGCCTCTTGTGGGCGGATGCTGATTTCCGTGCAAACCGAGCAAAATTGCCGTTGATGGCGGGAAGAAAGCGCGCGTAGTCGTTCGCACGCTGATGGAGCGCGACCATTTCAATGTCCAATCTAGGGAATGAGTGATGAATGGGGAGCCTAAAAGGGCTCCCCTCGCATGCTCGCTAGAGCTTGGATGGTTCGTTGTTGGGGGTTAGCGAAGCCTCTTCTGGCCATTTCTCAACGACAATTTTGCGAACGCCACTGTTCATCCGAACGCCGTTGACAGACAATGGAATGAACACTCGATAAGTGGAGCTAGTTGTGCCGAGATCGAAGCAGACCCCGTGATCGCCTACTCGACAGATCACTCCGCCCTTGATCTCGGGGTGCACCTTCGCGAAAGCTCTAAGGAATGCCACGTAGTCGTCTAGGCGGACAGACACGGAGCTCGCCCCCTGAACATCGTTGACCGCCATGCCAACTGGACGGGCGTCAGCCATGGCTCCACTGGATGTAAATCCTACGGCACCAATCGTAATGGTAACATCCGGCGGCGGTTTAGCCGTTCTGGAAGCAGTCTTCACGGCCCTGGTGGCGTTGTCCGCGTAAGGGGCGGCGTAGCCGTGAAACACCTCTGGCACAGCCTCACAACTTGCGAGGAAGGTCAAGCTGGAGTTCAGCTCCATCGGCAAAGGGCCGGTAAGACCCTGGAGCAGAACTCCAACTCGATCCTTGCCCACGGTTGCATCGCTGGCTGCGCGGGTAAACACCATCAACTTGCCGACGCCCGTCATTGTCTCAGACGCCTCTACACCGACATCAAAGACACCTCGCCGCTCCATCGGGAGAATGTTCGCTTCCACGCGCTTGCGCCTCTGCGTATCGAGCCGGGTATGTCCAAGAACCGCGGAGCCCAGAATGATGTCGGGCACACGTGTCCGAACCTCGACAATCACGCTGCTCGGGCCCAACAGAAGGCTCCAAGTAATTTTCCCGTCTGGGTGAAATACCATCTGCGGCTCGTCATGCCGCCGTGGTGTACGAGGATTGTGCGGGTCCGTACCCGGTCGCGCGACATCTGAGGTGGCTTCTGCAATCACGCATCGCCCCATCTCCATCGCTTCCCCAAGCGCCTGAGTGCGAGGCAGTGGCTTCGCGAAATCCGCCACTGCCTTGGTGACCAGGTTCTCAGCTACCTCGCCCAGTTCTTCTGTGGTGCCGTCGGGGTGTACCGCCTGAAGCACCACTTTGGGCGTTGCCCCGCCCATTCCGCCCAGTACGGAAAGGCCGCGCTTATACAGGATTTCCCTCACCACTTCGGCACTGAGCCCGATCGGTTGGGGCGACTGATCGTCGTCGGCGGCCTCCTTGCGTTCCAGAGCGTTTGTGCCACCCGCCTTCTCAATGACGTTCAGCAATTGCAGAACACTGTCTCGACTGAGCGGCATATCTTCAAGACGTAAACCCTGCTCTCGAAGTGCGAGCAGCAAGCCGTCAAACTGCGCGCAAAGCGAGTTCAATCGCTTGCTATTGCTTGTCTTGTTGACGGCATCGCCAACGTTGAGGCCGAATAAAGCGGAGGCAGCTGGGGCAAACACATGGTTGCTGCCAGGCTTCTTGAACTTACCCTCTCCGAACGCATCGCGGAACTGGTTGTCCGGCGCATGCTGAAAATACAGCGTGGCCATGGCGAGCAAGGTCCAGTTGGCAAATCGTGACCTGTTGCCGGCGATCGCCACAACTGAACCCATCGCGGTGATGGAGGTCTGCCAGGTAGCGCGGTCCGCATCGGTGGGGTGGGCACCACCTTCAGGAACCTTATCGTCAATCAGGTCCTGGTTGGCTGCAATCAACGCAGACAGAGAGGTGGTGTTGGCGATGATGGTGAGGGCAGGCGCGAGAACGGCAGCGTCCTGAGTAAAAGCGGCGGTCATCGAAAACTCCAAACACAATCGATTGCCGCACTGCCAGGATTGGCAGCACGTCAAAACAGCCGCTTTCAGGGCGGAGGTTTTGGTGGTTGGATGGACCTTGCGGCTCCAGGTGCGCAGCAAGCTGCCACCGCCAACCAATCGATTGCGTAGGCAAGAGAATCGGCCCGCGCAGTCAGGTGTATAAATATCACATCTTACAGGATCGTCAAGCACTACTTTTACATATTATTGGACCAAAATCTGACTATCCGGGGTGGATTGGTTAACTCGCGCCTTTCCGTTCAACGGAAAAGCACCCTCTATCTTATTAAGGATCTGATCTTGCTCTCGCCGTCTCGCGTGCCGAGCCTCACCTGCTTCCGCTCGGTGCCGCAACTGACCCTGGTGCTCGGCCGGAAAGCGGATCTTCCGAAAAGCGCCCATCCCAGTCATTCAACGGCGGAGGACAACACTTCAGAAGCGGACATCAACGCCTCAATGACCTACCATAGCTTCCTCGCGAAAACGGGGCCAGGGAGTCCTTGAGCGCCGAGATAACTAGAGGTTGTTATGGGCCTTTGGCGATCTGAGCGGCCTGTCTGAGCATGAGGCAGACGAAAGCGACGAGGTGGAGGTCTACCGGTGTGCTGGCATAGCGCTCGTAATCTTTGACGAGCCTGCGGAAGCGGGTGGCCCAGGCAAAGGAGCGCTCCACCACCCACCGGCGCGATAGGAGCACGAAGCCGGGCTTGGCCTCGGGCAACTTCACCACCTCCGGTTCGATGCCGTGCTCGCCGATGGGCGGCAACGGTTCATCTCCCGGACGTGGCGTGTCGGACTGCATAGCATGCACTGTCAGTCCGCCCCGTGAGCGATAGGACACGTCAACGCGCGAATGGGCTGACCAATACCATCGGGTCACCGCAAGTGAGGTCACTTGCGGATTCGGACGCATTCGCGGAGGCGTCGGGCAGGTCTGAAACTTTCCCCCGCCGAGCCCCGTAGGACCCTGCGACGCCCCTGGAGGGGCGCAGTATCGGGGAGACACCATGTCCAAGACGCTTCTACGCCTCGCACTCGGCCTCAGCCTCGTCGCAGCCGCCGCGCCGGCGCTCGCCAAGAACCCGTTGGTCGGCGGCGCGCCTATGTACGCGAGCAAGACCATCGTCGAGAACGCGGTCAACTCCAAGGACCACACCACCCTGGTCGCCGCCGTGAAGGCCGCCGGCCTCGTCGACACCCTGTCGGGTCCGGGTCCCTTCACGGTGTTCGCGCCGACCAACGCCGCCTTCGCCAAGCTGCCGGCGGGTACGGTCGAGAACCTCGTGCAGCCCGCCAACAAGGCGACGCTGACGAAGATCCTGACCTACCACGTCGTCCCGGGCGTCTACACCGCAAAGGACCTGATGGCGCTCGCCAAGAAGCCCGAGGGACAGAACCAGCTCACCACCGTCGAGGGCGAGCCGCTCGCCGTCTCGGCCAGGGGCAAGAAGGTCTACGTCACCGACGTGAAGGGCAACACAGTTCCGGTGACCATCCCGAACGTCATGCAGTCGAACGGCGTCATCCACGTCGTCAGCGGCGTGCTGATGCCTTGACCAAGGCGGGCGGGCTCCGGCCTCCGCCGGCGCCCGCCTCATTCACGCAGGAGCTTCCCGGAATATACGACCGGGCCAGTCGGCGTACCGGTCGGCGAGCCGCCCTTCGGCTCCACCGACACCGCGAGGGTCGCACCTTCCGCACCGGCACGGAGGGCGGCCGGCACGGGCAAGCGTGCCGCCGGGTCGGTGACGAGGCCCAGCGAGCGCGGCGCAGCATTCGCCCCCACGAACCAGAGCTCCAGGCTGCGGTCCGGCGGCGTCTCCGCCGAGAGACTGCGGACCTGCACGGTGCCGCCGTCGAGATCGACGCGCACGATCAGCGCCGGTAGGGTGCCGCCGCGGTCAACCACGGCTAGGTACTGCCGATCGGTGTCGGAAGGCCGCGGCCCGACCGCGAGCCAGAGGGTGAGGCCGGCCGCGAGCGCGGTCGTAGCCCCCGCGGCGAGCCGCCAGATCCGCAGCCCGCGCTCCAGCCTGCGGACAGTCGCGCCACTGGCATCGACCTCAGGTGAGCGATCCGTCCCGATCCTGGCCTCGATTGCATCCCATACGTCGGGCGCGGGCTTGACCGATGGGGCCGTCGCCGTGAGCGGCGCGAGCCGCGCCTCCCAGTCGGCCACCGCCGCGCGAAGGGAAGCGTCCCGCTCCATCGCCGAGGCGAAGGCGACGCGCTCGTCGGCGGCCAAGGTCCCGAGGACGTACTCCCCGGCCGCGCCGCTGGGATCCTCCGCCCAGAAGGGCGCGGCGCCCGTGCCAGCATCGCCGCTCATGTCGCCTCCAGGCAGCCGCGCAGGCTCATGAGGCCGCGGCGCAGCCACGTCTTGACCGTGTTGACGGGGCGGTCGTGCCGTGCCGCCAACTCCTCGCGCGACCAGCCCTCGCAGTAGGCGAGGACGAGGCAATCGCGCTGGGCGGGCTCGACGGCTTCGAGGCAATGCGCGAGGGCGTCACGGCGGGCGAGGTCCGCCTCGCCGTCACGGGCATCGGCGAGGCGTTCGAACCAGTCCTCGTCGGCCTGGGTCAGGCGGGTGGCCTGGTCCTGCCGAAGGCGGTCGATGGCCTTGTGCCGAGCGATGGCACCGAGCCATGCGGCCGCGGGCCCGGTCCTCGGATCATAGGTGCCAGCACGCTGCCATATGCGCACGAACACCTCCTGCAACGCATCCTCGGCCGCACTCCTGTCCCTCAAGATACGAAGGATGATCCCGAGAAGTTTCGGGGCGGCGGCGTCATAGAGCGCGCGCAGGGCCATGCGGTCGCCCGTGGCCACGGCCGCGATCAGCTGCGCGAGGTCCGCGTTTGCAGGAGTCCCCACGTTCGGCACGGTTCCTCCCTTGCCGCGGGAAAGCGAATTCCGGCGGGCTCCGGCGCATCGGCCGATTCAGGACATACCTATGGCACGGCTCCGTCCGGAGGGACACGTGCGAGCCGTCAGAGGGGTTTGCGCGTCGCCCGCCATCGGCCGCGACACCCTCTCACCGCCGCTCGCCTTTTGCCGGCCCAAGCACGGCCTGACGAAGAGTGTCTACGGCGTGCCCGCCATCAAAGCCGGGTGGTCAAATTCTTGAGCCAAGCCGGCGAGGCGTTGACCAGGACGGTCTCCGCAGCCTTGTCGTAGCCCGTGGCGATCATCAGGCCGGTGGCGACGAGGATGGCGCCCAGGGCGACCTTCAGCCCCTTGCCGAGCCCCATCATCCGGTCGCGCCAGCGCATCAGCACCTCGCGGGAGAGGGTGCCGAGGAGCAGGAGCGGCAGGGCGGCGCCGAGGCCGAACAGAAGCATCGTCACCGCTACCGTACCCAGATCTCGCCCCTGCGATGCGAGGAGGGACGCCGCCCCCAGGGTCGGTCCGACACAAGGGCTCCAGACCGCTCCGAGCAACAGCCCGACCCCGAACTGCCCAAGGAGCCCGGCGGTCGAGAAGCCACCGAACCGGCTCTCGGTCCAGTTGCTCACCGGACTGGCGGCGACGGCGAGCCGTGTTTGGGCAGCCGGAACCATCAGGACGAGCCCGATCAGGACTAGCATAATGGCCGCGACGGTTCGGAAGACATCGCCGTCGAGGCCGATGGCGAAGCCCACGGTCGCCACGAACAGCCCGATGGCCACGAAGGACAGGGCGAGGCCGGCGGCGAGGGCTGCAGGGCCGAGCTGGTGCTCCGATGCCGCGGCACCAAGCACCAGCGGCAGCAAGGGCAGCACGCAGGGTGACAGCACCGAGAGGATGCCGGCGAGGAACGCGAGGCCGAACGTCGTGGCCACGATCGACCTACAACGCCTTCTCGACGGCGCCCTCGATCCACTCCGGCTGGGTAACGCCGACCGAACGACCCGTCTCCTTCTCACCCTTGAAGGTGATCAGGGTGCTCTGCCTCGTCACGCCAAACCGCTTCAACACGTCCTTGCGGCTGTCGAAGTCGACGTCGAACACCTGAAGGTCCTTGAACCGGGGCTGGGCTTCCAGCGTGGCCAGGATCGGCTTCTGCGCCGCGCAGACGGTGCACCACGGCGCGGTGACGTGGACGAGGATCGGCTTGCCCGCCTTCTGCGCCGCCTCGAAGGCCTTGGGGCTGAAGACCGCCTCGGCGGCATTCGCGGCGGTACCGAACAGCAAGGGAGCGGCGGCCAGGGCGCCGAGAATGAAGCGACGGGTGGTCATGGACTGTCTGTCTCCTTGTTGATGGGTCTAGGCAGACGGTCGGCTCAATTGGTCACCTTGGTGACGGCACGGTCGGCATTCACGCGCTCCGACCAGTCCTTGGCCTCGGCCTGCCCCTTGAGGTCGATGAGCCGGGTTCCGCTGACGTCGACGTTCTTGAAGTCCGCGCCCGTGACCGTAGCCCCGGTCAGGTTGGCGCCTGACAGGTCCGAGCCCATCAGCACCACGTCGGTGAGGTCGGCGTCCTTGAGGTTGGCATACTCAAGGCGCGACCGGCCGAGGTTGGCTCCCTTCAGGTTCGCGTCGGAGAGGTTCACCGAGGTGAACACCGTCCGCATCAGGCCCATGGACTGGTTCTTGATGTCGGCCCCGCCCTTGAGGTCGACCAACGTTGCGCCGCTCATGTTGGCGCCCTTGAAGTCGCCGATGGGCACAGAGCGACTCAGGTCGGCGCCGCTGAGATTGGCGTCCCGCGCCGTGATCCCGAACATCTTCGCGTCCGCGAGCTTGGCGCCGGACAGGTCGGCCTTCAGGAACCACGCCTGTTCGAGGTTCGCGCCGCTGAGGTCGGCGCCACGGAGGTTGGCCTTGTTCAGGCGCGCCGTCCGTAGGTTGACGCCCCGGAGGTTCAGCCCTGAGAGATCGAGCCCGGAGAGGGACTTGTCGTGCAGGTCGACCGGCTTGCCGTCCGCGGCCTTGATCATCGCCTCGACGTCGGCGCGGCTCATTCCGGCCTTGGTCATGGCGGGCGAAGACATGTCCGCCCCGAGCAGCAGGTCCTGTTCGGCCGAGGCGGAGCCGGCTGCGAGGACGGCGAGCATGAAGCTGAGGGCGAGGCGGCGCATCGGTTCACTCCCGGCGGCGCCACACAGGGCGGGCGCCTTATCGTGTTCGTTGTGGCGCGATGCTATGCCGGCCCGCTGCACCCGGTCGGTGACCCAAGTCACACAAGTCCGGCGCGGCGGGAGAAAAACGCAACGCGAGCCGGACGATCAGCCCGTCGTCATGGCCGGGGGGAATACGCCGCCATGACGGATGCCCAGAAGGTCGAACGTTGGATCGACCGGTTTCCGCTCCTTCAAGCGCTCAGCCCGGCGCACCTCCAGATCGCCCGGGGAACTGTCCACTTCCCGGTCCTGGACGCCGGCGCCATCGCCTATGAACTCGATGGCGAGTGCGCCAACTACCTGATGTGCCTAGAAGGCCGCACGCGCATCTTCCGCATGTCGGAGGGCGGGCGCGAGGTGCTGATCTACAAGGTCGGCCCCGGCGGCACCTGTGCCCTGACCACGCAGTGCCTGCTGTCCGGCGGCACGTTCCCGGCGCAGAGCGTGGCCGAGGAGAAGACCGAGTTGGCGGCGCTGCCGGTGGGCACGTTCAAGCACCTGATGGGCGAGAGCGCCGCGTTCCGCAGCTTTGTCATGGACGACTACACGCGGCTGATGTCCGGCCTGTTCACGCTGATTGATGAGGTCGCATTCGCGCCGCTGAAGCAGCGCCTCGCGCAACGGCTCTTGGCCGAGGCCGATCCGCGGGGTGTCGCCGCGGTGACCCATCAGAAGCTCGCGGACGACGTCGGCAGCGTTCGTGAGGTGGTCAGCCGCCTCCTGGGGCAATGGGCCGAGGCGGGCCTGATCGAACTTCGTCGGGGAGCAATCGAAATCGTTGACCGTGCCAGCTTGGCGGCCGCAGGTCGGCAGTGACTTGGGCGTGGGGTGTCTGCTTTCGCGGCAGACCCAGACGAAGCGTACGCTCTGGGATCAACTGGAGCAGGCGAACAGCGACTGGTCGGCCATGGCTCTCCGCGGCGGCTCCCGAGCACTCGTTCGGCATATGCGACCCCGACTTGGTAGTGGTGTATAAAAGACACCCCAGGAGTGCGGGCTCCCAGGGTGTAGCCGACCTCGCGGCCAGTTTGATCGGGCTGGGGATACGAAGGTCAGCTGGATAGCTGCTCTTCCGCGACGGAAGGCGACGAGGAGGACCAACTACCCCTCGCCCGCCGCCGCACTCCCGGCACAGCCGCCGGGAGCAGCTCGACGGATCTCAGTAGGAGCCGAACTTGAAGTTCAGGCCGGCGCGGGCGATGGCGCCCTCGGTCCGGAAGCGGGAGATGTAGCCGACACCCGGGCCGCCGACGGAGCCGACCAGCAGGTTGTGGCTGCCGAGGTCGTAGCGCAGGTACTCGGCCTTGATCGTCACGGCGTTCGACCGGAAGAAGTTCAGGAACGAGTCGGTGGGCAGCGCGTACTCGATGCCGCCGCCGTAGGCGTAGCCGGTATCGATCCGCGAGCGGCTGCCGAAGTAGGTCAGCGGCGCGGCGGTCTGGAAGCCGACGCGCTGGGTCACGTCGCCATAGGCGAAGCCGCCGGTGCCGTACACGAAGACGCGGTCGAAGGCATAGCCGACGCGGCCGCGGATGGTGCCGAGGAAGCTCAGGTCCGTCCGGTACGTGTTGGTCAGGACGTTCGGGTTGAAGGCCGGGCGGAAGATTGACTGCACGCCGGTGCGCTGCAGATCCATGTACTGAGCGTCAGCCTCGATACCGACGACGATGCCGGAGCCGGGGGTGAACTGGTAATTGTACCCGACCTGACCACCGGCAGAGAAACCGTCCTGAGGCAGGCGGACGGCCGGGCTGCGCAGCAGGTTGTTCACGTTGCTCTGAAGGGCGCCGATGCCGACGGTCCGGATCGTGTCCGCCTCGGTGTAGGCGTAGCCGGCGTTGATACCGAAGTAGGCGCCGGTCCAGGTGAAGACCGGGACGGGGCTGAACACCGGCGGCGGGGCGGCGCGGCGCGGCAGGTCGGCGGCCGAGGCGGCGGCGGTCAGAGCAGTGCTCGCAACCAGAATACCAAGCAGGTTTTTAATCACAGCAAGCTCTTGTTCGTGACACCAAATCGCGCCGCAAGTTAGACGATAACGCAGCGCGCCGATGTACCATCCAAGTCACATCCCGAACTAAAGCTGCCCAAAGGCATTTTCAGATGCCAGCTAGACTAAGTGGCCCCGACTAGAAGACGGCAAAGACATTGCCGCATCTATTATAGGGCAAGATAGACGTATCAGGCTGGCCTTTAATCCTCCCCCCCTTCTCTCTCGTACCAAAAATTTCACCATTTCCGGTCCTGCCGACCCAATCGCCGCGCATCTGGGCGATCTGCGAGCCGGTGTCGTTCTCCGGTGCGGCCAGGAAAACCGACGGGTTGACAGCATCGTTCACGCGTGAATGATTCAGGCCTGAACGGAGCGCCGGTCAATGGCGACATCGACTAAGCAGCCTGGGCTCAGGCTTGACGACCAACTCTGCTTCGCCCTTTACGCCGCGACGAACTCGGTCGTGCGCGCCTACCGGCCGCTGCTGGGCGAGCTCGGGCTGACCTACCCGCAATACCTCGTCATGCTGGCGCTCTGGCAGGACGGCGTTACGGCGGTGCACGACCTGGCGGCCCGGCTGCAACTCACGTCCAGCGCGATCACGCCCCTGGTCGACCGGTTGGAGGCGGCGGGTTTCGTCACTCGCGCCCGAGGGGAGGACCGGCGCGTCGTCCTCGTCGCCCTGACGGAGACAGGCCGGTCGTTGGAGGTCAGGGTCTCGGAGGCGCAGCAGGCCGTCGTCTGCCGCACCGGGCTAGGCGACCGCGACCTCGCCGACCTGCGCCAGGAGCTCAAGGAACTCGCCGACCGCGTCGCCGCGACGGGCATGGCCCGGGACGACGACCCGGGCTGAGGAAGCAACGCGCGCAGGCGGCGATGCTCCCTGCGGAGGCGAGCTTTTCCTGCATGGGTTCGACGGCGGGATGGCCAGCGACCTAGGCGGACCTATCGAGGGCCAAGCGTGATTGCCGGCGCCCTCCAACTTGTCGGCTCGCGATGGGCCGGACGATGCCCGCACGCCATGCGGGTCGAACATTGGAGGAGACATGGACGCGCAAGCGACCGGGGATCCGGGGGGCGGCCAGCCCTGGGGACCCCACAACACGGTGACGGTGGTCGACCCGTCGCCGGTGAACTGGCTTTCCATCACCTGGAACACGATGGAGGAGGCCAACCGCGTCGACCACGACGGCATCGGCCAGCCGAGCCTCGCCGAGAGCTGGCGCTGGCTCGACAAGGAGACCCTTGAACTGAAGATGCGGGACGCGGTCTACCAGGACGGCGAGCCCTTCAACGCGGCGATGTTCAAGCTCGGCTTCGACAAGGTTCAGGAATGGACCAACCCGCACCCGCCGGGCGCCTTCCTAAACTTCGCCCGGGACGTGACCTGTGAGGCGGTGGACGAGCGCACCATCCGCATGCGCTTCCCCGGCGGGGACTCCGCGGCGCTGATGAAGCTGCGCGGCATGCACCTGCCGTCGACGCGGTTCTGGAACGAGTGGGGCTTCGTCGACCCGAAGACGGGCTCGGCTGAAGGTCATTGGTGAGTCATCGACGCGCCTGGTCCGTGGGGGACTGGCCCGTTCGTGCTCACCGAGGGCGTCTCGCTCATCGATAGCCGCTCCGACCGCGTGGTCATGGAGCCCAACCCGACGTACTGGAACCCGGCCCGCAGGCCGACGGTCCGGATCGTCTACGACAACGTCATCGGCAAGGCCGAGGGCATCAAGTCGGTGGCGGCCGGTGACGGCCGGGTCGACGTGGTGTTCGACCTGACGCCGGATGAGGCGCACGCCTTCCCGGCGAGCGACAAGGGCAAGATCCAGACGAAGAAGGCGAAGACGATCCTGACGGGCGTCTTCAACGAAAACCGTCCGGACTCGCCCTGGCGCAACCCGGAGGCCCGCCGGGCGCTCAACCTCGCTATCGACCAGGCCTTCGTGCTCCAGCACGGGGCGCATGGCTACGGCACGGTGATCCCGGCCTTCATCCAGCCCGGACGCTACGGCGCGGATCCGGGCCTGAAGCCGATGCCGCACGACCCCGAGGGTGCCAAGCGCACGCTCGACGGCCTGGGGCTCGGGGGACGGGAGTTGGTCTTCGTGGCCTCGCCCGCCTGGAAGGGCGTGGTGGAGGCCATCGGCCAGTGCCTCGCCAAGGTCGGCCTCGGCTGCCGCTTCGTCAGCGACCGGGGCGATCTGCCAGAGGAGTTCGACGTCAAGCTCGAATGGTACTTCGACTGGACGCCGCAATATCCGGTGGCCTGCGTGCACCGCGAGTTCTTCGGGAAGGACGCGACCCTGCGCCAAGGTCCGGAGGATCCGAGGTTCGACGCCCTCTACGACAAGCTCCTGCATACGCCGGAGAGCGGGACGGAGGGTGTGGTGCGCGAGGTGGAGCGGTACCTGCAGGACGAGGCCAAGGCCCTGTTCCTGTACTCGCCGTTCACGCTGTTCGCGGTGTCGGACCGGGTGGAGTTCACGCCCTACGACACCTGCATGTCCGAACTCGCCGAGACCCGGATCAAGGGTTGAGGCGGAAGGCGGCGCGGGGGCTCCCGCGCCGCCACCTTCCGCGGACGAGAAGGCCGCATGATCGTCGCCACCGCCGGCCATATCGACCACGGCAAGACCGCGTTGGTGAAGGCGCTGACCGGCATCGACGCCGACCGGCTGCCCGAGGAGAAGGCCCGGGGCATCACCCTCGATCTCGGCTTCGCCTACGCGCCGAGGAACGGTCGCCTGCGGGTGCCGCTCGGCTTCGTCGACGTGCCGGGGCACGAACGCCTGGTGCGCACCATGGTCGCGGGCGCCACCGGCGTGGCCTGCGCGCTGCTGGTGGTCGCCGCCGACGATGGGGTGATGCCGCAGACGCGCGAGCACGTCGCCATCCTCGATCTTCTTGGCGTCGACCGGGGCGTCGTCGCGGTGACAAAGGCCGACCGTGCCGATCCGGACCGCATCGCGGCGGTGACCGCGGAGATCCACGCCCTCCTCGCCGACACCGGGCTCGCGGAGGCACCGGTCGTCGCCTGCTCGGCGCTGACGGGATCGGGCATCGACGACCTCGCCCGCCTACTGGAGGCCACGGTTGGTTCCCGCGTCCCGACCGGTGCTGACCGTGGCTTCCGGCTCGCCGTCGACCGGCACTTCACCGTGCCCGGTGCCGGCTTGGTCGTGACCGGCGCGGTGCATGCCGGCACGGTCCGCGTGGGCGACCGGCTGCTCGTCTCGCCCGGCGCGCGCGAGGTCCGGGTGCGCGGCGTGCGCGTACACGATGCGGTGGCCGAGACCGCGCGCGCCGGGGAGCGCTGCGCCCTGAACCTGGTCGGTCCCCGGCTGTCCCTCGACGACGTGGGCCGGGGCACATGGGTCCTGGCGCCGAACCTGCACGGCCCGGCGACCCGCCTCGACGTCTCCGTGCGCGTGCTGCCGCACGAGGGTCGGCCCCTGCGCCACCGTACCCCGGTGCATCTCCATCTCGGGGCGGCCGCGGTGACGGGACGGTTGTTGCTCCCCGGGGCTGGGTCAGTCGAACCGGGCGAGACCGCCCGGGCAGTGATCACGCTCGACCGCGAGATCGGCGCCCTGGCCGGGGACCGCTTCGTCCTGCGCGACGTCTCGGCCGTGCGTACGCTCGGGGGCGGTCGGGTGCTCGACGTGGACGGACCGCGCCGGGGCTCCTGGACGCCGGAACGCCGGGCGGTCGTCGCGGCGCTCGATACCATGGATGACGGCCGCGCCCTCCGAGGCCTCCTCGCCACCTCCGGACCCGGGGTCGACCTCGCCCGCCTCGCCCGACTGCGCAATTTGCCCGCGGCGACGCTGGACGCCCTCGTCACGGAGGAGGGTGCGGTCGTCGCGGAGGATGGCCCGCGGCTCGCGTTCCAGGGTTCGCGGATCGCCGCGCTGGCCGCCCGCGTGGTGTCCGAACTCGCCCGGACCCACATGGCGCAGCCCGACAACCCCGGGCTCGCTCACGACGAGATCGCATCGACGGTGGAGGCCGGGGAACGTCCGGCCCTCCCGGCCGCCCTCGACGGCCTCGTCCGGACGGAACGGGTCCTGCGACGCGGCGCGCTCCTGCACCTGCCCGGTCACGTGGCGCGCCTGCGTCCGGCCGACGCCGTCGTCTACGATACCGTTCGCGCCGTGCTGGAGGAGGCGGGCTCGAACCAGCCCCGCCTCACCGTCCTCGCCGAGCGCCTGGGCCGCCAGCCCGACGAACTCCGCCGCCTCCTCGACAAGGTCGGCCGCCTCGGCTGGCTCGTGCGTGTCTCGAAAAGCTACTACGCGCTCCCGGAGGCGGTCGCCGAACTGGCGCGCATCGCGGACGCGGTGGCGCGGGAGCATCCCGAAGGCCTGCTGACGGTCGGGCGATTTCGCGAGACGGCCGGCATCGGCCGCAACCTGACCATGCCGCTCCTGGAGTTCTTCGATGGACGGGGGTTCACGGTGCGGATCGAGGCGGGACGTCGCATCCGCGCCGATTGGCGCGTCCTGGCCCCCTCGAACTGGCATGACGCCGCGCATGGAAGGTCGGGGCCGGATCCCACCGTCATGCCACCGTCGGCATGACGGCGGGAGCGCCTTTCCCGGCCCAAACTGAAACCTTTCGCGACGGGCCTCCGTACAGGTCGGCATGCGCCCGGCCAGAGCGCGGCGCGGGGCCCTGCTCCGGCGCCCGAAAAACTGCGCTCGGTCGCCAGCACTCAAGGATATTTCTTTCACGAAATCAGGAACTTGCGACGCAATCTTCATCTTGCATCACTGTGCGAAGGGAATCCCTTCCCCGTACAGGAGACATCGAATGAAGATCACCACCCTAGCGCTCGCGGCCTCGGTCCTCGGTGGCCTCGCGCTCGGAACCAGTGCCGCCTCGGCCGCCCCGATGGGCCCGAACGGCCTTCAGGCCGCCCCGGCGGGCGTCACCCAGGTTCGGATGAGCAGCAGCGAGCGCATGATGATGAAGAAGCGCATGATGCATAAGAAGATGATGAAGCGCCGGATGATGAAGCGGAAGATGATGATGAACCGCATGTAAGCGGCCATCACGAACGCGGCGGCCTGACCTTCGGGTTGGCTGCCGCGCCCCGCGGTTCCTAGGATATGTCACCCTCGTGCCCCGCACCTACCTGACGCGCTCCGCCCCAGACACGGGCGAGGTGGAGCATCGACGCTGGATGTTCCGGCACCCCGCCGTCATCCGAATCACCCACTGGGTCAACGCGCTCTGCCTGTTCGTCCTGCTGACGAGCGGCCTGCAGATCTTTAACGCCCACCCGGCGCTGTACTGGGGCAAGGTCTCGACTTTCGACACGCCGCTCATGGCGATGTCCCAGACCGATGACGACCTGCCCAAGGGCGTCACGACGGTCCTGGGCCGCACGTTCGACACCACCGGCTATCTCGGCTCATCGACCGGTGCGGACGGCGAGGCGGCCGATCGCGGCTTCCCGTCCTGGCTGACGCTGCCGGGCGACCAGGACCTCACCGGCGGCCGCAGTTGGCACTTTTTCTTCGCCTGGGCCTTCGTCCTGAACGGCGCCCTGTACCTGCTCTACGGCCTGCTCAGCGGCCAGTTGCGCTTCCGCGTCGTCCCGCAGCGCGACCAGGTCCGGCATCTCGGCGCCTCGGTTTGGGAGCACCTGACGCTGCGCTTCCCGCAGGGCGACGAGGCCAAGCGTTACAACGTCATCCAGAAACTCACCTACGCCGTCGTCCTGTTCGTGCTGCTGCCGGTGCAGGTGCTGGCCGGCCTCGCGATGTCGCCGGCGATGGACGCGGCCTTCCCGTTCCTGCTGACGCTGTTCGACGGGCGGCAGTCGGCCCGCACGGTCCATTTCGTGGTGGCGGCCCTGCTGGTCCTGTTCGTCCTCGTCCACGTCGCCCTCGTCGTGCTCTCGGGGTTCTGGAACAACATGCGCGGCATGCTCACGGGCTGGTTCGTGATCGAGCGCAAGGTGGAGCCCGCAACGGCGGACCGCGCGGGAGACCGGGCATGACCCGTCAGCCCAGCCGACGTTCCCTCCTGCTCGGCGCAACTGCTGCGACCGGCACCGCGATGCTCGGTGGCTGCGACCGCCTCGGCGAGGCCGACTGGTTCCGTCGCACGCTCAAAGCCGGCGAGGATGCCAACCTGTTCGTGCAGCGGCTGCTCCTTACGGAGCGGACGCTCGCGCCCGAGTACGCCGAGGCGGACATCTCGCCCTGGTTCAAGCCGAACGGCACCGAGGACCCGCCTGACAAGGCCTACAAGGCGCTGGCGCGGCACAAGTTCGCGGACTACCGGTTGGAGGTGGGCGGCCTCGTCGAGAACCCACTGAAGCTATCCCTGGCCGAGCTGCGCAAGCTCCCTTCCCGCACGCAGATCACCCGGCATGACTGCGTCGAGGGGTGGAGCTGCATCGGCAAGTGGACTGGCGTGCCCCTGTCCGAGATCCTGGACCGGGCACGGCTGAAACCGCAAGCGCGCTACGTCGTGTTCCGTTGCGCCGACACGATGGACCTGGGCGCGGACGATGGCGCCGAAGGGGACGGGACGGAAGACGCCTCGTCCGGCGGCAACGCCAACCCCGCGATGACGAAGCAATCGGGCGGGGGTGAGAACAAGCGGGATTCCGGGGGCCAGCAAGCCGCCGAGGGAAGCTCCACCGGCGACGACGCGCCCGTTCGCTACTACGAGAGCATCGACCTCGTGGACGCCTTCCATCCCCAGACCGTCCTCGCCTACGAGTTGAACGGAAAATTCCTGCCCGTGGCGAACGGCGCACCCCTGCGGCTGCGCCTCGAACGCAACCTCGGCTACAAGCAGGCCAAGTACGTGATGCGCGTCGAGGTGGTGGAGAGCTTTGCCGACATCGGCGAGGGCAAGGGGGGATACTGGGAGGACCAGGGCTACGCCTGGTACGCCGGCATATGAAGGCTGATGCCGCGGACACGGCCTTGGTTTCGTTCATATCCGGACCGATATCGGCATCATTGCCGACCAATGGATTTGACCGGGATCCGTGTCCGATAACGTGCTTCCTTTCATGCGCGCGGAAGGCGCCGACCAGAAGATCCTGGTTGAGAATGCCCGCCTCCGGGAGCTGCTTCGGCAGGCCGGCATCCAGTTTGACGCGGCTGAGGCACCTGTCGACACCGGTTTCATGGCCGGTGGCGGTGAGATGGGCGCGCTCATGCGCTCGATGGACTGGTCGCAGACTTCGTTCGGCCCGGTCTCGGACTGGTCCCAGGCCCTGCGATCGGCGGTCAGCATCTGCCTGACCACCCGTTTCCCCGTCGTCCTCTACTACGGGCCCGAGCGGGCGCTGATCTACAACGATGCGTGGCGGCCGGTCGTCGGCGACAAGCATCCCTGGTCGTTCGGGCGCGCGGGCACGGAGGTCTGGGCCGAGATCTGGGACATCATCGGCCCGATGTTCGACACGGTCTTCGAGACGGGCGAGGCGACCTGGTCCGACGACCAGCTCCTGCCGCTGAACCGCTTCGGCTACGTCGAGGAGTGCTACTTCTACTACTCGTACAGCCCGATCCGCGGCGAGCAGGGCCGCGTGGAAGGAATCTTCACCGCGGTCGCCGAGACCACGCCCAGGGTGCTTTCGGACCGGCGCTCGCGGCTGCTGCGCGACCTCGCTGCCCGGTCCATCGAGGCGAAGTCGACCGAGGAGGCCTACGCCGCCGCCGCCGAGGTGCTCGCAGGCGACCCACACGACGTGCCCTTCGCGTTGCTCTACACCTTCGATGCTGACGGCGAGGGCCTGACCCTAACGGGCCAAGTTGGCGTACCGGACGCGATGACACACCTCGCCCCGGCGGGTGAGGCGGACGGCGACCCCTGGTCCCTGCGCAAGGTGGCCGCCGCCGGGACGCCTCTGCTGCTAGAAGGGCTCGACGCGCGGATGCCCGGTCTGCCGGGCGGGCCGTGGCCGGAGCCGGTCACCCAGGTGCGGGTCATGCCGGTCACGGCCGGAACGGGCGGCCGCACCAGCGGGATCGCGGTCATTGGCATCAGCTCGCGCCTGCGATTCGACGAGCGCTACCAGGTCTTCTGCGAGCAGGTCGCCTCCAACCTCAGCGCTGCCGTCACGAACGCGCTCGCCTACCAGGAGGAGCGGGCCCGCGCGGAGCGCTTGGCCGAGATCGATCGGGCCAAAACCGCCTTCTTCTCCAACGTCAGCCACGAATTCCGCACGCCGCTGACGCTAATGCTCAGCCCATTGGAGGAGATCCTCGCCAAGCCGCCGGGCGGCGTGTTGCCCGACAACCGGGCGCTGGCGACCGTCGCCCACCGTAACGGCCTCAGGCTGCTGCGCCTCGTCAATGGGCTGCTCGACTTCTCCCGTGTCGAGGCTGGTCGCGCTCGCGCCGCATACAGGCTCACCGACCTGCCCCGGTTTACCGCCGAGCTCGCCGGCAACTTCCGGTCGCTCTGCGAGCAGGCGGGACTGACGCTGACGGTCGATTGCCCGCCCCTCGACACCCTCGTGCCGCTTGACCCCGAGATGTGGGAGAAGGTGGCGCTCAACCTCCTCTCCAACGCCTTCAAATTCACGCTGGCGGGTGGGATCACCGTGCGGATGCGGCGGGACGGCGAGTGTGCCGTGCTCACCGTCTCGGACACCGGTACAGGCATTCCTGCCGAAGAGCTTCCGCGACTGTTCGACCGGTTCCACCGGGTGGAGGGGGCGCAGGGGCGAACCTTCGAGGGAACCGGCATCGGCCTCGCCCTGGTGCAGGAGATGGTCCGCCTCCACCGCGGATCCATCCACGTCGAGAGCGAGCCGGGCCAGGGCAGTACGTTCCGGGTCTCGCTACCCCTCGCGCAGGACGGGGTCGGCCCCGCGCTGGAAGGCTTCACGCCGAGCCTGACCGCAGCACGGGTCGAGGCATTCGTGGCCGAGGCAAAGCGCTGGATCGACGGTGGTGCCGGGGCGGAGGACCTGATCCTTGACACCGAGCCGGTCAGCCATGGCCCCTCTTCCACGGGCCGCGTCCTGCTGGCTGACGACAACGCCGACATGCGCGAGCACGTCTCCCGCCTGCTCATGGCACAGGGCTACGACGTCGAGGCCGTGCCGGATGGCCAGGCGGCGCTCACCGCCGTCGGTGACCGCCGGCCAGACCTCCTGCTCACCGACGTGATGATGCCCCGCCTCGACGGTTTCGGCCTGCTTGCCGCCGTGCGAGCCGACCCAGCCATGAGCGATCTGCCCGTCATCATGCTCTCGGCGAGGGCCGGCGACGAGGCCAAGGCCGAGGGCCTCGATGCCGGCGCCGACGACTACCTGACGAAGCCGTTCTCGGCCCGGGAGCTGATCGCGCGCGTCGGCGCGAACCTGCAGCTTGCCCGCGTGCGGCGCGAGGCGGCCGAAGCCCTGCGTCGGGTCAACGAGGACCTGGAGCGGGAGGTTGCCGCCCGCACGGCCGAGCGCGACCGGATCTGGCATGTCAGCCTCGACATGCTCGGCGTGGCCGATGCCGCCGGCGTCTGGCTTGCGGTCAATCCGGCCTGGACCCAGATCCTGGGCTGGCAGCCGCATGACATCGTCGGGCGTACCTCTGAGTGGTTGGAGCACCCCGAGGACCGCGAGAAGACCCGCGAGGAGGTGCGGCGGCTCGCCGAAGGCGCGACTACGCTGGCCTTCGAGAACCGCTTCCGCACCCGTGACGACAACTACCGGACGTTGTCGTGGACCGCGGTCCCCGCCGACGGGCGCCTGTACTGCGTCGCGCGCGACGTGACCGACAAGCGGGCCCACGCGGTCAGCCTCGCCGAGGCCGAGGAGGCGCTGCGGCAGTCGCAGAAGATGGAGGCGGTCGGGCAGCTCACCGGAGGCGTGGCCCACGACTTCAATAACCTGCTGACCATCATCCGCTCGTCGGTGGACTTCCTGCGTCGGCCGAACCTGCCGGAGGAGCGGCGCGCCCGCTACATGGACGCCGTCTCCGACACGGTGGACCGGGCCGCCAAGCTCACCGGCCAGCTCCTCGCCTTCGCCCGGCGGCAGGCACTGAAGCCCGAGACCTTCGATGTCGGCGCACGGCTCCAGGCCGTGGCCGAGATGGTCGACACCGTCACCGGCGCCCGTATCCGGGTCGTGGTCGATGTGCCGGAGCACCCTTGCTTCATCTGCGCCGACGCCAGCCAGTTCGAGACGGCGCTCGTCAACATGGCTATCAACGCCCGCGACGCGATGGAGGGCGAGGGCACGCTGACCCTGCGCCTCGCCTGTGACCAGGCGATGCCGGCCATCCGCGGACACAGCCCGTCCCGCAACCCGTTCGCGGCCGTCAGCGTCTCCGACACCGGCAGCGGCATTGCCCCCGACACGCTGGCCCGCATCTTCGAGCCGTTCTTCACCACGAAGGAGGTAGGCAAGGGTACGGGCCTCGGCCTTTCCCAGGTCATCGGTTTCGCCAAGCAGTCCGGCGGTGACGTCGATGTGGACAGCGCGGTCGGAAGGGGCACGACCTTCACCCTCTACCTTCCGCAGGTGGACCCGGTCGACGGGCCGGTGCCCGATGATGCTGGGGAGGTCTCCTGGGGGGAAGGGCGGCGCGTGCTCGTGGTCGAGGACAACATCGAGGTCGGCCGCTTCGCCACGCAGATCCTGGAAGACCTGGGTTACGTGACAGCGCTGGCCGCCAACGCGGAGGAGGCCCTGGATCAGCTCGGCGGCGACGGCGCCGGCTTCGATGCGGTCTTCTCGGACGTGGTCATGCCGGGCATGGGTGGCGTTGCGCTAGCCGAGGAACTACGCCGCCGCCTGCCCGAACTGCCCGTGGTGCTGGCTTCGGGGTACAGCCACGTCCTGGCGGAGAAGGGCGCCCACGGCTTCGAGCTCCTCCACAAGCCTTATTCCGCCAGACAGATTTCCCGTGTCCTGAACAAGGTCATGTCAAAAGGCGTTGGAACGGGACCCCGGATCGGCGTGCAATCGGGACCCCTTCGCAAGCTGGGTGCGGTGCGGCTGAGCTGATCCGACGTCCAGCTTTCGCGGCGTAGGCGCTGGCCTCAGACGCGGTTCTTGAAGCGCCAGCTCTCATTGCCGGTCTCGACAATCTCACAGTGATGGGTGAGCCGATCGAGCAGCGCCGTGGTCATCTTGGCGTCGCTGGCGAACACGCTCGGCCACTCGCCGAAGGCAAGATTGGTGGTCACCACGATCGAGGTGGTCTCGTAGAGCTTGCTGATCAGATGGAACAGCAACTGGCCGCCTGACTGCGCAAACGGCAGGTAGCCGAGTTCGTCCAGCACCACGAAGTCGAGCCGCATGAGATGGTCGGCGATGCGGCCCTGCCGACCGGCACGCGCCTCGGCTTCGAGCCGGTTGACGAGGTCGACCACGTTGTAGAACCGGCCTCGCTTCCCGTCCCGGATACACGCTCGCACGATGGCGATGGCCAGGTGCGTCTTGCCGGTGCCGGTGCCGCCGACCAGCACGACGTTGCGCTGATGGGCCAGGAACTCGCCGCCAGCGAGATCGCGCACCAGCCCCTCGTTGACCGGCGTGTCGGCGAAGGCGAACTCGGCGATGTCCTTGGCCAGGGGCAGCTTGGCGATCGTCATCTGGTAGCGGATCGAGCGCGCCTGCTTCTCGCTGATCTCGGCTTGGAGCAGGTCGCCGACGACCTGCTGCGGCTCGTGGGTGCGCTTGAGCGCGACCTTGATGATCTCGTCGTAGGCCGCCTTCATCCCGAACAGCTTCAGCTCGCCCATGGTGGCGAGGATGTCCTGACGTTCCATCATGGGGCTCTCCTCAGGCTGTCGTAGCGGGCACAGTCGGCGACCGGCTCATGGCGCAGCCGCAGGCTCTCGGGCGTCAGGATGGTGACCGGGGCGGTGGGCTCGCGCTGGCGTGCCAGGATGTTGAGGACGACGTCGGCCGAGTGCACGCCCTCACGCAGCGCCTCGGCGCAGGCCGCCTCGACTGCGCTCAGCCCGTCGCGCAGCACGGCGGTGAGGATCTCGACCATCTGCCGGTCGCCGTCGGCGGAGCCGGCGAGCTTGCGTCGGATCCGGTCGAGGGCCGCAGGCAACACCCAGTCCTTGAACGGCGCGCCGTTCCTGAGCGCACCGGGCTTGCGGGCGAGCACGGGGACGTAGTGCCAGGGGTCGAACATCGTCTGGTTGCGACCGAAGCCGCGGGCATGCTCGCCGACGATGCGCCCGTCCTGACGGATCTCTACGCGCTCGGCATAGGCGCGCACCTCGACCGGCCGCCCGAGGGCGGAGGCCGTGACCGAGTACCGGTTGTTGTCGAAGCGAACCAAGCAGGTCGAGGACACGGCCGCCGGCACGGCGTGGAAGCCGTCGAAGCGGCCAGCGTAGGGGACCAAGGCTGCCCGCTCGGCCTCGAAGGCCTGCCACACGGTCCGGTCGGGCTGCTCGGGATGCGGGTGAGCCTTGGCGTAGGCGATCACCCCGTCGAGCAGCAGGGCGTTCAACTCGTCGTAGCTCCTCACCCGGATGCGCGGCGTGAACAGACGCTCGCGCACCAGCCCGACCTGGTTCTCGACCTGCCCCTTCTCCCAGCCCGAGGCCGGTGTGCAGGCCACCGGCTCGACGAGGTAGTGCGAGCACATCTGCAGGAAGCGACGGTTGTAGGCGCGCTCACGTCCGACGAAGATCGCGTCCACGGCGGTCTTCATGTTGTCGTAGATCCCGCGCTGGCAGGTGCCGCGGTAGAAGGCGAACGCCCGGTCGTGGGCGTCGAACACCATCTCCTGGCTCTCGCGCGGATAGGCCCGCACGAACGGCATGCGAGAGTGGCACAGCCGGACGTGGGCGACCTTGATCTCTGTGGTTGTGCCGCCGATCAGCACCGTCTCGTGGCTCCAGTCGAACTGGTAAGCCTCGCCCGGCGCGAAGGAGAGCGGCACGAACGCCTGAGTCGAGACGGCGGTGCGCTCGCGCTTCCAGCCCTTGGCATAGCGGCGCACCGCGTCGTAGCCGCCCTCGTAGCCGAGCCCACGCAGAGCCTCGTAGACGCGCATCAGCGTCAGTCGCTCGCGCCGCGCCTTGCTGGCGTTCGCCAGGAGCATCCGATCGAGCTCGTCCCGCCACGATCCGAGCTTCGGGGCAGGTTGGATGGCGCGGGTGTATTGGAACGCCGTCGCCTCGGAGCGGATGACCTTGCGCACGACCTTACGCGAGACCCTCAGCTCCCGGCAGATCTGCTTGATCGGCTTCTGCTGCACGAAGTAAGCGCGGCGGATCTTTGCGACCGTCTCCACGACCAACATCCCGCGCAAGCCTCCCGTTCGAGCCGGAAGGCAGTGTGGATGACTTGTCCTGGGGGTCCCGTTTGGACGCCGATCACCCCGAAAACGGGGTCCTTATTCCACGCCTAATCACACAAGGTCAGTCACCGGAGACGTCGGAAGCCTGATCAGAGTCGGTAAGCGATAGCGGCCCCAGCGTCATGCTCGTCGTGGCCCGCTCGGCGGATCATCTTCGGGGAGCGCCGGCCTCGGGAATGGGCCGCGAAAGGGCTGTAACGGCTTCTCACCGACCGGGCTTGGCGGGGTGAAGGGTGTCCATGCCTGCCCGCCCCTCAAGCGGTAGGACGCGTCAACCCGTATCGCGGTGGACCGCTTCAGGTCGACGAGGCCTCCTCGCCCGGCGACGGTTCGGCGCCGGCGGCGCCGGGTTCGGGTCCGGTCGAGGACGCGGGCACGGCGGCGTCGTGTACCGCAACGAGCGAGCCGATCATGGCGAGGAGCGCGAGCCGCTCTGGACAGCCCACCGCGGAGGCCAGGAAATCGTGCAGCTCGACGCGGGATGGCTTCCCGCCCGAGGGACCATTCGGCTCATGCAAGACGAACACGTCCGTCGGTGCGTGCCCGAGGCAGAGGAACCAGCGGTCGTCGTTCGACGAGACATAGACCAGCTTGCGCTTGATGGTCATGCCCTCGATGCCCTCGGGTCGCATGGGGTTCAGGACGCGTTGATCGGGCCAGGCGGCTGCGGAGCCGGCGGCTCGGTCGGCGGGTCACCCTCGGGTGGCGCCGGGTCCGGCGGCGGGTCGCCGATGGGCGGCAGCGGGTCGTCCCCCGGGCGTGGCGTGTCCGATTGCATGGCGGAAATTCCTTCGCGCGCCCCGTGGACGTCGGACGACAACGCATGCGATGCCCCGCGGATGCGCCCTCGGCCGCAGCTTTCCGCCGCGTCGGTCACTGTCAGCCGAACGTCAGCGCCAATCGCTCCCGCAAGGCCTTGCGCAGCGCCCGGCTGAGGTCGGCGACCGAGTAGGGCTTGCCCAGGAGCGGGAAGCCGTCGGTTCCCTCCGAGGCTAGGATGTGGCTGTAACCGGAGGTCAGCACGACCGGCAGGTAGGGCCAGCGCCGCCGGATCTCCCTGGCCAGGTCGCCTCCGTTCATGCCCGGCATCACCACGTCGGAGAAGACGACCTCGAACCGCTGGCCGGACGCCTCGATCTCGGCCAGGGCGGCCTGCGCGTCCAGCACCCAGACGGCCTGGTAGCCGAGTTCCCCGAGCGCCTGCGTCGCGAAGGCGCCGACCTCCAGGTTGTCCTCCACCACCAGGACGGGCGTGCCGTGCCCCTCGGCGAGAGGTCCCGGATCGTCCCGCGCCGGGTTCCGCGCCACCGTGTCGGCGGAGCGGGGGAGGAACAGGGTGAAGGTGGTCCCGACGCCGACCTCGCTGTCGACCGCGACGTCGCCCCCCGACTGCTTGGCGAAGCCGAACACCTGGCTGAGGCCGAGCCCCGTTCCGTGGCCGACGCCCTTGGTCGTGAAGAACGGCTCGAAGATGCGGTCGAGCACGTCCGCCTCGATGCCGGCGCCGGTGTCCGAGACGGACACCGCCACGAAGTCGCCTGGCACGGCCGGGTGCGCGCGCAGGGCCGGGATGCGGTCGGCCCGCCTGACCGCGATGCGCAGCCGTCCCTCGCCCTGCATCGCGTCGCGGGCGTTCACGACGAGGTTGACGAGTGCCGTGTCGAACTGGCTGGGGTCGGCATCGACGTGGCAGCGCAGCCGTTGGCCGAGCCCGTCCATGCCGGGGTCGGTATCCGTCTCGATGCGGATGCGGGCGCCTGTCAGCGTGCCGACCATGTCGGCGATGGCCGCCACAGACTGGGCGACATCGAACACCGTGAGGCGCAGCGCCTGGCGGCGCGCGAAGGACAGCAACTGGCTGGTCAACTTGGCGGCGCGGTCGACCGTGTCGGAGATGGCGTCGACGTAGCGGACCCGACGCTCGTCCGCGAGGTTCGGTCGCTTCAGCAGGTCGGTCGACGACTTGATGACGGTCAGCAGGTTGTTGAAGTCGTGCGCCATCCGACTCGGCATGCGAACGTCGGTCACCACCAGCACGACCCCGTCGTCGAGCCGTTCAAGCGCCTGGGCGGCATTGCCGGCCTCGACCACGGCGTAGCCCTCCGCTTCGAGGAGGTCGCGGACCTCCAGCCGGAACAGCATCTCGTCCTCGACCACCATGGCCGTCTTCGCGTTCGGGGCATCGGTCATGGCGAGCGGCAACGGCCCGCCCGCCCCTTCGTTGCGTCGCCCCGTCAAGCGACCGCCTGGAAGTCGGCCAACGACGCCTCAACCACGCAGACCACTCCCTCCGGGCGGTAATCGAGCGAGAGGTTGGCGTTGACCTGCGCCGTCAGACCGCGCTCGATCAAACGCGACCCGAACCCCTTTCGCGATGGCGGCACGACCGGCGGGCCGCCGCGCTCGGTCCAGGCGATGCGCAGGCGCGGCGCGTCTTCAGGCCCGACCAGCGAGGCCGTCACGGCGACCTTGCCGCCGGGCACCGACAGCGCGCCGTACTTGACCGCGTTCGTGGTCAGCTCGTGCAGTGCCAGGGCAAGGGAAAGCGCGGCCTTGCCGCCGATCTCGACGTCCGGACCCTCGAACGCGACGCGCCGGCCGGCCGATTCCTGGACGCCGACGCCCTCCCGCACCACCGCCGCCAGGGAGGCGCTCTCGGCAGCGCCCCCGAGAAGCACGTCGTGCGCCTTGCCGAGCGCGACCAGCCGGCTGCCAAGGACCTCGCGCGCCGCGTCCATGTCGGTGGCGCCGCGGAGCGTCGAGGCGGCGATGGCCTGCACCATCGCCAGCAGGTTCTTCATGCGGTGCGAGAGCTCCTGATTGAGCAGGTCCTGCCGTTCCTCGGCCCGGCGGCGGGTGTCGATGTCGGCGACCGCCACGACAGCGCCAACCACCGCGCCGGCGTCGTCGCGCATCGGCGCACCCGCGATCTCGATCCAGAGCCGGGTGCCGTCACCGCGTTGGTACTCGCAGCGCATCTCCGCGTGCTCGACACCTTCCCGGATGAGGCGGCTGAGCGGGTACTCCTCCGGAGCGACCGGGCGGCCGTCCTCGTGGAAGGCGACCCATTCGCCGTAGCTGTCGGCGTCGGGCGACGGCAGTATCGGATGGCGGAAGATCTCCTCCAGCCGCCGGTTGCCGGCGACGATGCGACCGGAGGGTGCCTCCGCGAACAGGATGCCAACCGGTACCGTGTCGAGCACGGCGCGCAGCGTCGCCTCGCTGGCTTGCAGGGCCTGGCGCGCCCGCTTCTGTTCCGTGAGGTCGCGCGTGACGGTGCCGTAGCCGAGCTTGCGCCCGTCGGCGTCGCGCACGGGGAAGAGGTTGTACAGGACCGGGACCGCGGCCCCCGTGACCACGTGCCGGAAGTTCAGCTCGCCCTCCCAGAAGCCGTCCCGCTCGACCGCCGGCAGCACCTCGTCGAGGACGCGCGCGCGCTCCTCCGGCACGAAGTAGTCTACGATGGGCATGGCCCTGGCCGCGGCGAGGTCGGGCAGGCCGATGAGGCGTCGGCCGGCCTCGTTGACGAAGTCGACGCTCCCGTCGGGCGCCGCGAGGCCGATGAAGTCCTGGCTCTGCTCGACCAGGGCGGCGAGCCGGCGCGTCTCGGCATCGGCCCGGCGCTGGTCCCCGACGTCTACCAGCACGGTCACCGCGGCCTGGATCGCGCCCTCGTCGTCACGCACGGGTCCGCTCGACACCTCCAGGAGGCGCAGCTCGCCCGTCTCGGCGTTGCGGTAGCGCATCTCCTCGCCGCGCACCGTCTCACCCTTCCGCAGGGCGCGAAGGGTCGGGTACTCCACCGCCTCGTACCGACGCCCGTCCGGGTGCATGGCACCGTAGGAGACGTAGCGGGCGTCACCCTCCGACCCGATCCCGTGGCCGAGGATCTCCTCTGCCTTAGCGTTCAGTGACGACGGCATGCCGTCCTCTGCCCCGGCGATGGAGATGCCGACCGGGGCCTGGCGAAAGATCGCCTCCAGCAGGCCGCGCTCAAGCCCGAGGCGGCGCTCGCTCTCGCGCATGGCATCCTCGGCCCGCTTGCGCGCGCTCAGGTCGAGCATGGCGCCGATCATGCGGCAGGCCCGGCCCTCGGCGTCGCGCATGACGTGGCCGCGGTCGAGCACGTGCGCGTAGGACCCGTCCGCGCGGCGGAATCGGTACTCGTCCGTCCAGGTTGTGCCCTGGCCGTCGATGACCGCGTGGATCGATGCGTCAATGCGGGCACGGTCGTCGGGGTGAATATGGGCAATCCACCACTCGCCGGTCGGCTCGACCGTCTCGGGTGCATGGCCGTAGGCCTCCGTCAGGGCCTCGTTCCACAGGACGTGGTTGGTGGCGAGGTTCCAGTCCCAGATCGCGTCGTTCGTCGCCCGGGCCGCCAGCCGGTAACGATCCTGGCTTTCCTGGAGGCGTGCGGCGGCCTCCTTCTGCTCCGTCCGGTCGCGCAGCATCTTGACGAAGCCGATGGCCGCGCCGGCCTCGTCGCGCAGCACCATCATCTCGCCGTTGGCCCAGAACCGCTCGCCGTCGCGGCGCAGGTGCCAGCGTTCGTCGACGCCGGTGCCCGTCTCCAAGGCCGACTGCATCTCCATGGCCGGGATGCCGTCGCGCCGGTCCTCGGGGGTGAAGAAGGCGTCGGCGGTCTCGCCGCACATCTCCTCGGGACGCCAGCCGAGGATGCGGGTCGCGCCCGCGTTCCAGTCCGTGATCTGGCCGTCGAGGTCGAGCAGGATGATGGCGTAGTCCTGTGCGCTGTCGAACACCGCCCGGCGCCTGTACTCGGTCAGGGCGGCCGCTCGGTTAGCGGCGCGCTCGCCGGCCTCTGCAAGGCCGGAGGCGACGGAGCCAGCGAGGACGCCGAGCACCTGCAGATCCGCCTCCGCGAACGCTTCTGGGCGGCTCGATTGCAGCTTCAGGACGCCGACCACGACACCGCCGCGGCGGACGGGCACCAGCATGCACGAGCGCTGGTGAAGCCGCTCGGCCAGTTCGGGCTCGACCCGGTCATCGCTTAGGACGTCGGGGACGAGAAGCGGGACGCCTTCCCGGTAGCAAGCACCCGCGAGGCTTCCCCGAAGCGGGACGCGAAGGCCGAGATGCGTCGCGAGGCTCTCCGTGACGGCGCGATAGACCAGGGAATCCCCCTCGCGGATCTCGACCGTGCCGGCCTCGGCGGCGGGGACGGCGCGCATCGCACCCGCAAGCACCGCCCGGAAGCTCTCGTGGAGGTCGCCGCCCGCCGCCGCGACCCCGGCCAGGGTCACGGCGACAGCCTCCCCCTGGCGCCCGGCGCGGTCGCGGTCCGACAGCGAACGGCGCAGCAGGAGCTGGTCCATGACCTGGCGGGCGAGCGCCTCCAGGTCCGCAACCTGTTCCGGAGAAAGCCCCCCCGGGCGCGGGACATGGTCGATCACGCACAGGCTGCCGAGCACCTGCCCCTCGGGCGTGCGAAGGGGCGCGCCAGCGTAGAAGCGCAGACGCGGCTCGCCGGTCACCAGCGGGTTGGCGCGGGTGCGCGCGTCGCGCGTAAGGTCCGGGATCTGCAGGACGCCCGGTTCGGCCAGGACGAACTTGCACACCGAGCGGTCGAGGTCGGTCTCGCAGGATGGGAAGCCTGCGCGCGCCTTGAACCACTGACGGTCGCGGTCGACCAGGCTGACGAGGGCCACCGGCGCGGCGCAGATGCGGCGCGCGAGGTTGACGATGTCGTCGAAGCCGCGCTCGGGCGGCGTGTCGAGGATGTCGAAGGCGACGAGCGCGGCGAGCCGCCCATCCTCCTCGATCCGGGCGGGACGCGTGACCTGGTTCACGGGGTCGCGTCCTTCACGAGCGCGGACGGGGGCCGCAGCCGCTCCGGGTCGCCGACATCGACGGCGACGATGCGGCCGCCGGGCGCATATACGGCACCCATCACTTCCTCGAAGTGGCGCCGCACCGCGGCGTGGCACTCGCACGAGCCGGCTTCCGCGCGGGCCCTGTCCGGGAGGGTGATGCGTCCGTGGCCGATGGTGATCAGGCCTTCGCGCTGCATGCGCCCGAGAACCTCGGTCAGGTAGGCGCGGCGCACGCCGAGCATGTCGGCCAGGAGTTCGTGCGTGACCGGCAGTTCGGGCGTGCCGATCCGGTCCTGCAGGGTCAGGAGCCAGCGCAGGCAGCGCCGCTCGATGGTGTGGGCGGCATTGCAGGCGACCGACTGGAGCACCTGGGCGAGCAGGCAGTCGGCGTAGCGCACGAACAGGTCGCGGATGCCCTTCGACGCGTGCTTGGCTTCGGACAGGCGCGCGGCGTCGATCCGGATGACCGGCCCGCCGACCTGGACGACGGCCTGTCCGAAGGCCGGGAGGTAGCCCTGGCTGACGACGCCGCCCATGGCGCCCTCGCGACCGACCGTGGCGGTCTCGACCGACTTCCCGTCCATGAGGGGCACCACCAGGGTGACGACGCAGTGGTGCGCGGGGAAGGTGACGTGGCTGACGTCGTCACCGGCACGGAACAGCACGTCACCGCGACGGACCTCGCGGCGCTCGGCGTGCGGCGCCAGCAGTGCGCGATCGTCGGCATCGAGGGCTTCGAGCAGCAGGTTGCCGTCGATGGCGGACGAGGGTCGGATGTTCACGGGGATGGTCGCAGAGGCGGCGGTCGGGTTGTCCACTAGCGGACTTCCTGGCGCAAAGATGTCCGATACCTGACAACTCACGCCAAAGCGGGGGGGACTGGTCGCGACTTTTTTCTAAAGGGAGCCGACGGCACGGATGATGCCCGCGAGCGAGCAGGCTCACGTAATCCAAAGCGGTACCATGGAAGGGGCAAGGGGAACCGGCATGGCCCGAGCAAATTGGGTTTTCAGCCAATGCCGCGGCTGGCCGGGAGAAACGCGTTGTCGACCGACACCGAGAAGCACCGCGCGCTGCTGAGCGCCCTCAGGGACGCGCAGGGCAAGGGAGACGGCTCCTTCGAGCGGGCCGTGACCGATGCATTCCAGCATGTCTTCGAACACCTGGGCCGCCTCAACGATCACGTCTCGCTCGGTGGTCCCGACGGTGGCGATCCCCACCTAAAGCCGGGCGAATCCCCGACCCTTCGATAGGGCTGGGGTCGACGGGAGCCGCAAGGCGAAAGGGACCGCATGATCACGCTCTACACATGGTCGACCCCGAACGGCCGCAAGATCCCGATCATGCTGGAGGAGTGCGGGCTGCCGTACACGGTCGTGCCGGTGAACATCGGCAAGGACGAGCAGTTCGCCCCCGATTTCCTGAAGGTCTCGCCCAACAACAAGATACCCGCCATCGTCGACGACGAAGCCGAGGGCGGGCCGTTGTCCGTATCCGAGAGCGGGGCGATCCTCACCTACCTCGCCGAGAAGACCGGTCGATTCCTCGCCCCGGCCGGCCCCGCTCGATACGAGGCCCTGGAGTGGCTGCACTGGCAAATGGGAGGCTTCGGCCCGATGCTGGGGCAGCTGGGGTTCTTCGCGGTGCGATCCGACGAGAAGGCACCGCTGGCCGTCAAGCGCTTCACCGACGAGGCCGACCGCCTGCTGCACGTCATGGACAAGCGCCTCGGCGAAGGGCCGTACCTCGCGGGTGCGGACTACTCCATCGCCGACATCGCCGACATCGCCTGCTACGCCTGGACGCTGGCGGCCACGTCGTTCCTGAAGGAGCCGCTCAAGGACACGCTCGGCGGCATTCCGAACGTCCATGCGTGGCTCGCTCGGGTCGGCGAGCGGCCAGCCGTGAAGCGCGGCATGGAGGTCCCGAAGACCTGAGCCGCAGTACCGATCCGCCGCCCACGGATGCTGCCATCGTGTTCGTTCCGGCACTCAATTCGTAAGCGAGGCCGGGCACGGTTTGGTCGCGGAAATGCTTGTCAGCCGACGTGGGCTCCATCGACTGGGATGGCATCACGACCGACGACCGCGAAACTGAGGGACTATCGTCGGCGGACGAGTAACCGGCCTGCACACGCCGCCCAGTCCGGGGCGAATGCGACCACCCCACCTGTCGTCCCCAGACGAGCGCGGCCAGCCCTCCGAAGTCGAAGGGAAGGGCAAGGGAGATTAGTGGCGACTTGTGCCGGGGACTTGGAAAGTGGGCCGCGGCAGGTCCGGCGCGAAAACCCCTTTGACCGAGGGTCGCGCATCCACATCGCAGGTGGCCCTCGCCAAGGGCGCCGGCAGGGCCCGTCGGGAACCCCCGAGCTGTTCATGAACTGATCCTGGCCGCGCAACCAGGAGACCCGCATGCGCCTTGCCATCCTCGCCTTCGCCCTGTCGGCCGCATCCCTCGCCGCCCATGCCGAGGCGCCTGGGGAGGTGGTCGCCATCGGTCCTTGGAAGGTCGAGGCCGTCTCGAAGGGCCAGAAATTCGACCGGTGTACGATGACACGGACGACCGATGACGGGGTCGACGTCCGGTTCAGTCGTGACGCGGATGGGCTCGACCTGACGATGAGCTCGCCGAAGTGGAAGCTAGGACGCGGGAAGAGCTACCCGGTCGAGCTGGCCGCCGGGTCCTCGACGCTGCAAGCGGACGTGGCCGCCTCCGGCAACACGGTGTCGTTGCCGGTGAAGGACGAGAAGTTCCTGCGGTCGCTCAAGCTCGCCGACGGCCTGGAGGTGAAGGGTGAGGGTGCGACCATCAAGGTGGCGCTCGACAAGAGCGCGGCCGCTCTGGATCGGTTGGAGGCGTGTTACGCCAAGAACGGCTCGGCCACTGAGAGGAACCCGTTCGTGGCGCCGAGCGGGAAGCCGTAGGAAACGACGGCCTCTGCATTGACTTGGGCCGAACTTCGCCGTCATAGCCAAAATCGCTGGGAGACGAAGGCAAGGGGCCGCTGACGGAACAGCGGCCCCTTGTTTGCTCTAGGGTTATCCGATGCGGAACTTTGATGTCCCGAAGCTGATCATTTACTTGGCTATCAATCACTACCAACCACGACTATGGCGAACGGCAGTGAAGCGATGACGTTGGTGACCTTGATCATCGGGTTTACCGTGAGGTCAGCGTTGCTATGAACTAGGTAGCTTGACCGGTCGCAGAAGCGCCGTTTGCATAAGAGCGAATGCTCAGGGCTTCAGGGTCGAGGTCCGGTTACCTGCGGCTTAATCTCCAAAGCAGCAATTCCGCTTACGGCCAGACTACGCCATGCCGAAACTCGAATGAGCGTCAAACCAGCCGTTCGGCTTCGCGCCCTTCCCGGTCGTATATCGGCCACCCGTTCAATCCCGTAAGCGGACATAAAGCGGCCAATTAAGATGGCTGTCGCCGCCTGTTCCGTCGAAGGACGAGCATAGTCGAAAATGTATTAAATATCGCCTGGTGTCATGGGAAGCACTTGCCAAAGGCGACGAGGAGCTTCGGTGAACCTTTGACGCGCAGCTTGCGCGATAGCAGCAGGCCGGGAAGTCCGCGTTCCTTGCGTACGAACTGCAGCCAGGCTTCGCTGTCTGCCTGAACGACGAGGTTGGCGTTGCCTTTGAGGCCATCCTCTATGGTGAGGTCACGGCGGCGCAAGGTGATGGTCACGTCGCGCTTCTCCGCTCCCGTGAAGCGGAAGTGGTAGACCGCGTCCAATTCGCGGGCCTTGTTGCGTTGAAAGGTCAAGCGCATCCCGACCAGCAAGCTCGCGATGTTCTGCGGTCTGACGCCGTTTCCCACCCGCCTCACTGTCTTGGAAGGGTAACGCTTCCGGACATGCTCTTCGGCATCCGAGCCCGGCACAACGTAGACAGGCTCCACCTTGGCTTGCAAAGGCTTGACGACGTCGCGGGCGAAGCCGACTCGGTCATCGAGGTAGGGCCCGATGACGTCTTCCCCCGCCGGGCAGGCGGCGATGCAGTAGGCGGCCTTGTAGTTCGCCCCGAAGGACAGGCTCTGCCATAGGGAGGCTTGCTCCGACCCGGCGAATTTTTCGCGGACGGCCAGGCCGCTCTTGGCATCGGCGATGCCCTCGACCCAGTCGGTGAAGCCCCCCATGAACTCTCGGTAGTTGTGGGTCAGGCAGGCCGAGAAGTTGAAGTAGCCGTCCGGTTCGATGGCGCCGACCGGGCAGGCGGCGACGCACAGCTTGCACGAGAGGCACGGATTGTAGTCGATCGGTTTGGTCTCGGTCGTGACCTCCGCTGCCACGAGAACGGTCGCCAGGTTGATGAAGCTACCGAAGACCGGGTGAATGACGCTGCGGTGGATCCCCACCTGCCCAAGTCCCGCCGCGACCGCAACGGGCTTATGCGAGACGACCCAGATCCGGCCCGGGAAACGGTCCATCTCCATCGGGAAGCCGGCTGCCGGATGTAGGGCCGGGACGCCCTTGTTTTCCAATGCGGCGGCCACCCGGTGCGCGACCTCGTTGATTGCATGCGCGTTGCGGTGAAATTCCAGGTTCCCGATTGATCGCGCTGGCGAGCGGACGGCCTCGCGGTGTAGCCGTGTCACAAGGCTGATCAGCGTCCGCGCCTTGGGGAAAGCTTCAAGGATGTGAGGCTTCTCACCAGCGAGTTCCGGACGGTCGATGGAGACAAAGCCGACGTCGTCGGCGCCCGCCTCAAGGCAGAGTGTTCGTAGCCACTCCCGATCCAACGGGACCGGCACAGGAGGCGGTTCGTTTCGACGAACCCGAACGACGGTGGGGTGCTCTTCGAGTCGAGACATGCCGATCTCCTGAAGCCAATCCGCGCACATCGAGCCGAGGCCACGCGCATGGGTCCGTCATTCTTAATCGATCAGGCGGCGCATCGAATATCTGCCGCCAACCGTGCTGAATGTCCTGGGACTATTCGCGAAGTGCGTTGCCTCGGGATGCCTCGAAGCTTGGGTCACGCTTAAGGATGGCCGAGAGAACGCCCGCATGACCCTCGCGAATATTTCGAACGAGGTTGGCGGCCCTGCCTGGGAACTCGGATCCGAGGATGGTTGCCAGGGAAGGACCCTGAGTGGGCTGCGCCGCCGCCGCAGAGAACCATGACAAGGCCTTTGCCGTGTCGTCGTGCCAATGGAGAACCTCGAAGCCGGTTCGCTTTAAGGCATCCTGCGTGGCATCGGCACTGAACACGAAGCTCGTCGAGATATCCGATGCCCAAGGTACGGGGTAATGCAGTTCCCCTTCGCGCATCACCACGTCATAGATGGCCAGGCGGCCACCCGGCCGGAGTACGCGGTGCGCCTCCCCGTAGAGCCGGTCGCGATCCGATATGTTCATCGCGACGTGCTGCAAGAACACGACGTCGAAAGCCTCGTCCGAGACGGGGAGGTCGAGGGCGCTCCCGAGCTTGAACGTCACGCGATCAGCCAAGCCGCATCGTTGGGCCAGGTAGGCCGCGGCCTCGACGAATTCCGGACTGAGGTCGATACCGACGACTTGGCACCCAAACGTCGCCGCCAGGTAGCGGGCGGGACCGCCGAGGCCGGATCCCAGATCCAGGACCTCCGTCTGCCCGTCGATGCCCGCAAGCCCCGCCAAGTCGGACGTAGCTGCGAGGCCGCGCGTGTGGAACTGGTCGAGCGGAGCAAGCTGCTCGACGGTCAGACGCTGCTCGCCTGGGCCGAGATCGGCTAGCAATCCTATGATGCGCGCTGTCAGATTGGAGGGGCTGTAGTGCTCCCTGACCGAATCGATGAGCGCATCCATGACCTTCTCCATTGACCATCGAGCTAGCGAAGGTGCATATGCACCATCAAGCGCGCGAGCAGTTCGAACGATTCAGCGACGTATAGCTGCGGCCGGGTCGGCGACGGTCTTACCCGCCTACTAGCTCGTAAGTCGTGCCAAAATGGTGTATATGCACCTTGTGGTCAAGCGGTTCTTCCTCCTTTGCCGACGATGCCAAGTCGTCGGCCAACGGCAATGGGCACAAATGCGACGACGACCGTGCCCGCTGATGCAGCGGCGGACCGGTAGCGGCCTGTGCGGCCGGTCAGATTGTGGCCTATCCGACTTTCGCCACGGTGCCGTACAGGAACACTTGGACACAATGGCGAGCCCTCGCCGTGATCTCCTCATAGGACGGCAGCGCGCGCTGTTTCATCATCGCCGCCCTCTGCGGCTCCATCGCCATCATCCCCCGAAGCATGCCCGCCGCCATGTCGGGATCTTCGATACTGAGCACGCCTCGCTCGCATTGCTGCCCGAGATAGTCGGCCAGGAGCCGCTGGGTCGCCACGACCGCATCCGTGAAGAAGCTGGTCGCGAGGTCCGGGAAACGGTCGCTCTCGGCGATGACCAGCTTCTGGATCGCCACCGTGTCCGGCGACAGGGTGAGAAGGCCGTACTGCTCCATGATCCGGCCCAGCGCCGCGGCGACAGGCAGCGCGTCCAGGGTGGCGGGATCGACCGCCAGCATGAACCGGGAGATGCGGTCCGTCACCGAACTCTCGAACAGGCCGGCCTTGTTCGGCACGAGACGGTAGAGCGTCTTCTTCGACACGCCGGCCGACTGGGCGACGTCGTCCATGCTGGTGCCGGCAAAGCCGTTCGCCATGAAGGCCTGCCGCGCCGCTTCCGCGATGAGGCGGCAGGTCTCGTCGTCCGACCGGGTCGGCGGTCGGCCGCGGGAGCGGCGAGCGGGCTGGGTCTGCGGGTCCATCAGAAAAAAACTCGGCGGCTCGATTGACTCCGCAGATTATAGGAACCATTTTGGAAACTATCAAGTTTCCTAATTGCCGGATCGATCACGAGGCCGGCATCCTTTTCATCAGGAGCAGCGGTCATGTCGAAGCATCAGGACGCGTTCACCGTCGACCGCCAGGTCTCGCCGGACGAGGCGCTGGCCGATCCGAAGCTGGTCGCCCAGGCCAACCAGCTGCACGCCCCCGAGAAGGCCCGGGGCGGTTTCCGCCGGATGCTCGTGGTCGGCGCGAGCCTCGCGGCGCTCGCGGGCGGTTCGTACTACGGCTGGGATTACTGGACGGTCGGCCGCTTCAACGTCTCGACCGACGACGCTTACGTCCAGGCCGATAGCGTCACCGTGGCTCCCAAGGTCTCGGGTTACCTCGGCGAGGTGCTCGTCGGCGACAACCAAGCCGTGAAGGCCGGCCAGGTCCTGACCCGGATCGACGACCGTGACTACCGCGTGTCGCTTGACCAAGCGAAGGCCGATGTCCTGGCCGCGCTGGCGACCATCGAGAGCAAAAAGGCCGCCATCGAGACCCAGCAGGCGGTCATCGAAGCCGCCAAGGCGACCGTGACCGTCAGCCAGGCCACGCAGGTCTTCGCCGAACAGGAGAACAAGCGCTACGCCGACCTCGCCTCCACCGGCTACGGCTCAGTCCAGAATGCCCAGCAGGCGGCTTCCCGCATCGCCGCCTCCCGGGCGACGGTTCAGCGCGACGTCGCGGCGCTCGCCTCCGCGACCAAGCAGGTGGGCCAGCTCAAGGCCGAGCTCGCGCAGGCCCAGGCCGCCCTGGCGCGCGCCCGGGCCCTGGAGCACCAGGCGGAGCTCAACTTGTCCTACACGGAGGTCCGCGCCTCGGTGGACGGCGTCGTTGGCAACCGCACCCTGCGCGTCGGCCAGTACGTCAATGCCGGCACCCAGCTCATGTCGGTGGTCCCAACCGCGGCCGTCTACGTGGTGGCGAACTACAAGGAGACGCAGCTCACCGATGTCCGCCCCGGCCAGCGTGTCACTGTCGAGGTCGACATGTTCCCGGGCCGCACCTTCACCGGTCTCGTCGACAGCCTGGCGCCTGCCAGCGGCCAGACCTTCGCGCTCCTGCCCCCGGACAACGCCACCGGCAACTTCACCAAGGTGGTGCAGCGCATCCCCGTGAGGATCACGCTGGACCCGGCCAGCGTCCGCACGGGCGACCTGCGGCCCGGAATGTCCGTCGAGCCGGTGATCGACACCAAGGCGCAGGCCCAGGCCCGCTCAGCCCTCGCGCAGGCCGAGTGAGGCATCGTCCCAGGAGGGTCGTCCCATGTCGAGCGTCCAGCAACCCGCCGCTTCCCAGCCAGCCCGCGCCAGCACCCGCGAGTGGATCGCGGTCTCGGCCAGCATGATCGGCGCCTTCATGGCGATCCTGAACATCCAGATCACCAACGCCTCGCTCCTCGACATCGAGGGTGGCATTGGCACGGGTGTCGACAACGGCGCCTGGATCTCGACCTCGTACCTGATCGGCGAGATCATCGTGATCCCGCTCACCGACTACCTCAGCAAAGTCTTCTCCTTCCGCCGCTACATCCTCGTAAACAGCATCCTGTTCCCGCTCTTCTCCATCGCCTGCGCGTTCACCCACGACCTGGGCTCCATGATCGCGATGCGGGCCCTGCAGGGCTTCGCCGGCGGCATCCTGATCCCCATGGCCTTCACCATGGTGTTGACCAAGCTGCCGAAGCCCCAGCAGCCCATCGGCCTGGCGCTGTTCGCCATCGCGGTGACCTTCGCCCCGGCCATCGGCCCAACCATCGGCGGCTACCTGACCGAGAACTACGGCTGGCAGACCATCTTCTACGTCAACGCCGTTCCTAGCGCCGTGATGGTGGTGGCCCTGGCCCTCACGCTCGACCCCTCGCCGATGCGGCTCGACCTCCTGAAGGAAGGCGACTGGGCCGGCGTCGTCACCATGGCCATCGGCCTGGCCGCCTTCCAGACGGTGCTGGAGGAGGGCAACAAGGATGACTGGTTCGCCTCGCCCTTCATCCTGCGGCTGGCCATCGTCGCAGCCGTGTTCCTGACGGCCTTCGTGGCCATCGAACTGACGGTCGCGAAGCCCCTGATCAACCTGCGCCTCCTGAAGCAGCGCAACTTCGGCATCGGCGTCCTGGCGAACACGCTTGTCGGCTTCGCCCTGTTCGGCACCGTCTACATCCTGCCCCAGTACCTGGGACAGGTGCAGCGCTACAATGCCGAGCAGACCGGGAACGTGCTGGCCTGGACGGGCCTGCCGCAGCTCCTGCTCATTCCGCTTGTGCCCATCATGATGAAGCGCTGGGACGTTCGATATGTCGCGTTCGTCGGCATCGCCATCTTCGCCGTGAGCTGTTTCATGAACATCCAGCTGTCGCTCGACAACTCGGGGGACCAGTTCTTCATCCCGAACGTCGTGCGGGCCATCGGGCAGGCGCTCGTCCTGACCCCGATCAGCGCCATCACCACGGGCGCCATCGCCCCGAGCGAGGCTGGCGCGGCCTCCGGCCTGTCGAACATGATGCGCAACCTCGGCGGTGCCGTTGGTACGGCGACTTTGTCGACCGTCCTGACCAAGCGTGAGCAGTTCCACTCGAACATCATCGGGCAGTCGATCACGCTGACCCGAGACGAGGTCCGCGCCCGGATCGAACAGATGACCGACTACTTCATGGCCCACGGCATCGCGGATCGCGCTGTCGCCACGGCGAAGGCCGTGGGCCAAATCGGGGCCGTTGTGAAGCGCCAAGCCCTGATCATGGGGTTCAGCGACACCTTCGCGGTGATCGGGGTCGTCCTGTCGGTCGCGGCGGTCGCGGTCTTGCTCGCACGTAGATCCGCGGCGGGTGCGGGCGCGGCCGGTGCGCATTGAGGCCGGCTCACGACCACCCGTCTCTGAACCCGACGTAGCCATATCCCTCGGATGTAGGAACACGCGTTGGACGCATCCCCCCACGACGGACCCGTGAAGTCGCGCAGGAGTGAGCCCATTGGACACCCCCGGCTGACCCTGGCGACCTGCATCCTCGCGTCGAGTCTCGCCTTCGTGGACGGATCGGTGGTGAATGTCGGGTTGCCCGCGCTTGGTCGGGATCTCGGTGGCGGTGCGGCAGGCCTGCAATGGGTGATCAATGGCTACCTCCTGCCGCTCACCGCATTGCTCCTCCTGGGCGGGGCGCTCGGCGACCGGATCGGACGCCGCCGAACCCTGATCCTCGGGACCCTCCTGTTCGCGGCCGCCTCGCTGGCCTGCGGCCTGGCACCGAACCTCGGGGTCCTCGTCGCCGCCCGGCTCGGACAGGGCGTCGGAGCCGCGCTCCTCCTGCCGAACAGCCTGGCCATCCTCAGCGACACGTTCACCGGAGAGGCCCGGGGTCGCGCGGTGGGCACTTGGTCCGCCGCGGGTGCGGCGACAGCCGCCATCGGCCCGGTCTTCGGGGGCTGGCTGATCGACGGGATCGGCTGGCGGGCGATGTTCCTTGTCAACCTGCCACTCGCCTTCGGTGCCGCTTACCTGGCCTGGCATTACGTTTCGCCCGACCGCGCCGCCGACGACGGGCACCTCGACATCGGTGGGGCGATCCTCGCGACTTTCGGGCTCGGCACGATGACCTGGGGCTTGATCGTCGGCTCCGGACATCCGGGTTTCGACTGGCAGGCTCTGACGCTTCTTGGCGTCGGCGCGGCGCTCCTCGTCGGCTTCGTCTTGTGGGAGCGACGCCAGGGCGACCGAGCCATGATGCCGCTCGCCCTGTTCAGCACGCGATCCTTCGCCGGCCTCACGCTGCTGACGTTCCTCCTCTACGGAGCGCTCGGAGCCATGCTCATCCTGTTGCCCTACATCCTGATCGAGGCTTCGGGGTATTCGAGCACGGCAGCCGGGGCGGCGCTCCTGCCCTTGCCGCTCGTCATCGCGGTCGGCTCGCCGGTTCTCGGTGGTCTCGCCGGCCGCATCGGCTCCAGGCCCCTCCTGACAGCAGGTCCCCTGGTCGTGGCGGCCGGGTTCCTGCTGCTCCTGCGCATCGGCGAGCACACCGCGTACGTGTCGACGGTTCTGCCTGGCCTCGTGGTCGCGGCGCTCGGCATGGCCTGTGCCGTGGCGCCGCTCACGACTGCCGTGCTCGGGGCCGTGGACGGGCGGCACAGCGGCTCCGCCTCCGGGTTCAACAGCGCCGTCGCACGAGCGGGCGGTCTCGTGGCCACGAGCTTGATCGGCGGCATTCTTGCCGCTCGTGGCCCAGCGTTGGTCGATGCCTTCCACGTCGCCATACTCGCGAACGTCATGGCCTGCATCGCCGCCAGTGCCGCGGGGCTGATGCTGGAGCGGCAAAAGGGCTGAAGTCCGAGTGCGTGAGCGCATCAATCGCCGCTCGGGCATGCACGATGGATCTGTCCGGACCTGATAGTGCGGTACGGCAGTCCAGGATCGGCCTTGACATCAAGGTGTATATGCACCATTTGGGCGTCATGACATCCCAGCACTGCCAGGACACGGTGGAGGAGATCCTCGCGGAGATCGGGGGCACCTGCGTCCTCATGCGGACCCGCCTGATCGCCCGCGTCGTCACGGCCATCCACGACGAGGCGCTTCAGCCGTTCGGCGTCGGTGCCGCGCAGTTCGTCCTCCTCGTCGTCATCGGCAAGTTGGGACCGTCGAGCCGGGCGGAGATCGGGCGCTATCACCGCCAGGACCGGTCGACCCTGTCCCGCAACCTCAAGGTCATCATGACCGAGGGATGGGTGGAAGAGGATCCGACCCGCGTACACGGCCGCGTACGGCCACTCGTACTGACGGATGCGGGCAAGGAGCTCCTGATCAAGGCGACGCCCGCTTGGCGAGAGGCGCAAGCACAGGCGAAGAAGGTGCTAGGCCAAGCCGGCACGGTCGCAGTGATGGACATCGCCAACAACATCCTGAGCAAGCCGGAGGCTGTCTGAATTTTACCCGCAATGATGCATATGCACCAATAAAAAGGCAGAACCGTGACCCATCCTTCAGCCCATCCGGACGCGGGCGCACCAGCGTTCAAGGAACACCGGATTGAGAGCCCTTTGGGCGATGTCTACACCCGCGACTATCCGGGGAATGCGCCGGCCTTCGTGCTCATGCACGGCTTCCCCGACAACCTGCACATCTACGACGACCTCGTCCCCCATTTGGTGGCCGCCGGACGTCAGGTGGTAACCTTCGATTTCCTGGGGTTTGGGCAGTCGGAGAAGCCCGCAGGAGCGCCGTACAGCTTCCGGCAGCAACTCGGTGACCTCGAAGCCGTCGTCGATCAGCTCGGGTTGGAGCGGATCGTCCCAGTCGCGCACGACTCCTCCGGTGCCGCAGCGCTGAACTACGCCCTCGCGCACCCCGACCGGACCGCCGCCCTCGTTATCCTCAACGCCGCCTTCGCCGCATCGCCGGCCGCGCGATGGCCCGAGCTCATCACCCTGTTCGCGACCCCGAGTCTCGCGGCGCTATCGGGCGCCCTCATCCAGAGCCCAGAGCAGTTCGGATGGGTCGTGAACTTCCAGCGCGAGGCTTTCAAGCGGCACCTCGCGGACAAGCACAAGGCGCACTACGACGCCTTCCTCGGGCCGGTGATCGACCGAAACTTCCGCGTGGATGGCGCGGGACCGGCCTTCGTGCAGATGACCTCTCAGTTCTTCGAAGAGCTGGAACGCAACGCGGCGCGCGTCCAGGAGCTCGCCAAGCTCGACATCCCGGCGAAGGTCATCTGGGGCGAGAACGACCCTTACCTGAACGTCGACCACGCGCGTGAGTACGTCTCCTTCCTGAGGAACGCATCCCTCAGCCTGCTCCCGGCCGGGCACTGGCTGCAGCTCGACGAGCCTGCCCTCGTTGCCGCGGAGATGCTGTCATGAGCCGCCTATTCACTCGCCCGGTCCCTTGGCTACTCGGCGGCCTCGCTATGGCCACCCTGGCAGCCCTGCCCGACACTTCCTGCGCCCAGGGGGTGACCGCACCGGAAACGGCAGCGTCGCGGGCTCCGGCGCCCGTTCCGACGACGAAGGTCCTCGCCATCGGGAGCTTCACCGCGAAGGCCACCCCAGCGGACTGGCAGAAGGTGCTGCCCGACAAGGTGCGCGCGACCGTGCTCCTCTACCTCGATGGCAAGATCGACCAGTGGTTCGTGAAGCAGGACCAGAGCGGCGTCGTGTTCCTCATGAACGTCACCGACGCCGGTGAGGCCAGGGCGCTCCTGGAAAAACTCCCGTTCGGCCCGGCTGGATTGATGGAGTTCCAGCTCATCCCGCTCGGCCCGATCAGCCCCCTCCGGATGCTCCTAAACAATCCGGCCAAGTGAACGACCGCCGGGTCCCGCGCGCAAAAAGGAGAGCACCATGGACTTTGTCGAGACGCTTACGCAGCGCAACAAAGACTTCGCCGAGCGGACGTTCGCTTCGGGCCTCAAGATGTTGCCCTCCGAGAGGACCATCATCGTGGGCTGCGTCGATCCTCGGGTCGATCCCGTGGATGTCTTCGACCTCGCGCCCGGTGAGGCCGTCGTCATCCGCAACGTCGCCGGCCGCGTCGACATGACGACGCTCCAGACGATGGCGATCCTCAGAAGGGTCGCCCAGGGCGCGGGCAAGGACATCGGCGAGGGCTGGAACCTGATCGTCCTCCACCACACCGACTGCGGCATCAACATCGGGTACCGGCTCGTGCCCGACCTGATCGCGGAGTACCTGCGCGTGGACGAGGCCGCTCTCGAAGGCCTGTTCATCACGGATCCCTACAAGGCGGTGGCCGTGGACGTGGCCGCGGTAAAGGCCAACCCCCGGCTGCCCGCCGGCCTCGTCGTCACGGGTGTCGTCTACGACGTCGCGACCGGTCGTGTGGACACGGTCGTGCCGCCGAGTCGGCTGCGGCCAGAAGCCGACGCCTGAGCTTCACACTCTCCACGACGCTCTGGTCCCTGCAGGGCGCGGTCACCGCTGTCGCGAAGGCCTCTCGGCAATCGAGGGGCGGCGGATGGATTCGGTCATGGACGCAGAAGGATGCCGACGATGTCACGCAAGGTCTTGATCACGGGCGCGACCGGGGACACCGGCCGTGCCGCCGTGAGGTCATCCATCGACCTCGGTCTCGACGTCCGGGCGATGGTCCACAAGCAGGACGCCCGTTCCGAGGCGCTTGAGAAGCTAGGCGCCGAGGTCGTCGTCGGCGATCTGCAGGAGATCGATACCGTCCGCACCGCCATGGAGGGCGTCGAGGCGGCCTACTTCGTCTGGCCGGTCGCCCCAGGCCTCCTAAGTGCCGCCGTCAACTTCGCCCAGGCCGCCAAGGAGGCGGGCGTCGGAACCATCGTCAACCTCTCGCAACGCTCTGCTGACCGCCACTCGAAGAGCGAGTCCTGCCGGGACACCTTCATCGCCGAACAGGTCTTCGACTGGTCCGGCGTTCCGGTGATCCACCTGCGGCCGACCTACTTCCTCGAATGGCTGCTCTATCCGTGGCAGCTCCCGTACCTGAGGCAAGGCGTGCTGCGCATGCCGGTGGGGAAAGGGCGGCACTCGCCGATCGCCGCCGACGACCAGGGTCGCGCCATCGCGGCGCTCCTGAAGGATCCCTCGGCCCACATCGGCAAAACCATCCCGCTCTCGGGTCCCGTTGAGATGGACCACGAGCAGATGGCTGCCGAGCTGTCCGAGGCGCTCGGACGCAAGATCATCTTCCAGGATCTGCCAGTCGACGAATACTGCGCGTCGCTAGCCGCGATGGGCGTGCCGGCGTACATCGTCCAGCACTTCGGCGGTGCGATGGAAGAGTACCAGCACGGAGCGATGTCCGGGGCGGACAACAATGTCGAGCTGCTGACAGGCAAGCGTTCGATGACGGTCGGCGAGTTCGCTCGCGCCCACGCCGACGTCTTGAACGCGGCCTGAGAAGATCGAAATTTCTTCTTGTGTTGAGCCGCTTCGGGCGTCTCTCGAAGAATTCGATGCCGCAGGTTCCTGCAGCGCTCACCCAAATTCCGGCATGACACTGGCTTGCCTGGAACTTACCCCGCGATGGAGATCACCGGTGACCGTTTATCTTCTGGCGTTGCTCGTCGGTATCATCGCGGGCCTGCGCGCCTTCACGGCCCCGGCCGTCGTCAGTTGGGCCGCGGCCTTGGGTTGGCTCAACTTGGACGGGTCGTGGCTTGCCTTCCTTGGCTACCGGTTCACGCCATACGTGTTCACGGTGCTCGCCCTGGTCGAGTTCGTCACCGACCAATTGCCAAGCACCCCGAGCCGCAAGGTCCCGATGCAGTTCGCCCCGCGACTCCTCAGCGGCGCCCTGAGCGGAGCTGCCGTCGGTGTTTCGTCCGGTCAGCTCGCCGGTGGCCTCCTGGCAGGCGTCGTCGGCGCCGTGGTAGGCACTCTCGGGGGCGCCGAGGCACGCGGACGCCTCGCGGCTTCCTTCGGCAAGGACCGACCGGCGGCGCTCATCGAGGACGCCGTCGCGATCCTCGCCGGCGCGCTCGTGCTGGGGGCACTGTGATGGTCCAACGGTTCGATGCCATCGTGATAGGCGCGGGCCAGGCCGGGCCGGCCCTGGCCGGGCGCCTCACCGCCGCGGGCCAACGCGTGGCGGTGATCGAGCGCAAGCTCTTCGGTGGCACCTGCGTGAACACAGGCTGCATGCCCACCAAGACCCTCGTGGCCAGCGCCTACGCCGCCCACCTCGCGCGTCGAGCCGCGGATTACGGTGTCGTGCTACAGGGTGGCGTCGGCATCGACGCCAAGGCTGTCGCCGCGCGTCAGCAGGGAGTCTCAGCCCGGGCAAGGGCCAATGTCGAGACTTGGCTGCGCGGCATGACCGGCTGCACCGTCCTCACTGGACATGCCCGCTTCGTGTCGGCGCACGCGGTGGCGGTTGGGGACGATATCCTTAAGGCCGAGCGGATCTTCATCAACGTGGGCGGTCGCGCGCGAGTGCCCGAGATGCCCGGCATCGACGCGGTGCCGTTCCTGACCAACACCTCGCTGCTGCAGCTCGACACGATCCCGGAGCATCTCGTGGTGGTCGGCGGCAGCTACATTGGGCTGGAGTTCGCGCAAGCCTACCGCCGGTTTGGGAGCAAGGTCACCGTCGTGGAGATGGGGCCGCGGTTGATTGGTCGTGAGGATTCGGACATCTCCGAGTCGGTCGCCGGCATCCTGCGCGACGAGGGCATCGCTCTGAGGCTGAACGCCGAGTGCATCGGGTTTGAGCCTCATGCTGACGGTGTCGCTGTCGGGGTGAACTGCAACGAGGGCGAGCCGGAGATTGTGGGCTCTCACGTGCTGCTGGCGGTGGGCCGCCGGCCCAACACCGACGACCTTGGCTTAGAGGCGGCCGGCATCGCCGTGGACGCGCGCGGCTACATCACCATCGACGACGGCCTTCAGACGAACGTGCCGGGCGTCTACGCGCTCGGCGATTGCAACGGACGAGGTGCCTTCACCCACACCGCTTACAACGACTTCGAGATCGTAGCCGCCAACCTCCTCGACGGGGCGAGCCGCCGGGTCAGCGACCGGATCCCCGGTTACGCCCTCTACATCGACCCGCCGCTGGGACGCGTGGGCATGGGCGAGACGGAGGTGCGCGCGAGCGGCCGCCCGGCTTTGATGGGCACCCGGCCGATGACCCGGGTGGGTCGGGCCGTGGAGAAGGGCGAGACCAAGGGCTTCATGAAGGTGCTGGTGGATGCCGAGAGCCAGGCCATCCTGGGCGCGGCGATCCTGGGCACCGGCGGTGACGAGGCGGTCCACGGCATCCTCGACATGATGAACGCGGGCGCGACCGCCCCGACCCTGCAATGGGCGGTCCCGATCCATCCCACCGTGTCCGAACTGATCCCGACCGTGCTCGGAGATCTTAAGCCACTGCCGTCGAGCGGTAGCTGATTGAACGGATTGACCGAGAGCTCGTGATGGAAGGCTCGGTGGCAACGAAGCCGCCAACCCGACAGGTGAGCCTGCACTTGGCAGCGACCCGACATGCCTGACGCCCGTCCTCATGTCGAACAGCGGGATGCGCTGTTCTCCGAGATCATCCACCAGAACAATCGCGCTGATCCATACCCGCTCTATGCGCGGTTGAGGGAGAACCCGGTCTCCCGACAGCGCGATGGAAGCTACGTCGTGAGCTCGCACGCGGCGATCCGGAGCCTGATCTTCGACCCCCGTCTCAGCTCAGAGCCCGTCCGGTAAGGGTCTGAGGCGGGGTTGAGTGGCCGGGATGGCGATGATTCCAGGAGGGTGCTGAAGCCTGACCTGGAAGCGCCATGTGGACCCCGACCACCCGGCGGCAGCATAGCCGCGTGGGCCTTCGCTATGAAACCGACCTTACCGACGCCGAGTGGGCGGTGATCGAGCCACTGATGCCGAGGCCAGCGCCCTGTGGCCGGCCTCCGCTCTGGACGACACGGGAGGTCCTGAACGCCATCTTCTACGTTCTGAGGGGTGGGATCTCCTGGCGGTTGATACCCAAGGATCTACCGCCGCGCTCGACCACGTTCGGCTACTTCAGCCGCTGGCGCGACACAGGGCTGTTTGGCCGGATCAACCACCACCTGGTCATGGCCGATCGCGAGCGAGTCGGACGGGAAGCCTCACCGTCTGCCGCGGTCCTCGACAGCCAAAGCATCAAGACGACGGAGAGCGGCGGCCCGCGCGGCTACGATGCCGGCAAGAGGGTCAAGGGGCGCAAGCGCCAAGCGCTGGTCGACATGGACGGGCGCGCGCTCGTCCTCGATCCTCAGCCTGCCGACGTACAGGACCGCGACGGAGCCGTGCCGGTGCTGCGCCTGTCGCGTCGGACCTTCCCGTTCATCGCCAAAGCCTTCGCCGATGCAGGCTATGCCGGCAACAGACCGGCGACCGCCACGATCATCACGGTCGAGATCGTGCGCAAGCCGCCCCATCAAGTCGGCTTTGCCGTGCATCCACGCCGCTGGGTGGTCGAACGCTTCTTCGCCTGGATCAGCCGCAATCGCCGCCTCTGGAAGGACCCAGAGGCGACTATCGCCTCGGCCAGAGCATTCCTCTACGCGGCAGCCGTCATGATCCTCGTCAGGCGACTGGCCCGCTCAGCCTGACTTCTCGGACGGACTCTCAGAGGACCTGCCGCCGTCTCGACGCCCTCACACTGGGAACCCACTTCGAGATTGGTTCCTGAACCCGATCAAGAACCGGATCGTAAGCGCGCATCGCCCGCTGATCTTCCGCGACCCTCCGTACCACGACACCTTGAGACGCTTCGTGATGCGCCAGTTCATGGTGGGGCGGGTGAACGCGCTGCGTGAAGGCATTGTGCGCGAGGTTGATAGGCTCATCGACGCATGTCGTGGCCGCGACAGGATCTGCTTGGTGGATGACTTCTCTTACCCGCTCCCGGTCACGGTGATCTGCGAGCTTCTGGGCGTGCCGCAGGCGGACGAGCCGCGGTTCCAAGTCTGGGCGAGGCAACTCGCCACCGCCATAGAGCCGGACGCCCGCCACGACGAGGGGGGCCGCCACAGGACCGTGGCGGCCTTCGACGAGATCTCCGCCTACGTGCGCGACCTGATCCGCGAGAAGCGGCGACGCCCGGCCGACGACATGCTGAGCGGCCTTGCCGCCCCGGCCTCCGCCGGAGGCAAGCGGATGGGCGACTTCGACCTGATCGCCACCGCCGTCCTGCTGCTCGTGGCGGGCCACGAGACCACGGTGAACCTCATCACTAATGGGATGCTCCAGCTTCTGCGCCATCCGGACGAGTTGGAGCGGCTGCGCGCCGACCCCGAGCGGGCGCCGCGGTTGATCGAGGAATTGCTGCGCTTCGATCCGCCGGTGCACTTCCGGACCCGAAAGGCGCTTGGGGCTATCGAGATCGCCGGCGAGACCATCCCGAAAGGCGCGCCCGTAATCCTGGTCTTCGCCGCCGGCAACCGCGACCCCGCTCGCTTTCCCGAACCCAACCGCTTCGACCCCGACCGTGAGGATAACCAGCACTTCGGCTTCGGTGGCGGCCTGCATTACTGCATCGGTGCGCCGCTCGCGCGGATCGAGGCCGAGATCGCCGTCGTCGCACTGAGCCGCAGGCTCGTATCCCCACGCCTTCTCCAGAACCCGCCGCCCTACCGGCCAGGCGCCTCACTGCGGGGCCCTCAGCAACTCGGGATTGCCATCGACGGAATCCATTGAGTCTCGCCGCTACGCTGTCGTGAGCGGTCTGGATCAATGACAATTTGATCGTAGCTGTCGGCCACATACCTCAGGGCTGAGCGTCCGCTTCGCCGGCTCTGATATCCGTAAGCGGACGTGCGGCTTACGGCCAAATTCGGCCCGCGGCCTCGCAGCGATCGAGATCATTCGGGGCAGACGCCCTTGAACGAGCGAGATGACGCAATCTCGCATGCAGTCATCCCGGCGTGTCAGCTATGTGATAAGGAAACGCATGCACTACAGCAAACGAACTTCGTGATGTCCATACCGTTCAGCCGCCACCCCTACAGAATTCTCAAGGAGCGAGTAATCATAAATTTATAGTTCTAATACCCGCGGCAACGAAAGGAACAAGTAGTTTGTATGGCGATCGCGAGTCCTGCGACATTCCCAGCCGCACGGCCCTTCCACTCGATGAGTGCGCCTGCATGCGCGCACCGATCGCGAAGAGATAGGCCCAGACTGCATCCGAACGGGACATATTCGGGACGACCTTGCAGAAAGCCTCGATGAACTGCTCGGCCGAGGGATCGTAGAACCGACGCACAATTGCGATTGAACGGTCGCTGGTCGACAGGGTCACCTCAGCCAGCATCTGCAAGTAGTGCCGCAACCCGTCCCTCGGCTCGTTCAGCAGGTCGCCCAACGGCATGAATAGGATCTCGAGGATGCATTCGAGGGTGACCGACCCGGATGCCGCGAAGGCATCCTGCAGGCGGGCCGCTCGGCTTTCTCGGATCACGGTGGCTCGCCGCTCAAACGCTGCCTCATACAGCGTCAGCTTGTTCTGGAAGTGATAGTGCAGCAGCGACTGGGAGATCGCTGCGCCCTGCGCGATCTCGCGCATGCTGGCGCCGTCGAACCCGTGGAGCCCGAAGACACGTTCGGCTGAGTTGAGGATAGCGCAACGGGTGTCGCCGAAGGCCTCCGTTCCGGCCGAGTGCGGAAGCACGCCTCCTGGGCTTCGTGTGGCCATGATCGATGTACCCGTGAGCGTCTAACCAATCGACGCCGTACGAGGGCTCATAGGCCGTTTCGCCCAGACGGCAAACCTCACGCAGGGCTTCGGGTCCGGGCGCAATTGACGTGACAGAATCGCCCAGATCCTGCTTCCGGACGCTGCGCGACGGGAGCGCCATGGCTCGTTCGAAAGGAACGATTTCAGTGGCGAGACGCTATTGACTGATCGATCAGTCAGTGAGAGAAGCGACAACAACAACGGGAGCTCGGACTGGCTCGGCCAGCATCCGGACCGATCCTCGAAGATCGTCGAAGCTCACTAGGGAGGAGCCTGTCGTGGCAATATCGGCAGCGGATCTCAGTCAGCCCCACCAATCCTCCGCCGCGACGCCAGCCGCGGTCTACGCGAAGGTGACAAGGCGGCTCGTGCCGCTCCTATTCCTTTGCTACGTCATGGCGTATCTCGACCGGATTAACATCGGCTTCGCCCAATTGCAGATGAAGTCGGATCTCGGCTTCAGCGACGCTGTCTACGGCCTGGGTGCCGGAATCTTCTTCGTCGGATACTTCTTGTTCGAGATCCCGAGCAATCTACTCCTCGAGCGGATCGGCGCGCGCAAGACCATTACCCGGATCATGGTAGTCTGGGGCCTCATCTCCGCCGGCATGGCCTTCACCCATGCGCCGTGGTTGTTCTACGTCCTCCGGTTCCTGCTCGGGGTCTTCGAAGCCGGTTTCTTCCCGGGGATTATCCTGTACTTCACGTACTGGTATCCCGGCGCCTACCGCACCCGCGTCACCGCCATCTTCACGAGTGCGTTCGCTGTGGCCGGGGTCGTCGGGGGACCGCTCTCCGGGCTGATCATGACCGAGATGCCCGGCGTGCTCGGTCTCGCCGGCTGGCAGTGGATGTTCATCCTCGAAGGACTCCCGACCACGCTGCTAGGCCTATTCGTCTTCGCCTATCTCGACGACAGGCCGGAGACCGCGCGCTGGCTCGCGCCGGAGGAGAAGGCCCTTCTCGCTCGGAACCTCAACGCCGAGCGTTTAGACAGCACCTCCGCATCAGCCCACGGTCTCGCGTCGTTCGCCGCCGTCATCCGGGATCCCAAGATCTACCTGATGGCGTTCAGCTGGTTCTGCTTCATCTGCGGCGTCTACATGATCAACTTCTGGCTCCCAACGCTGATCCGGGACATGGGCTTCACCAATGCCCTCGACATCGGATTGCTCGCCGCCATTCCCTACGGCGTGGCGATGGTCGGCGTGATCGCCAACGGGTACCACTCGGATCATGCGCTGGAGCGCCGCTGGCACTGTGCCCTTCCGGCTTTCGTGGGAGCGCTGGCGCTCGTCGCCCTCATCCCGGCGCAAGGCCACGTCGTCCTCTCGTTTGCCCTCCTCTCGCTCGCGGCGCCGTGCATCTTCACGACCGTTCCGCTGTTCTGGTCGATGCCGAGCGCCTATCTGCGGGGATCGGCTGCCGCTGGGGGGATTGCCCTCATCAACAGCCTCGGGCTCGTCGGTGGCTTCGCGAGCCCGTTCGCCCTGGGGTGGATCAAGACGGCCACGGGAAGCCTCGCATTGGGCAACTGGCTCATCGCCGGCCTCTTGGTGGCGGGCGGCCTCGTCGTGCTCCTCGCGGTGCGGCCCGAGATGCTGCGGGAGGCGCGGATCTGACCATGCCACCATTCCCGAGCCCTACGCGTGAGAACCCAGCCATGAGGCCCATCATCGTCGCCGTCGCGATCACCGGCTCGGTTCCGCGCAAGTCCGACAACCCGGCCGTTCCCACGACGCCGCAGGAGCAGATCGAGAGCACTCACGCTGCCTTCGAGGAGGGGGCCAGTCTCGTCCACGTCCACGTCCGCGGGCCGGACGAAAGCCCTTCGAGCGATCCCGCGCTCTTCGCCCGCGTGCTCGATGGGGTGCGTCAACATTGCCCCGGGATGATCGTGCAGTTCTCAACCGGCGGCCGCGGTCGCGATCAGCGCCAGCGCGGCAATGCGCTCGATCTGAAGCCCGACATGGCGTCGCTCTCGACCGGCTCGGTGAACTTCCCCACCATCGTCTACGAGAACGGGGCGGGGTTGGTGGACGATCTCGCCTCCCGGATAAGGCGGCACGGGATCCGACCCGAAATCGAGATCTTCGACCTATCCCACCTTCACGGTGCCCGCCGCCTGGTGGAGGCTGGCCTCATCGACGAACGGCCCCACGTGCAGTTCGTGTTGGGCGTCAGGAACGCGATGCCCGCCGAGGAGCGATTGCTCGACATCCTGCTCGCCGAACTCCGCGTGTTGCTGCCCCAGGCGACTTGGACGGCGGCCGGCATCGGGCGCGAACAGGAACGGGTGATGGAGTGGGTTCTCGCCCGGGGCGGCGACGGAGTTCGCACCGGTCTTGAGGACAACATTCGCATCACGCGGACACGGCTTGCCTCGGGAAACGCGGAACTCGTCGCGCGCGCCGTAGAGGCGGCCGGGCGGCACGGGCGACGGGTAGCGAACCCGTCCGAAGCTCGCACTTTGCTCGGCCTGGATACTGACTGATCGATCAGTTAACTTCAGGAGTGAGACATGAACCGAGGGAGGGTCGAATGCAGCGGATAGTCGACATCTCGATGGCGATCGAGAATGGGGTCCCGTCGGATCCGCCGGGCTATGAGTTTGAGGTCAGCTATATCGGCCACGGCGACACCGTGCCGATGCTGCAAAAACGGTATGACGGCCTGCGCGGCGAGGACCTGATTGGCGGGGAGGCCTTCGCGCTGGAGAGCGTGCGCCTCTCGACCCACAACGGCACGCACGTCGATGCGCCCTGGCATTACGCCTCGACCATGGCCGACGGTACGCCGAGCCGCACGATCGACCAGATGCCCCTGGACTGGTTCTTCCAGCCCGGCGTCAAGCTCGACTTCCGCGCCTTCGACGACGGCTACATCGTCCAGCCCAACGACATCGACAGGGAACTCGAACGGATCGGCCATACCCTCAGACCCCTCGACATCGTGGTGGTGAACACCTCGGCCGGGGCCAGATTCGGGACGGCCGCCTATCCGCAGAGCGGATGCGGCATGGGACGGGCCGCCACGCTGCACCTCGCAAGCAAGGGCGTGCGTGTCGTCGGGACCGATGCGTGGAGCTGGGACGCGCCGTTCAAGTACGTCGCCGAGCGCTACCATCGGGATCGCGACCCTTCGATCATCTGGGAGGGGCACAAGGCCGGCCGCGACGTCGAATACTGCCAGATCGAGAAATTGCGGCACCTCGATCAACTGCCGCCCTCCGGTTTCCGCATCGCCTGCTTTCCCGTGAAGATCCATGCCGCATCCGCTGGCTGGACCCGCGCCGTCGCGATCTTCGACGAGCCTGCCAACCAGAAGGGACAATCCTGATGAGCATGACCTCGCTGGAGCGGGTTGAGACGACGTTCGAGACCTACAGGGATCGGTTCAAGACGATTCGGATGACACGCGAGGACGGCATCCTGGAGGTGCAGCTCCACTCGGAGGGCGGCCCGTTGCAATGGAGCCTCCTCGCGCACAACGAGCTGGAGTCCGCGTTCCTGGAGATCGGCCGCGATCGGGGCAACGACGTCGTGATCCTCACGGGCACCGGCGACGAGTTCTGCGGCCCGGCCATCGCGCCGGGCCAGCACCCGAACCGCAAGATCATGACCCCTGAGACCTACGACCCGATCTTCTGGGAGAGTAAGCAGCTGCTGCCGCATCTCCTCTCCATCGAAGCGCCGGTGATCGCCGCCATCAATGGGCCCGCCGTCCGGCATGCGGAGATCCCCCTGCTCGCCGACATCGTCCTGGCCAGCGAGGACACCTTCTTCCAGGACACGGCGCATTTCCCCGGAGGAATGGTCCCGGGCGACGGGATGCACATCGTCATGCCGCTTCTAATGGGGCTGAACCGGGGACGCTACTTCCTCCTCACGGGCCAGAAGGTGACGGCTGAAGAGGCGCGGGCCATGGGCCTCGTCGCCGAGGTCCTGCCGGCGGAGAAGCTCCTCGACCGGGCGCGCGAACTCGCGAGGCTCCTCCTGCAGCAACCCAAGCTCGTGCGCCGCTACACCCGCATCGCGCTGACCGAGGAGATCCGGCACCGGATGCAGGGGCTGCTCGCCTACGGCCTCGCCCTCGAGGGTATGGCTCGGATGAAATCCTGAGGGCCGCGGCGCACGCGCGGGATCGTGACGTCAGGGCATCGGCCGCGCTGGCCGCAGGGAACGGGAGGAACGGGATGGATGAGGCGCAATCCTCCTCGGATGCCGAGGTTACCGAAAGCTGGATCGGCCGGTCGGTGCCCCGGCTCGGCGGGCTGGCGTTCACGGCGGGACAAGTCCGCTACACCGCCGACCTGATCCCGAGGGACGCGCTCTTCGTCGCGCTCGTCCGCTCGCCTCATGCCTGCGCCCGGATCGTCGCGGTGCAGGCCGACGCGGCAAGCTCGGAGCCCGGCGTCGTCGCCGTGATCGACGGGAGCGAGGCCGCCACCCTGTGCGCGCCGATGCCGCCGGCCTTGCCGTTCCGGGGGCCGGACGCCAATCGGCCGATCATCGGCCGCTGCCTCGCGGTCGGAGCCACGGCCTACGCAGGACAACCCGTCGCCGCTGTCGTGGCGCGGACGCCGCACGATGCGGAGGCCGCCGCAGCTCGGGTCGAGGTCAGCTATGAGATCCGTCCGGCGGCTCTCACGACAGAGGCCGCGCTCGCCGATGGGGCGCCGATCGTCCATTCTTGTTGGGGCTCGAACGTCGTCGCCACGGACCACGTGCGGGCTGGCGACATCGACGCGGTTCTGCGCGCGGCGGACGTGACGGTCGAGGGCGAGGTCGTGGTACACCCCTCGACGGCGGCCCCGATGGAGCCCCTGTGCTACGTCGGGGATTGGGACGGCCGGCTCGGGCGCTTGACCTTGACGGGCACCCTGCAGAATCCGCACACGACCCGCTGGCAGGTGGCGACCGCCCTCGGCTTGAACGAGACGGACGTGCGCGTCGTCGCCCCACCGGCGGGTGGCACCTTCGGGTTTAAGATGGCGGGGCATCCGGAGGAGGTCCTCGTCGGCCTGCTCAGCCGGCGCCTCGGACGTCCGGTGGCCTATGTCGAGAACCGACGCGACACCATGCGGGGCCACTGCCGCGAGCAGACGCACCGCTTCGCCATCGCTGCCACCTTCGAGGGCCGCATCCTCGCCTTCCGCGACACGTTCGTGGCCGATGTCGGGACGATTGGCCCCGGCAACGGCTGGACGATGCCGCTGATCACCGCAACCGTCTTCCCGACGGTGTACGACGTGCCGACCATCGACGTCGCCGGAACGCTCGTCGCGACCAACAAGGCGCCCTGGCAGCCGATCCGCGGCTACGGCAAGGAGATCGCCAATCTCGTCATGGAGCGGGCGGTCGATCTCCTGGCCGGACACCTCGGGATCGACCCGGCGCAGCTCCGGGCGCGCAACCTCGTGCGTGCCGATGCCCTACCGCGACGCCTGCCCTCGGGCCTGAACGTCGACAGCGGCGACTATCCGAAGGCGCTCGCACAACTGATGAACCTGTTCGGCTACGACGACTGGCGCGCGCGGCAAGCCGCCCGTGCCGGCGGCGAATGGCGCATCGGGATCGGCCTCGCCTGCGAACTGACCCCGGAAGGCGGCGCCCGACCCGGCGCGTTCCCGAGCGGCTTCGAGACGGCGGCGATCCGCATGTCGCCGATGGGCCATGTCGAGGTGGCGCTGGGCGTCACATCCCCGGGCAGCGGCAACGAGACCGGCATCGCACAGCTCGTCGCGAGCGTTCTTGGGCTCGAACCCACTGCGATCCGCGTCGTACAGGGGGATACCGATCGTGTGCCCGTCGGCACTGGCAACGCCAGCAGCCGCGCGCTGCTGTACGGCGGAACCGCGGCGCACCTCGCCGCGACCGACCTGCGCGCCAAACTGGCCGTCTGTGCCAGCAACGTGCTCCAGGCGCCGGCCGACGCGATCCGTTTCGCCGGGGGAAGCGCCCATGCGCCGGGAGGCGCCAGCGTGACCCTCGCCGCCCTTGCCCTCGGCGCACACACCCATCCCTTCACCGTGGGCGCCGACGTCGAGCTACCTCTGGAGGCAACGCGGAGCTATCGCGCCCGCAACATCCGCGTTGAGCCGGACGAGGCCGGGCGCATCGCGACCTACTCGTCGTTTCCGTACTCGATCCACGCCGCCGCGATCGAACTCGACACGGGCACGGGTCGTATCGGCGTCCTTGACATAGCGGCGGTCCACGATTGCGGCGTGATGGTCAATCCCGCCCTCGTGACCGGGCAGTTGAAGGGCGCCATCGCCATGGGGGTAGGTGCCGCCCTCTGGGAGGAATTGACCTACGCGGCGGGCGGCCGGCAGATCAGCGACCGCTTCAAGCGCTATCTCCTGCCACGGTCGACCGATCTGCCCCCCATCCGCGTCGGCCACCTGTCGACGCCGAGCCCCTTCCATCCGCTCGGCATGAAGGGTGGAGGAGAGTCGGGCCTCGGCGGTGCCCTCGCCGCGATGACGAACGCCGTCGGCGACGCGCTCGGTTCGGCGGCGGGCCGGGTGACGACGGTGCCGGCGACGCCCCCGCGCCTGCTGCGTCTGCTCACCGAGGGGGCGCTCGTATGATCCGGCACCGGTTTCGTTACGAGCGGCCCGACACGCTGGCGGAGGCGGCTGCCATCCTCGCCACGGCCGGGAGCCAAGCGCGGGTGCTCGGCGGCGGCTCGGTGCTCATCCCGGCTCTGTTCGCGGGGGAAGACGAGGCGAGCCTTGTTCTCGATCCGGCCCGCCTCGGGCTCGATCGCATCGTGGACCGAGGCGACACCGTCGCGATCGGAGCCCGGGCGACCTACGCGGCGCTCACCGCAAGCGACGTGATCCGCCGCCGCCTGCCCCTCCTTGCGACGATGGTGCGGGAGATCACGGGTGGCCCTGGCCTGTGGAACCTCGCGACCCTCGGCGGCGCCGTGTGCTACGCCAACCCGGCCTCCGACGGCCCGGGATGCTTGACGGCGCTCCAGGCGCGAGTCCGCCTCGTCTCCTCCCGCAGCGAGCGGATCGTGCCGATCGCGGCCTTTCTCCGTGATGCCTTCCGCACGGATCGTCAAGCCGACGAACTCGTCTGCGAGTTCCTGGTGCCGGCGGCCAGGCGCGTCGGCGCGAGCGCTTACCTCAAGCTCAAGCACGGCACGAGTTCCTGGCCCATCGTCACCGCCTCCTGCTTGATCGCGGACACGGAGGACGGACCACGCCTGCGCCTCTGCATCGCGGGGGCGGCGCCCACCCCCATCGTGGCGGAGTCGGACGAGGGTGTGTCGCTCGGCCCGGATCACATAGCGGCGTTTGCTCGAGCGGCGACGACACGGATGCGGACGGAGTGGGCGGACGAATTGGCCGGTCCCGGCTATCGCCGGGCCGTCGCGAGCCGGATGGCCGCGCGTGCCGTCGAGATGGTCGTGGGAGCATGCCGATGAATGGCGACACGCGCCTGCGATGCGTGATCAATGGCGAGGCATTCGATCGGGAGATTGATCCACGCCTTCTCCTCGTCGAGATGATCCGCGACCTCCTCGACCTGAAGGGCACGCGGATCGGGTGCCACACCGGCGATTGTGGAGCCTGCACGCTTCGGCTCGGCGGCGCGGTGGTGAAATCCTGCATGATCCTCGCGCTATCGGCCGAGGGGCAATCGATCACCACGATCGAGGGGATCGACGACCTCACCGCGATCCAGGCGGCTTTCGTGGCCGAGAACGGGTTCCAGTGCGGCTTCTGCACGACCGGCATGGTGTTGACCGCCGCGGAACTGCTGCGATCGAACCCGGATCCGAGCGAGGCCGAGATCCGGCGCGGGCTCAACGGCAATCTCTGTCGATGCACCGGCTATGACGGGATCATCGCTGCCATCCGGCGCGCGGCTGAGGGCATGGCCGCGTTGACGGGGGTGTCGATTACGCCGGACGCCTGAGCTCGCGTACGATCTGCTCGCCGCAAAGGAGATGCTCTGGGTTACTTGCACGCAATCCCTGGGCTGCCGATGGTCGCAATCAGTCCCGTCAGAATGCGAATAAGGCGCTCACTGAGTGTACGTCTTTCATAATAGGCATGTGCCCACCGGAAACAGAGTCATAGATAGGGATGCATGGGTCGGTCGCGTACGACAAATTACTTTCGCTTCCGTGCCTTGCGCTTCTTCCGCCGAAGTGGATGCCGGTTCGGCGTTGAAAGACGCTCGAGCGATGATGCAGATCATTCTGGCGACGAGTTCGGACAAAACTTGCTGCGCAGTACGACCGTCGCATCCGTGAAGTTCTTCACGTCCGCCATTACGCGTTCCGTTTCAGGTGCAGCGAGCGCTGCATCGACATCACCGGGCTCACGGAACCGATAGACACCCACCGAGAGCCATCCGTCACCCTCGCCGGCAGGAAAGAACGCGTCAGCGGCTTCGAGCCCATACTGGCCCCAACACTCCAATGCCAATGCGAGGTGCTTGGTGGCGTAGTACTCGCGATCGAAGCGCGTGCCTGCGTTACCTTCACAGACTACAATCATCCTCGTCATTGATGCCTCTCATTCATCGTACCAGGCACGTGTCTGCAAGCCTGATGTCCGCGTCGTACCGGCGACCGAGCCAACAAACTGCTCAACTCTGACGGCCTCCGTTGATCGTGAACTCGGCCATCGCGGACCAATCCCGCTCCCCGAGCCCGGCCTGGACCGTCTCCGCCATGCGCCGATGAACCGCCTCAAGCATCGGCAGATGCCGGCCGACCTGCTCGGCCGCCGCCATGGCGAGGCGGAGGTCCTTGAAACCGAGAGTAGCCTTGAAGCCCGGCTCGTAGGTACCAGCGGCGATATTCGCCGAGTAGACCTGATAGGAGCGGCTTCCGAATAGGGTACCGAGGATCAACTCGAAGAAATGATCTCGGGCGAGGCCGTTCGCTTCGGTGAGTACGACAGCCTCCGCCATGGCCTCGATGGCCATGGTGATCATCATATTGCAGGCGATCTTGGCGGCGTTGGCGGTCGGCGCCTCCGGTCCCATGTCCCAGATTCGGCCGCCGATCACCTCCAGGATCGGACGGACCTTATCGACCACCCCAGGTGGGCCCCCAGCCAGCACGTTCAATTCGCCCCTTGCGGCAACGTCCGGGCGGCCGAGCACCGGCGCGGACACGAAGCCGAGCCCGGCGGCCGTGTGCGCCGCGACGAGTTCCCGAGCGAACGCCACGGATATGGTCGAGCAGACCACGTGCACCGGTCCGCGGCTGGCTGCGTGGAGGAGGCCTGGGTCCAGCACGACGCTGCGGATGGCGTCGTCGTCGGACAGCATCGTCATCACAGCATCCGCCTGGAATGCCTCAGCCGGGGAGGTAACCATGTCGACGCCTTCGACCGCACCGCCCGATCTATTCCAGGCCTTCACCGCGTGGCCGCCTGCCGCCAAGTTCCGCGCCATCGCGCGGCCCATCGCGCCGAGCCCTATGAAGCCAATGTCCATGTCCGTGCTCCTGTTATGAATTGGGCCCGTGAGCGACAGGGCCCGCCTATGTCGTGCCACGGCGCTGATGCCGAGCTCATTGATGCCGCGTCAGTCACACGCATCCCCGCGTTGCCGAGGCCTCAGAGGGATGGGCGCACGTCCCTGAATTCGCTCACGCTCTCAAGCTGTGCCGCGAGACGCAGAATTGTGGACTCCGCGAACCATCTGGAGACGAGCTGCACGCCGACCGGCAGTCCTTCGGCGCTCGTCCCGAACCGGAGTGTCATCGCCGGCAGGCCGGTTAGGTTGAAGGGTACCGTAGCGCTCACGATATGCCGAGCAGGGACGGTCCGGCCACCGATGACTAGCTCGGCGAGCCCATGCGGCGTCGCGGGCACGGGCGTCACTGGGCAGAGGAGAACGTCGTAGCGCTCGAAATACTCGACGAAGGCATCCCTCAACCGTTCGACGGCTTGATGGGCCTGCACATACTCGGCCGAGGTAACATCCGATCTGCAGAGAACGGCTTCGCTGGTCCTGAAGAGCGGTCCATGCCAGCTCTCCGTGACACGCCTGAACTCCGGCTTGACCTCGGCGCCGAACAGAGCTCCGGAGATCGCAACGCCGTCGCTCGCCTCCAGCGTTGGGATGCGCACCGGCTCGACAGCGCATCCCAGCTCTTGCAGGCGACGCGCGGCAGCTTCCACCGTCGTGGCGACCTCCGGTGCGACCGGCCCAAAGCCGTGTTCCGTGAGCCAGCCGATCCGGATTTGCCTTCCGACATCGGCGCTAATCCCCAGGTCGAAGCCCTGCGAGTGTGTTGCGTAGCCGTCCACGCCGTCAGGACCGGCCATGATCCCGTAGGCGAGCGCGACGTCGCGGACGCTCCGTGCCATCGGGCCGATATGCCAGAAGCGGCGAGGCACCTGCGGCCAATGTCCGGTGAGTGGGATGCGCCCGTGGGTTGGCTTGATGGCGACGATGCCGGTATGGGCGGAGGGGCCCCGCACCGATATCGCCACATCGCTACCGATGCCGACTGGCGACATTCCTGCGGCGATGGCGGCCGACTCGCCTCCGCTCGACCCGCCCGGTGTACGCCCGAGGTCCCACGGATTATTTGTGCGCCCGGTCAGCAGGTTGTCGGTCTCGGTCCAGAAGGCAAACTCCGGGGGATTCGTCTTCGCCAGAAGGATTGCCCCGGCCCTCTTGAAGCGTGCGACGCTGGTTGCGTCCGTTTGGGGGACCCGACCCGCGAAAAGGTGCGAGCCGCGCTGCGTCGGCACATCGGCGGTATCGAGGGAATCCTTGACGGTGAATGGGACGCCATGAAGCGGTCCGAGTTCGGCTCCAGCCATAACCGCGATCTCCGCGGCCCTTGCGGCGACGAGCGCCTGTTCAGCGGGCAAGGTGACGATGGCGTTCAGCCGAGGGTTGACCGCTGCGATGCGAGCAAGGTGCGCCTCGACGACCTCTACCGGAGAGACTTGGCGCGACCGCACTAGGGAAGCCAGCGTCGTTGCATCCGACATTGTGAGGTCATCAGCATCCATATCGACCTCCATAGGGAGCGGCTCGCCGAATGGCGATCCCTCTATCTGCCACTTGATAGGTAGAGAATCGTGTTCATTGGCATCGTCAAGCCCTATCTGTCACTTGGTCAGGTTTTTCGATGATGACGATGGATAGGCGAGAAGCGATCCTGGCGGCTGCGCGTGCGACCGCCCAAGCACACGGCTACGCTGGCTTGAACTTCCGAGACCTTGCGGCAGAGGTGGGGATAAAGAGCGCCAGCATCCATTATTACTTCCCCAGCAAGGCCGACCTCGGCTCGGCGGTAGCCAAGCGCTACTGGGAAGATTCCAGGGAGCGCCTTGAGCGGCTCTGGACGGAGACCCAGGATCCAGCAGCCTGCCTCGCGCAGTATCCAGCACTGTTTCGGAGAGCATTAGAGAACGACAACCGGATGTGTCTATGCGGCTTCATGGCCGCGGAGCATGACGACCTTCCCAAGCAGGTTCAGGCGGAGGTTCGCACCTTCGCGGACGTTCAAGTCACTTGGTTGGCGAAGGTCCTGAGGGCCGCTAATCCAAGGTTAGAGACCCCCGCAGTCGAACAGCGGGCGCGGGCGATCTTTGCGGCCGTCGGCGGCGCACAGGTCGTCGCTCGATCGCGTGCGGATATAGCCGTGTACGACGATATCATCGCCGGCTACCGTGCCAGCGGTCTTCTCCCGACCAGCAGTTAAAATTCGATTTTTTGGACCAGCTAGGTTCAGTTCTAACATGAATCGGCTGAGACATGGTGCTCTTCTCGCGCTCGGTGCCATGGTCTGCTCCTCAAACGTCCGGCCTGACCGGAACTAGTCGGCGCGTTTTGCTATTCGACGCGGCTTCCAGATCCGCGAGGAGCTGCCTTGGGCGAGGCGGCAGCCGGCTGTCCGCTTATCCGACGCATTTACTCCGAAGCAGCCATTCCGCTTCCGGCCAGCATCTGCCGCCGCCCAGTGCCCGGACGAACGTCTCAGATGGGTGGATTCGAGACTTTCCGCTTTCGACTGGCATAGACATAGAAGCGGACGTGCCGCGACGCTTTTCGATACGCTAGCCCTTCGGCTGATAAATCAGTAATCAGAGGCCAGAAGCCCATTCAATAAGTAACAATCGGACGTATTCTTGAAGTCATCTAATAAGCAGAAAACGTGTGGCCATCGGTGGCCAACTTCGAGAAAATCATCGCGAAACGGCAACCACCCTCTTCCGCTGCACAAATATTCACGCTTGCGGCGTGAAGCTTGGCGATGGCGGCGACCAGGCTGAGGCCAAGTCCGTTGCCGGGGGTCTGGCGGGACATCTCGGCGCGGTAGAAGCGGCGGAAGACTTTGTCGTGCTCGCTCGCCGGCAGGCCTGGGCCGGTATCCTCCACGGCCACCTCGACGAATTGGCCGGTACAGGCGACCGCGACGCGGACTGTCCCTCCGGGGGGCGTGAACTTCACGGCGTTGTCGATGAGGTTCGACAGGGCCTCGAAGCAGAGGTCCCGGTCGCCGTGGACGGTGCAAGGCCCCACCGCCGACAGGACGAGTTGGACGCCCCTCTCTTCAGCCACCGGCTCGAAGAAGTCGACCGCCGCAGCGGCGACCTCCCCGAGGTCGACCGGCGCGAAGGCGGTCCGGCGGCCCTCCTCCATCGCGCCGATCCGAAGCACGGCCGTCACCATCGCGAGTGTCTGGTCGATCCAGGCGAGGCCCTGATCAATCGCCTCGTGGAACTCCGCCACCGTTCGCGCCTGCGCCCGGCTGCGTTCCAGCCGGGCCCGCAGGCGGGTTAACGGCGTGCGCAGGTCGTGGGCGACGGCATCGCCGACGCTGCGGACTTCGCCCATGAGTTGCTCGATCTCGTCGAGCATGCGGTTCACGTTGGCGGCAAGGCGGTCGAACTCGTCGCCTCGGCCTCCGACCGGCAGGCGCTTGCCGAGGTTACCGCGCATCACCTCGGCGAGCGCCACCTCGGTGGCGGCGAACCGCCTGCGGCCCCGGCGGGCGAGGACGAGGCCGCCGATCCCAGAGAGCGCCAGCATCGGCAGCAGGCCGAGGCCGAGCGCCCGCAGGGTTGTGACCCGCACCCGGTCGATGTCGTCGGTGTCGTGGGCGATCACCACCGTGCCGCCGCCTGGCAGCGACAGGGCCGCCGCCCAGATCTCGTCGGCGAGGCTGCGGCCCCCGACCTCCACCGTGGCGTTCACCCGGTAGGCGTCCCCGTCCCGCGGCAGACCCTTCGGCATCGCATCGAGGTTGCCCGCGCGGCGGACGCCGTCCGGCGAGAAGACGCCGCCGTAGTGCCGCGCGTGGGGGTCCATCGCAGTCCACGTATCCACCCGCAGCGCCGTGGCGGCGGGGTCGGCCGCGGCCGCGCGGACTTCGAGCCGCAGGGTCTCGGCGAGTTCCTCCCGCAGGTAGGCTGCCGTCTGCCAGTAGATGAAGGCGAACATCGTCAGGGCGAGAAGCACCGACCACAAGGCGATCCCCAGAGCCCACCGTAGGGTGGTGGAGCGCAGGAGGTCATTCATCGGGCGTGAGGGTGAAACCGACGCCGCGGACGTTCTGAATCAGGGGCGCCTCCCCGGCCGCCTCCAGCTTGCGGCGCAGGCGGCCGAGATGGACGTCGATGAGGTTCGATTTCGGAGTAAAGCGGTAGTTCCAGACCTCCTCGAACAGCATCGCCCGTGTGACGATCCGACCGGGCGCGCGCATCAAATAGGCGAGGAGCTTGAGTTCCCGGGGCAGGAGGTCGAGGTCGCGCGCGCCGCGCCGGCCCGTTCCGGTGATCAGGTCGATCTCTAGGCTTCCGACCCGCAGCAGCGTCTCGCGGGTGTCGACCGGGCGGCGGAGCAGCGCCTCGATCCGTGCGGCGAGTTCGCCGAGCGCGAAGGGCTTTGCGAGGTAGTCGTCGCCACCGGCCCGGAGGCCGCGGATGCGCTCGTCGACGTCGCCGAGCGCGCTCAGGACGAGGGCCGGTGTCCGGTCGCCGTCCAGGCGCAAATCTTGAAGGACGCCGAGCCCGTCCTGGCCGGGCAGCATCCGGTCGAGGATGATCGCGTCCCAGCCACCCTCCCGTGCTGATCGGGCGCCGTCCGGCCCGGTTGCGGCCCAGGCGACCTCGTGGCCGCGCCCGCGCAGGTCGTCGAGCACATCCCCGGCCGTGTCCCCGTCGTCCTCGATCAGCAGCAGCCTCGCCACGTGAACCCGGTCCTCCCGCGCTGCCAGTGTGTCGCATGTCGGCCCTGCGGTCTGCGCGAGGAAGCGACTGTGAACCAGAATTTAGTGGCGCCCCATCGGCTTCGTCCAACTTATTAGAATGACTCTAGCGCGTACCTCGGCCCCTGCTCGGCTGGGCGCGATCTTCAGCGGGCTCTTCCGATGTTGTTCCTGCTCCGCGGTTTTCCCGCATACGACACGATCCCCCGCCGCTGAGGGAGCACAGACATGCCCCGGAAGCGGCGGCCCCGCCGCCTCATCAACCGTTACGCCCAGAGCCGGCTCTACGACGTCGAGACCCGGACCTATGTCTCCGTCGAGCGACTGCGGGAATGGCGCGGCGAGGGCTTCGAGGTTGTAATCCGCGAGGTCGAGACCGGGCGCTTCGTCAGCGACGAGGTGCTCCCCACCGGCTTCGACGCATGAACCTCATCCTCACCCGCTCGGCGTCCGGCCCGACCGGCCGGCAAGCCGCCTGTCCATGTCGCTGAACGCCGAAGCGTCCGCGCGCCCCGCGGAGGTCTCCGAGGCATCCGGGACCGATGGCTTCGGAAGCGGGGATGCCTCCGCGCCGGCTCCGATTTTGAGCCGGGGCCGCGCGCCGCGAGTGCTGCTCATCCTGGCGGTGCTGGCCGCCGTGGCCTTCGCGGGATGGACCTATCGCGGCCCACTCCTCGCCGGCCTTGGCCTCGCCCCGCCCACGGTCCGCGAGGCGAATGCGGACCGTTCCGACGACGCCCCGGCGAACCCCGATCTCGTCACCCTCGATGGGGCGGGGCAGACGCGTATCGGCTTGGCCTTCGGTACGGCGGAGACCCGCCGGATCGTGTTCCCGGTGCGGGCTCCGGGCACCGTCGCCTTCGACGAGCGGCGGGTGACGCATCTCAAGCCGCGCACGCAGGGACGTGTGCTGAGCCTCGCCGTTCAGCCCGGGGATCGGGTGACGGCGGGGCAGACGCTCGCGACCCTCGATGCCGCCGGTCTCCTCGACGCCCGCAACGGGCTCCAGGCGGCTGAAGCCGCCCTCGGCGAGGCGCGGGCCTCCGAGGCGGTGGCAGCGCTCCAGGTGAAGCGTGGGCTGGAGCAGCTGAAATTCGGGGGCGTGGCGCAAGCCGAGGTCGAGCGGCGGCAGGTCGATCTCGCCAAGGCACAGGCGGCGGTGAAGTCTGCGCAGGCGAACGCGGAGATGTACCGGGCGCAGTACCAGCGCCTCGCCCCGGCCGAGGGCGCCGCGCCGGGCACCAGCGCCGTGGTCACGCCGATTGCCGGCGTGGTGACGAGCGTCGGCATCACCCTGGGCGAGGTGGTCGATACCGGGCGCAACGCCTTCACGGTGGCCGATCCCACCCGCGTCGTCGTGCTGGCGAACCTCTACGGGGCCGACATCTCCCGGGTGAAGGCCGGGGATGCGGTCTCGGTGGAGAGCCCGGTGCCCGGCCATCCGCCCTTCGAGGGCCATGTCCGCTCGGTCAACGCCGCCCTCGATCCGACGACGAACACGGCTCCGGCGCGTATCGAGCTCGACAACCCGCAGGATCTCCTGCGCGCCAACCTTTTCGTCTCGGTGACGGTCGCAGCTGATCTCGGTCGCGACGGCGTGACCATCCCGGCGGCGGCCGTGCAGCAGACGGACACCGGCCCCATCGCCTTCGTGCGCACGGACCCGGACAGGTTCGAGCGGCGGGCCCTGACGCTGGGCATCCAGCGCACCGACTGGGTGGAGGTGCGCCGAGGCGTGGCGGCGGGTGAAAGTGTTGCGACCGCGGGCAGCTTCGGCCTGAAGGCCATCCTGCTGCGCAGCCTTCTCGGCTCGACGGATTGAGCGGCGGCGATGAAGAGCTGGTTTGCCCTCTTGGTCCGCCGCCGCTTCCTCGTGCTGATGATCGCGCTCGCCGCGGCGGCGGGCGGGATCGCCAACCTCGAAGGACTCTCGATCGACGCGGTGCCGGACATCTCGCCGAAGCAGGTGATGATCCTCACCCTCTCCCCGGGGCTCGGTCCCCTGGAGGTCGAGCGGCTCGTCACTTTTCCGGTCGAGAACGCGATGGCCGGCGCGCCGGGGCTCTCCAACGTCCGCTCGACGTCCCGGGCCGGCGTCTCGGCGGTCTACGTCACCTTCGACGAATCTGTGTCGGTTACGGCGGCGCGGGCGGAGGTGTTCCAGCGCCTGCCCCAGGCCAAGAGCCTGATGCCCGCCGGAGTCGGCGATCCGCAGATGGGTCCGATGGCGACCGGCCTCGGCGAGATCTACCAGTTCGAGCTGCGCGGGCCCGCCTACACGCCGATGCAGCTCAAGCGCATCCTGCAATGGACCATCGCGCCGAAGCTGAAGCTCACCTCCGGCATCGCCGACGTGAACATCTACGGCGGCCAGATGCCGACCGAGGAGGTCCGCGTCTCGGCGGACGCGCTGCGCCGCTACGGCGTGACGCTGGCCCAGGTCTACATGGCGCTCGCCGAGAACAACGCTGCCCGGGGCGGCGCCTACATCGAGCACAACGACCAACAGGAGACGATCCGCGGCCTCGGCCTCGCCAAGGGCCCGGAGGACATCGCCAACATCGTCGTCGCGGTGGGCCCCGGTGGTGTGCCGGTGACGCTCGGCACGCTGGGCACGGTGCAGGAGGCACCCAAGGTCCGGCTCGGCGCCGTCACCCACGACGCGGAAGGCGAGACCGTCGTCGGCATCGCGATGATGCGCTACGGCGAGAATGCCAGCGCCGTGGTCGCGGAGGTGAAGAAGACGATCGCCGCCCTGCGCCAGCAACTGCCGCCGGGGGTCGAGATCGTCCCGTTCTACGACCGCAGCACGCTGGTGGACCGCACCATCCGCACGGTGGAGCACAACCTCCTCGAGGGGGCGGTGCTGGTGATCGTGGTGCTGCTCCTGCTGCTCGGTAACCTGCGCGCAGGGATGATCGTCGCCGCCGCGATCCCGCTCTCGATGCTGATGGCGTTTGCCGGGATGCGGCTGCTCGGCCTGTCGGGCAACCTGATGAGCCTCGGGGCGATCGATTTCGGGCTGATCGTCGACGGCGCGGTGGTAATGATCGAGAACGTGCTCCGCGCCAGGGGCGAGCACCCGGACCGCCCGGCCCACGACCTGATCCGCGACGCCGCCGCCGAGGTGGCCCGCCCGGTGATCTTCGCGGTGGCGATCATCATGATCGTGTACGTCCCGATCCTCGCGCTGGAAGGCGTGGCCGGCAAGATGTTCGCCCCGATGGCGCTCACGGTGATCCTGGCGCTCGGCGCGTCGCTCATCGTCACCCTGAGCCTCATGCCGGCGCTCGCGGCGCTCTTTCTCGCGGGGCGCGGTGTCAATGAGCGCGAGACGCGCCTCGTCCACGCGGTGCGGGGTGTCTACACGCCGGTGCTGCGCTGGGCCGAGCGGCACGCGTTCGTCACCGTGCTCACGACGGTCGCCCTGTTCGTCGGCTCCTGCATGGTGGCCACGCGGCTCGGGGGCGAGTTCCTGCCGAAGCTGTCGGAAGGCTCGATCGTCATCACCTCCGAGAAGCTGCCCGGCATCGCGCTGAACGCCTCGCTCGCCACCGTCACCCGCATCGAGCGGGTGCTGAAATCCTTCCCCGAGGTGAAGCGGATCGTCTCCCTCACCGGCAGCGCCGAGATCCCGACCGACCCGATGGGCGTCGAATCGACCGACAGCTTCATCACCCTGACCGACCCCTCGACCTGGAGGACCGCCGACAGCCAGGAAGGGCTCGTCGCGGCCTTCGACAAGCGTCTCCGGGAGGAGGTGCCGGGCGTAGCCTACAGCTTCTCGCAGCCGATCCAGATGCGGATGGACGACCTTTTGGAGGGCGTGCGCGGCGACGTCGCTATCAACGTCTACGGCGACGACCTGAAGGTCCTGAAGGACACGGCCGATTCCATCGTGCGGGTGGTCTCAGGCATTCAGGGTGCGGCGGACGTGAAAGCCGAGGCGCAGGCCGGGATGCCGGCGCTCTCGATCCGGGTCGACCGGGCCAAGGCCGCCCGCTACGGGATCAACGTCTCGGACGTGCTCGACGTGGTCGAGAGCATAGGCGGGCGCACCGCCGGCATGGTCTACGGCAACGACAATTCCATCACCGACATCGTGGTCCGGCTCGACCCGGCCGACCGCAGCGACATCGAGCGCATCCGCGCCCTGCCGGTGGGGCGGCCGGGGAAGGAGACCGGTGCCGCCATGACGGTACCGCTCGCGATGGTGGCCTCGGTGGATGTAACCTCCGGCCCGGCCCAGATCAGCCGGGAGCGGCTGCAGCGGCGGATCTCGATCCAGGCCAACGTCCGCGGCCAGGACGTGCAGAGCTTCGTGGACGCCGCGCAGAAGGCCGTGTCCGATCAGGTGAAGCTGCCGCCCCGCTACGCGCTGCAATGGAGCGGCCAGTACCAGAACCTGCAGGAGGCCACCGCCCGCCTCTCCGTGGTGGTTCCGGCGGCGCTGGCGGGGATCCTCGTCCTCCTCGTCGTGATGTTCGGCGACATCCGCCTCGCCGGGCTGATTTTCCTCAACGTGCCGATGGCCGCCACGGGAGGCATCCTGGCCCTCTCCTTGCGCGACATGCCGTTCTCGATCTCGGCGGCGATCGGCTTCATCGCGACCTTCGGCATCGCGGTCCTTAATGGCGTGGTGCTGACGAGCACCATCCGCGACCTCGAAGCCTCCGGTTTCGACCCGCGGGAGGCGGCCACCCGGGCGGCCGAGAGGCGCCTGCGCCCGGTGATGATGACGGCCCTCGTCGCAGCGCTCGGCTTCCTGCCGATGGCCCTCTCGACCAGCGCGGGCGCGGAAGTGCAGCGCCCCCTCGCCACGGTGGTGATCGGCGGCCTTATCACCGCGACGCTGCTGACCCTCGTCGTTCTCCCCGCCGTCTATCCGGTGGTGGCGACGTTGCGCTCGCCCTTCAGCAGTGTGCGAACCGGCAGATTGCGGGATAGAGGGCATTCAAAGGTCCGCCAGCGGGTGCAGAAGGGGGCCGGTCGATGAGCACACTCACGGCGACGGCTGCGTTAGCTCGGGGCCGTGAGGTCCGACTTTGCACGTAACAGAACCTGCTCGAGCTACCGAGTACGCCGCGCTGAACGGCTTCGAGTAAGGGGTCTTAGAGCCGGTCCCGGGCTGATTGCGACGGATTAGCGGGTGGCGGGTTGACGGGTGAAGGAGCATGCTGATGCCTTCACCTCTGTCCGTCGACTTACGCGAGCGTGTCGTGGCTGCCGTGGCGGCAGGTGCCTCGTGCCACCGAGCCGCGGCTCGCTTTGGGGTCAGTGTCTCGAGCGCCAGCCGCTGGTCGCAGCGCTCACACCAAGAGGGCCATGTCGCGCCCAAGCCGATGGGCGGTGATCACACCTCGAAGCGCATCGAGGCGCATGCTGGGCTGATCCTGATGACTTCCGAGCAGGAGCCTCGCCTCTTCTTACGCGAGCTGCGCGACCGGTTGGCTGAGCAGGGCGTCCAGACCAGCACGAGCGGCCTGTCGCGCTTCTTTGCCCGCCACGGGATCAGCTGGAAAAAGGGGCGACGTACGCAGCTGAGCAGGAGCGTGCCGACGTAAGAGCGGCCCGCGAGGCGTGGTTCGAGGCACAGCCCGAGCTCGACCCGGACCGGCTGGTGTTCCTGGACGAGACGGCGGCGGCCACCAACATGGCGCGGCGCTATGGTTGGGCACCACGCGGCGAGCGCTGCCGGCTCGCAGCCCCGCAGGGTCACTACAAAACCACTACCGTCACCGCTGCCCTGCGCACCAGCGGGCTGTGCGCGACCGCGCTGCTGGACGGTCCTACGAACGGCAGGCGCTTCTGCAGCTACGTCACCGAGACCCTGATCCCGGTGCTGCACCCGGGCGACATCGTCGTCATGGACAACCTGCCAGCCCACAAGGTCGCTGGCGTGCGTGAGGCGATCGAGGCCGCAGGAGCGCGGCTGCTCTACCTCCCGTCATACAGCCCTGATTTCAACCCGATTGAGCAGGCCTTCGCAAAGCTGAAGGCGCTGTTGCGCAGCGCGGCCGCTCGCACGATCCCGGATCTCTGGCCGGCGATCCGCCAGGCCTTCACGCGCTTCACTCCGCAGGAGTGCCGCAACTACCTCGCCGCAGCTGGCTACGAGGACGACTTGGCTGTCGCTACCTGACCGGGAACGGCTCTAGGTTCCGTCTGCGCCGACTTCGATGGCTGTCGGCCGAACACGGCTGCTCGCAGATGACCGCTTTGGGCGAGAGCTTGGCCGGGATCTGGGCAGCCGACATGGGTCGGATGCGGAATGACCGCTCGGGGTCGATAGGAGCTCGTCCGCTTTTCCGGCGGACCCCCTCCAAAGCAGCCATTCCGCTTACGGCCACATCCAGTCGCGACAAAGACAGCGAGCGGTGCTTTTGCAGCTATCAGCCGAAGGCGCAGGGATTGTAAATCCCTGCGCTCGCTAGGAATCGCTGGCGATCAAGCTGGCTGCGCAACCAGTCGGGCACGAGCTTCGCTCTGCCGCTGCTTCGTCGCTCTGATAGCTGCAATACGCTTGGCCTTATGCTCCGCGCTCTGCGGCACCCCGATACGTGCTTCTCGGATGGCCTGTTTGTGATCCTCCGAGAGTGACTTCCCGCGTTTGGCATCGCCAATCTTGCGCTTGGCTGCATCCGTATGGGTGTCGCCGGCCTTCAGGTAAAAACGGTGTTTGCTCGAATTGCGCTGGAGGATGCGGGCGGTCGTGATATTCATTTCCCCAGCTTCTCGGGCTTCTTTGCTCGTCCAACTGAGAACCCATCCCCTATCGGGATGGCGCATCCGTTTGGTGAGCTTGCCGTCTTCAATCAATTTGGCGACCTGTTTGAGCTTCCTCAGGCCCCACAGATCCACATAGTCCGAAAAAGACAGGGCGAATATCTTTCCTCTACCAGTCTGGTAGGCCATACGGCCGCGGTAGTGTTTTTCAAGCCACTCCTGAGTAGCAGCCTGGGTCTTGAGCCACGTCATGATTTCCTGTTTCATCTTTTCTTCCTTTTTGTTGGCCTCATATGGGTATACGACGCCGGTATGGCGTACGTCGATATTTATGTCATATAGGTAAGAACATAATATATCATCCGACTGACACTACATCATTGGCTAACGACATAAGAAAGAACAATCTCTCTATAGAGAGATTATCCGTCCTTACGACGCTATACAACGAAGTACTATCAGGCGTTGTCCGCGCCCTCCCGCGACGTGTCTGGCTCGTCAAGCCATCCACGCGCGCCTCGGGCTGGACCGGCTCTTCGCGCCTGCTGCTATCGCACCCATCTGTCGATGGCTGCTCATGGCGCCACTTCGCTATCGCTTCGTGGAGAGCGCCATGAGCGGACTTCCAGTCTACCCATTTGGTTTTGTGGGCTATTGGCTTTGAGAGAGGGTGCCGCGGCGAGGTAGATGACCGCAGTCGCGCCAAAGAGTGCGAAATCCGGAATTTTCTGAGCGCATCTGCAAGGACTTAGGTATGCAGTTTTCGCAGTGTAGTACTACGACACTCTGATCCGCCAATTCGGCGAGGCCACGCTTCTATCGCTCGTTCACACTTCGCAGGTTCGGTTGATCCAGGCAAACACCTGCCCCAGTCTTTGGTTGAACGGCAGGATAGTGGCAGTATCGTTCCGGACATGGGAGCTGATCGAGCTCACATGTAGGAGATGCAGATGTCCGTGCTTAAGACCCTCAAGCTGAGCACCGCCGCTCCGGCCGCTTCGGCCAACGATCCCTTGAGTCGCGCTCGCGAGAAGCTGCTCGGCCAGCTCGCTGAGCAGAAGAGCATGGTGAACGCGACCCTCGAGGGTCGGCTTTACGATCCGCCCAAGGTGGCGGCCCTGCGCAAGGACGCGTCGGGTCAGCGTGTGCGGGTCGAGGTGAACCGCCGCGTGCGCAAGGGCTGGTTCCAGGACGAGGCCGGCACCGTGCATTTCATCATGCGGGTTGGTGGCAAGCCGCTGGAGCTGCAGCCGGGCAAGGCCGCCATCAGCATCGGCAGCCTGGACAAGCTGCCCGCCACGCTCGACGCGCTGATCACCGCACTTCGTGCAGGAGAGTTGGATCCGCAGATCAAGGAGGCTGCGGCTGCGCGCGGTTTGATGATGTCCGAGCGGCGGAAGAAGGCCGCGTGATCTCAATGGCCATGGCGCCGGTCGCACGCAGCTGCGCCATGGCCACACAAACTTTTTAGTCCGTACTGAAACTCTTCGGGATCCATGCGGCAGACGGCGCTGATGTGGTCGGGTCAAATACCAAGATTCCGCAGATTTTCTGAGTGTGGCAGCAAGAGCTTAGCGGTGCGATCCGCCGCCAAGCTATCAATGTGCTGGCCCGCGCGGTTTGGCTACCTGCACGTCGAAACGCAACACTCGATCGAACAGTGCGGCTTTCCGGTACTGGCGGCCGCGTTGCCAGGTCGGGGCGTTCGGGTCGCCGATTATCCGCATTTCCAGCAGGCCGAACCAGCTGAGCGGGCGCAGCACGCGGCTCTCGAAGGCGTAGGCCGGGAAGTCCGGGTGCTTCTCGTCCAGCGTTGGTTCCCGCACCGTGCACGTCCGCATCAGGTCCTCGGGCAGGAACCACCCCTCCCCTGCCACGGACAGGCACCACAGCACGATGCCGATGTGGTTCTGCGGCCACGCCTCAAACGGCACGCGATCGAAATAGCTGAGGCTGATCTGCCAGAAGATGGTCGCGAAGAGCCGAGCGAACAGCTCGGCGGCTGCCTCCGGCTCAGCGAGCCCACCGCCGGATTTGGTCGCCAGCAATCGCTTCTCGCGCTTCCGCAGCAATTTGGCAGTCTGCGCGGTCAGTCGGGTAAGCTCGACAGGCATGACGTCGGCCTCGTTGAGCACCTTGTTCATGGCGAGCGCGTTGCCTTTGTCGTAGCCGGGCCAGCTCATCGCGTCGAAGAGCGCGCGTACGTCGGCGCGGCTCAGTGCGCCGGTGGCGGTCAAGGTGAGGCCGCTAATTCCCTGAGCCCGCCGGATCATGAGCCGAGTGGTCGCGAGCAGCGGGGCGTCGGCAACGCTGCTGCCGTTGATGTCCGGCGCGAAGTTGATCGCTCGCGGCATGTTTTGGTCGCTACTCAACAACAGTGCGTCCAAGCTGGGCGGGGTCAGCATGGCCCAGATGGGCAGGTTGGCTGGCGTCGTCATAGCCTGCACCATCTCACCGGAAGCCAGCGTGCGGCCAGTGCCGCCGCGATGCATTTGGAGCGCCGTCCTGTGCCAGCGCAGCGCTCCGCGCAGCTCGGGTGCCCCTGGGGCTATCCCGGCGGTCCTGGAGCTTCCTACGCGATGGACGACATCCCTTACTCTCCCAGGTATCGCTGAAGATGCTGCGGCTCTGGCTCACCAGCATTGGCATCGGGATCGTCACCGCTTCGTACGAAGGGCTCGATCCGCTCTCACCCTACCTTTACGAGTGGATCATCCTCGGCGGCATCGCCTTCTTCGGTGGTGGCCTCCTACTGGCAGCAGCTATCCTCCAAAACGGATTGCTCGTGCTGGTGGTGTTGGGCGCCCTCCCCTTGGCAATGGGCTACGCCGAGCGCCTCTTGGCCGAGGACATCAAGCCGAGGGCTGCCTTTCACCGCTACACCGAAGATCCGCCCGTGGGGTTGGAGACCTGGGTCGAGGGCAGCTACCTGTACGGGCGAATCACGAACCAGCACCCGCGGGATTGGCTGCGTTTGGCTATGGTGTCCTGTCGGCCGGTCTATGCGAATGGCAATCCCAGCGAGCGTGTGCTGGAGGTCTCTATCGGCGCTGGAGGTTGGATGGCGCCGCGGGAAATGGAGCAGGCGCCGCTGGTCAGCGCGAATGGCCTGCTGTGGCAGCCCGGCTTGGTCATTGAGCGCACACAATGTTGGGTTGCTTCCGCGGACATGTATGAGGCGCCGGAATTCACGCCTGCGTTCACCTACGCCAAGAACGCCGACAGTCGGTACGTTTTTCAGGTCACGAACACCCGTAGCGACGCCAACCTGACCCGGGTGTCATTCAGCTGCTGGGTCACCTTCGATGGTCGGCGCAGCAAGACGGACCTGATCGTGCGACCATTGTACCAGGGCGGCTCGACATACTCAGTCCCACCCGATGCGGAGATCGCCCTCTACAATGACGAATTGTTCGCCGGTAGACGCCTGGATAACTGTATCGCGCGCGATGTTTCATGGTCCGCGATCAGATAGCGCTACAGTTTGTGCGATCAACTTGTAATGATTTTTGGTGCGCGCCGGAAACCAGCCGTTCCGTTTTCGACCCATAACGGTCACCTGGACCTCTATTGGTTCTTCCCGTGAGCGGACATTAATCGGCCACCGGCATTTCCATCTCCGGCGGTCTACGGCCGGTTTGCCGTGACCTGATCGGGATGGCGAGCAAGGGACAGAAACCGCGGGCTCACGGTCGCCAGTTGGATCGGGCGCAGTGGGCCGATCAGGAGGCCGCCATCAGCTTCTCGCGCAGTAGGCCCGGTAGTGAGGCGAGCCACTCTTCCTCCCCTCCCGGCTGAGGCAGGACATGGCCGAACTCCGCCACACCCTCGGCTGGGATGTCAGATACGTACACCCACACGTTCTCGGGCGAGGTGCCCAGGATCTCGCCGGTCTCCAGCATGATCGGTTGCAGGATCGCGGCCTTCTGTTCGCGCGTGCGCCCACTTCGGATATCAGCACGTACCCATACATGGTCGTCCGGCGCTGTTTCGCCGCCGATGTACATCGAGCCGGGCTCCATGGTGTAGAACACAACCTGCACGAAGTAGCGGGGTGCGGTCGCCTCCACCTGATGGATCGTCGTGACGCTCTCGACGAGCTTGCCACGCTGTTCGGCCGACAAGTGCCTCATCGTCGTAAAAGCGTAGGTTGGCATCAGGGGCTCCATCATCCAGGACCGGATCAACGCAGATTGCCAAGCGCATTGCTCGGCACCGAAGCTAACCCAGCCTGAGATCTTTGTTCGGGTCGTACCGATCCCGGCTGGTGTTACGCCACTCGGCAGATCGAAGGACCCCGTCGCGAGCACGATCCACGTCGGGCATCCGATAGGCCTTCTCCTCGATCTCCGCGAGGCGTGAGGGCACGACCTCGATGCTGGACACCCCGTAAAGCTTCTGGAAGTTCATGATCAACGGCTGCCACTTGGCAGGATCGATGCGGTTCTCGTGCCCATTCATGAGCAGGCTCGGATGCACGTGGACACGGGTGATCCGCACTTCGAAGGCCGAGAGCAGGCCAGCGACCTGGGGATCGTCATCCATGATCCCGTGTTGGGCCGCGACGACGGCTTCCAGTTGGATCGGGCACTCCAACGCGCGCGGCGCGGAGACGGTCTGCGATGCGATGGGTGTCAGGCCAGCCACGTCGAACTTGGAAGGCTCATAGGCATAGCCCAGCCGCTGCTTCAGTTCAGGTAGCTTCTCGGTGCCCGTCAGGCGCGCCAGCCTGTTCACCGCGCCAGCCTGTTTCGGTGACGGGAGATTGAGGACGCACTGCCCCGTGCGGATCATGTTCTGCGGCGTCTGCGACGCCGTTTGGAGACCGAGCATGCACCGCCAGCCGAGCCACCACGCGGACGACATCGGGGCGAGGTTCGCGGTGCCGTCCTCGTTCTGCGTACTGATGAGGACGACCGGGGTTCCGAGGTAGAGGATCGACGGCTCGATTGTGACGTGGGGATCGGTCAAGAGAGGCTCCGTGGCTTGGCAACGAACCACGTATGTGACCGCTCGGGCTGCGATGCTTCCCGGTTCTTGCGCCGCAATCCAACTTCCGCACGCCGCTTTGATGCGCACATCAGGCTTTATGGACGCTGATCGGCTCACTCTTCGAGGAGGACGGTACGCCACCATTGGCGGTCGTCTAAGCTGTCCGCCGCCTGTCCGATCCGATAGGGCGCACTCCACCGGCTGATCGTTGCCTGCGAACCTCCGCCACAGCTGCCCTGCCTGCGTCCGCTCCTCCTCGATCATCATCAGGCTCGCGCGCGTCTTCCTGAGCGCGGAGCCGACGCGGCCAGCCATGGATCGCCCACGCTGTCAGCGCCTTTTGCCCCCAAGGCGTGTCTAGAGGTGCCTCTACCGGGGCGCAAAGATCGTCACATTGTTATTGATCTGGTAGGCGGCTGTCGGCTTCGTGTTGACGAACCGTAGATATATCGGGCTCTCGCCGAGTATCGCACCGAACGCTGGTGTCACCTTGAGAGGAAAGCAGTGCGACAACACAGCGGATGCTGCTTCTTCATAGCGATGTTGTGCGTCATGGTCACCGACTAGCTGGCGTGCAGTAGTGAGCGGTTTGCCACGAATGGCACCTGTCTTGTCGAGGCCGAATCGGTAGGCAATCAAAGAGCCCTCCGTGCCGGCTGGAACTGTCCAGCACGCGGCTACCGCGCTGCGGAACTCAGCCCAGTTGTTGACGGGCGCGATTTGAGATCGCGCCGGCAGATCTGACAGAACAGCGGCCATTGCTGCGAAAAGCAGCGTGGCAGATCGTTTAGAGCCCGTCCGGTAAGGGTCTGAGGCGGGGTTGAGTGGCCGGGATGGCGATGATTCCAGGAGGGTGCTGAAGCCTGACCTGGAAGCGCCATGTGGACCCCGACCACCCGGCGGCAGCATAGCCGCGTGGGCCTTCGCTATGAAACCGACCTTACCGACGCCGAGTGGGCGGTGATCGAGCCACTGATGCCGAGGCCAGCGCCCTGTGGCCGGCCTCCGCTCTGGACGACACGGGAGGTCCTGAACGCCATCTTCTACGTTCTGAGGGGTGGGATCTCCTGGCGGTTGATACCCAAGGATCTACCGCCGCGCTCGACCACGTTCGGCTACTTCAGCCGCTGGCGCGACACAGGGCTGTTTGGCCGGATCAACCACCACCTGGTCATGGCCGATCGCGAGCGAGTCGGACGGGAAGCCTCACCGTCTGCCGCGGTCCTCGACAGCCAAAGCATCAAGACGACGGAGAGCGGCGGCCCGCGCGGCTACGATGCCGGCAAGAGGGTCAAGGGGCGCAAGCGCCAAGCGCTGGTCGACATGGACGGGCGCGCGCTCGTCCTCGATCCTCAGCCTGCCGACGTACAGGACCGCGACGGAGCCGTGCCGGTGCTGCGCCTGTCGCGTCGGACCTTCCCGTTCATCGCCAAAGCCTTCGCCGATGCAGGCTATGCCGGCAACAGACCGGCGACCGCCACGATCATCACGGTCGAGATCGTGCGCAAGCCGCCCCATCAAGTCGGCTTTGCCGTGCATCCACGCCGCTGGGTGGTCGAACGCTTCTTCGCCTGGATCAGCCGCAATCGCCGCCTCTGGAAGGACCCAGAGGCGACTATCGCCTCGGCCAGAGCATTCCTCTACGCGGCAGCCGTCATGATCCTCGTCAGGCGACTGGCCCGCTCAGCCTGACTTCTCGGACGGACTCTTAGCCAAGGGCACCTCCGCTACGATCGCTTTACCTTCGAGGCTTCCTCCGTAAATAAGCTGATGGTGTCAGTGCCGTAGCTCAGGCCCCCTGCGTGCATAAGAGTCTATGCCGTCAACCTCGACCACTCTGACAAAAGCCTCGAAGGCGTCCTGTTCGGTAGCAAACAACTCGTGCCAGCGAGTGCAGCCGCCGTTTTGATCCACAACCTCTAAGCGCCAGGGATCCTGCGTCCCAGCGGTCCGGTAGATCTCGACTTCGACCGTGATGCCGTTGCGGGTGAATTTGCCCGACATTGGTGAGTGGTCGAAATTGCCTTCGTCTTCCATCGACTGCTCCCAGATACCCCTTACTGACGCAGTGCTGGCGCAGGCTTCTGCGGCGACGACCCAGGCTGTGCGGGTCCCTGCGGTGTCGAATTTTGAGGCGGAGGCGGTGGCTGCTGACCAGAGCTCGGCGAGCTCTGATCGTTCTGCAGGGTCTGGTTCGTTTGAGCCTGGATCTTATCGGCCGTTTGCTGGCTCATCAGACCGTAGGAGACCGCGGCCGCGAGTGCGATGGCGATAACGGCTCCAATGATGGTCTTGGTCAGCTTTGGCGGCATCGTTGCGTCCTCCACTGGGCAAGGCAGCCCGACTGCGGCTCTTGGCCGGTGACATAGGCCCAAACTCCGCTTGAGGTAGTTCCTCGGGGCAGCGATCTCATCCGCCACTGCGCGGCATCCCGCTCGACTTCCTGCCCTTGCTCGGCTTCCGCCGTCGCGAGCGATTTTCGACACTCTTCACCGCACGTTGCAAGAGATCGCGTTCGCTTGCGGCTTCACCGAGTATACGACATTCACCCGAGCGTTCCGGCAGCGGTTTAGCATCCCGCCCAGATACGCCATGGAGCAGGCGCTTCTCGACGGCGCGGGGAACGCCTCGCTCCGATAAGCCACGAAGGGTGCAGGATACCACTCCGATCGATACGCCCTTGAGCCGGTTCATGTCCGTCGATAGTCGGGTCGTAGGCCGCCGTCCCGCCAATCGGCCCCGTTACGACCTCGTACGCGAGGCCATCCCCCAAAGCCGTAAAGGGCTTCGTCTCCGCTTTTTCGGCTTCAATCGATTGACCTGCCGAACGTATGCTTTGGGGAAACGCCCACCGCAGCCCGGGCGACCGGGCCGGATCAGGAGCGCGTGGGGCCGCGACGTCCGCTCTGATGCCTCTGCCGCTCGGAAGCGGTCGGGCAGACATCCATCCTAACCGGACGCTCGGATCGCTACTGAAGCTTCTCCGAAGCGGTCGTTCATCCGCCCTCCGGCAACTTCGGCTCGGGTAACCACCGAACCTTGGCCTTTCGTCCCGAAGTGAACGCTGAACTTCCGACCTGCGGCGGTCGCTGCCTGTGGTCCAAGCATGCGACGAAGCAGACGTCGTCTGCGCTTACCCGGTTCGACGGCCCGTATCTGTTCACAGCACTAGATTAGCTCAGCGGCCATTGGTATTATTCACCAAATAATTTTGCCAAATTTGGTCGTTCGCAATTCATGGAACGCTCCAAATGCGTGGTCGAGATTTAGCATATTCAAGGTGACATGTCGATGAAAGTGTCATCTCGCTCGCGTTTTTTGCAATCAGGGCACGAAACTTTTTGAGCCGAAGCTCTCTTCGGACAAGTAGATCAATGAGCGGGGATAAAAACTTCATACAAGTTAGGAGAATTCCCATGAGGGCGCTGGTTTGGCACGGCACTGAGGACATTCGCTGCGACACGGTCCCGGACCCCAAAATCGAGGATGATCGCGACGCCATCATCAAGGTCACCGCCTGCGCGATCTGCGGCTCAGACCTGCACCTCTACGACCACTTCATGCCCGGCATGGAGAAGGGCGACGTCATGGGCCACGAGTTCATGGGCGAAATCGTCGAGACTGGCAAAGGCATCAACGGCGTGCTCAAGAAAGGTGAGCGCATCGTCGTGCCGTTCACGATCATCTGTGGCGAGTGCGACCAATGCAAACGCGGCTTTTTCTCCGTCTGCGAACGCTCAAACCGCAACAAGGACATTGCGGACAAAGCCTTCGGGCACACCACCGCGGGACTGTTCGGCTACACCCATCTCACGGGCGGTTACCAAGGCGGGCAGGCCGAGTACGTCCGCGTGCCGTTTGCCGACAAGACGCACATCAAGGTGCCGGAGAACCTGACCGACGAGCAGGTGCTCTTTCTCGGCGACATCTTCCCCACCGGCTGGCAGGCGGCTGTACAGGCCGATATCCAGCCGACCGATACGGTCGCGATCTGGGGCGCCGGTCCCGTCGGTCAGATGACGCTGCGCTCCGCGCTGCTGCTCGGGGCCAAGCAGGTGGTCTGCATCGACAGCGTGCCCGAGCGCCTGGAGATGGCGCGCGCGGGTGGTGCCATCACCATCGACAACAGCCAGGAAAGCACGGTCGAGCGGCTGAACGAACTCACGGGCGGCAAGGGCCCGGAGAAGTGCATCGATGCCGTCGGCATGGAGGCGCATTCACCACGCGCGCTCGAACACGCCTATGACCGTGTCAAGCAGGCGGTGATGCTGGAGAGCGACCGCGCTTCAGTGTTGCGCGAGATGATCTATGTCTGCCGCCCCGCCGGCATCCTCTCGATCCCCGGCGTTTATGGCGGGCTCATCGACAAGGTGCCGATGGGAGCCCTCATGAACAAGGGTCTAACCGTCCGCACGGGGCAGACCCACGTGAACCGATGGACGGATGACCTCGTCAAGCGCATCGACGACGGGCAGATCGATCCGTCCTTCGTAATCACCCACCGGGCCAAGCTCGAACAAGGGCCCGAGATGTACAAGACGTTCCGCGACAAGAAGGACAACTGCATCAAGGTGGTGCTCAGACCCTGAGTGGTTCCGCGGCTCGTCGAGCTTCGACGGGCCTGCTCACTTCGCCCTCCCTGCTGCAGCGAGGAAGTCAGCATGTCCGAGGCTATGTCTCAACGCTACCGGAGCGGCTTTAATAATCGCTCTGAGTTGCCGAACTATCTCGTATCCGATCCGCGTCGCAGACCAGATCCCGTAACTCGGGAACTTGCCCAAGGCTTTGGCTGGTTCTCGATCGGCCTCGGGTTGACGGAATTGGCGTGCGGGGGAGCCATCGCTCGCTGGCTTGGAATGCCGCGCTCGGCTCCGGTCATCCGAGCCTACGGCGTGCGCGAGCTCCTACAGGGAGTCGGGATCTTGGGTGCAAGCGATCCGACCCCGTGGATCTCGGCCCGCGTGTTCGGAGACGCACTCGATATCGCCACGGTGCTGCCTGGGCTTGAGGGCCATAATCCCCACAAGGACAACGTGCTGATCGCCCTCGTGGCTCTGGCCGGCGTCACCGCAGTCGACGTCATTTGTGCCCGGAACCTCGCGGAAGCCCCCCTCGCTCCGTCTGAGAAGGTCCAACGCGACTACCGCCGCCGCAGCGGCTTCCGCCGTCGTGCCGAGGCGATGCGTGGCGCGGCACGCGGCTTCAAACCGCCGCCCGACATCATCGGCCCAGAAGCGATGCGTCCTTGGACCCTAACCAACGCCTGAGGTCGGACGGATGGCTGGCCTGATCCTGCCCGTCCTCGAACAGGCATTGGGCGTGCTCGTCATGAGCCTCGTCCTCGCCGACATCTTCCTGACGGTCCTCTACGCGCGCATCGGGACAGGCCTGATCGCGGATAGGGTCGCCCATCTCACCTGGGCGATCTTCCGCGCCGCCGCTGATGCTGCCCGGCAGAAGCGGGGTGCCGTGCTGTCCTTCTGTGGTCCGGTTATCCTCATCGTCTACGTCATGCTCTGGGCCGTAGGGCTGACCCTCGGAGCTGGCCTGATCATCCACCCCGCGCTCGGTGTGGCGGTTCGGGCGAGCAGTGGCGAGACGCCAGCCGACTTCATGACCGCCCTCTACGCGGGCGGCAGCAGCATGGCGATCGTAGGAGCCAGCGACTTCAAACCGGTCACCGACAGCTACCGCGTCCTTTATCTCGTGAACTCCCTCGTCGGCATGTCGGCGACGTCGCTGGTCCTGACCTACGTGATGCAGGTCTACAGCGCGCTCCGGCAACGCAATGCTCTTGGGCTGAAGCTGCATCTTCTAACGGGTGAGAGCGCCGATGCAGCCGAGTTCCTGGCGCGACTCGGGCCACAGGGACAATTTAGTTCAGGCTACACCCACCTAGCCGATCTGGCGGGGGCCCTGTCCGAGATGAAGGAGGCGCATCACTTCTATCCTGTGCTGTTCTACTTTCGCTTTCGTCAGCCCTTTTATTCGGTCTCGGCCCAGGTCTTCGTCGCCCTCGATACGGTTTCTCTCATCCGCAGCGGGATCGGAGGCCGTCAGGCAGCATGGTTGAAGGACGCCGCCGCCGTCGACGCAATCTGGCGCGTCGCCATGCTGCTCGTGGTTACGCTGGAAACGACATTCCTGCCCGGAGAAGTGCCGACGCCAGTTAACGTCAGCAGGGCCGAGAGCGAGGCATGGCGCACGCGCTTCGCAGAAGCTGTCAGGAAGCTCTCTTCGGCGGGGATCGAGGCGATGCCCAACGAGGCAGGCGCCGAGACTTATCTCGCGCAACGGGCACGGTGGCAGCCACACATCGCGCGACTGGCACCGTTGATGGCCTATCACATCGACGAATTGAGACCCGGCGGAGACAAGCGCCGGTGATATATCCTCTCCCTGCAAGAGCGCGCGGCCGATGCCCGCTTCCATGCATGCGACCCGGAAGCGGACGGGAAGAAAACCGCCCCGAGTAGTCATTTCGCATGCGACCCGAGGCAGCTAATCAGACAGCCATCGGCCCGTCTTGAAAGCGGACACAGATCCAACGTCTGGTGACCTTGGCGCCTGACACTGCGACGGTCTTTCATGGGCCGTCGCCGTGCCCGGCAGGTGACCTAAGCCTTACGTCGGCCTCTCGGCTTCGCTCGGACTTCTTCCGTTGGCTCTTCCTCCGGCAGTCGAGCGCCTTGGCGCCCGAGGCCGATCGCCCTGGCGAGGACGGAACGCTGCTCGGCATAACTCGGTGCGACCATCGGATAGTCGGCCGGAAGGCCGTAGCGCTTGCGGTAGCTGCGCGGATCCAGGCTGTGGCTGGTCAGATGGCGCTTCATCGTCTTGTAGGTCTTGCCGTCGATGAAGCTGATGATCCCGTCGTGCCGCACCGACTTGCGGATCTGGGCGGGTGTCGGCCTATCAACCTCCTCAGCGGCGGCAGCTGCATACGGAGCGTTGCCGGAGGCTAAAGCGGCTATCGCACCGTGTACGCTCTCAATCAGCTTCGAAAGCTCGGAGGCGGGAACTGGGGTGTTGGCGACATATGAGGCGACGAGTTCGGCTGCCAAGCCGGTGACACTTGCGGAGCGCTCAAAGCTTTTTTCGATCACTTGAATTCCTGTCTTTTCCTATCGCTCAGGCGAACGCGCCGAGAACGGCAGGCACAACAGGAATTTCAAAGCAAAATCAAGCTTCTGACCCGGGGAAATCGTCTCTATGTGCACAATCATTCGGAAATTTTTGAGTGAAGGCTGACGTACCCCACTCACTTAGTTCATACGTCTGAGGCGGTCCTTAAGTTCTTGCTGGGCAAGTCGCCGACCAACTGCCAGTAGAAGCGCGTCTGCTCGCTCTTTCAGTATCGGATCTTGTAGCCGAGTGATAACTCTCTGCGCAGCCAGGGCATGATCTGCGGCCTCCTCCAAGGGGGATACGGAGGATGCAAGATCACTGGCTGTGGGGGTAAGCTTTCCGGTCCGCGACCACGTGATATCGACGATGATGCCGCGCCCACGCGTGGGGCGCCCTGCTGGATCCCGCATGATGTGGCCGCGATCCAGCACCCACCGCGTTACGCCATCGGCTGACCGAACACGGTACTCGGCGACGAACGGGGTATCTTCATCGATGCACTGACGGATCAAGGCGTGGACGTGTTCCCGATCCTCGGGATGGATGCCTTCGATGTAGGCCGACAGGGGAAGCCCTATGGCGGCTTCCTCCGGATCGACGTTGAAAAGCAATGCCACGAATGTGTCGGCACGCACCAAGTCAGAAGGAATATCCCAGTCCCAAGAGCCGGCTATTTCAATGGTATCGAGCGCCTGTTGGAACGCTGCCAGGCAAGTTCGACCGGCGAGGGATATGAGTTTGCGCACCGCAACTCCTGTTATTGTCTCAAAACTCGGTCACGGTGATCGGAGGTGGCTACTTATCGCACAAATTGTGCCCGACGCAATCTCGGCAACCCAACAGTGCGCCCGCTGTCGATCAGAACGCAACCTATGCTAGGATCGAACGCGGGAGACGTTCTGTCCCTGTGTGGAGGTACCGATGGGACAGCGGCTGCGGCCCACGTTGAGTTCCGTGAGCGAGCAAGTGCACGACTACGTGGAGGATTGCGGATCTCCACGGTCGCGCCCTTATAGAGCGACGCGGCTCGTGCTGCACATTGCCGAAGCGCTGCACGTACCCCCAGCAGAGCTTTACAAGCCGCCCAATGCCGTCACGCCAGGGCGCGAAACTGACAGCGATGGCATCATGGAGCAGGATTGCGAGGCGCTACTGCACGCCTACAGGCGTATTCGTAACCCCCGATAAGCGTCAGCAGCTGCTGGCCCTCGTGTTAGAAGCGGCCGAGCAGTCCTGAACTGCGACGGCAGGCCGGATATTCGCAGCAGACCAAACAATGGGTGGTGAGCAAATGTAGCGGCGATGTCCGCTTCGAGGGATCTGCCGTTGATAAGCGGTCGGGCCGCAAATACCCAATTCAGCCGTGCGAATTGCTATCGACGTGAGCCGGAATCAGACGTTCGTCGACCGTCCGGCAACTGCAGCTAAGGGTGGATCACATCCTTCCACCTGCCGCAATCAGGCCCATGACGTTCCTCTGCTCGGAGCACGCCTCCTTCATCGCCCGGCGAGTTCCTCACGTCGATGGCAGCTCCGTCATGAACATAGGCGCCTGAGACACCCGCTGTGAAGCAGCGGCCGTTCGGTAGCGGCGAATATTCCGAACGGCCGCGTCCTTTACATCATGCCAGTGTGCGGACCTTCGGCTCACGGTCCCAGTAGCGCTTCTTCGCTGCATCGACGAAGCCGCTGAGGTCGGTCACGCCCTCGTCCGCCTCGACGCCCGCCTTGTCGAGCAGCGGCTTGGCGGCGGCGTTGGTGCCGATTGCCTTCAGGTGCCCGAACGCATCCATAACCCACTGCACCGCGGCCGCTTCCTTCACGAGCTTCCCCGCAGCCTTCTCGGACAGGATCACGGCGCAGCCATCGACCGTCACCGAAGGTTGACCGAACAGTTGTGCGTCCGCGGCGATGGCTGATCCGTCCGAGAGCGGCACCTTTCCGACCTTTGGGGCGATCGTCATCGCATGGCCGCCCGCCGCCTTGATCGCCTTCTTCAGCGATTGCAGCTCGCCCGCATTCGTGCCGTCGGCAATCAGGATGCCGATGGTGCGCCCTTCCAGCGTGTGCCGCTCCAATGGGCCGCGGATGATGCGAAGAGCCGGCGACGGCTCCATGTCCAGGACTGGTGCGGCGGTCGGCGAGGCAGGGGGCAGGTCCATCGCCAGCCCGTCGGCGACCCGTGTCGCCAGATCCTCATCGACGTTACGCAAGTTGGCAAGCATCTGCAGCCGGATATGCTCCAGGCTCACCTTGGACAGCTCGAACACCAACGCGGAGGCGATATGCGCCTGTTCCGCCGGGTCCATCGAGCGGAAGAACAGCCGCGCCTGGCTGTAGTGGTCGGCAAAGCTCTCCGGCCGGACGCGCAGCTTCTGCCCTTCCTCGTCCGAGGGGAAGGTCTTGTAGCCCTTCGTCGCGTCCTCACGGGCGCCGCCTGGCTCTCCGGCCTTTGCGAGGCTGTTAGGCTCGTAGTTGGCTCGGCCCTTCGGCACGGCCATCTGCATGTGGCCGTCCCGCTGCTGGTTCATGAAGGGGCAGCCGGCGGCCGAGGCCCGCCCCTTCGCGGCGTTGATTGGGAGCTGGTGGAAGTTGACCGAGCCCAGCCGCGACAGCTGTGTGTCCGTGTAGCTGAACAGCCGACCTTGGAGCAGCGGATCGTTGGTGAAGCCGATGCCTGGCACGACATGGCTCGGCACGAACGCCGCTTGCTCGGTCTCCGCGAAGTAATTGTCGGGATAGCGGTCGAGCACCATGCGCCCCACGATCCGCACCGGCAGCACCTCCTCGGGGATGATCTTGGTGGCGTCGAGGACGTCATAGGGCTGGCTGTTGGCAAAAGCCTCGTCGAACAGCTGCACACCGAGGTCCCAGGTCGGGTAGTCGCCGCGCTCGATCCGCTCAAACAAGTCGCGGCGCTGGAAGTCCGGGTCGGCTCCGGCGATCTTCACGGTCTCGTCCCAGATGGTCGAGGCGAGGCCGGCGTTCGGCTTCCAGTGGAACTTGACGAAGGTGCTCTTCCCTTCCTTGTTGATGAACCGAAAAGTGTGGACGCCGAAGCCCTCCATGTTGGCGAAGGTGCGCGGGAGCGTGCGGTCCGACATGGCCCACATGATCATGTGGGTTGATTCGGGCATGAGGCTGATGAAGTCCCAGAACGTGTCGTGGGCGGTTGCCGCCTGCGGGTAGCCGCGGTCGGCCTCCATCTTGGCGGCATGGATCAGATCCGGGAACTTGATCGCGTCTTGGATGAAGAACACCGGGATGTTGTTGCCCACGAGGTCCCAATTACCCTCGCGCGTGTAGAATTTGACTGCGAAGCCGCGCACGTCGCGAGGCGTGTCGATCGAGCCTGCGCCGCCCGCCACGGTAGAGAAGCGGGTGAACACCTCGGTGCGCTGCCCCTTCCGCTGGAACAGGTCGGCGACGGTGATGTCGGCAAGGCTCTCAGTGCACTCGAAATAGCCGTGCGCGGCCGACCCACGCGCGTGAACAATGCGCTCCGGTATCCGCTCGTGATCGAAGTGGTTGATCTTCTCGCGGTAAACCTCGTCCTCGAGCAGGACCGGTCCGCGCGGCCCTGCCTTGAGCTGGTTCTGATTGTCGGAGACCGGCGTACCGTGGTTGGTCGTCAGCACGGGATGGTCCGCATCGGCGGTCTGATGTGTCTCGCCGCCGTGTCCGGCGTTGAGTGCAGTCAGTTCGGTCATGGCATCCTTCCTTGGCAGGAGCTAACTGGAAGCGGAGCAGTAAGTTTCCTCTGCCATGCCATTCCCGCGAGGAACCGATCACAGTTTGAGGACGCGCACTTCGGAGTGTGGGCTCCGATGACAGCAGCATGCTCGATTTGCCTCTGTCGCCGCCGGGAAGCGGAACGGCGTCTTGCCGCCAGCTTCAGCCAATAGGGCGGTGTCCGCATTTCCCCGGTTCTTCGCCCCAAAAGGGGAACGTCGCGAGTCCACCTTGATCGGACGCCAAAGGGGGAGCGTCGCGTGCGCCTAAGCAGCCATTCTCGACGGTCGTCAGTCATCCAATTGCGAGCTTGATCGATGTAGCGCACCGCTAGCGCAGCACCCTAGCGTACCCTGCCCAATCAATGACTTAGCCGTGCTCGCGTGCAAATCATAATCCTTGTGTCGGGGGTTCAAATCCCTCCCTCGCTACCATCGAATTCAGCCCGCCCGGTCCCAGACTCGGCGGGTTTTTCATGCGCCGGATCAGCCCGTCGCGCGAGCTCTCCGGCAGTTCCGCCTCCCCGAGCCTCAGCCGACGGGGCCGGCATCGAGCGATACACGGAAGCGCATCCGCACAACCCCCGCGTCGTCGCGGACTGCCGCGATGTAATCCTGCCGGCCGGGCTGGTCGGAGAGCCCCTGTGCGATGCGCGTCATGATCTTCACGGCCTGCGACCGGGCGGCCTCGAGACTGGGCAGGTCGTAGCCGTCCTTGTCGCGGACGAGTTCGGTTCCGTCGTGCAGATCGATGAAGAAGCGGGGCATGGGCGGCTCGGCGGAGGGATCCGTCGGCCACGCTAAGCAGTTCCCGCACCGGCTCACGTACCCCTTTTCGGCATGTCGCGATCGCGGCGCTCCCGCGCTCACGTCAGGACCGTCGCTGTCTGCGGACATGCGGGATTGTCGGCCCTAGCGGTAGTCGCCCGGTGTCAGGCCGTGCCGGGCCATCTTGTCGTAGAGGGTCTTGCGCGGCAGGCCGAGGACCTCCGCGGCGGCGCGGACATCGCCGCTGGCCATGATCAGCTCGTCGCGGATCAGCTGCCGCTCGAAGCGATCGACCTGATCGGTGAGGCCGCCGGCGGCCAGCTCGGCGGCGGGCTGCGCCGCCGCAGCGAGACCCAGCGCGCATCGCTCGGCGAAATGGCCGAGCTCGCGGACGTTGCCCGGCCAAGCGTGCCGGCGCAGGTGATCGCGGATCGCCGGCGTGACCGGCGGCACCGGACGCCCGAATTTCTCGGCGGCGCGGCGCAGGAAATGCTGGAAGAGCAGCAGCACGTCGTCCCCGCGGTCGCGCAGGGGCGGGATCGTGATCGTGATGACGTTGAGCCGGTGATAGAGGTCGTCGCGGAAAGTGCCCTGGGCGGCCGCCTGCCCGAGATCGACCTTCGTGGCGGCCACCACTCGCATGTCGACCGGCCGCACCTCGTTGGTGCCGAGCGGTTCCACGGTCCGCTCCTGCAGCACCCGAAGGAGCTTGACCTGCAGCGGCAGGGGCATGCTCTCGATCTCGTCGAGGAAGAGCGTGCCGCCCTGCGCGTGCTCGATGCGGCCGACCCGGCGCTTGAGCGCCCCGGTGAAGGCGCCGGCCTCGTGCCCGAACAGCTCGCTCTCGACGACGCTGTCGGGCAGCGCCCCGCAATTCATCGCCACGAGGTTCCGCGCGGCGCGGCGGCTCCACCGGTGCAGGGCGCCCGCCACAACCTCCTTGCCGGACCCCGTCTCGCCGAAGACCAGCACGTCGACATCGGCCCGCGCGACCTCGCGTACCAGAGCGCGCAGGCCCACGATCTCCGGGGAGGTCCCGAGGAAGGCCGGATCCTCCTCGATCGCCGCGTCGAGCCGGGCCCGCAGCGCGCAGTTTTCCATCACCAGCCGCCGCCGCTCCAGCGCCCGGCGCACGGACCCGACGAGCGCCTCCGCGGGATAGGGCTTGGCCAGGAAGTCGTACGCACCCTCCTGCATGGCGGCCACCGCCATGCGGATATCGCCGTGGCCGGTGATGAGGATGACCGGCAGGTCTGGGTCGACCCGGCGCAGTCGCGCCAGGAGGGCGACGCCGTCGAGGCCCGGCAGCCGCACGTCGGTGACAACCACGCCGGGCGGCGCGGCCAGGATCGACGCGAGCGCCGGCTCGGCTGCCTCGAAGACCTCGACGAAGAAACCTTCGAGTTCCAGGCTCTGGCCGTTGGCCCGGCGCACATCCGCCTCGTCGTCGATGAACACGACGCGCTCGGTCCCCGCCTGCGCGCCCGCCGGTCCGCTCACGGTGTCGCTCCCACGGGCTTGCCCACACTCGGGACCGCGTCCGTCGCCCGGATCATCTCCATCCGGAAGACCGTCCCGGCGCCGTCGCCGCCGGCCAGGATCAGGTTCCCGCCGCAATCCTCCACGATCCCGCGGGATATGGCGAGGCCCAGGCCGAGGCCGTCCGCCTTGGTCGTGAAGAACGCGTCGAAAACCTGGCTGCGCACCTCGGCGGGGATCCCGGGCCCGGTATCGGCCACCTCGATCGCGACGCGCTCGCCGCTCTCGACGAGACGCAGGCTCACGCGGGCCTCCGCACGCCCCGCCACGGCGTCGACGGCGTTCTGGAGCAGGTTGACCAGCACCTGCTCCAGCCGCGGGCCGTCCCCGAGGACGCGGAGAACCGGGTCGGGCGGCTCCGCCTCCAGCGAGACCTGCAGCGCGGCGGCGCGCGCCGCCACGAGCTCCAGCGCGTTCGCCACCACGTCGCGCAGCAGCACGGGCTCCCGCCGCGGCGAGGCGCGCCGGGCGAAGCCCTTGAGCTGCCGCGTGAGGCCGGCGATGCGGTCGGTGAGCCGCCCGATCGCGGCGGCGTTCTCGGCCGCGTCCTCGCCCCGACCGCGGCGGATGAGGATCGCGGCGTTGTCGGCGTAGGAGCGGATCGCCGCGAGCGGCTGGTTGATCTCGTGGGCCATGCTGGCCGCGAACTGGCCGAGCGCCGCGAGCCGGCCGGCCTGCGCCAGTTCGCGGCCGAGGCGCTCGCGCTCGGCCTCGGCGCGCTGCCGCTCCGCGATCTCGGCGCGCAGCTGGGCGTTGGTCTCACGCAGAGCCCGCGTCCGCGCCTCGACGCTGGATTCCAACTCCGCCCGGCGCGCCGCGGCCTCGGCGAGCCGCGCCCGCGTCCGGCGGCCCCGATCGGCCAGGGTGAAGATCCCGTAACCGACGAGCGCCGTGACCAGGGCCGCGATGATCCAGGCCTGCAGCCGTTCCCGCTCGACGGCGTTCCCGACCGGCGTCAGCGTCCGCAGCTGCCAGTCCGTGCCGGGCACGGGCGCCTGCGACTGGATGGCGGTCCACGCCGGCACCGACCCGCGCCCCACCCGCACCATGTCCGGTTCGCCCGCGACCGGATGGAGCGGCAGCCGCTCGAGGCGCGCGGCGCCGAATTCCTGTCCCGCCTCGATCCGGGCGCGTTCGGCCGCGTCGACGGCGCTGAGGGTGTCGAAGCGCCAGGCCGGCTCGCTGGTGACGAGGACGATGCCCCGGGCATCGGTCACGAAGGTGACCTCTCGCGCGGCGCGCCACGCCGCCTCGACCGCGTCGAACTCGACTTTCACCACCACGACCCCGGCCCCGGCCCCGATCCGGCGCGCGAGGTACAGGCCCGGCCGACCGCTGACCGTGCCGAGGGCGAACTGGGAACCGGCCCCGCCGGCCAAAGCCTGCTTGAAATAGGGGCGGAAACCGTAGTCCCGGCCGACGAAGCTGCGATCCTCGCCCGCGTTGCTCGCCGCGACCGTGAGCCCATCGGCGCCGATGACGTAGATGACCGCCGACCCGGTGGCGGCCGCGACCTGGGCGAGCCGCCGGTCGACACGATCGAGGAGGTCGCGCCCGGGATCGGGACCGACCGCCGCGGCAACCTCGGGGTCGGCCGCGAGCGCCAGCGGCAGGGACGCTTGCTTCTGCATCTCCGCGAGCAGGACGCCGACTTGGAGGCCTATCGCCGAGCGGGCGCCGCGCCGCAGGTCCGACAGGGCCCAGCGCTCCGCGGCCCGGCCGGCGAGCCACGCCGCCACGAGGATCGCGCAGAGCCCGACCACCACGGCGAGGCCGCGCCGCGAGGGCGTGCCGTGGCCGGAGGGCGCGAGCGCGCTCAACGGAGGCCGGCCTGTGCGGGGATCCGGACCGTTACGGCCAGCCGCGTGCGAGAATCCGCATCCGGACGCGCTTCGCTCCCTGGGGTCTGCGAGAAAAACGCCATTCTGATCAGTTGGTTAAAGAAAAATAGCGATCGCAGCACAAGTGGCATGCCGGTTGCCATTCCCGTCACGTAACGCAGCCATGTCGTCAGAGAACGGCTGCGCGCCGGAAGGCCAACAGCAAGCGCGGACACCGTCGGGACACCTCGACGCCAGCCGCCCCATCCGAAGCTCGCGACAGGGAGAACGCCCCATGGCTGCCGTGCCATCACCACTCACCGCCCCGCATCCGCCCGCCAAACCGAAGCCGCTCTACCGGACGCTGTACTTCCAGGTTCTGGTCGCCGTCGCGATCGGCATCCTGCTCGGACACTTCTATCCGCAGCTCGGCGCCGAGTTGAAGCCGCTGGGCGACGCCTTCATCAAGCTGGTCAAGATGATCATCGCCCCGGTGATCTTCCTCACCGTCGTCTCCGGCATCGCCGGGATGACCAATCTCGAGAAGGTTGGCCGGGTCGGCGGCAAGGCGCTGATCTACTTCCTGACGTTCTCGACGCTGGCGCTGATCGTCGGCCTCGTCGTCGCCAACGTGCTCCAGCCGGGCAACGGCCTGCACATCGACCCGAAGTCCCTCGATCCGAAGGCGGTCGCCACCTACGCCGGCAAGGCGAAGGAGCAGAGCATCGTCGACTTCCTGATGAACATCATCCCGACGACGGCGGTCGGCGCCTTCGCGGGCGGTGAGATCCTGCAGGTGCTGTTCTTCTCGGTGCTGTTCGGCTTCGGCCTCGCCTTCCTGGGCGACCGCGGCAAGCCGGTGCTCGACATCATCAAGGTCCTGTCCGAGGCGATCTTCGGCGTCGTCAACATCATCATGAAGGTCGCCCCGATCGGTGCCTTCGGCGCGATGGCGTTCACGATCGGCAAGTACGGGATCAGCTCCCTCGCCAACCTCGCCTACCTCGTCGCCGCCTTCTATCTGACCTCGGCGATCTTCGTGCTGGTCGTGCTCGGCGCGGTCGCCCGCTACAACGGCTTCTCGATCATCAAGCTCATCCGCTACATCAAGGAGGAACTGCTCCTCGTGCTCGGCACGTCGTCCTCCGAGTCGGCGCTGCCCTCGCTGCTGGAGAAGATGGAGCGGGCCGGCTGCTCGAAGCCGGTCGTCGGCCTCGTCGTGCCCACGGGCTACTCGTTCAACCTCGACGGCACCAACATCTACATGACCATGGCGGCGCTGTTCATCGCCCAGGCAACCGACACGCCGCTGAGCCTCGGCGAGCAGGCGCTGCTGCTGCTCGTCGCCATGCTGTCGTCCAAGGGCGCCGCGGGCGTGACCGGCTCGGGCTTCATCACCCTGGCGGCGACGCTCGCCGTGGTGCCCTCCGTGCCGGTGGTCGGTATGGCGCTGATCCTCGGCGTCGATCGCTTCATGTCCGAGTGCCGCGCGCTGACCAACTTCATCGGCAACGCGGTCGCCTGCATCGTGGTGGCGCGCTGGGAGAACGAGGTCGACGAGGCCAAGCTGGCCGCGGCCCTGTCCGGCCAGACCATGGCGCCGCCCGCGCCCGCGCCGGCTCTCCAGCCGGCCGAGTGACCCGTCGGCGTCGCGGGCCGCGCCTCGGCGAGACCCGCGACGACTCGGTGGAGCGCGAATCGCGCCGCGGATCGGTCCGCGGCGCGGCGCCCGCGTGCGGGTAGACGCCGCCTGACGCCGTCAGGCAGCGTTGAGGGTGTGGGGCGCGAAGGCGGTGACGACCGGCCGGAAGGCGCCGACGATCGCCGGGTCGAGCCGCCCCGCCATGCCCTCTAGGATCGCGTAGGCCGCCTCGCTCGCCATGGGCGGCTTGTACGGCCGCTGCTCGATCAGGGCCGCGTGGATGTCGCAGACGGTGACCAGACGGACGAGATCGGGGATCTCATCGCCCTTGAGGCGGTCCGGATAGCCCGACCCGTCGAGCATCTCGTGGTGCGACCGGACCACGTGCAGCATCTGCTGCTCGAAGCCCTGATCGACGAGCATCCTGTAGCCCTTCTCCGGATGCAGCCGCATGACGGCCAGTTCGGCCTCGTCGAGCCGCCCCGGCTTGTTCAGGATCGCCGCCGGGATATGGATCTTGCCGACGTCGTGCAGCAGGGCCGCCTTGGTCACGCGATGGCGCTCCTGCTCGCCGAGGCCGAAGCTCGCCGCGAAGGCCGCCGCCAGTCCGGCGACGAGCAGGCAGTGCTGGTGCGTGGCATCGTCGAACTGGCGCACCGCCCGGACCCAGTCGCGGATCCCCGTGTCCCGGATCGCGAGGTCGATGGCCTGGGTGCCGTTGTCGATGACCTCGGGCGTGATCGGCTGGTCCGGCACGAAGACCGAGGCGTAGAAGCCGCGCACCGCTGCCGCCGTCCGCACGGCGCATGCGGGCAAGGGATCGTCTGCGAAGGCCGCGACAAGCGCGGGTATGCGCGGCGCACCGAGTGTCTCCCGCAGGCGATCCGTGTCGAAGGGCGCGCAGAGCGTGTGCGTCGCGCCCAGGGCGACGCCCAGGAGCCGGGTTCGCGGGCTGTCGGTCTGAAGCAGGATGATCAGCGGGACGCCGTGCCGAACTTCGGCCAGACGGCGGCGCAGACGCTCGACGGACGCCGATCCGAGATCGAGGACATCGGTGACGATCGCGGTCGCGCCGCCGAGAGGCGCCTCCGCGGCGCGCAGGTCATGGATCTCGCAGGACAGGCCGTCGGACAGATCCTGCGCCAAGCCCTGGCTGCGCGCGGGATCGTCCGTAATGAGAAGTATCCGGCCCATCGGCACGCCTTCCGGATCGTGCCTTACGGGAACATCGCGTCGACTGTGTCCTGCGAGACCGAGGCGTCGCCGGGCAGGACGGGACCGTTGAGTAGGGCCGCCTCACCGCTTCGCCTGTCGGGCGGCGGGCTCTTCGGTGCCGACGCCTCGCCCGGCCCGGACCAGACGCGCAGCATCTCGCCGATTCGCTCCTCGACGAGGACGATGGTGCGCACGACCTTCGAGATCCGCTGACCGGTGAGGTCCTGGAAATTGCAGGCCTCGAAGATGGTCTGCATCTCGATCTGGATCGCCGCGGCGTCGGCTCGGTTGGCGTCCTCGCCCGATCGCCTCACGATTCCGCGCGCGAGCGTGTCCACCTTCTCCGAGGCTGTCAGGATCGCGTTGGTGGCGTCTTCCGTGCCCTGCACGACGGCGTGAAGTTCGTCGCAGGCCCGGCTTGTCTCCTGTTCCTGCCGGAGGCCGGCAATCTCCTGACGCGTCCGCGCGATCGCATCGGAGATCGACAGGAGCTGGGTTCGCAGGAGCCCGACACCCTCTTCGATGGAGACAACGTCCGGCAGAGCACGGGCCATGTTCGGGGATCGCCAGGCGGTTTATATTGGCTGTCGAAACTATCGGCGATCTCTTAAGCCGCGCTTAATGCGATTTATTTCGATTTGGTTACCTGTCGGCCGGAGCGATCACGACTGTAAAACGAGCTATTTCCGAACGAGTTGGCGGTCAAAGCGCGCAGTGCGCGTGCGTCGTCTTGCGGAGGGGGGCGCGTGATGCTCACGCGTCCGTCAGTTGACCGCCGATCGGCGAGATTTCAGCGAAACACCGCCGCGTGGCCAGAAACACCAAGTTTTCAACTGATGGTTGACGATAAGAAACTATACCGCCATTTGCCGGATAGGTCTGCGGCGTGGAACGGTCGACTTTGAGCAGTGATGCGCGGAGAAAAGTAAGCTTTTGATGCTTTATCGAGCTCGGTGGTTCCAATTTCGAGCTGGGATGTGATCACGGCAATCCGAGCGGCGTGGCGCTGGCTCGTCATCCGGGAGCAGGCCGCGCGGTACGCGCAGGCGCGCGACGGAGCGACGGCTGTCGAGTTCGCTCTTGTGGCCTTGCCTTTCTTCGCACTGGTCGGGGCCTGCCTCGAGAACGGGATCGTCTTCTGGGAGCAGGAGATCCTCCAGCAGGCGGTGTCCGACGCCAGCCGGCAGATCTATACGGGCGCGTTCCAGACGACGAACGCGGGCACAACCGACACCGCGACGCTGATGAGCCGCTTCCGAACGGCGATCTGCACGCAACCGAACGGCGCGCTTCGGGTCACGATCTTCACCTGCGCCAACGTCCGGGTCAGCGTGACGAAGGTGGCCGATTACGGTTCCGCCAACCCTGTCTCGCCGGTCAAGACCAACGCCAGCGGGGCGAGTGACTGGAACCCGAACTTCGCCGGCTACGCGTGCGCCGGAAACTCGGCCATCGTGGTTGTGCAGGCTGCCGTGGACGTCCCGGTCTTCTTCCCGCTCCTCGGTGCCGCCGTGCCCAACCTGCCGAACAAGCGGCGGGTGCTCCAGGCCGCGACGGTGTTCAAGGTGGAACCGTACACCGCACCGTCGGGGTGCTCCTGATGGACGGTCTGCTGGTCCGCCTGAGCCGCTATCGCCGCGACGAGCGCGGGATCGCCGCCGTCGAGTTCGCGCTCGTCCTGCCCCTGCTGATCATCCTGTATTTCGGGACCGCCGAGCTGACGCGCGTCGTCGACGCGACCCGGAAGCTGACCCTGTTCGCGCGCACGCTGGGCGATCTGTCCGGACGCGTGGACAACGCTCTGGCGACGCAGAACGGAATGGCTCTGGCGACGCAGGACGGGATGACGAAGATCGCCAGTGCGGCGACTGCGATCCTGCGCCCGCTGGACGCGTCCGGCCTGCAGATCGTTGTCAACGCGATGGGCGTGGAATCGGTCAACGGGACCCTCAAGGGCTTCGTCTGTTCGAGCTGGCCGCAGAACGCGACGAAGCGCCCGGCCAACCAGGCCAACGGGAGCAACGGACTCCCCGCGACGCCGGCCGCCTATCAGTTCGACGGGGCCCGCTACATCCTGGCGGAAGTCACGATGCCCTACACCCCGATCATCGGAAGCGCCCTGTACCGCTGGATCTTCGGCGGTCGCGGTCTGTCGTTCACGCGGCAGGTCCCGTGGTCGGAGCGCACACCCAGCGAGATCGTCATGCCGGGCGGGGTCGCCTGCACGGCTTACAACTAGTGTTCGAGGGAAGGCCCGTGTCGGTGTTCGGTATCCGGTTGAACCGCACTCTCAAGCTGGCCGCGACGGCGTTTCCGCGGGCGCGCTCCGGTCAAGTCGCGCTCACGTTCGCACTGGTCACGCTGCCGGTCATGTTCGCCACGGCGGCGGCGGTCGATTACGGGCGCCGCAACGCCGCGAAGACCCAGCTCGACACCGCCCTCGACGGCGCCGTGCTCGCCGTGATGTCGCAGAAGACCAACACGATCCCGACCACGACCTTGCAGAACATGGAGACGCAGTTCCGTACGGAGGCCGCCAAGGTTCCGGGCGTCACGGTGACGTCGTTCACGCCCGGAGCGCCGGTCAACACCTCGAAGACACTGAGCCTGACCGCGAGCTACACGGCGACGGTCAAGACCAGCCTGGCATCGATGATGCAGATCCCGGCCATGCCCATCAGCGGCACGTCATCGGCGACCCGCAACACCTCGCAGTACATCAACTACTACCTGCTGCTCGACAACTCGCCGTCGATGGGGCTGGCGGCGACCGATGCCGACGTGAGCAACATGAAGCGCGCGACTAACGGGTGCGCGTTCGCCTGCCACCAGCACACCTTCGACAACAAGGGCAACATCACCGGTGACGATCAGAACGACTTCTACCATGTGGCGCTGAGGAACAACATCAAGCTTCGCATCCAGGTTCTGAGAGACGCGGTCTCGGCGCTCGTCGATCAGGCGAATGTCAGCATGCTGCTGCCGCAACAGTTCCAGATGGAGATGTGGACCTTCAACGATTCGGCGACGCAGACGAAGCTGCAGGCGATGACGCCGACGCTGAACAACGTCAAGAACGCAACGCCGAATATCGATATCGCTTACGCTTACTACAATCAGTCCGACAATCAGACCGATTTCGAGCGGGCCATCGCGAAGATGAACGCGACGATCCCGGCCAGCGGCGACGGGCTGACGCCGGACAAGCCGATCCGGTTCCTCTTCCTGGTCACGGACGGGGTCGAGGATACCGGCGGCAGCGTCACCAATCAGAGCGCGGGTTTCCAGTATCAGAGCAACCGATTCATCGGTCCGCTGAGCCCGTCGACCTGCACGAACCTGAAGAACAAGAACGTCAAGATCGGCGTCATCTACACGCAGTACCTGCCGATCTACGACAATGATTTCTACAACCGGTACGTGAGGCCCTACGAGTCCCAGATCGGGCCGGCCCTGCAGGCCTGCGCGTCCGACGGCATGTATTTTCCGGTGACCACGAACGGCGACATCACCGCCGCCATGCTGAAGCTTTTCAGCACCACGCTCGCGAGCGTCCGCCTGAGCAACTGACGCGCTGCGCCGCGCTCACGCCGTTGCCGGTGATCCGAGGACGTTGACCCACAGGACGATGGTCTGGCCGCGCGGGTCGGGATTGCTGAAGCGGTGCGGCCGCCGGCTCTCGAAGCGGAAGCTGTCGCCCTCCGCGAGCTGAAGCGTCCGCGCCTCGACGATCAGGCTGAGGCGCCCCGCGAGGACGAGGCCGGCTTCCTCGCCGTCGTGGCTGAACAGCTCGTCGCCGGTGCTCGCCCCGGGCTTCAGCACCATGTGGAACAGGCTCATCCCGTGCGCGCCCCCTGGAGGGGTCAGGAGCTGCTTCGTGATGCCGGCCCGCCAGAGCTGAAGTTCCGGCCGGTCCTTCCGGAACACGACGATGGGGTCCAGGTCGGGCGCGTCCGGCCCCGCTTCGAAGAGGCCGCCGATCCCGATCTGCAGCGTGTCGGCGAGCAGCGCCAGGACTCGCAGGGACGGCGACGACAGGCCCCGCTCGACCTGGCTGATGAAGCCGATCGAGAGGCCGGTGCTGGACGCCACCGCCTCCAGCGAGAGCCCGCGCGCGCGTCGCAGGCCGCGCAGACGCTGACCCACGGCCCGGTCGACCGGTTCCGGACCCGTTGCCTCGCTGCGGGGGATGCTCACCGTCACGCCAGCCTGCCTCTCGTGTGCTTCTTCATGCACGTGAAAGTCGCTTGCGTCGATACCGAAAACGTGCGGTATTCTTCACGAGAATGAAATCGGGCCCGGCTTCCGCCGCGTGACCCGGGCACTGCACGGGAGCGGCACCATGAGAAGACGGTTGGCCAAGCTGTGTCTGTCGTCGGCGCTGCTTCTCGGTGTCCTCGGCGCTCCTGTCGGCGCGCAGTCCCTGAAGGTGGGATCGACGCCCACCGGCCTGCCTTTCACCTTCCTCGATACCAAGACGAACAGCATTCAAGGCGTGATGGTCGACCTCGTCAACGCGGTCAGCAAGGAGGCGGGTTTCACTGTCGCGGTCGAGCCGCTGCAATTCTCGACGTTGATCCCGGCGCTCACCGCCTCGAAGATCGACATCATCGCGGCGGCGATGTTCATCACGCCGCAGCGCAAGGAGGTCGTGTCGTTCTCGGCGCCGGTCTACAGCTACGGCGAGGGGTTGATCGTCCCGAAGACCGACACGAAGGACTACACGTCCTTCGCCGACCTGAAGGGCGAGACGGTGGGCGCCCAGGTCGGCACCGCCTTCGTCGAGCCGCTGAAGAAGTCGGGCCTCTTCAACGAGGTGAAGATCTACGACGCGATCCCCGACATCATCCGCGACGTCAATTCCGGGCGGCTGAAGGCCGGCTTCGCCGACGCGCCGATCCTCGCCTACTACGTCAAGCAGGGCCTGTTTCCCGGCGTCCGCCTCGTCGAGACCTTCAAGCCGACCGTCGTCGCCTCGGTCGGCCTCAGCGTCCGCAAGACCGACACCGAGCTCCTCGCCAAGATCGACAAGGCGCTCGCCAAGCTGAAGGCCGACGGGACGCTCCAGGCGATCCTGACCAAGTGGGGTCTGCCGCCGTCGGCCGACCGGTCCTGACCTTCATGCGCGAGTTCCTCGCCGACGCCCAGGACTACCTGCCGATCCTGCTGCAGGGCGTGCAGCTCACGATCCTGATCACGATCGCGTCCCTGGTGGTCTCGACGCTCCTCGGGCTGGTCTGGGCGGTGATGCGGGTTTCCGGCATCGCGATCCTGTCGGGCTTCAGCGCGGTGATGATCAACATCCTGCGCGGCATCCCGATCATCGTGCAGCTGTTCTACATCTACTTCGTGATGCCCGATTTCGGCCTGTCGCTCACGGCGGTCCAAGCGGCGATCATCGGGCTCGGCATCGCCTACTCGGCCTATCAGGCCGAGAACTTCCGCGCCGGCATCGAGGCGGTGGATCGCGGGCAGGTCGAGGCGGCGCTGTCGATCGGCATGGGCTGGGGCATGACCATGCGGCGGGTGATCCTGCCGCAGGCGATCCGGATCGCGCTGCCGCCCTACGGCAACATCATGATCATGATGCTCAAGGACTCGTCGCAGGCCTCGACCATCACGGTCGCCGAGCTGGCGCTCCAGGGGAAGCTGATCGCCTCGTCGACCTTCAAGAACACCAGCGTCTACACCCTGGTGGCGCTGATGTACCTCGCGCTGAGCCTGCCGCTGATCCTGCTGGTCCGCCACTTCGAGGCGAAGGGGCGGCATCGATGATCGTGCTGGAGGACGTCCGCAAGCATTACGGCGCGCTGGAGGTGATCAAGGGCGTCTCGGCCGAGGTCACCAAGGGCGAGGTGGTCTGCATCATCGGGCCGTCGGGATCCGGCAAGTCGACCCTCCTGCGCTGCATCAACGGGCTCGAGGCCTACGACGGCGGCGAGATCCGCGTCGACGGGCAGCGGGTTGATCGGGACAAGCGCGGCATCAAGGCGATCCGCACCCGGGTCTCCATGGTCTTCCAGCGGTTCAACCTGTTCGCCAACCGGACCGCGCTCGAGAACGTCGTCGAGGGGCCGATCCACGTGAAGGGCGAGCCCCGGGCTGAAGCCGAGGAGCGGGCGCGGGCCCTGCTCGCGCGGGTCGGGCTCTCGGGCAAGGAGCACGCCCGGCCGAACGAGCTCTCCGGCGGGCAGCAGCAGCGCGTGGCGATCGCCCGGGCGCTCGCCATGCGGCCGGAGGCGATCCTGTTCGACGAGCCGACCTCGGCCCTCGATCCCGAACTCGTCGGCGACGTGCTGAAGGTCATGCGCGCCCTCGCCGACGAGGGTATGACGATGCTCGTGGTCACCCACGAGATCGGCTTCGCCCGCGAGGTCGCCGACCGGGTCCTGTTCCTCGACGGCGGCCGCCTCGTCGAGCAGGGGCCGGCCGCCGAGGTCCTCAACCGGCCGCAGAATCCGCGTACCCGGGACTTCCTGCAGCGCGTGCTGCACCCGCTCTAGGACACGCCGTGGCCGAACCGTTCCCGCTCGCACCCTCGCTCTGGGCCACGACGGCGGCGCCCGCGCCGGACACGCCGCCGCTGGCCCGATCCGGCCTCGCCGAGGTGGTGATCGTCGGCGGCGGGTTCTGCGGCCTGTCCACCGCCCTGCATCTCGCCGAGCGCGGCATCCGACCCGTCGTGCTCGAGGCGCAGGAGGTCGGCTACGGCGGGTCCGGTCGCAATGGCGGCCAAGTCATCCCGGGCCTGAAGTACGATCCCGCCGACCTCGTCGCGCGGTTCGGTCGGGAGCGCGGCGAGCGGCTCGCGCGCTTCGCGGGCGGGACTGCCGACGTCGTGTTCGATCTCATCGCCCGGCACGGGATGGACGTGCCGCATTCCCGCGCCGGCTGGATCCAGGGCGCCCACACCGAGGCCGGGCTCGCCGAGGTCGCCAAGCGGGCGGCCCAGTGGGCGGATCTCGGCGCGCCCACCCGCGTCATCGACAGGGCCGAGACCGAGCAGCTGCTGGGGACCGACCGCTATCTCGGCGGCTGGCTCGACGGCCGCGGCGGGGCGATCCAGCCCCTGAGCTACGCCCGCGGCCTCGCGCGGGCCGCCCAGAAGGCCGGCGCCACGATCCACGGCGGATCGCCGGTCACCGGCCTCGAACGGACCGGATCGGGCTGGACCGTCACCACGGCCCAGGGCGAGCGAGTGACGACCGGCCGGGTCGTGCTGTGCACCAACGGCTACACGGGCGGCCTGTGGCCGAACCTCGCGCGGACGGTGATCGCGGCGAACTCGTTCCAGGTCGCCACGGTGCCGCTGACCGACAACCTGCGGCGCTCGATCCTGCCCGAAGGCCACGTCTCCTCGGACACGCGCAAGCTCCTGCTCTACTTCCGCCTCGACCATACCGGGCGCCTGCTGATGGGCGGCCGCGGTCCGTTCCGGGAGCCGCGCGACCCCGCCGACTGGGCCCATCTCGAGCGGATCGTCGGCAAGCTCTTCCCTCAGCTCGACGGGATCGCCTTCGACCATCGCTGGTGCGGCCGCGTCGCGATCACCCGGGACTACCTGCCCCATCTCCACGAGCCGGCGCCCGGGCTCCTCATCGATATCGGCTGCCAGGGCCGGGGCGTCGGCCTCCAGTCCGCGATGGGCCGGGCGATGGCCAGCTACATCGCGACCGGAGATGCCGACAGCCTGCCCCTGCCGCTGACGCCGATCGAGCCGCTGCCGCTCCACGGGCTCAACCGGCTGTACGTCTCGGCGATCATCGCGTGGTACCGCCTGCGCGACGGCGGCATCCGCTGATCGGGCTGCGCGCCGTCACCGCGCGCGCCACAGCGCCCCGATCAGGCCCAGGGCGGCGAGCGCCAGGGCGAGGAGCAGCCACCACAGGGCGCCCGGTCCCGCATGCGTGAGCACCACGGCGCCCGCCGGCGGTGCCAGGGCCTGGGCGGCCAGCGCCGGCCGGGCGAGGCGGCCGACCACGAGCGGGTAGCGCACGGGGCCGAACAGGGCGAGCGGCACCGTCCCGCGGGCGATCGAGTAGATCCCGTTGCCGCCCGCGTAGAGCACCAGCCAGAGCGCCACGCCCGGCAGCCCGGCCGCGAGGAGCCACAGCCCGAGGGCGATCAGGCCGAAGGCGGCCGTCAGCGTCCAGAGCGGGTGGTGCCGGCCCTTCAGCGAGATCTCGGCGACGCGGGCGCTCACCTGCGCGGGCCCGATCAGTGCCCCGTACGAGACGGCGGCGGCGAGCGACACGCCGCGCGCCTGCAGCAGGGTGAGCAGATGGACCGAGACCTGGGACATGATCGCGCCGCCGAGGACCAGCACCCCCGCGAACAGCAGGAACGCGCGGCGCTCCCGGGTCGACAGCGACGCTGACCCCGCCTCCTGTGGCCCGTCGGAGACCGGAAGTGCCGGCGCGTGCGGGATCATCGCGAGGATCAGCGGCAGCGTCACCGCGAGGTGCAGGCCGGCATAGGTCAGGCAGGCGCCCCGCCAGCCGACATGGGCCACCAGGAAGGCCGACAGCGGCCAGCACACGGTGCTGGCGAACCCGCCCCAGAGGGTCAGCGTGGTGATGGCCGGCCGCGCGGCCGCGCCGTAGAGCCGACCCAGGGTCGCGAAGGCGGGATCGTACAGGCCGCAGCCCATGCCGGCGCCGAGGATCAGCCAGCCGGCGAGGTAGATCGGCAGGTTCGGCGCCACGGCCACAACGGTCAGCCCGGCGGCGAGAAGCAGCGCCGCGAGGGCCAGGACCGGCCGCCCGCCGCTCCGGTGGATCGCCGCCCCGACATGCGGCGAGGCGAGGGCCGCGACGAGGAGGCCGAAGGCCAGTCCGCCGACCACCCAGGCGAGCGGCCAGCCGGTACTCTCCGCGATGGGGGCCGCCATCACCGCCGGAAGGTAGAACGACGAGCCCCAGGCCAGGATCTCCACGACGCCGAGTGCGGCGATCACCGGCCAGCGGCTGGCTTCGCTCATGTCCGGACCGCCGCCGCCACGGCCCGCGGGCGCTCAGGCCGTGGCGACACGGCGGCCCTGCTCGTCGACCACCGGCTCGCCGTCCTCCTTCACGAACCCGCCCCGCTGCGGCGGCAGGAGATCCAGCACCGCCTCCGACGGGCGACACAGGCGTACGCCTTTCGGTGTGACCACGAGCGGCCGGTTGAGCAGGATCGGATGCGCCGCGACGGCGTCGAGCAACTGCCAGTCGGTCAGGTCCGGGTCGCCGAGGTTGAGCTCGGCGTAGGGCGTGCCCTTCTCCCGGAGCACGTCCCGCACCGACAACCCGGCGCGGTCGAGGAGCTGCAGCAGCAGCGCGCGGGCCGGCGGCGTCTTGAGATACTCGATCACGTGGGGCTCGATCCCGGCATTCCGGATCATCGCGAGGGTGTTGCGCGACGTGCCGCAGGCCGGGTTGTGGTAGATCACGACGTCGAACGGCTCAGGCATGTGCTGTGTCTCCCGAGGGGCTGAGGCAGGCGGCCAGGGTCTCCGCCGCCGGCATGCAGATCTCCACGCGGCCCTGGCAGCAATCGCGCATCAGGAACGCGATCAGATCGGCCAGCACCGGGTAGGCGGCACTGTAGAGGATGGAGCGACCGTCGCGTCGCGAACCGACCAGCCCGGCGCGGCTCAATTCCTTCAGGTGATGCGACACCGTCGCGGCCGACACGCCGACCGCCTCGGCCAGCGTGCCGGAGGCGAGGCCCTCCGGACCGGCTCTCACCAGGGCCTGCACCAGCCGCAGCCTGTGCTCCTGCGCCAGGGCCGCGAACGCCGCCAGGGCTTGCACGTCGTCCATTTTCCCGACAATCTTCAAATGATTGTTTGAACGTATGAGAAAGCGTCCCGGTGAGCAAGAGCCCTGCCCCCGCCCCCTCGGTCCGCGACGGCCTGCCGAATCTCAGCGCGGCGCATTTCGCGGCGCCGACCGACGGGGCCGGTCGGGGGATCCCGCTCTCGCACGCGCCGCGCTTCCTGATCCTGTACGGGTCGCTCCGCGAATGCTCCTTCAGCCGGTTCCTGGCCTACGAGGCCGCGCGGCTCCTGGAGGCGATGGGCGGCGAGGTCCGCATCTACCACGCCGATGGCCTGCCGCTGCCCGACGACGCGACCGCCGACCATCCGAAGGTGCGGGAGATCCGCGCCCTCTCGGCCTGGTCCGAGGGGCAGGTCTGGGTCTCGCCCGAGCGGCACGGCGCCCTGACCGGGGTGATGAAGAGCCAGATCGACTGGCTGCCCCTGTCGGAGGGGAGCCTGCGGCCGACGCAGGGCCGGACCCTGGCGGTGATGCAGGTCTCGGGCGGGTCCCAGAGCTTCAACGCCGTGAATGCCCTGCGCGTCCTCGGCCGCTGGATGCGGATGATCACGATCCCCAACCAGTCCTCGGTGCCAATGGCCTACAAGGAGTTCGACGAGGCCGGCCGCATGAGGCCGGGGCCGCTCTACGACCGGGTCGTCGACGTGTGCGAGGAGCTGATGAAGTTCACGCTGCTGACCCGCGAGTGCGCCGATTACCTCGTGGACCGCTACAGCGAGCGCAAGGACCGCGATCCCGGTCGGCTCGCCGGGGTGGCGGCCGATATCGGCTTCGCGAAGCGGTCGCGACCGGGCGCCTGAGCACGGTCGGCCGGAGCGCGGCGCCGCTCGGTCCGGTCCGGGCCGGCGCCTACTGGAATCGCCGCATTTCCGGCGCCAGCGAGCGCCCCGCTTCGAGCAGGGCGCGGACCTTGCGTGTCGCGTGCTGGAGAATGTCCGGCCGCGCGTCCTCGTAGGACGTCTCCTCGACGAAGCTCCGCAGCGCCTCGGTGATCCGGTCCTCGATCTCGTCCATGAGGGCGAGTCCCTCCGGCCCTTCTCGCCGGAGATGCGCGTCCGCGAGCGTCAGGTAGGCGGCGCTCGCCAGCAGGAAGGCGATCCCGTTCGCCTCCTGAGCCGCCGCGGAGCTCGCGTCGCCGCCGTCCATGCCGTCTGCGACGTCGTCGTCCATCGGCTCACATACTCCCCGTTCGTTGCCCACGCTGTGCCGCTCCCGCCGCGTCGCGCCAAGTAGAGAAAAAGGGTCGGTCCCCGTCCCCATTCGGGCGACGTCGGGGGCCGATCCGGCCTTCCGGTCCCGCGCCGCAACCGGTCGCCGGACTGAGCCTCCTGGCCCTGCTCCGGCCTCAGCGGCCCGGATCGACGCTGTCCTGGGCGGCGCGCCGCTCGCGCATCCGGTGGAGTGCACGCCGCCAGGCATCCACCACCGCCTCGCGTGCGCGGGCGTCGGTATCGCGGTTAGCTTCCGCCGGCCGGGCGTTGCCGTCGGCCTGCCGGCCCCGCGCTCTCGGATCTCGGTTCATGATCGCCTCCTGTCGTGTCGAGACTGACAGACACCGGTTCGGGCGACGTCGCGGTGAGCCGGCACACGCGGACCGTGAAAATCGCGTGCGGAGGAGCACAGGCGGCCGACGGGCACGGATACCGAGCAATTTTTCTGATCGTGGACCGAAGAGTTTTTCAGGAGCGCCGAACTGAATTTTCGGAGTACTGTCACGGCGCCGGCATGTGCCCTCGTGCAGTGCCGCAAATATTGATGCGGTGCAATAACGATCGTATTCAAAACTCAGCCGATCCCCGGGGCCGAGACGTTCCGGCACCACGGGGGCGGCGCATGGCACAGTCGGAGGCGACGGGCATCACGGCCGGCCGCTCCTCAAGGTGCCGGGGAGGATCACGGGCTCCATGAGGAAGAACAAGGTCATCTCGGCGGAAGAGGCGATCGCGCTGATCCGCGAGAACGACGTCGTGACCACCACGGGGTTCGTCCAGAGCTGCATCCCGGAGGCCCTGCACGCAGCTCTCGAGAAGCGGTTCGTCGACACGGGATCGCCGCGCGGCCTGACACTGATCATGACGGCGGGGGCCGGCGACAGCAAAGGGCTCGGAACCGGCCGCCTGCACCATGACGGCCTCCTCACGCGGGTCATCGCGGCCAATTTCGGCCGCATGCCCAAGGTCGCCAAGGCCGCCCAGGACAACCTGATCCGCGGCTACAACCTGCCCCAGGGCGTGATCTCTCAGCTCTACCGCGCCTGCGCGGCGGGCCAGCCGGGCCTGTTCTCGAAGGTCGGCCTGAAGACCTACGTCGATCCGCGTCACGGGGGCGCCAAGGTCAACGAGCTGACCACCGAGGACATCGTCAAGCTCGTGGAGGTCGATGGCGAGGAGTGGTTGTTCTACACGGCGACCAAGATCGACGTGGCCTTCATCCGGGCCACCTCGGCCGACCCGTCGGGCAACCTCTCCTACGAGAAGGAGGCGCTGACCCTGGACTGCCTCGCGCAGGCCATGGCGGCGCGCAACAACGGCGGCATCGTCATCGCCCAGGTCGAGCGCATCGTCGACGACGGCTACCTGCTGCCGAAGGACGTTCGCGTCCCCGGCATCCTCGTCGACTGCGTGGTGGTCGCCGAGCCCGAGATGCACCGGATGAACTACGGCGTGATGCACGACGCGGCGCTGGCCGGCGAGATCCGGGTCCCGGTAACCGGCATCAAGCGGATGGCGCTCAACGAGCGCAAGATCATCGCGCGCCGCGCCGCCTTCGAGCTGCCGCCGAACGGCGTCGTCAATCTCGGCGTCGGAGCGCCGGAGGGCATCTCGTCGGTCGCCAACGAGGAGAAGATCACTCCCTACATCACGCTCACCACCGAGGCGGGCGCGGTCGGCGGGGTGCTGGCCTCCGGGTCGAGCTTCGGTGCCGCCACCAACGCCGACTGCATCATCGACCAGAACCAGATGTTCGACTTCTACGACGGCGGCGGCCTCGACATGACCTGCCTGGGCATGGCCGAATGCGACGCGGCCGGCAACGTCAACACCTCGCGGTTCGGCGGCAAGCTGAACGGCTGCGGCGGCTTCATCAACATCTCGCAGAACGCCCGGACCGTCGTGTTCGCCGGGACGTTCACGGCCGGCGGCCTGGAGATCGCGGTGAGCGACGGTCAGGTGCGCATCGTGAACGAGGGCAAGGCCCGCAAGTTCGTCACCCAGGTCCAGCAGAACACCTTCTCGGGGCCCTACGCGGTGGAGCGGTCGCAGCCGGTCCTCTACGTGACCGAGCGCTGCGTCTTCCAGCTGACTTCGGAGGGCTTGGAGCTGATCGAGGTCGCGCCGGGGATCGACATCGAGCGCGACATCCTCGCCCACATGGATTTCGCGCCCGTGGTGCGCAATCCGGTGCCGATGGATCCGCGCATCTTCCGCGACGAGCCGATGGAGCTGATCTCGGACCTGCTCAACCTCGATCTGAAGTCTCGCGTCAGCTACGACGGCGAGCGCAACATCCTCTTCGTCAACCTGGAAGGCTGGTACTGCCGGGTGAAGGGCGACATGGACGAGCTGCGCATGACCATCGTCGAGGCCTGCCGGAAGGCGGGCCAGCGGGTCAACGCCGTGATCAACCACGACGGTTTCCGGCTCAACGAGAACCTGGTCGACGATTACGCCGGCATGGTCCAGTATCTGCAGGCGAACTACTACGCCACCACTACCCGCTACGCGACGAGTGCCTTCCTGCGCCTCAAGATGGAGGAGGCCCTGAACAGGCGCGGGGTCGCGCCGCACGTCTTCGAGCGCAAGGAGGAGGCGCAGGCGTTCGTGAGCAGCACCGAGGACAAGAAGGCCCGCAAGCGGATCTCCCCGGCGGTCGCCTCGGCGGCCTGAAGATCGGTCGGGCTCGCCGCGTGGTCGCCGCCGTGCTCGGTTTCAGGCGACCGGCAAGCCGAGGACCCGCCGCGATTCCTCGGACAGCACCGCGTGGCGGGCGGATTCGGGGCCGTCATTCGGCGTCCGCGCGGCCGCCTGCGTGACGAGGTGCCGGAACCGCTTCCTGTCGAGGGCGCGGCGGCGCAGGCTTCCGAGCACGGCGTCCAGCACCGTGCGGACGGCCCGGGCGCGCTGGCGCTCGCGCTCGAGTTCGGCGGCGAGCAGCGGATCCCCGAACTGGGCCGCGCCGAGCGGCGCGACCAGGACGGCGGTGTCGATGACGGCGGGGTCCCGGTCGTCCACCTCGGCGGCGGAATCCGTGATGCCGTCGAGGATCTTGGTCGCCTCGGTCAGGAGGATCTTGTGCTGGACCGCCGCCGAGAGATTCCCCGGGACCTTCTGGCTCGCCGCGCCGATGAGGCGCTTGAATTTGGCTCGATCCAGCCCGAAGCGGCCGATGCTGGCGCGCAGCGCCGCCAGCACCGTCCGAAGCGCGTCGGTCCTGTAAGTCGCCTTGAGGAGCTGGTCCCGCAGGGCTCCCGCCGAGGCCATATGGATGAAGGACGTCTCGGGCAGTTGCTGCACCTGTTCCGCCAGTTCGACGATGGCGCGCTGCATCAGCGCGGTGCGCCGCTCGCGGATCTCGTCCGGCGACAGATGCTCGCGTCCCCTGCGGAGCCACACGAAGAACTCCGTCGCGTCCATGTCGAGGGAATCCTCGACGCGCAGATCGATGTAGCCCAGCTGCGACAGTTCCAGGATCATCAGGTTGAAGCTCGCCGGCACGAACACCCAGGCATGGGCGTCGGCGTAGTGCGGCAGCTGCGCGGCGCCGAGCCATTGCGGCTCGTCGGTCAGCGGGTTGGCCGGGATGGCCGGCCGCGTGTCGCGGCCCGACCACGCGCCGACCGTGCCGTCGTCCTTGAGCGCCATGCTCAGGGCGTAGTCGATGTGGGTACGGACCGTATGGCGGTTCCGCTTCTCCAGGAATGCCGCGATCGCGTCCGCCGTCCCGGTGATGGAGCGGTAGAAATCGAAGCATTTGCGCTTGTCGGGCACGGCCAGGATCACCACGCCGTCTGGCCGGAGCAGCGTCTCGGCGGCGCGCAGGAAGGTCACCACGTCGGTGGTGTGCTCGATGACGTGGCTCGCGATGAACGCGTCGAATGTCCCATGCTGGTCGACTGGGACGGCGTCCGCGATCGAGCCCCCCGTCCAGACGAAATCGACCTCCTCGATCCGGTCGACTGTCTGGTCGTGATACTTCTCGATGAGCTCGGCGCGCGGCGCGTGATCGATGACGAACGTGTTCCAGCCGTCGCGCTTCGGCGCGAGGGGACTGAAGCTCGGGCCAACCTCGACGATGCGGGCATCCTTAGCTAGCGACCTGAGCAGTTGCTGCGCACGATCCATTGCATCTAAGCTCCGAACAAACGCTTCGCGAATGCGCTCTTGAAGCGCGGTGAATGCCGCGTCGGCGGGAAGGAAATCCGTTGCACAAGAGGCCGCTCGCAGCCGTTACCATGGTCTATAACGAAAGGACCATGCTTCCGCTCTGGGTGAGGCACTACGAGCGGCAAGTCGGGGCCGAAAACTGTTATATCCTCGACCACGGTTCCGACGACGGCTCGACAACCGGACTGCGCGCGAACGTCATCCGGCTGCCGAGGCTGCCCCTGAACGAGTGGGAGCGCGCCCACACCGTCAGGGATTTCTGCGCATCCCTGTTCATCGGCTTCAAATATGTTCTCTATGCGGATAGCGACGAGCTGGTCCTTCCCGATCCGGACGTATCGCCCAACCTCACAGACTACATCGCCGCGCGGTCGCTGCCACCGATCCTCGATCTGTTCGGGGCCGATGTCATGCACGTCCAGGGCGAGGCCCCGATCGACGTCGCGGCGCCCGTCTCCGGCCAGCGACGATTCATCCGTCCGATATCGACCCTGTGCAAGGCCACCATCGTGTCGGAGCGGGTCGACTGGCATGTCGGCTTCCACTGCCTGATCCAGGATCACCGCCCCGCTTTTCGCGACCTGTTCCTGTTCCACCTGGCGTATCTGGATCACGACATACTCTTCAGGCGCCAGCAGAAGCGGAACGCGGCCGCGCCGATCGGCATCCCGAACTCCCACCACGCCATCGACCCGACCGAGTTCCTGGCCTTCGTGAAGGCGGATGTTGCCCGGATCCCGCGCCGTCCCGTTCAGATGCGGCCGGGCGAGGCCCATTTCGAGACGACGAAGCGGATCTTCGCCGACGCGATCGAGCGCAAGAGTGCGATCCATTCGCCCGACCTGTGGCACCTGCCCGAGCGCTTCGTCGGTTCCTTCTAGGGCCGCGCGGGCGTTCCTGCGCGGAGTACCACGCGGATGCGCGGGTGCCCCCATGCGGTATACGTCGGGCCGCCCGACGCCGCTTCGGCCACGCCGGCGAACCCCTGAGGAGGCCCGACCCTGCGCGACGATCAGAGCCTCACGACGCCGGGTACCGACCGGGACTCCGCCGACCCGCCCTGGGCCGTGCGCGTCGCTGACCTCGCGCACGCGGCGCTCATCGGTGAACTGGAGACTTGGCCCAAGCCCGGCCTCGTGAGTCCGGTCGATTCCGGCAGCCACGACGACATGGATGCGGAGACGCTCCGCCGCAGCGCGGCGGCGATCCGGCCGTACTTCGCCGAGCTGGCCGCGGCGGGTGCCCGCGATGCGGAGTTGGCGGAGCTGCGGGCCATCGGTCTGACCGCCGAGACCGCGATGATGCGGGCGACGGACGGCGTCAACGCGCATCGGGGCGCCATCTTCTCGCTGGGCCTGATCTGCGCCGCGGCGGGATTGCGAGGCGCGCGGCGTGGTGCGGAGCGCGCGGGCGCCGAGGCGCTGGCCGAGACGGTCGGTCATTTCTGGGGGCCGGCCATCACCCGGGCGCCGGTCTCGGCCGTCAGCCACGGCGGCCGCGCGGCGCGGCGCTTCGGGGTCGGCGGCGCCAGCGCCGAGGCCGCGGCGGGGTTCCCGACCATCCGCGCCGTCGGCCTTCCCGCCCTCCGCTTCGGCCGATCCTGCGCCCCCGACGATCCCGAGGCGGCGCGCGTGCACTGCTTCTTCGCGCTGCTCGCGGTCGTCGACGACACGAATCTCCTGCACCGCGGCGGCGCCGACGGCCTCGTCGGCGCGCGGACGGCCGCCGCGTCCTTTCTCGACGCCGGCGGCATCGCGGCTCCCGCGTGGCGCACGCGCGCGGCGGCGATCCACCGCGCCTTCGTGGCCGCGCGCCTGAGCCCCGGCGGGTGCGCCGATCTCCTCGCCGCGACGCTGCTGCTGGACGCCCTCGCCTCCCCGCTCTGACGCGCGAGCAGCCCCGGGTCGCGTCGGTCGCAGTTTCGCGGGTGCGATCGATACCTACATCCGGATTCTATCCCCCTCCCCCGCCGGACCGCCCGTGACCCTGTTCAGGATCGCCCTCCTCGCGTTCGCCGCGCTCTTCCTCGTGCCGGTGGCGGTCTCAGCGCTGCTCTACGCGACGCGCGCGAGCGGTGACTGGCGTCTGGCGGATCGGTCCAGTGCCGGCCTGCTGCCGCGCGCGGACGCGCATCCCGGCGCCGTGCTGCGCATCTTCTCGGCGCGGACCGTGAGCTGGCGCGGCATCGTGGCGACGCACAGCTGGATCGTCGTCAAGGAGCGCGGCGCCCGCGCCTACAGCCGGTTCGACTACACGGCCTGGGGCCAGCCGATCTGGGTCGACCGATTCGTGCCGGACGGGCGCTGGTTCGGAAACCCGCCGACGATCGTGTTCGCGGCCGACGGGCCCGCGGCCGAGGCGATGCTCCCGCGGATCCGGCAGGCCGTGGCCGAGTACCGCTACAGCCGGCCCGGCGACTACGTCGTCTGGCCTGGTCCGAACTCCAACACCTTCGTGGCCGCGGTCATGGCGGCGGTTCCGGAGATCCACGAGAGCCTTCCGACCACCGCGATCGGCAAAGATTTCCCCTACGACGGGCGCTGGATCGGTCTGACTCCCTCCCGCACCGGCATCCGCCTCAACCTCGGCGGGTATGCCGGCCTGACGGTCGGCTGGGTCGAGGGCCTTGAGCTGAACCTGCTCGGCGGCGTCGCCGGGATCGACCTGCGGCGGCCCGGGATCAAGCTGCCGGCCCTGGGGCGGGTCGGGCTCTGAGCGCTCCTCGGCAATCGCGGTGCCCGGCTAAGATGGTTGCCGGCCACCGCGGTGCCGGGGGCGCACGAACGGCGACGCCCCGGGACGCAGCGCTCACGGTGCGAGGTCGTGAACCGGCTCCTTCACCGGCGTGGGCTGCTGTTGAGCACGGTGCTGCCGGTCGCGACCGGCTTCAGCACGGCCCGGTCGATCTGCGGCGGGGTCGGGAGCTGGAGCTGCGCGCTCGTGTCGGCCCACGCGCGGGCGACACGGTCGGGATCGTCGTTGAGCCTCGTGCCGTAGCTGGGGATGATCTCCCGGATCTTCGCCTGCCATTCCGGCGTGGCGACCTTCTGGGCAAACACCTTCTCCAAGACCTGGAGCATGATCGGCGCCGCCGTGGAGGCACCGGGCGAGGCCCCGAGGAGGGCCGCGACGCTGCCATCCTTGGCGTTGACGATCTCGGTGCCGAGCTTCAGCACGCCGCCCTTGTTCGGGTCGCGCTTGATGATCTGCACACGCTGCCCCGCCTGCCAGAGGCGCCACTCCTCCTTCTTGGCCTTCGGGAAGTACGCGCGCAGAGCCGCGATGCGGTCGTCGTCCGACAGCATCAGCTGCCCCGCGAGGTACTCGACCAGCGGGAACTCGTCGACGCCGACCTTCATCATCGGCCAGAGGTTGCTGGTGGTGGTCGAGCTGAGGAGGTCGAAGTACGAGCCCTCCTTGAGGAACTTGGTCGAGAAGGTCGCGAAGGGGCCGAACAGGATCACGCGCTTGCCGTCGAGCACGCGGGTGTCGAGATGCGGCACCGACATCGGCGGGGAGCCGACGGACGCCTTGCCGTACGCCTTGGCGAGGTGGAGCGTGGCGACGTCGGGATTGTCGTTGATCAGGAACGAGCCGCCCACCGGGAAGCCGGCGTAATCGTCGCCCTCGGGGATGCCGGATTTCTGCAGGAGGTGCAGGGCGCCACCCCCGGCGCCGATGAAGACGAACTTGGCGTCGACCGTCCGGCGCGTCCCGTCCTTCAGGTTCTTGGCGGTCACCCGCCACGAGCCGTTGCCGTTCTTGGTCATGCTCTCGACCTCGGTCGAGAGACGGAGGTTGAAGCTCGGCTGCTTCTGAAGGTGGGCGACGTACTGGCGGGTCACCTCGCCCCACTCGCAGTCGGTCCCGAGCGGCGACCAAGTCCCGGCGACCTTCTGCTTCGGGTCGCGGCCCTCCATCATCAGGGGGACCCACTTGCGGAGCTGCTCCGGATCCTCCGAATACTCCATGCCGGCGAAGAGCGGGCTCGCTTTGAGGGCCTCCCAGCGCTTCTTCAGGTAGGCGATGTTGTCGTCACCCCAGACGAAGCTCATGTGGGGCGTGTAGTTGATGAAGGCGCGCGGGTCCGTCATCACGCCGGTCTTGACCTGGTGAGCCAGGAACTGCCGGGTCACCTGGAACGCCTCGTTGATCTCCACCGCCTTGGCGATCTCGATCTGGCCATTCTTCTTCTCCGGCGTGTAGTTCAATTCCGCCAGGGCCGAGTGGCCGGTTCCGGCATTGTTCCAGCCGTTCGAGCTCTCCAGGGCGACCTGATCGAGCCGTTCGACCATCTGGATCGACCAGTTCGGCTCCAGCGCGTTCAGCCAGACGCCCAGCGTCGCGCTCATGATTCCGCCGCCGATCAGAAGCACATCGACCTTGCCGTCCGCGCCGTCGGCCAGGGCAAGCGCCCCCGGAACGGCCGCCAGCGCCAGGCCGGTCGCGGCCGTGCCGAGGAGCCGCCGCCGGCTCAGGGGCAGCACGTTCGCGGCCCGGCGGTCGCGCAGGTGTTGGTTCTCGTCGTCGCCACGCATGGGCAGATCCCGCTTTTGCGTACCGGACCGGCCGATTGGCCGCGCCGCGTACGGAAGACACTCGATGCGACAGGCGCGATTCTCGCCCGTCCGGCCTTCCGGATCGTTTCCCCATCCCCGTCGCGGCACGCTCGCGGTCTCGCACGACCCGACGCGACGGTCCTGCGCCGGTCTGCACCGCTCCCATCGTCCTCGGCACGCACGGATCGCGGGACAAAGGGACGCGCTCGCGCGACGCAGAGTTCTTCCCTCCACATGGGCGCGCGATCACGCCGGAGAACGGATCTCCGGTTCAAGACCTCGCTCGCGCGGTGGCGCGATTGCCGGTTGGGCGGGAAGATGCTGGCTGGCTTGGCTCAGCAGATTGATGGTGGCCTCATAGAGGACGAGGCCTGAAAGGACAATCACCACCGGGGTTGCAATTGCCGCCGTACTGTCAGCCCGCCGCGACGAACGGTGGCCATCGCGGCGACCCGCCGTTAGACTTGCATCGGGCCGCTCGACCGCCCGCAACCGTCGGCCGGCGCCGCGGAAACTCGAATCTACGGGATGTGCTTGAACCGGATGATGCTGCGCGACAGGCGGCCGTCATCCCAGTTGGGCATCACGCGCCACGGGGTCGTGACGTCGGCGTAGTCGCCGTCGACGTGGATGGTGCGCCGCTGCTCGGTGCCGACCCATTCGGGCGCCCAGGCTGTCTGCACGCTGGTAACCCACTGGTCCCCCTCGATCCGGTAGCGTCCGATATAGGCCACGAGGGTCTTCATCAGCGCCGCCCGCTCGGCGTCGGTGGTCGCGGGCTTGCGCGCGGTGCCCTCGAGGTTGAACGCGACCCAGCCGTCCTTGGTGAAGATGACGCGTCCGCGCGGCGTGCCGCCCATGGCGTCGATGAGCTTGCCGGTCTCCTTGTCCTCGATCTTGTAGGAGACGAGCTCCCAGGTGCCGACGATCCGGTCCGCCAAGTGGGCACCGACAACCGCCGCCCCGACGTGGTCCGGCGCGGACGCGCTCCAGGCCCGGTCCACGGCCAGGAGAAGCGGGAGCATCAGGAGGGCGAGGACGGCCGCGGCCGCCGATCGTTGTGCAGGCATAATCTGGACTGGGGAGTCGCGGGCCTCGGCACCGTTACGCGCCGCCGCCGCGTTCTGCGGGCCGGCGCGGCCGGTTCCAAGCGCCGAGGGAGCAGTGCTGGTAGACCCTCAGCGCGCTTGCGGCGGTTGTCGCGGACGACCCGGCCTCAGCCGCCGTTGCGGGCCATGCGGGTCGTGACCGTGCCGGCGGCGAGGCTCGGCAGCGGGTCCTGCGTGCCGCTGACGACCACCAGCCGCTGGACCTCGCCGCGCAGGTAGGCCTGGAGGAATCGGTCGTAATCGCGGAACGAGACGCAGCCGTTCGAATCCCCGCGCGGGCCCAGCATGTAGGTGTGCGCCAGCAGGCCGACGCGGCCGTAGACGGCCTCGTTGCCGCCGATCGCCGTGAGGCGGATCGCCCGCACACCGTGGAACGGCCGCTCGCGCTCGGTGAGGTCGTAGGTGCCGGGCGGCGTCGGCCCGCGCATCCGCACATTGACGAGGCGCGGATCGTCCAGACCCTCGCCGAGCCCGGAATGAGCCTCCAGGCGCTCGCCGTTCGGCAGGGTCACGGTCTTGGCGGCGATGTTGTAGACCGCGATGCCGGCCGTGGGGCCTGGATCCCGGGACGGGGCCAGCGGTGGCGAGACGCGCTGCGGCGGCGGCGCGACGTCGGCCGGCTTGCTCTCCAGCGCCGTGTAGGCCAGGGCCGGCCCGCGCTCGATGCCGAACAGCTTCTCGAGGAACGAGCGCTCCTCGGGCTGCGGCGCGGGCTGCGCTGCCGGCGGCAATTCGCGGCGCGCCATGCGCCGGTCGGAACGCCGGGCGAGTCCAGGACCCGCGGGCGCGCGGAATTCGGGTGGGCGCGGGATCGGCAGCGGGACGACCATCGCCCCTGGTGGCGTCTCCGCGGTCTGCATCCCTGGCTGGGCACTGGCCTCGGCGCCCCCTTCGGGCGCGGGTTCGGGCGTCAGCGACGGCGGGGCGATCCGATTCCAGGCCCAGCGCGAGTGGGGATCGTCGATCGTCTCGCGGTCGGCATCGGGCGACACGGTGGTCGCCGGTTCGGCGGCGGCGATCTCGGCCCTGTCCTCTGCGGCCGGTGCGGGCACCGGCGCTTTCGTCCGTGCGCTCTCGATGCCGGCTGCCGGGACCGGGGCGCGATGCAGGACGCTGCTCCCGAGTGCGGCCATCGTCACAACGCCGGTGAGCACCGTCAGGGGCGCGAGCCACGCGTTGCGCGCGTTCCGGGTCTTGGCGCCGTCCAGCGGCACGGATTCGACAGCCATCGCGGTTGCCCATGCTCCTCGTCGCGAGGCGGGGCGTCCCGGCTGCCGCTCTCCGGAGTGGGAGGAGTCGCGGCGGGCGGACCGGCCCCGCTCAGACTGAGACAGCGGGGTCGGGCCGGCTTTTGTGGGGCGACGCGATGGTCGATCTTGGCCCGATCGGGACCATTTTCGGGCGCCGCCGCAGTTTTCGCAGTTCGTATCGGTCTATCTACGACCGCAATACTGCTAATCGTTGTCGATCTGGCGCCCGAGCAGCGCGATCGCCTTCTCGTAGACGGGTGCCGCGTTCCAGCCCTGGATCGCCGCGAAATTCGGCTCGCCGGGCTGGTAGCCCGCGCCGGCCCGCCAGCCATGGGCCTTGAGGAAGTTGGCCGTGGACGACAAGGCCGCACCGACGTTGTTCAGGTCGCCGGTGCCGTAGGCCAGCACGTTCTTCGGCAGAAATTGGGTGTGGCCGACTTCGCCGTGGGCCGCGCCGCGGGTGTTCGGCGTCAGCAGTCCGCGATCGACCAGGGTCAGCGCGGCGTAGAGCTGGTCCGTGAAGTACTCGGAGCGGCGGCAATCGTAGGCGAGCGTCGCCACAGCGGAGAGCGTGTTGACGTTGCCGCGCACGGCGCCGAAGCCGGTCTCCATGCCCCAGATCGCCAGGAGCGGGCCCGGCGGCACGCCGTAGCGCTGCTCGATCGAGTCGAAGAGGGCCGCGTTCTGCTGCTTCAGGGCGCGGCCCCGCTTGACGATGGTCGGGCCGCCGCGCTTGGCGAGGAACTGGTCCAGCGACAGCTTGAAGCTGTGCTGGCCCCGGTCCGCCGAGATGGTGGCGGTCGAGTAGGTCGTGTTCTGCAGCGCCGCGAGGCTGGCCGCGCTGGCCCGGCCGCGCGCCTCCTCGGCGAATTGCCGCTTCCACGCATCGAAGCCGGCCGCGGTGTTGCCGCACTGCGCGGCCCGCACCTGCCCGGCGCTGAGAGCGATCCCGGCGATGGCCGCGACCGCGATTGTCTGACGCCGCAAAATCTCGATCACGCGAAACACTCCTTCGGCGCGTCGTCGCGCCCTGTCCTGCTGGGGATACCGCGTCACATCTCGTCGATATCAGGGCGAGAAGATGTCGAAGGCGCGACCTGCAGGCTTCCCGCTCTCAAATCATCGCGCATCTCGGGATCTGCGACGAGGCCGCAACGGCAGGGTGTTCGGAGCATCGTGAACACGGTGTGTGCGAAGTGCGGACGCGCGACCGACGCGCAATCGAGGCATTCCGCGCCGGGCAAGTTCAGGCAGCTGGCAGAATCGCATATTGCCGATCGCGCATAGATTTGGCGCGTCGCACATCAGTATTTTGCCAGCAAATCGAATATGCGTAGGTGTGTTTGACGGATATGTCACAAGCTTGTCAAACGAGCGACATAGCTTTGCCGGCGGAAAGACTTTTGCGGAGAGGCGGCGTGGGGTCGTTGATGATCCGGGCGGCGTGGCATGATCGAGATCCCGCCTCCCACGCCCATCCTGACCGCTCCCTGCCTTTTCGCGACGCCACTCGGCGTTCTCGGGGTGCCCCGGGCGGACAAGCGCGAGCCCTTGACCGGATCGCGGTTTGACCAAGCGGACGCGCGGCGACGTGAACTGAGCTGGTGAACGCCCGCCTCAGACCTGCAGCCGACGGTCGAAGCGAGTCGCCCCGCCGACCCAGCCGATTACCAGACAGGACGCCCATGGCCCTCGGAATGCACGACACCGGTTCCACGCGCGCGGGCACCCTCGGGCCCGATCTCGACCGCGACGGCGTCGCCAAGGCCTACGGCCGCTGGGCCCCGGTCTACGATCTCGTCTTCGGGCCCGTCTTCGCGCAGGGCCGCACCCTGGCGGCGGCCGCCGCCGAGCGGATCGGCGGCCGGATCCTCGAAGTCGGCGTCGGCACCGGCCTGTCGCTGCCCGCCTACCGGCGCGCCCGCAGCATCGTCGGCATCGACATCTCGGCGCCCATGCTGGAGAAGGCGCGCCAGCGCGTGGCCCGGCTGCGCCTGCGCAACGTCGAGCGCCTCGCCGTCATGGATGCCGAGCAGCTCGACTTCCCGGACGCCTCGTTCGACGTCGTGGTGGCGCAGTACGTCGTGACGGCGGTCCCCAATCCCGAGGCGGCGCTGGACGAGTTCGCCCGGGTGCTGCGCCCGGGCGGAGAGATCGTGATCACCACGCGGATCGGTGCCGAGGCCGGCCTGCGGCGCGCGGTGGAGCGCACCCTCGCCCCGATGACGAGCCGCCTCGGCTGGCGGACCGAGTTCGCCTGGGAGCGCTACGCGGCCTGGGCCGCCGGCGCGCCGGTGGAACTCGTCGAGCGCCGCGCGCTCCCGCCGCTCGGCCACTTCTCCCTCGTCCGCCTGCGCAAGCGCGCCGCCTGAGCGCGCGTCAGCTTCGACCAGCCCACCACAACCTTCGATCGGGGACGCACATCATGGCGAGCTTTCTGGAGGCGCTGCGCATCCAGCGCTGGGACGACCACCGCTACTACCACCACAACCGCGTCAATCAGAGCTTGCACGTGGTGAGCGCGATCAGCTTCCTGGTGGCCTACGCCCTGGCGTTCAGGGACCCGGCCACGGCGGCGCTGATCGGCTGGCTGGTGGCGATGACGTCCCGGCAGGCCGGCCACCTGTTCTTCGAGCCCAAGGGCTACGACCACGTCAACGACGCGACCCACGAGCACAAGGAGGAGATCAAGGTCGGCTACAACCTGCAGCGCAAGATCGTGCTGCTGGCGATCTGGGCGCTGGCCCCCCTCCCGCTCTACTTCGACCCGAGCCTGTTCGGCCTGATCGCGCCCCATCAGAGCACCGCCGACCTGATCCGCAATGTCGGCTGGATCTGGCTGTGGCTGGCGCTCGCCGGCCTGCTGTTCCGGATGGTCCAGCTCTTCGTGCAGCGCGACGTCCAGACCGGCCTCGTCTGGGTGACCAAGATCCTCACGGACCCGTTCCACGACATCAAGCTCTACCACAAGGCGCCCCTCGCCCTGATGCACGGTGAGTTCGTCGAGGAGCAGGAGCCGCACGAGCGCGGCGCCTGAGATCGGATCCCGGGTGCCGGCCCCGCGCGGCCGGCACCCCGTTCAGGCTCGATCCGGCGCGCGCAGACCCAGGCGGTCGCCGAGCTTGCCCAGGCGGATGGCCGCGACCTCGCGCAGGATCGACCGGCGGATCGCCCTGTCGCTCGGACCGCCGCCCTCCCACCAGCCATCCGCCCGCATGGCCCGCGCCGCCGCCACGAAGCGCGTCGCGACGGCCTCGAAGGCCGCGTCGTCGTAGGCGAGGCTGAAGATCATCCGGCCGGTCCCGACCCACGACAGGGCCAGCCCCTCGGCGCGCAGGTAGAATTGCAGCATCCAGTTGTAGCGCGACGGCTCGGTGTACAGGACCGTCCACACCGTCGACATGTTGGCGACCCGCACCGGCAGGCCGGCCTCCGCCAGCCGGGCGTTCAGGTGACGCGCGCGCGCGTCCCAGGTCGCGTCGAGGTCGGCGTAGAGAGCGGCCACCGCCGGGCTGTCCAGCCGGTCGAGGAACACGCCCATCGCTCCCATCACGTAGGGATGGGCGTTGAAGGTGCCCCGCGCGAAGCAGATGTCGACGGGACGGTCCTCCCTGTACCGGCGCATCAGGTCGGCGCGCCCGCAGAGGACGCCGACCGGCAGGCCGCCCCCCAGGGTCTTGCCGTAGGTGACCATGTCGGCGCGCAGGCCGAAATACGCCTGCGCGCCGCCGCGGGCCAGCCGGAATCCGAGGAAGACCTCGTCGAGGATCAGCACGATGCCGCGGGCGCTGCACACCGCCCGGAGTTCGTGAAGCCACTTGGTGTAGGCGGCGCGGTCGAAGGCCGCCCTGCGGCCGCTGTCGACCAGCGCGGAATCGGCCGGCGCGCCGGCATTCGGGTGCATGGCCTGGAGCGGGTTGACCAGGACGCAGGCGACGTCGCGGCGGGTGGCGAGCACCCGCAGCGTCCGCTCGGACATGTCGGCGAGCGTGAGCGTGTCGCGGGTCGGGACCGGGTTGCCGATGCCCGGCTGCACCTCGCCCCACCAGCCGTGATAGGCGCCGCACAGGCGGACGATCCGCCGGCGGCCGGTGTGGTAGCGGGCGAGCCGCACGGCCTGCATCACCGCCTCGGTGCCGGACATGTGGAACGACACCTCGTCGAGGCCCGAGATCGCCCTCAGCCGCGCGACGTTTCCGGTGACGACCGGGTGGAGCGGTCCGAGCACGGGGCCCAGCGCCGAGACCCGCGCGGCGCCCTCGTCCAGGCAGGCCCGGTAGAAGTCGACGCCGAACAGGTTCACGCCGTACGAGCCGGCGAGATCGTAGAAGACGTTGCCGTCGAGATCCGTGACGGTGACGCCTTCCGCCGCGGCCGCGAAGGCGCCGGTGCCGAGATGCGCGCGCACGTGCCGGGCGTACTGGAACGGCACCCGGTAGAGCCCGGTGAACTGGAGGTCCGAGAGCCCGTCGCGGACCGCCTCGGTCTCGGCCCGTGTCCTGGCGAAGCGAGCCCGGAACAGGTCGGAGAGCCGGGCGAAGCCGGCCTCGCGGCGGCGCGCCACCGCCTCGCCCGGATCGTCCGACCGGAAGAAGGCGCGCTCCGAATAGGAATAGTGCGGGATCAGCCCGGCGACGCGCCGGGCCATGCGGGCGTGGCCCGTGAGCGAGCGGTGCTTCGCCAGCGAGAGCTGCAGGCGCTCGGCCGCCCGGGGCAGCGCGAGAACCGCGGCGGCGGTGGTGGCGGACAGGGTGATGAGGAGCGCGGACATCGCCCCGCGCCCTACCGGAGACGGTTCACGGCATGATGACGGTTGCGGGATCTCGGCTGCGGACACTCTTGGCGCGCGTCGGCGCGCAGGAGGATCTCAACTTCCTGCTGACGAATCGTCTGCCGCGCCGCCTCGCGACCCGGTTCATGGGCTGGTTCAGCCGGATCGAGCAGCCGCTGATCCGGGACCTCTCGATCGCGACCTGGCGGCTGTTCTGCGACGTCGATCTCCGCGACGCGCGGGAGGCGCGCTTCCCCAGCCTTCACGCCGCCTTCGTGCGGGCCCTGCGCCCCGGCGCACGGCCGATCGCGGCCGATCCGGCTCTGCTGACGAGCCCCTGCGACGCGATCCTGGGGGCGCACGGCCGCATCGAGGCCGGCCGCCTGTTCCAAATCAAGGGCCTGTCCTACCCGCTCGCCGACCTGCTGGGCGGGGACGCCGCGCTGGCGCGCGCCCACGAGGGGGGCTGCTACGCCACCCTACGGCTGACGGCCGGGATGTACCATCGCTTCCACGCCCCGCACGACCTCCGCGTCGAGTCGGTACGGCACATCTGGGGCGACACTTGGAACGTGAACCCGATCGCCCTGAAGCGCGTCGAGGCGCTGTTTTGCCGGAACGAGCGCGCGGTCCTGCGCCTGCGCCTCGCTGAGGGCGGGCACGCGGTGACGCTGGTGCCGGTGGCGGCCATCCTCGTCGCCGGGCTGCGCCTCGGTTTCCTGCCCCAGGGGCTCGCCCTGCGGGAGACCGGTGGGCGGAACCTGCCCACCGCGACGCACCTCGCGAAGGGCGCCGAGATGGGCTGGTTCGAGCACGGCTCCACCATCGTGGTGCTGGCGCCCTCCGGCTTCACGCTCTGCCCGGAGCTCGCCGTCGGATCGATCCTGCGCGTCGGCGCGCCGCTGATGCGCCTGCCGCAGCACCCCGGATTGCCAGACGGCTGAGCGCGCCGTCTCAGGCAGCCTGCACCGCCGCCAGAAAATCCGCGACCGCGGCGTTCAGGGTCTCCGATTGCCGCGACAGGGCGGTGGCCGCGTCAAGCGCCACGGCCGCGGTCCGGCCGGTCTCCCCGGCGGCCTCCGTGATGGTCCCGATCGTGACCGTGACCGCCTGCGTGCCGTCGGCGGCCTGGCTGACGTTCCGCACGATTTCCTGCGTCACCGCCTCCTGCTCTTCCATCGAGGCCGCGACGCTCGTCGCGATGGTCCGAAGGTCCAGGACGGATGCGGTGATCGCCTGGATGACATCGACCGCGCGGTGCGTCTCCTTCTGGATGGTCGCGACCTGATCGGAGATGGTCTCGGTCGCCCGGACGGTCTGCGCCGCCAGCTCCTTCACCTCGGTCGCGACGACGGCGAAGCCGCGTCCCGCCTCCCCGGCGCGGGCCGCCTCGATGGTGGCATTGAGCGCGAGCAGGTTCGTCTGCGCGGCGATCCCGGCGATCAGGCTGATCACGGTGCCGATCCGCTCGGCGCCGTCGGCGAGGCTCATCACGAGCGTGTTGGTCTCCGTCGCCTCGGACGCGGCGCGCCGCGCCATGTCCGAGGAGCGCGTGATCTGACCGTTGATCGCCCCGATCGACGTCGCCAGTTCCTCGCTGGCGGCCGCCACGGTCTGCACGTGGACCGATGTCTGTTCGGCTGCCGAGGAAACCTGAAGCAACTGCGTCGCGGTCTGTCCGGCGTTCCGGTCGATGGTCGCGGCGGCAGCCTCCATGGCCGCGGCGCTGCTGGACAACGCCGCGGTCAGGCGCTCCATCCGGGCGCGGAACGTCTGCGTGGCGCGGTCCATGACCTCGGCGCGGTGTGCCTTCGTGGCGGCCTCGGCGGCGGCGGCGGCGTCCGCCGCGCGCTTCGCGACGAGCGCGTCTTTGAAGACCTGGATGGCCCTGAGCATCGCGCCGATCTCGTCGCCGCGGAGCGCCACGTCGATCCGCGCGTCGAGGTCGCCCGCGGCGAGACGGGTCATCGTCGCCGTCGTGCGGCCGATCGGGCGGGTGACTTGGATGAGGATCACGCGGATGCCGTACCCGACCGCGAGGGCGGCGGCGGCGAGTGTCGCGAAGAGCATGATGCGGAGGCGCTGCGCCATCGCCTCCGCGCGTTCGAACTCGGCGCGGGCCTCACGGACTTGCAGGTCGGACAGCTCGCCGATGGCCGCCGTCGTCGGGCCCATCGCGCGAAGTAGGTTGTTTCGGGCAACGGTCACGGCGTCGGGTTCCCCGTTCGTCAAGGCGCGAACGAGACCGAAGACGATCGCCACGTCCCGATCGAATTGCGGCGTCAGGTGCGCGACGAGCTGTGTCTCCTCGGGTGTGAGATAGGTGGTCAGGTAGGCGGCCCAGGCTTCCTTCGCCCGTGCCAGCTGGCGATCGAGGATCGTCGCGGCTTCCGGCGCCTGGATCGAGTGGAATTCGAAATCCCGCGCCGCGGTGAGGATGGCATCGAAGGCATCGCGCATGGCGCCGAACTGGCTGAGCGGCATGACCCTGTCGGCGTAGATCGACTCGAGGCCCCTGTAGTTATTGTAGAGCGCATAGTTACTGAGCGCTGCTGACCCCATGAGAAGTGTACCTAATGCCGCGATAAGCGCAAAAAGCCTGCCCTTGATCGTGATAATCATCGATGGCGACCGTATCGTTGTCGTGGCCTTGAACAACGAAGGCGGTCTAACACTCTGCATGAGCGTTTCAAGATCTTTAGTGGCGTTTAAAAGCGAAAATATCACGGAGGTCAGGCCGTGTAAGATCTCGTATATCGGGCTCGAACAAGATTTTCTGATAATAATCACCTATGAGCTTGGTACATTGGGCATGGCAATGCTAATCATGCCTTCTGAGCGGGCTCTAATGCGCGGGCGTTCAGGCGATGCGTCCGGTCCGGTGGCCGCGATCCGGTGAATGCCGAACCGACACCTACCGCGAACACGCGATCACGACATGGACCAGATCGGCAGCCCTGGATCGCACGATCGGAGCGTGCCGACCTCGCCCCACGCGTCGGACAGCCGGTGAAGTCAGAGCACGCGTGCCGCGCGGACGAGACTGACTGGGATCGAGGCGCCGACGGCCAGGGGCGGCGTTGCGGGCTCGCAGAACGGCCGAGGAGTCGCGCTGCGCCATCATGCTCGCTGGCGCCAAGCGTTTCCTTCCGGGCTTCGCTCTGACCCGACCGCAAGCCGGTCCTTCAGCCAGGCGCGCGTCCGCACTGGGAGGGATCGCGCCCCGCGCGTCGACATCGACGGAGCGGGCTGCCGCCGTAGACCGTCGAACGGACCTTCGGGCGGCGAGGCTGCCTTCGACGACGGAGGCAGCCGCTCAGCGCTGCACCGCCTCGATGTCATCCTCGTAGATCGAGTCCGGCTGGCAGGCATGCCATTCCTTCTTCTCGTCCGCCTGCCCCTTACGGCCCCAGCAATAGCCCGCCTGGGCCAGGCGCCCGCTCAGCCGAGCGCGCAGCCGACATTGCTCTCGCGTGATGGCGGGATCTCCGGTGCCTTCGCAGGCGCGCGCAGCGTTCGCCTCGGCCGTCAGCAACTCGGGGACAGTCGGAAGCTGCTGCTGCGCGCGCACCCGTGGCTGCGAAGACCAGAGCGAGGACGGCGAGATCGGCGCGCATGGACGCAGAATAGCCGCGCTTCGGCATTCGGCAACTGCAGGACGCGCGGTGCCCCGGCGCATCCGGGACGCTCGCTCACAAACGCCTAGCCCGGAGCCGCTGGACACGACCGCTCGACCGCAACCGGCGTCGATCGATCCTGCTGTCCCCGCGAACCGGTTATTACCCGTTGGCGGTCGCGCGGACATGCGCAAACAGACCGCTCCCGCCGCGCTCGATATCCTCGCGCACGGCATCCCGGGCCGCGTCCGCGTCGCCGCGGCGCAGGGCGTCGATGATGCGCCGATGGGGGTGCGGTTCCCAGTCGGGAACGCCGTCATCGTAGAGGTGCGACAGGATCGGGCCGCAGCGTACCCACAGCCGCTCCACGATCTCGTACAGGATCGGCATCTGTCCGAGCTTGCACAGCGTCAGGTGAAACTCGGTGTTGAGGTTCACCGCGCGCGCGAAGTCGCGGCTCGCGTGGCACTGCGAGATCTGCGCGTGGATCGCCTCCAGCGCGTCGACCTCGGCCGCGCGCTTGGCGGCCCCGGCGGCGGCGGCGCGCCCCTCGAGATCGGTGCGGATCGCCCGGATCTCCAGGAGCTGATCCAGGGTCAGCCGGGGCACGACGACGCTCCCGCGCGCGTCGAGGGCGAGCGCCTTCTCGGCGACGAGCCGGAGCAGGGCCTCGCGCATGGGCGTCGCGCTGATGCCGAACCGGGCCGACATCGGCCGAAGGCGCAGGCGCGTGTCGGGTCGCAACTGCCCGCGCATCAGCGCGACGCGCAGCTCGCGGTAGGCGCGCTCGCTCAGGCTCTCCTTGACGATCGGCCGGACCCAGTCCGGCAAAATTTCGCCGGTTTCCGTTTCGGCCGCCGGAGCGCTTGACATATTCCTCCCCTTCGACCGATGTTTGTTATAACAAATTACATGTCGCGTCGACGGCTCGCGCCGCGAGGCAGGCCGCCGGGCCGCGAGGCACGGCGGGGGACAGGGGACGGAAATGCTTGCGTTGCGCAAGGCGACGGCCGCCTTCGGAACGGACCTCGTCCACGTCGATGCACCCGCCGCTCCGGGGGCGGGCCGCGTGACCGTCGCGGTCGCCGCGGCCGGCATCTGCGGCAGCGACATCCACGCCTTCGAGTGGACGCCCGGCTACGCGTTCATGACCCCCTTCATGCCGGTCACCCTCGGCCACGAGTTCGCCGGGACGGTCCGGGCGGTGGGAGCCGGCGTGTCCGCGCTCGCCGTCGGCGACCGTGTCACCTGCTGGCCGACTGTGCCGTGCGGCGCCTGCGCGGCCTGCGCGGCCGAGCGGCCGCAGGATTGCCAGGGCCGGCGGATCGTCGGTCTCCACGCCGACGGGGCCTTCGCCGAGCAGGTCGTCGTCCCGGCCGACAATTGCCGCCGCCTGCCCGACGGGATGCCGCTGACCGTCGCGGCCCTGGCCGAGCCGCTGGCGGTCGCGGTCAACGCGGTGGACGTGGCGGAGGTCAGGCCGGGCGACCGCGTGGCGGTGCTCGGGCCGGGTCCGATCGGCCTCTGCATCGCCTTCGTGGCGCAGCACCGGGGCGCGGACGTGCTGCTCGCCGGTCTCGACGACACCGCGCGCCTCGACCTCGCCCGCCGGATCGGCATCCGCGCGACGGTCGATCTCGCCGGCGCCGGCCTGGATGACGCCGTTCGGCGCACCTTCGACGGAGAGGCCGACCGGGTGATCGAGGCGACGGGATCCGCCCGATCGGTGGTCGAGGGGATGGGCGTGCTGCGTTCGGGCGGTGTGATGGTGGTGGCCGGCATTCACTCGGGATCCCTCGATCTCGACCTGACAGACTTCGTGCGCAGCAAGAAGCAGCTGCGCGCGGCCCACGACACGACGGCGCGCGCCTTCGACGCCGCGCTCGCGCTCCTCGTGGCGCATGCGGGGACGCTGGAGGCTCTGATCACGCATCGACGCCCCCTCGCGGAAGCCCGGGCGGCGCTCGATCTGGCGCGCAGCCGGCAGGCCATGAAGGTGCTGCTTCTTCCCGAAGCGGTGGAGATCCAGGGGGCCGAGCGATGAGCACCACGATGCGAGCCGTGATCGCCGGCGGACAGGGCGGCCCCGAAGTCCTCCGGATCGTCGAGCGGCCCCGCCCGGAACCGGGCCCGGGACAGCTGCTCGTGCGCGTCGAGGCCGCGGGCATCAACCGTCCGGACGTGATGCAGCGCGAGGGCCGCTATCCGCCCCCACCCGGCGCCTCCGACGTCCTCGGGCTCGAACTCGCCGGTATCGTCGAGGCGCTCGGGCCCGGCGCGGGGCGCTTCAGGCCCGGCGACCGGGTGATGGCGCTGGTCCATAGCGGCGCCTATGCCGAGTGGGCCGTCGTCGACGAGGCGGTCGCGCTGCCCGTGCCGGACGGTGTCCCGGCGGTCGAGGCGGGGGCGATCCCGGAGACCTACTTCACCGTCTGGAGCAACGTGTTCGAGCGCGCCCGGCTGCAGGCGGGCGAGAGCCTGCTGATCCACGGTGGTTCCTCGGGGATCGGCACCACGGCGATCCTGCTGGCGAAGGCGCGCGGCGCCCGGGTGATCGTCACCGCGGGTTCCCCGGAGAAGTGCGCGGCCTGCCTCAAGCTCGGCGCGGACGCCGCCATCGATTACCGGCGGGAGGATTTCGTCGCCGCGGCCCGGGCCGCCACCGACGGGAGCGGGCCCGACGTGATCCTCGACATGGTCGGCGGCGCCTACATCGCCCGCAACCTCGACGCCGTGGCGGTCGACGGGCGCATCGCGCAGATCGCGTTCCAGCAGGGTTCGCGGGTGGCGGAGATCGATTTCCAGCCGCTCCTGATGAAGCGGGTGACGCTGACGGGCTCGACGCTGCGGGCCCGTCCGGTCGCCCTGAAGGCCCGCCTCGCCGATGCTCTCGCGGAGCATGTCCTGCCGCTGCTCGCGGCGGGGCGGGCACGGCCGCCGATCGATTCCGTGTTCCCCTTCGAGCGGGTCGCCGAGGCCCATGCCCGCATGGATGGGGGCCAGCACATCGGGAAGATCGTCCTGTCGATGGGCGACGCCGCGCGGGGGAGCCGCTGATGTCCGAGACGTCCGAGCGCGCCAACATGACCGGCGCCCACGCCCTCGCCGCGGCGCTCCACCGGCACGGTGTCCGCGACGTGTTCGGCCAGAGCATCCCGTCGGCGCTGTTCCTCGCCGCCCCGCATCACGGCATTCGCCAGATCGGCTACCGCACCGAGAACGCCGGCGCCGCGATGGCCGACGCCTACGCGCGGATCTCGGGCCGGGTCGCGGTGGTCGCGGCCCAGAACGGTCCCGCCGCGACCCTGCTGGTTCCGGGGCTCGCGGAAGCCCTGAAAGCGTCCATCCCGGTGGTGGCGATCGTTCAGGACGTCCACCGCCGCTTCACCGATCGGAACGCCTTCCAGGAGCTCGATCACCTCGCTCTTTTCGCGGGCGTCGCCAAGTGGGTGCGCCGAGTCGCGGTCGCCGAACGCCTCGACGACTACGTCGACATGGCCTTCGCGGCCGCGGCCTCCGGGCGCCCCGGACCGGCGGTGCTGCTGGTGCCGCTGGACCTGCTCGACGAGCGGCCGGACTTCGAGGCCGCCGCGCCGCGCCGGTCCGCCAGCCTCGGGACCTACCCCCTCGACCGCACGGTCGCCGATCCGGCCCGGGTCGCGGAGGCCGCGGATCTGATCGCCGCGGCCCGGCGCCCCCTCGTGATCGCGGGCGGCGGTGTCCACTCCTCCGGCGCCTATCCGGAGCTCGCCGCGCTTCAGACCCTCGGGCTGCCGGTCGCCACCACGGTGATGGGCAAGGGCGCCGTCGCCGAGACCGACCCGCTCTCCGTCGGCGTCGTCGGCTACTTCATGGCGCCGCGGTCGCGCTCGTCCCACCTGCGCGCGCTCGTCACCGAGGCCGACGTCGTCCTCCTCGTGGGCAACCGCACCAACCAGAACGGCACCGACAGCTGGTCGCTCTACCCGGCGGATGCCCGGTTCATTCATCTCGACGTCGACGGCGGCGAGGTCGGCCGCAACTACGAGGCGCTGCGCCTCGTCGGCGACGCCAAGCTGACCCTCGCTGCCCTCGCCGAGGCGCTTCGGCAGCGCGACCTGTCGGGGCTGGAAGGCCGCCGCGCGGCCCTCGACGACACCATCACCCGCGCCCGGGAGGCCCAGGCCGGCGACATGGCCCGCCTCGTCGACATGGGGGCCGTTCCGATCCGGCCCGAGCGGATCATGGCCGAGATCGACGCGGCGACGGATCCCGAGACGATCGTCGTGGCCGACGCGAGCTACGCCTCGATCTGGATCGCCAATTTCCTGACGGCGCGGAAGGCCGGCCAGCGCTTCCTGACCCCGCGCGGCATCGCCGGTCTCGGCTGGGGCCTGCCCTTCGCCCTCGGCGCCAAGGCCGCGCGACCGGACGCGCCCGTGATCTGCGTGACCGGCGATGGCGGCTTCGGCCACGTCTGGTCGGAGCTGGAGACGGCGCGGCGCATGCGGCTGCCCGTCATCGTCGTCGTCCTGAACAATCAGATCCTCGGCTACCAGAAGCACGCGGAGCTGAGCCTGTTCGGCGACTTCACCGACGTCTGCGATTTCGAGGCGGTGGACCATGCCGCCATCGCCCGGGCCTGCGGCTGCGCCGGAACGCGCGTCGAGCGCCCCGAGGATCTCGCGCCGGCGCTGCGGGACGCCCTCGCCGGAGGCGCCGTGACGGTGATCGACGTCATCACCGACCAGCGTGCGTACCCGCCGATCACCAGCTTCGAGGGCAAGGACGCTCTCGCCTACTGACGCCGCCGACCGGCCCGACGAGAAGGCGCACGAAGCGCCGGGCCGACGACTGACACGGGAGGAAACGATGAGAGTTCTGGCGCGTGCACTCGCCGCCGCCCTCGTGCTGGGCGCCGCGGCCCACTCGACGGCCGAGACGACGGCCCAGGCCGCCGACGTGAAGTTCGGCGCGCTCTACCCGTTCAGCGGCCAGCTCGCGCTCCTGGGCGAAGAGAGCGCGCGGGGCGTCGAGATCGCCGTCGACGAGATCAATGCCGCGGGCGGTGTCCAGGGCCAGAAGGTCGTCCTCGCCCGCGGCGACGCGGTCGACAACAACCAAGCAATCGGCGAGGCGCGCCGCCTCATCTCGCTGGAGAAGGTGGTGGCGATCTTCGGGTCCTACTCGTCCGCCCGCTCGATCGCCGCGAGCCAAGTGGCCGAGCTGTCGGGCATCCCGTATTTCGAGCTCGGCGCGGTGGCCGAGGAAGTCACCGGGCGCGGGCTGCAGTATCTCTACCGCACCAACCCGACGGCCGAGGACATGGCCAAGCTCGCGGTGGAGATGATCGTCAGCAAGGTCGCGGCCGGGCTGGGCAAGAAGCCCGAAGACCTGAAGATCGGCATCATCTACGAGGATTCGAGCTACGGAACGTCGGTGGCGGGCTTCCAGAAGAAGTTCGCCGCGCAGGCCAAGCTAAACGTCGTGACCGCGCAGGGCTACCCGGCCTCGACGGTCGACATGTCCTCCCTGGTCCTCGACCTGAAAGGACGCGGAATCGACGTCCTGCTCCAGACGTCCTACCAGAACGATTCCGTGCTGTTCCTCCAGCAGGCCAACGAGGCGGGGTTCAAGCCCGGCGCCATCATCGGCGGCGGCGGCGGATACTCGATGCAGCCCACCGCCGACGCGGTCGGCCACAAGGTCATCGAGGGCGTGCTCGACACCGACTTCACCCAGTATCTCGTCAACACGCGGTACACGCCCGGCATCGAGAACTTCGTCGCGGCCTACCAGAAGAAGTACGGCAGCGCGCCCCGCTCCGGGCACTCGCTCAACAACTACGTCGGCGCCAAGCTCATCCTCGAGGCCGTCGGCAAGGCGAAGGGCTTCGAGCCCGACACCGTCGTCAAGGCGGCCCAGGGCATCGACGTGAAGGACGGCGTCACCGCGGTCGGCTACGGGCTCAAGTTCGGCAAGAACAATCAGAACGAGCGCGCCGCGATGATGGGCATGCAGTGGCAGGGCGGCAAGCTCGTCACCGTCTATCCCGACAGCGCCGCCGTCGCGCCCCTGGAGATGCGCAAGTAACCGCGTCGCCGTCACGGAGATCGAGGATGGACGTCTTCCTCCAGGTGCTCGCCAACGGGGTGATGCTCGGCGGCCTGTTCGCGATTGTCAGCGTCGGGCTGACCTTGATCTTCGGCATCGTGAAGGTCGTCAACTTCGCTCACGGTGAGTTCCTGATGGTCGGGATGTACCTGACCTACCTCGCCGTCACCGGGCTCGGCCTGCACCCGTTCGCCGCCCTGATCATCGTCGTGCCGATCCTGTTCCTGCTGGGTGCGCTGACCCAGCGGTTTCTGATCCAGCCGCTGCTCGCCGCGGGCGACCACCACATCCAGATCTTCGCCACGGTCGGCCTCTCGACGGTCCTCATCAATCTCGCCCTTCTCGTCTTCGGAGCGGACATCGCCAACACGCCGCCGTCGGGCCTGCGCCAGCCGGTCCAGATCGGGCCGGTCCGGGTGCTCCTCGGGCAGGTGGTGATCCTCGGCGCGGCGATCGTGCTCGTGGCGGCGCTCCAGACGTTCCTGGCGCGCACCCGCACCGGGCGTGCGATCCGGGCGGTCGCCCAGAACCGCGCCGCGGCCGAGCTGATGGGCATCGACGTGAACCGGATCTACGCCCTGACCTTCGGCATCGGCGCGGCCTGCGTCGGGGTCGCGGCGGCGCTGATCGCGCCGCTCTACCCGACCTCCCCCAACAGCGGCACCTACTTCGTCCTGATCGCCTTCGTGGTCGTCGTGCTCGGCGGCCTCGGCTCGATTCGCGGCGCCTTCGTCGGGGCGATCCTGATCGGCCTGATCGACAGCGTCACGGGCTTCTACGTCGGCGCCGACATGCGCGAGGTCGCGGTCTTCGGCGTGTTCCTGGCGATCCTGATCCTGAAGCCGTCGGGCCTCTTCGGCCGGCAGTTGCGGCTGTCCCACGTCTCGCTGTGAGGGGACCGCGATGACCGATATCCCGATCCCCGCCGCACCGTCCGCCGGATTGTCCGTGTTCCCGCGCCGGGCTGCCGCGGCCCTGGCGCTCGTCCTCGCGTCCCTGGTGGCCGTGCCGGTCGCGGTCGGCAACCCGTTCATCTACCACGTCTTCATCACGATCTGCGTCTTCGCGGCGCTCTCGACCGCATGGAACATCGTCGGCGGCTACGCCGGCCAGCTCTCTCTCGGCCACGGCATCTTCTACGGGCTCGGCGCCTATTGCGGGATGCTGCTCGTCGGTGCCGGGACCAGCCCGTGGATCGGCATGGTGGCCGGCGCCGCCCTCGCCGTCCTGGTGGCGCTGGCGATCAGCTACCCGTGCTTCCGGCTGCACGGACCGTTCTTCTCGCTGGCGACCATCGCCTTCCTCGAAGTCTTCCGCGTGCTGGCCCTGCATTTCCGCGACCTGACCGGGGGTGCCACCGCACTGATGATCCCGCTGAAGTTCGGCTCGACGTGGATGGTGTTCCGGGACCGCTGGCCGCCGCTGGCCATCGCCTTCGGGCTCCTCCTGCTGACGCTGGCGGTCGCGTGGTGGATGCGGAGCCACCGGATCGGCTTCTACCTCGTCGCGACCCGCGAGCGGGAATCGGCCGCGCGCGCCGCGGGCGTGCGCACGGTGCGCGCGCGGCTCATCGCCGTGGCGGTGTCTGGGGCGCTGACCGCGATGGTCGGCACCTTCCACGCCATGTACCTGACCTTCATCGAGCCGGCGGCGATGTTCTCGCTGACCCTGTCGATCCAGATCGCGATGTTCGCGCTGATCGGCGGACTCGGCACGGTGTTCGGGCCGCTCCTCGGCGCGCTGCTCCTCGTGCCGATCACCGAGCTGGCCCGCGGCTGGCTCGGCGCCAAGGCCCTCGGGCTCCACGGCCTCGTCTACGGCGTCGTTCTGGTGCTCGTCGTTCTGTTCCTGCCCAACGGGCTGATGGGCCTCGTGTCCCGCTTCGCGCGGGCCGGGGCGGGCGGCCGCGGCGCGCAGGCGGCGTCGGTTCCGGCCGTTCTGCGGGCCCCGGAGCGGCCGGCGGTCGGCGCGGACCTGGTCCGGGTCGAGGGGCTGCAGAAGCGCTTCGGCGGCCTTCACGTTACCAACGATGTCGGATTCACGCTCCGGGAGGGCGAGATCCTCGGCCTGATCGGCCCGAACGGGGCGGGCAAGACCACCGTCTTCAACATGATCTCGGGCTTCCTCAAGCCCGATGCCGGCACGGTGAGCGTCCGCGCGCCGGACGGGACGTGGCACCGGCCGGCCCGGCCGTCGGATTTCGCGACGCTCGGCGTCGGCCGCACCTTCCAGATCGTGCAGCCCTTCGCGGCCATGACGGTCGAGGAGAACATCATGGTCGGCGCGTTCCACCGGCGCAGCGACGTCCGCGAAGCCCGGGCGGTCGCGCGCGAGACCGCCGAGCGGATGGGGCTCGCGCCCTGGCTCGGGAGCGAGGCGCGCGGCCTCACCATCGGGGGCCTCAAGCGGCTCGAGGTCGCCCGCGTGATGGCGATGCGCCCGCGCGTGCTGCTGCTCGACGAGGTCATGGCCGGCATCAACCAGACCGACGTGCGCCGCGCCATCGACCTGATGCTGTCGATCCGCGACACCGGCGTCAGCATCATCGCGATCGAGCACGTCATGCAGGCGGTGATGGCGCTTTCCGACCGGGTGATCGTCCTGAGTTCCGGGCAGATCATCGCCCAGGGCAGCCCGCAGGACGTGGTGCGCGACCCCGCCGTGATCGAGGCGTATCTCGGCAAGGAGTTCGCCCATGCTCACGCTTGAGCGCGTGGATGCCGGTTACGGCGCGACCAGCATCCTGCACGCCGTCTCGCTGGAGGTGCGCGCCGGCGAGGTGGTGACGATCGTCGGCGCGAACGGGGCCGGCAAGACGACGACGCTGCGGACCATCGCGGGCCTGGTGAAGCCCACCCGCGGCCGGATCCTGTTCGAGGACGAGGACGTAACCCGGCTCTCGGGCCACGAGATGGTGGCGCGCGGCGTCACCCTGATCCCGGAGGGGCGCCAGCTCTTCCCCGAGATGACGGTGCGGGAAAACCTGCTGATGGGCGCCTACCGCCGCGCGGCGCGCGAGCGCCAGTCGGAGACGCTCGCGGACGTGCTCGACCTGTTCCCGCGAGTGCGCGAGCGCCTCGACCAGAACGCCGGCTCCCTCTCGGGCGGCGAGCAGCAGATGGTGGCCATCGCCCGCGGGATGATGGCCCGTCCCAAGCTCCTGATGTTCGACGAGCCCTCGCTGGGCCTCGCGCCTATCGTGGTGGCGCAGGTCTTCGCGGTGGTCGACCGGATCGTGAAGACCGGCGCCACCGTCCTGATCGTCGAGCAGAACGTGTTCCACACGCTGCAGGTGGCCGACCGAGGCTACGTTCTGGAGAACGGCGAGATCGTCCTCGCCGACGCGTCCGCGGCCCTGCTCGACAACGACCACGTCCGACGCGCCTATCTGGGGATCTGAGATGACCGAGCGGCAGACGAACCCCGAGGCGATCGTCCGGCGCGCGAGCCACGCCGGACGGCGCGTCCTCGTCACGGGGGCCGGCCGCGGGATCGGCCGGGCGATCGCGGAGGGGTTCGGCGCGCGGGGCGCCCTGGTGGGCGTGGCCGACGTGAACGCGGACGACGTCGTGGCGACCGTCGCGGCGATCGAGGGCGGAGGCGGTCGCGCCCTGCCGCTGCGCCTCGACGTCGCCGACTACGCGGCGGTCGAGGCGGCCCTGTCGGAGGCCGCCGCCGCGATGGGCGGCGCGTTCGACACGGTGGTCAACAACGCCGGCATCTCGCCCAAGCACGACGGGGCGGCCCACCGGGTCTGGGAGATGGACCCGGCGGAGTGGAACCGCGTCGTCGCGGTCAACCTGACGGGGGCGTTCAACACCGTCCGCGCGCTGGCGCCCGCGATGTGCGCGGCCGGGCGCGGCTGGATCGTCAACATGTCGTCGGTGGCGGGCAAGACCCACTCGCCGATCGTCGCCTGCCACTACGCGGCCTCGAAGGCCGGGCTGATCGGGCTCACCAAGCACCTCGCGGCCGAGCTCGGTCCGTTCGGCATCCGCGTCAACGCGATCGCGCCGGGGCGGATCGAGACCCCGATGGTCCGGGCGGTGGGCCGCGCCGTCAACGACGAGCAGGTGCGCCTGACCCCGATGGGCCGCCTCGGCGCACCCGAGGAGGTCGCGGATCTCGCCCTCTACCTGACGTCGGCCGAGGCCAGCTTCGTCACCGGCCAGACCGTCGACGTCGCCGGCGGCCTCTACATGACGTGAGCCGGGACCGGTCGGGACGGGCGATGGACGGGAGGACGGCCATGAGCAGTGCGGTCACCGCGACCGGGATCACCGGGCGGACCCGGGTCTACGGGATCCTGGCGGACCCGATCTACCACGTGAAGGCGCCCGAGGTGATGGGGGCGCTCTTCGCCCGCCACGGCGTCGACGGCGTGCTCGTCCCGCTGCACGTGACGGCGGACGGGCTCGCCGCCGTGATGGACGGGCTGCGGCAGCTGCGCAATTTCGGCGGCTTCATCGCCACGGTCCCGCACAAGACCGCGATGACCGGCCTGTGCGACGCGCTGACCCGCGAAGCCGAGCAGATCGGGGCGGTCAACTGCGTCCGGCGGGAGGCGGACGGGCGCATGGTCGGCACGATGCTCGACGGGATCGGGTTCGTCGAGGCGCTGCGCGCGTCGAGATTGGAGCCGAGGGGCCGGAGCGCGGCCCTCGCGGGGGCCGGCGGCGCGGCGAGCGCCATCGCGTTCGCGCTCGCCGAGGCGGGCGTCGCGCGCCTGACGATCCTGAACCGCACCGCCGGCCGCGCCCGGGCGCTGGCGGATCGCCTGCGCGCCGCCTATCCCGCGCTGGCAGTCGCCGCGGAGGGCGCACAGGCGGAGCACGACCTCCTCGTCAACGGTACGTCGCTCGGGATGCGCCCTCAGGACGCCGCCCCGTTCGATCTGACCGCCCTCCACGCCGGCCAGTTCGTCGCCGAGGCGATCATGGATCCGGAGACCACGCCGCTGCTCGCCGCCGCGCTGGCGGCGGGCTGCCGCATCCAGAGGGGTCTGCCGATGCTGGAGCGCCAGATCGCCCTAATGGCCCGCCACATGGGTGCCCTCTGAGGCCGGATCCGGGGACTGAACTTGGGGCGCACCGTGGGATCGACCGACAACGACGCCGTCGCGGCGGGCGACTTCGACTACGTCATCGTGGGCGGCGGCACCGCGGGCTGCGTCCTGGCCAACAGGCTGACCGAGTCCGGGACGCGCCGGGTGCTGCTCCTCGAGGCGGGGGGACGGGCGCGCAGCCCCTGGGTCGCGATCCCAGCCGGGTTCAGCCGCCTGCTCCAGCACCCGTCCTACAACTGGCGCTTCCGGACCGAACCCGAGGAGGCGACGGGCGGCCGCGTGATCGCGGTTCCGCGGGGCCGAGGACTCGGCGGGTCGACGCTGATCAACGGCATGATCTACGTGCGCGGGCAGCCGCAGGATTACGACGCCTGGGCGCAGGCCGGGTGCCGCGGCTGGGGCTTCGCCGACGTGCTGCCCTACTTCCGCAGGCTCGAGGATTACGACGGGGCGGCCGATCCGCTACGCGCCCGTGGCGGCCCTCTGCCGCTCACGGAAGTCGCCGAGCGGCCGGCGATCGCCGAGGCCTTCATCGCCGCCGCGGAGGCGGCGGGACACCCGCGCAACCCCGACTACAACGCGGCGAGTCAGGACGGCTTCGGCTACTACCAAGTGAACCAGCGGCGCGGGCGGCGGGTCAGCGCCGCCGACGCCTATCTGCGGCCGGCCCTGGCCCGTCCGAACCTCGCCGTTGTGACCGACGCGCACGTCCTGCGGCTGACCTTCGACGTGGATCGGGCGAGCGGCGTCGCGGCACTGGTCGGCGGCCGCGAGCGGCTGTTCCGCTCCCGCGGGGAGGTGATCCTCGCCGCGGGCGCGGCGCAGACCCCGCAGATCCTGGAACTGTCGGGCCTCGGCGACCCGGCGATCCTTACCGGGCTCGGCGTGGCGGTGCGGTCCGCGCTGCCCGGCGTCGGTGCCAACTATATGGACCATTACTGCACGCGCATGAACTGGCGGGTCCGCCTGCCGGTGACGCTGAACGAGCAGACCCGCGGCCTGCGCCTCGGCGTCGCCGCAGCGCGCTACCTCGCGACGCGGCGGGGTATCCTGGCGCTGGGGACCGGTCTCGCCCACGGATTCGTGCGCACCCGACCGGGGCTCGACGGGCCCGACGTGCAGTACTTCTTCATGCACGCGAGCTACGCCAACGCCGCCGAGCGCAAGCTTGACCGCCTGCCCGGCATGACGATCGGCGTCACGCAGTTGCGGCCGGAATCGCGCGGGACGATCCACGCGGCGTCGCCCGATCCGCTCGAGCCTCCCGCCATCCGCCCGAATTTCCTCGCCACCGAGGAGGATCGCCGGGCGATGGTCGAGGGCATGAAGATCGCGCGTGCCATCGTCGGTCAGGCGCCGATGGCACGCTTCCGCGGGGCCGAGCTCAACCCCGGCCTGGACTGCCGGACCGACGCGGACTGGCTGGATTTCGCCCGCCGCGACGGCCAGACGATCTACCACATCTGCGGCACGTGCCGCATGGGCGGCGATCCGGGTTCCGTGACGGACCCGGGCCTGCGCGTGCGCGGCGTGGCCGGCCTGCGGGTGGCGGATGCTTCGATCATGCCACGCATCGTCTCCGGCAACACCCAGGCCGCCGTGTTCATGATCGCCGAGAAGGCCGCCGACCTGATCCGCGCCGATGCCTGATCCGGTCTGGCCATCGGACGCTTCGGCGCGTACGGCAGGACCGCGCCAACCTCGGCCGTACCGCGTCGGCCGCGGCCGGGTCTCGGCGTCGGCCCGCACTGTACGGCGCAGCAGATCTCACCTCGGGCGCGCTCGGCAAGACCGGCGGCAAAGGATCGACGTCATGCTCTACATGGTCCACATGCAGGTCAACATTCCGGCGTCGCTGCCGAAGTCGGAAGCGGATCGCCTCAAGGCTGAGGAGAAGGCCTACGCCGAGAAGCTCCAGCATGACGGCACATGGAGACACCTGTGGCGCATCGCCGGGCAGTACGCGAACTACAGTGTCTTCGACGTGGCCGGGAACGACGAGCTCCACCAGGTCCTGAGTTCGCTGCCGCTCTACCCGTACATGGCGATCAGCGTGACGCCGCTGGCGCAGCATCCCTCTGCCATCGCGGCCAACTGACGGGACGAGTGCCATGCCCTACATGATCGAGACCTTCGACAAGGCCGGAAGCCTGGACATCCGCAAGGCGAACCGGGCTGAGCACCTCGTCTACCTCGACCGGATCAAGGACCGGCTTCTGGCCTGCGGCGCGAAGCTGAACGACGACGGGAGCGACGCCGGCGGCGGCCTGTACGTCGTCGACGTCGAGACCCGCGCTGAGGCCGAGGCGCTCATCCACGCGGACCCGTTCTACAAGGTCGGGCTCTTCGAGCGCGTCGAGATCCGGCGCTGGCGCAAGGCCTACCTAGACGGCCGCAGCTATCTCTGAGACCGACGGGACGCGGCTTCGAAGGACCGCCGGCCTTCCGGCACGGAGCAGCCGCTCAAGAACAAGAGACTGGGGAGGAAACAATGATCCGTCGTCCTTGGATGGCGGCCGCCGCGTTCGGCGCCGCCGCCCTGACCGCCCTGCCAGCCTCCGCGCAGTACGCGGATGGCGGGATCAAGATCGGCATCCTGACCGACATGTCCGGCGGCTACTCGGATCTGGCCGGCCGCGGCTCCGTGACGGCCGCGCAGCTCGCGGTGGAGGATTTCGGCCGCCCGATCAACGGTCGAAAGGTCGAGCTGGTCTTCGCCGATCACCAGAACAAGGCGGACATCGCCTCGTCGATCGCGCGCCGGTGGTTCGATACCGAGGGCGTCGACGCGATCTTCGACACCAATTCCTCGGTTGCCGGGCTCGCGGTGCGCGAGGTCGCGCGCAGCAAGGGCAAGATCGACATCAACTCCGGCGCCGGCTCCATGGCGCTGACCAACGCCGCGTGCTCGCCGACGGGCGCCCACTGGTCGTGGGATACCCACTCGCTCGCGGCCGGAACCGCCGCGGCGCTGGCGGATGATCCGAAGAACACGTGGTTCTTCATCACGGCCGACTACACCTTCGGGCACGACCTGGAGGCGCAGGTCACCCGCGTCGTGAAGGCCAAGGGCGGCACGGTGCTCGGGTCGGTCAAGCACCCGTTCCCCAATCCGGATTTCTCATCCTACCTGCTGCAGGCGCAGGCGTCGGGCGCGAAGATCATCGGCATGGCCAACGCCGGCGCCGACACGATCAACACCATCAAGCAGGCGAGCGAGTTCGGCATCCTGCAGGGCGGGCAGAGGCTGGGCGGCCTCAACATCTTCCTGACCGACATCTACTCCGTCGGATTGCCGGCGGCGCAGGGCATGATCCTGACGACGGGCTTCTACTGGGACATGGACGAGCAGACCCGTGCCTTCGCGCGGCGCTTCGGCGAGCGGATGGGCGGCCGGATGCCGACCATGGTCCAGGCCGGCGACTATTCGGCGGTGCTCCACTTCCTGAAGGCGGCCGAGGCCGCCGGGACGGATGACGGCCTGAAGGTGATGGCCAAGATGCGCGAGCTGCCGATCCAGGACTTCTTCGCCCGCAACGCCACGCTCCGGCCGGACGGCCGCCTGGTGCACGACATGTACCTCGCCCAGGTGAAATCCCCGGCGGAGTCGACGGGGCCGTGGGACTTCTACAAGATCCTCAAGACGATCCCGGGCGACCAGGCGTTCCAGCCGCTCTCCGAGAGCACGTGCAAGCTCGTGAAGGGCTGACGCGCGTCTTCTGGACCGTCCCGGGCCGCGACGACGGACGACACCGGTGATCGCCGCGCGGTCGGTGGTGGACCCCTTGCTCGGGAGGCTGCGATGCGCGGCTGTCCGGACCGGGGTCGCCGCTCCTTCAGAGCGGCGCGACGCGGTCGGGACGGCCCTAGTGCGACGTGTTCTCGACCGCGGCGGCGAAGACGTAGCCGATCCCGCGCTCGGTCAGGATGAGCTTCGGGTCGCTGGGCCTGCGCTCGATCTTCCGGCGCAGACGCAGGATCTGCACGTCGATGCAGCGATCGAAGACGTCGTCGTGGACGCGCGTGACCTGCAGCAGGTACTCGCGGCTGAGCGGCCGCTGGGGCGCGTCGAGGAACGCCGCCAGGAGCGCGTATTCGCGCTTACCCAGGATGACCTCCTCACCTTCGGGATTGATCAGGCGCCGGCGCCGACGATTGAGGACCCAGCCGTCGAAGCGCCGGCACGGCGCCTCCGTCGGACGGGACGAGGTCTGCGCCGCGACGCGGCGGAGCACGACGCGGACGCGCGCCAGGAATTCGCGGAGGCCGTAGGGTTTGACGATGTAGTCGTCCGCACCGAGTTCGAGGCCGAGCACGCGATCGAATTCCTCGCAGCGGTGTGCCGTGGTCAGGATGACCGGAAGATCGCTCCTCGCGCGCAGATCCCGCAGCAGGTCGAGCCCGTTCTCCGCGCCCGGGCGGAGGTTGAGTACGACCAAGTCGAACTGCGACGGATCCGCGATCTGCGCGCGCGCTTCGGCCCGGGTCGTTACCGGCACCACGTCGACACCGTGCTCGCCGAGGTAGACGGAAACGTCGTGCTGCACGTCCGCGTCGTCATCGACGAGGAGGACGCGTAGGCCATGGTGCTGCACGGGCGATGCTCCTTCGGGGGCGTGGCCGTCGGGATCGGCGGAGAAGCCGCCCGAGGCTGTCCGGCCGCCCAGGAGCGGCCGGATGCGCGTGGTCTCGGTTCGCCGGCCGACCGGCCTGACCGGTCCTCCAACGAGGGGACGTCTCAGCGGCAGAGCCGCTCGTAGCGGCCCCGGACGGGGCTGAAGATCAGGCGGCAGTCGCCGAAGTAGCCGCCCGCCGGGCTCCACCAGCCATGGCCGCCGAAGCGGTGATGGTGGCCGTGGTGGACCCCCCCGTGGTGGAAGCCGTGGTGGAAGCCGCCATGGTGCCCGAAGCCTCCATGTCCGAACCCGCGCGCTTCGGCACGTCCGGGAACGGTCGCCAGAGCCGCGAGGGCGAGACCGGCCAGGATCGCGCTCTTCGTCGAGGTGGTCGTCATGAGATATCTCCCGTTGCGATGCAGGGACGATGCACCGGCCGGCCGGGGGCGACTGTGATCCGGGTCACAGAGTCGGCGCGAGCCTCGGCGCGGGCGACGCTCGCTCGGGGGTGGGGCTACGGCTCAGCCGCGCGCGGGTGGCTCAGCCAGACCTCGAGGGGCCGGCTGCGGCCGCGGATCGCCGCGGTTCGGCCCTCGAACGTTCCCTCCGACAGGTCGATCCCGGCCGCGTGCGCCAGCTCGGCGCTGAGCGCCAGGCGGGCATTGGCGTCCGCCGCGACCGCGAGCAGTCGGCTCGCGACGTTGACCGTGTCGCCCGTGGCGGTGACGTGCTGGTTGCTATCGCTCCCGAGGCGCGAGAGGATCACCGGCCCGTAATGCGCGCCGATGCGCAGGTCGAGGGCCGGGCCGGCCTCGGACAGGACCGGGCTGCGCGCGATCCAGGCACGCGTGCGGGCGATGAGCTCCTCCGCGGCCCGGACGGCGTGCGCGGCCTGATCCCGATCCGGATCGAGCGCGCCGAACAGGATCATGGCCCCGTCGCCCATGAAGTTCACGACGACGCCCCCGCGCAGTGTCACCGCCTCGTCCACGAGATCGTGGAATGTCTTGAGCATCGCCCGGGTCCGCACCGGGCCCAACTGCTCGCTCCGGCGCGTGAAACCGGTCAGATCGACGAACAGCACGGGGATGTCCCGCGCGACGGGCTCGGCGAGGTAGCCGGGATCGCGGGCGAGCCGCTCGGCCAGAGCGGCGGGCTGCAGCCGCCGGAGAACCTGCTCGGAGCGCGCCACCCGGGCGCTCTGGCGGCGCTCCAGCGTCTGGCGGCCCACCGCGCAGGCCAGCGCCGGCAATCCCACCGCCGCGAGCGGCAGCGCGGCGCTGAACCAGATGCCGTGCGCGAAGGCGACGGCGCCCGCGGCGAGCCATCCGGCCGTCGCGAGAAGCACCAGGATCAGGCCCGGGCCCGGCGGCAGGAGCGCGATGGCGAGCGTTGTCCCGACCGCCAGGAGGACGGAAGCCGCGGCGTCGCGCCGTCGGACGGCGGCGTCGCGCACGAGGCCGTCCCCCGTGGTGAGATGGGCGATGCCGGTCGCGAGGAGCTCGACGCCGGGCATGACAGGATCGAACGCGGTGGCGAAGGTGTCGCCGCCGCCGAGCGCGGTGACGCCGATCACCGCGATGCCGTCCGAGAGCGCCGCGGCCGGCGCCGTGCCGTCGAGGAGGGCGGCCGCGCTCACTGTCGCGATCGTGCGTCGCGGTCCGTAGGGCCGCAGCGGGAGGTGGTAGCCCAGGTCCAGGGGCAGCGCGCCTCCGCCAATCTGGACCCGGCCCTTGCTGAGCACGGGATCGCTGCGGGCCGCCAGGGCCGCAGCCCGCAGCACGAAGGATTCGGCGACGCCGTCGGCGGTCCGCACGACCAGCGGAAGATGGCGGGGTACGCCGGACGCGTCCTCGGCGACGTTGACGACGCCCGACGCGACGTCTTCGCCGAGCCTCGGTGTCGGCCGGTGGAGCGCGCTGGCGACCGGGATGCCGTCCTCGCTGGCGCTGCCGTCGAAGACGGCCGCCGAGGCCAGGATCGCGGTCGTCTTCCCGAGGGCGGCGGCGAGCGCGTTGTCCGCGTCCGGCTGCCGTCCCGCGTCGAGGAAGAGCACGTCGACGGCGATCACGCGCGGGCGCGCCGCCGCCACCCGCTCGATGATCCGCGCCATCGTGGCCCGGGAGACCGGGAAGCCGCCTTCCCGCCGCACCGTCGCGTCGTCGATCGCCACGACCGTGAGGTTGGCCGGCGGCGCTCGCGGGCCCGCGAGCCGCAGGCGCAGGTCCGTGAGGGCGGATTCGAGGCGGTCGAGAGGCGTCGCGCGACCGGCGAGGTGAAGCTGGCCGAGCCAGACGCCCCAGGCGAGCGCGCCGACCGAGGCGGCGAGCACGAGAACGAGGCGCGCCCGGCGGTAGGCACGGTCGGGCGGCGGAACCGCCGGTCGACCGGCCTCGCTCAACGCCCGAACCGCTCGAGAAGGCTCCTGACGCGCTCCTGGGGCCAGCGCCGGACTTCCAGAGGGTCGCGGCCGTCATCGACGTCGACCCCCTCGCCCGGCCCGAGCGTGACGGCGGTCTGCGGCGCATCGCGCCGGGCGACGTCGACCCGTCCCTGAGCCACGAAGACGGCGGTGCGCGCCCGGGTCACGTCGACCGCGTAGACCGTGCCCCGCACCGAGGCCACCGCGTGAGGCGTGAGGATCTGGAAGCCGTCCCGGCGGACGCGGCGGCTCGCCGGGATGGTGACGAAGACCGCGTTGCCGCCGATCTCGGCGCCCTTGAGATGCCCGTCGCCGTCCGGATCCAGGGGCCGCAGGCTGCCCGCGCGCTCGACTTCGAGGGTCAGGCCATCGGCGCAGTGCAGGATCCGCAAGGGCGGGTCGAAGCGCGTCGTCTCCGTGCAGCGCGTCTGCGCGGCGGCGCTCGACGCCGCGAGGGTGACGGCGGCGATGGCCGCCAGGCGCGCTGCGATTCTCATGCGATGATGCCCTGTCGACCCGGTCATGTCTGCGCCCGCGCGCCGAGCGCGACGAGGCGGTGTGAGGCCCGCACGGTGACGCGTGCGCGGCCGAGATCGATGAGGCCCGATCTCCGCCAGTCCTGCAGGACGCGGTTGACGCTCTCCCGGGCCGCGCCGACGAACGCCGCGAGTTCCTGCTGCGTCACCTGGATCTCGGCGCCGTAATCCTCCGACAGCATGATCAGGCGCCGGGCGAGGCGGATGTCGAGTGGCAGCAGCGTCGCCTCCTCCATGCGCGCGCTCATCCAGCGCAAGCGCTGGCACAGCAGACCGATGATCTGGACCGCCAGCGCGGGATCCCCGGCGAGGAGCTTGAGGAAGGCCCGCCCCTCCACGACGAAGAGGTCGGCCGGCTCGAGCGCCACGGCCTCGGCGGTCCGCGGATGGCCGTCGAGGAAGGCGATCTCGCCGAAGACGTCGCCCGGCCCGAGCAGGTTGAGGGTGACGGCGCGCCCGTCGTTGGAGCCGGCCCCGATGCGTATCTGCCCGCGCCGCACGGCGTAGAGGGCGTCGCCCGGGTCGCCCTTCTGGAAGAGGATCTCGTGGCGCGCGAGGCTGCGCGTCGTGCACAGGCCGGCGATGGTCTCGATCGCTTCCGGACCAAGCTCAGCGAAGAACGCGTTGGCCTTCAGGAACCGAATGAGCGTGTGCGGCGTGCTCACGACTGCATCTCTCCGGCCGTCGAGCCGGAGCTTATGCGCGTGTCGGGGCGCGATTAGCAAGGCTTACATCGCGGAAGCGGAGGATGATCATGGGCGCGGTCCGCGGGCGGGCTCGCCGCGGTGACGATTGTTACAGACCGTGCGCCCGCTTCAACATCTCTGCGGCCCGCTCGCCGATCACCGTGCACGGCGCCTGCGTGTTGCCGGTGGTCACGCGGGGTAGGATCGAGGCGTCGGCGACCCGGAGGCCGTCGATGCCGTAGACCCTGAGCGCGCCGTCGACGACCGCCATCGCGTCGCGACCCATCCTGGCTGTGCAGCTCTGGTGCCAGTAGGTGACGGCAGCGTCGCGGATGTAGTCCGCCATCGCCGCGCCCGACAGCGGGCCCGGCATTGACTCGCCGCGCACGAAGGGGCGGAACGGCCGCGCGTTGCCGAGAGCGCGGCAGAGGTCGACGCAGGCCGCGGCCGTGGTCACGTCGGCCGGGTGGGACAGGAAGTTCGCCTCGATGGCCGGAGGCGTCGCCATGTCGGCGCTCCGGAGCCGCAGGCGGCCGCGACTGGCGGGCCGCGCGAGGCCGGCGAACATCGTCCAGCCATGGGTCGGCACGCCGCGGCCTGCAGTCTGCTCGCTCGGAACCGGAAACTCGACCTGGCAGAACAGCAGGTCCGGTGCCGAGAGGTCTGGCCGGCTCGTCCAGTACAGGGTCGCCTCGCTGCCGCTGTTCCGCGGCGCGATCGGCTCGGCGTATTCCCAGGTGCACCCGAAGGACACGTGGTCCTGAAGGTTCTGCCCGACGCCGGGCAGATGCTGCACCGACGGGATGCCGAGCGCCCCGAGCTCGTCGCGGTCGCCGATCCCCGACAGCATCAGCACCTTGGGCGTGTGGATCGCCCCCATCGACAGCACGATCTCGGCACGCGCGCCGATCGTCCTGACCGCGCCCGCGTGGACGAACTCGACCCCCGTGGCGCGACGTCCGTCGAAGGTCACGCGGCGGACGAGCGCGTCCGTGAGGACGGTCAGGTTCGGGCGGTCGAGCCAGGGATGGACGTAGGCGCGGAAGAGCGAGACGCGGCGGCCGTCGCGGACCAGCATGTCGGTCAGCGCCGCGCCGCCGGGTCCCTCCATCATGCGGCCGTTGGGGTTGTCGAAGGTCGGGATGCCCAGCTCCCGCGCGGCGTCGAGCATGGCGTAAGCCACGGGGCTGGGATCGGGCGCGGGCTGCACCCAGACCGGACCGCCGCTTCCGCGGTGCGCCGGATCGGGCGCACCGTGCCAGTCCTCGATGCGCCGGTAGATGTCGCTGACGCTCTCGTAACCCCAGGCCGCGTCGCCGGCCTCGGCGGCGAAGGCATCCCAGTCAGACCGGTGACCGCGCGCCCACACCATCACGTTGACGCTGGAGCCGCCGCCCAGCCCCTTGCCCATCGCCATGGAGAGCGCGCGCCCGTTCAGGTGGGCATTCGGCTCCGCGCGGAATCCCCAATCCCGCGCGCCGCCCAGGTTGGTCGGCCAGAGGGCCGGATCGAGCACGGATTCGGCCTCGTCCGAGCCGCCCGCCTCGAGCAGCAGCACTTGAACCTCGGGGTTCTCCGCCAGCCGCCGCGCGACGACCGACCCGGAGGCTCCGGCGCCGCACACGACGAAGTCGTATGCCGGCTTCAAGTCGGCGGTCAGCCGGGCCTGATTCTCCTCCGCGCGCCGCGCGAGATCGTCCCGGTCGAGGGCGTCTGAAGAGCTCATGATCTGGATGATCCCTGTCGGATGCGGTCGGGGTCTTGCCCGGGATTCGGCCGGGAGCCACCGGCCCGAGCTTCGGGTGCTCCGGACCTTGCCGCGGGAAGCTCGCCCCGGGGGGCCGCGGTCGCGGCAGGATGAGCGACGTCGGCGGCGTCTGGTGACGCCTGGCGCGTGAGGATCGCAGCCTCGCGGACCATCACTTGTCCGGGCGGGTCTTTCTCGGATCGTCGGAAGGCTTGATGTAGTCGAGCCCGAAAGGCCCCGTCCCGGAAACCTGGATCATGGCCGGTTCCCGCGTCGTCCACAGCGCGTGGGGCATGCGGGCCGGCAGATACAGGAAGGCACCCTGCTGAAGACGCTGGCCGCGGGTCGCGTCGATGGTCTCCCCCATGTCGTGGACGAGATTGCCGGACAGCACGGTCACGCTCTCGTCGGTCGCGTGCGTGTGCGGCGCGATGACGTAATCCGGCGGGAACCGAAGTCTGAGCGTGAAGGGGCCGGGCTTGTCGGGATCGCCCGCGATGATGCTGATCTCGCTGCCCTTCGGCAGGGACGGCGGCGCGGCGCGCCACCGGACGGCGTCGTCACCGGTGACCATGACCATCTCGCCCGCACGTGCCGGCGGCGCGAGGCCCGCGAGAAGGAGGACGAGACAGCAGCTCTGACGCAAACGCATCGACGGTCTCCAGATCGGCGCGTTATGGGGGCCACCGCCGGGTGATCGGCGGAGGAGCGAGGCCTGGATTGAACCCGTTCGCTTTCGCCGAGCCGTTGTTGCCCTCGGGCCGTTCTCGCCAGGCTCGAACCTGTTAGACCGCGTGCCGGCGGGCCCGCTACGGCAGAACGCCCGCGCCGACCTGGGCAAATCCCACGACTGTGGCGCGGGCCCTTCCAAGACGATCGCGGGCTCGATTACCCTCGGCCTTTCGGGAGGGCACGGGTGACGACCTTCAGGCTCAAGCAGGTCCTGGCCGGCTGGGACGCGCGCGAGCTGAATCTCAAATGGGCTCTCGTCGGCCGCATCGCGCTGATCGCGATCCTCTGCGCCGCCGGAGCGGCCGCGTACGCGATGCACGACGTCGCGGCGAAGACCAGGCAGCGAAACGCCGAGACGGCCGGCGAGGTGCACAAGCAGCTCCGCCTGCAGCTCCTGCGCATCGAGCGGGCCGCGGACATTCCCGAACGCTTCCCGGACTGGGAGATCGTCACACGGTACGCCCTGCAACCCGGTCAGTGCGTGCAGCTGATCCCGGCGGACATCGGTCCGACACGGTCGAGCTGCGTCGGCGTCGAGCCGCACGCGCTCGCGGCTCCCGACTGGTTCGCGACGCTCTACCGGTCCCTCTTCTTCGCCGGATCCACCGTCAGTCTGCCGCTTGAGCATCAGGGTTCGCGCCGGGGGACCGTCGAGGCGGATATCGATCCGGGCGCCGTCGTGGGCTCCGCGTGGATCGTGCTGAAGCAGGTCTCCGGCGCCCTCGCGGCCATGACGGTCGTCCTGTGCGTGCTGGTCTACGGCGCGGTCGCGCACGCCCTGCGTCCCGCCAACGAGATCCTCGTCGGTATCGACCGCGTCGCGAAGGGCGACCTCGCGTGGCGACTGCCGAGCTTCCGCCTGCGCGAACTCCGGCGCATCGCGACGGTCTTCAACGCGCTTGCCGGCCATCTCCAGATTGCCACACGCGAGCGCGCCGAGCTCGCCCGCCGGCTGATCGATGCCCAGGAGCAGGAGCGCCGGTGGCTGTCGCTCGAACTGCACGACGACGTGGCGCAGAGGCTGACGGCCCTGAGCCTCCTCGCCCGGTCGATCCAGGACGGCGCGCGCTCAGGAGCGCCGTCGGTCCCGGCGGAGAGCGCCGAGCTCGCCATCATGGCATCGGACGCCGTGCGGGCGCTCCGGAACACTCTGGCCGCGCTCAGGCCACCGGAGATCGACGATCTCGGGCTGCGAATCGCGCTCCGCAGCTTGATCGGCGCCCAGGCGCAGCGGGCCGGCGATCGGATCCACGTCACGCTCCAGGCCGACGCGCGGGTCGACCGCCTGCCCTCCGAGGCGGCGGCCCATGTCTATCGGATCATCCAGGAAGGCCTCACCAACGCCGTCCGCCACGCGGCGGCGCGCACCGTGGCGATCGCGCTGGACATCGTGGAGACCGACAGCGGTGCCGAAGTCCGGCTGGTCTTCGCCGACGACGGGAGCGGCGCGCCCGCGGAGGTGCTGGATCGCCCGCATTCCGGTCTCGGCCTGCTCGGCATGCGCGACCGCGTCCACGCGCTCGGCGGGCAGATCGTGACGGAAACGGCCCCGGGCGGCGGGTTCCGACTGCGGGTCCGCTTTCGCACCGCGCTCGTCGCCAGGGAGGTGTCATGACCGGTAGGCGCATACGGGTGATGCTCGTCGACGATCATGCCGTCGTGCGGGAGGGATATCGGCGGCTCCTGGAACGGCAGCCCGACATGGAGGTCGCCGCCGAAGCTCAGGACGGCGCGGAGGCCTACCGCTCCTATCGCACGGCGGAGCCGGACGTCGTGATCATGGACATCAGCATGCCCGGTCGCGGCGGGATCGACGCCATCCGGCAGATCCGGCAGGTTGATCCGAGCGCCCGCATCCTCGTGTTCAGCGTCCATGCCGCGGTCAGCTACGCGCTCCAGGCCATCCGCGCCGGCGCCCGCGGCTACATCACGAAGAGCAGCGCTTCGGCGCTTCTGATCGACGCGGTGCGCAGCGTGTTCAACAACAAGCTGACCCTGTGCGCGGAGATCTCAAACCTGCTGGCCGCGAGCCGGCTGGAGGAGCAGGTTCCTCCGATCGACCTGTTGTCGCCCCGGGAGTTCGAGATCCTGCGGATGATCCTCGACGCGCGGCACACGGACGCGATCGCGTCCGATCTCAGCCTCTCGCCGAAGACCGTCGCGAACTACCACTACGCCATCAAGTCGAAGCTCGGCGTCAGCTCGGACGTGGAGCTCGTCTACTACTGCATCCGATGCGGCCTGATCGATCCGTTCTCGGTCGTCGGAGCGGACTAGGTCTCGCGGTCGCGTCGTTCCGGAACCTCACGCGTGCAGGGTGCGGAGTTCTCTGCAGTAGAGTGCGCCGCCCCGCGACGTCATCGTCTGAACAGCTTCTACTTCACGCGCCGTGACCGACCCGGGTCGCACCGGACCCGGGCCTCACCCTGCGCCCAAAAGGGGGGGCCTGTTCCCGGATCGAGCGGCAGCCCAGACGGCATGTGGAGACTGTCGCATCTTGTGCGACTCAGACGTCGAGGTTCGCGACGCTCAGCGCATTCTCCTGGATGAACTCGCGCCGCGGCTCCACGACGTCGCCCATCAGCTTGACGAACAGGTCGTCGGCGTCGGTGACGTCCTTGACCTTGACCTGCAGCAGCGAGCGCACGTCACGGTCCAGCGTGGTCTCCCAGAGCTGCTGGGCGGTCATCTCGCCGAGGCCCTTGTAGCGCTGGAGTTGCAGGCCCTTGCGGCCGAAGGCCATCACGGCCTCGAACAGGGCGACGGGTCCGTGCAGCACGGTCTCGTCGGACTTCCGCATGAGCGTGGCCGGCTCGCCGTAGATCTCCCGGAAAGCGTCTGCCCGCTCGGAGAGGCGCCGGGCCTCCTGCGAACTGATCAGGCCAGCGTCGAGGGTCGACACCTGCCGGACGCCGCGGAGCGTCCGGCTGAGGCGATAGCCGCCCTCGAACGACTCGCCCTGCCAGCCGCGCTCGATCTCGTCCGCGATGGCGTCGAGCCGGCGGGCGGTCATGTCGGCCAGCACCTCGGCCTCGCCCGCCCGCGACGCCGCCTCGGGGTCGATGGCCCCGGCGAGCACCGCCTGCTCGACCACGGAGCGGTCGTAGCGGGTGTGCAAGCCCTGCAGGATGCTTCGGAACGACCGGGCCTCCTCGACGAGGCTCTTGAGCTGCGCCCCGGCGAACTCCGCGCCGGTGGAGAGCCGCAGGATCGCGCCGTCGGTGCCCTGGTCGATCAGGTAATCCTCGAGGGCGCGCTCGTCCTTCAGGTAGATGGCCCGGCGGCCGCGCTCGGCTTTGTAGAGCGGCGGCTGCGCGATGTAGAGGTGGCCGCGATCGATCAGCTCCGGCATCTGCCGGAAGAAGAAGGTCAGCAGCAGCGTGCGGATGTGCGAGCCGTCCACGTCCGCGTCGGTCATGATGATGATGCGGTGGTAGCGCAGCTTCTCGGGGTTGAAGCCCTCCCGGTCCGTGGAGGAGCGCCCGATCCCGGCGCCGAGGGCCGTGATGAGGGTGCCGATCTCGGCGGAGGACAGCATCCGGTCGGCGCGTACGCGCTCGACGTTGAGGATCTTGCCGCGCAGGGGCAGCACGGCCTGGAAGGTCCGGTCGCGGCCCTGCTTGGCCGAGCCGCCGGCGGAGTCGCCCTCCACCAGCAGGATCTCGCACTTGGTCGGGTCGCGCTCCTGGCAGTCGGCGAGCTTGCCGGGCAGCGAGGCGATGTCGAGTGCGCCCTTCCGGGTCACCGTCTCGCGGGCCTTGCGGGCGGCCTCGCGGGCGGAGGCCGCCAGCACGACCTTGCCCATCACCGAACGCGCTTGGCTCGGATTCTCCTCGAGCCACGTGGACAGGCCCTCGTTGAGGACGTTCTCGACCGCGGGGCGCACCTCGGACGAGACGAGCTTGTCCTTGGTCTGCGACGAGAATTTCGGGTCCGGCACCTGCACGGAGATGACCGCGGTGAGGCCCTCGCGGCAATCCTCGCCGGTCAGCGAGACCTTCTCCCGCTTGGCGATGCCCGACGACTCGGCGTAGCCGGTGACCTGACGGGTCAGGGCCGCCCGGAAGCCGGCCATATGGGTGCCGCCGTCGCGCTGCGGGATGTTGTTGGTGAAGGGCAGGACGGTCTCGTTGAACGAGTCGTTCCACCACAACGCGACCTCGACGCGGATCCCGTCGCGCTCGGAGCTGACGACCACGGGGCTGGTCATCCCGTCGATCGGCTTGCGGGAGCGGTCGAGGTAGCGGACGAAGGCCTCGATCCCACCCTCGTAGTACAGCTCCTCGCGCTTCTTCTCGGCGTGGCGGGCGTCGGTCAGGACGATGCGGACGCCGGAATTGAGGAAGGCGAGCTCGCGCAGGCGCTTCTCCAGCGTCCCGTAGTCGAACTCGATCATCGTGAAGGTCTGGGTCGAAGGCAGGAAGGTGACTTCCGTGCCGCGCCGGCCGTTCCCGGGCCCGATGACCTCCAGGGGGGCCACGGCGTCGCCGTGGCGGAACTCCATCGCGTGCTCCTTGTCGTTGCGCCAGATGCGCAGGCGCAGCCACGACGACAGGGCGTTCACAACCGAGACGCCGACGCCGTGCAGGCCGCCGGAGACCTTGTAGGAGTTCTGGTCGAACTTACCGCCGGCGTGCAGCTGGGTCATGATGACCTCGGCCGCCGAGACGCCCTCCTCCTTGTGGATGTCCACCGGGATGCCGCGGCCGTTGTCGGAGACGGTGCAGGAGCCGTCGGCGTTGAGGGTCACGGTGACCAGGTCGGCGTGGCCCGCCAGAGCCTCGTCGATGGCGTTGTCCACGACCTCGTACACCATGTGGTGGAGGCCTGAGCCGTCGTCGGTGTCGCCGATATACATGCCGGGCCGCTTGCGGACGGCGTCGAGGCCCTTCAGCACGCGGATGGATTCCGCGCCGTAATCGGCGGGCTCGGTCTGGGGGGTGTCGGCCATGAACTTCCTCGGGCAGGCGGGCCTGATCGCGTCGGTGGCAGATGCGCCGTCGGGCGCCCGCGCCTGAACTCTCGCTTGGTCCGCCTGATATAGGGGTTCCGCGTTGAGATTGCACGATTTTACGGGTCCGCGGCGGGCCCGTCCCGTCGCTTTTGTGACGCCCCCCGCTTAACGCTGCGTTAGCCCTCGATGCCGCCCGCGCTCGCCGCATCCAGGCGGCCGATCGACTCGGGCGCGAGGGTCAGCCGCACGGCGCCGAGGAGCTCGTCGAGCTGCGCCACCGAGGTGGCGCTCGCGATGGGCGCGGTGATGCCTGGGCGGGCGATGATCCAGGCGAGCGCCACCTGGGCCGGGCTCGCGCCGTGGGCCTGCGCGACCGAATCGAGCACGTCGAGCAGCGCGAGGCCGCGCGGGTTGAGGTACTTGGCGACCCGGTTCTCCCGCGGACGTCCCGCCGCGTCCCGGGCGCTGCGGTACTTGCCGGTGAGGAAGCCGGCCGCCAGGGAGAAGTAGCCGATCACGCCGATCTGCTCGGCGCGGCAGAGCGGCTCCAGCTCGGCCTCGTAGCCGCGCTGGGCGAGACTGTAATCGGGCTGGAGGCACTCGTAGCGCGGCAGCCCCGCGGAGGCCGAGACCGTCAGCGCCTCCGCGAGCCGCGCCGCATCGTAGTTCGAGGCGCCGATCGCCCGGACCTTGCCGGCCGCGATCAGGCGCTCGTGGGCCCGCAGGGTCTCCTCGAGGGGCACCGTCGCGTCGTCGAGATGCGACTGGTAGAGGTCGATCCGGTCGACCCCGAGGCGCCGCAGCGAGGCCTCGCAGGCCCGCTCGATATGGGCCGCCGAGAGGCCCTTGCCGGCCTCACCCAGGTCCATGCCGACCTTGGTCGCCAGCACGATCCGGTCGCGCACACCCGGTCGGGCCGCGAGCCACTTGCCGATCACCGTCTCCGACTCTCCCCCGACGTGGCCGGGGGCCCAGCGCGAGTAGACGTCGGCGGTGTCGATGAAGTCGAAGCCGCTCTCCACGAACCGGTCGAGGATCGCGAAGGACGCGGCCTCGTCGGCCGTCCAGCCGAAGACGTTGCCGCCGAGGCAGAACGGCGCGACCGTCAGGTCGGAGCGGCCGATGCGCCGCCTGTCCATGCGCGTCAGTCCTGCAGGAAGGGGTTGGACACGCGCTCCTCGCCGAGGGTGCTGGTCGGTCCGTGGCCGGGGATGAAGGCGATGTCGTCGCCCAGCGGCAGGACCTTGTCCTTGATGGCGCGGATGAGCTGCTCGTGGTTGCCGCCGGGCAGGTCGGTGCGGCCGACGGAGCCCTTGAACACCACGTCGCCGACGAGGGCGAAGCGCGCGTCCCGGCTCACGAACACGACGCTGCCGGGCGAGTGGCCGGGGCAGTGGAGGATGTCGAAACCGAGCCCGCCGACCGTCACGGCATCGCCCTCGTCGAGCCAGCGGTCGGGTGTCACGGGCCGGGCGGCGCCGAGGCCGTAATTGGCCGCCGTCTCGGGCAGGGAATCAAGCAGGAACTTGTCGGCCTGGTGCGGGCCCTCGATCGGCACGCCGAGGCGCTCGCGCAATTCGTCGGCGCCGGCGGCGTGGTCGACATGGCCGTGGGTCAGCAGGATCTTCTCCACGGTGACGCCCTGCTCGCGGATCGCCGCCTCGATCCGGTCGAGATCGCCGCCGGGATCGACCACGGCGCCGACCTTGGTGGCGTCATCCCAGATCAGGGTGCAATTCTGCTGGAAGGGCGTGACCGGGATGATCCCGGCGCGTGGCGTACCTGGCATGTCGTCCCGCGTGTTGGTGGCGCTGCTCCGGACGCCCTCCGCCCGAGTTTAGCGCAGAACGCGGGTGGGCGGCACCCTGTGCGGCATGCTCAGGCCGCGTCGCCCTTCGGGCGGCGCAGGCTGTCGTGAAGCGCCAGCATGTCGGCCATGCCGAGCGCCCGCGAGCTCCAGCGCGTCTCCGCCGCGTTGACCTGCGTGAACCGGTCGTGGGACCGTCCGCCGTAGGCGCCGAACAGGGACCTGCCCGCCTCGACGGCACTGTCGCCGGGTGCCGTCTCGTCCGGCCGGTCGATCCGGTACGACGGCGTCGGCGACCGCCCGGTCACGCCGATCCGCACCCAGGCGTCGCCGTAATGCTTCTGGCACATCCGCATGGTGACCAGCACCTGGCGCAGGTAGTCTTCACCGTCTGCGAGATCCGGCAGGATGTCGGCGATCGTCGCGTCCGGGGGATGATGCTTCGTCCGGGCCATGTCCCACCTCGCTCCGGCGTGTCCTACCGTGTCGGCCGGCCGAGGGCGAGCCGGACCCCGGTCTGCCTCACGCCGGCCGCCGCTTCAGCAGCGCGTCGAGACCGCCGACGCGGAACCAGTGGTAGCCGTAACCTTCCAGGAACAGGCAGTGGCGGCCGTCGTCGCCGACCTCGCTGCGCGAGCCGGTGAGCACGTCGACGAGGATGTCGTGCTCCGGATCGTCGGATCCCGACGCCATCGCCACCTCGACGGGCTCCGGCGCGAGGTTGTGGACGCACAGGATGGCGTTGCCGCGCCACGCGTAGCGCAGCGCCAGGACCGACTCGCGCCCGGTCTCGATCGCGACGACGTCGCCCCAGCCGATCTCAGGCGCTTCCTTGCGCTGCCGGATGATGCTCTGCATCCAGTTGAGCAGCGAGCCCTCCTCGTGGCGCTGGTCGGCGACGTTGACGTGCGCGTAGCCGTAGGGCCCGTGGTCGATCAGCGGCAGCACGGTCCGCTCGGCCGTCGAGAAGCCGCCCTTGTGCTCGCTCGTCCACTGCATCGGCGTGCGGGCGCAGTCGCGCTCCGGCAGGGACAGCTCGTCGCCCATGCCGATCTCGTCGCCGTAGCGCAGCACCGGCGTTCCCGGCAAGGTGAACATCAGCGAGTAGGCGAGCCGGATCCTGCGGGGATCGCCCGCCAGCATCGGTGCGAAGCGGCGGCGGATGCCGCGGTCGTAGAGCTGCATCCCCTTCTCGGGCCCGAAGGCGTCGAACACGCTCTGGCGCTGCTTGCCGGTGAGGCGCCCCAGGTCGAGCTCGTCGTGGTTCCGCAGGAAGATGCCCCACTGGCAGGAGAGCGGGCGGGGCTTCGTCTGCTCGATCGCCTTGATCAGGGGCCGGGCATCGTGGGCCGCCAGGGCGTAGAACGTCGCCTGATTGACCTGGAAGTTGAACATCATGTGCATGCGGTCGGCGTCGTCGCCGAAATAGTCGAGGTCCTGCTTCGGCAGGATGTTGGCCTCGGCCAGGATGATGGCGTCGCCCTGGCGCCACTGGAGGAACTCGCGCAGGTCGCGCAGCATCTCGAACTGCTCGCGGGGCTTGCCGCCGACATGGGCGCCCTTCTCGGCGATGACGAACGGCACCGCGTCCATCCGGAAGCCGGAGACGCCGAGCTGGATCCAGAAGCCCATGATCTTCAGGATCTCGGCGAGCACCTCCGGATTGGCGGTGTTGAGATCCGGCTGGAAATTGAAGAAGCGGTGGAAGTACCAGGCCTTGGCCTTCGCGTCGTAGGTCCAGGTTGTCTCCTGCACGCCCGGGAAGACCATGCCCTCGTCGGCGGTCGCCGGCCGCTCCTTCGACCAGACGTACCAGTCGCGGTAGGGCGAGTTTGGGTCGGACCGGGCCGACTGGAACCAGGGGTGCTGGTCCGAGGTGTGGTTGACCACGAGGTCGATGAGGACGCGCAGGCCGCGCTGCTTGGCGGCGTGGGCGAAGGCGACGAAGTCCCCGAGCGAGCCGTAATCCGGATCGACGCCGTAATAGTCGGCGATGTCGTAGCCGCCGTCCTTCTTGGGCGAGGGCTGGAACGGCATCAGCCAGACCGCGGTGGCGCCGAGCCCCTGGATGTAGTCCAGGCGCCGCTCGAGGCCGGCGAAATCCCCGATGCCGTCGCCGTTGGCGTCCATGAAGGTGCCAACGGACAGGCAGTAGATGATCCCGTTCTTGTACCACAGGTCGTTGATCATGGGCCCCCCGGCATCGTCGCGCCACACGAACGTGGGAGCCGGCCAAAGCGTTGCCGTACGGCGTGTCCTTAAATCAGCCGCGTTGTGCACGCCCTGTTCAGGCGCGCTCCCGAAAGGTCCGCGCTCGCCCCGTCGCGTCCCCCGAACCCAGCCCGTATGAACGCCATCCTGATCAAGCTGTTCGCGACTGCCCTGACGCTCAGCCAGGTCACGACACGGCCGGACGCGGTCCGGACGCAGTTCGATCCCGCGACGGACGGCCCGGAGGTGGTGCGCCTGCTGCGCGACGGCTGCGCCCACATGCGCAAGGCCTTCGACATCGAGGACATCAATCTCGATGAGTTGATCACCACCGCGATGGAGGATCCGTCGACGGTCGCCGGGGCGGCCGCGCCGAAGATCCTGCACGGGCTCGATCTGAGCGAGCTGAACACGAGCTACAAGCAGTTCTGCAAGGGCGAGAACCCGGCGAACTCGCCGTTCGACGCGAAGGCGGTGATCGAGTTCTACGACAACGCCACCAAGGACCTGCCCAGCGCCGAGGCCCTGCGCGACAAGGCCCTGCCGGGGATGACCCGGATCCTCGACGGCGCCGGCAAACCCTTCGCGGAGGCGTCGGAGCCGAACGGCCGCCGCATCGTGGTGCCGATCACGGCGGTCCCGAACCTCGTGCAGAAGGCCTTCATCGCCGCCGAGGACAAGCGCTTCGAGACACATCACGGCATCGACGAGCGCGGGGTGATCCGCGCCTTCATCGCCAACCTCGCCTCGCCGGGGCGGCCGGCGGGCGGCTCGACCATCACCCAGCAGGTCGTCAAGAACCTCTCGGTCGGCGACGACGTCACCTACGAGCGCAAGATCCGCGAGATGATCGTCGCGTCGCGGCTGGAGCGCATCCTGACGAAGCCGCAGATCCTGGGGCTCTACCTCAACGGCATCTATCTCGGACGCGGCGCCTACGGCATCGAGATGGCCGCGCAGAGCTATTTCGGGAAGCCGGTGGGGCAGCTGACGCTACCGGAAGCGGCGCTTCTCGCCGGCATGCCCAAAGGGCCGAACTTCTATAGCCCGGACAAGTACCCCGACCGGGCGCGGGAGCGGCGCGCCTACGTGCTCGCCCGCCTCAAGGAAGAGGGCACGATCACCGAGGCCGAGATGGGCGCGGCGATCGAGTCCGATCTCGGTCTGAAGCCGATCGAGACCGCGCGGCGCGATTCCGGCTTCTACGTGGTGGATTTCCTCAATCGGGAGGCCCGCACCTTCGCGGGGGTTGATTCGCTGACCTCCGGCTCCCTGACCGTCCGCTCGACGATCAACGCGGGCCTTCAGCGCGCCGTCGAGGAGGCCCTGCAGGACGGCCTCGCCAATTACGAGCGCTCCACCGGCCGTCAGGTCTTCGCGGGGCCCGAACTCAACCTCGCCGACAGCGTCCGCCGGATCCAGGCCGCGACCCCGGCACCGGAGGGCTCCGCGTCGGCGGCGCCGGCCGTCACCGGCGCGCGGCCGGAGGCCGCGAGACTCGAGGCCAAGCCGGACGCGAAGCCGCGCCGCGGCGAGAAGGTCGCGGCCGTGCCGCAGAAGAAGCCGGCGTGGCTGCTGGCGCTGGAGAGCGCCCGCCCGGTGCTCTACGACGTCCACTGGCCCATGGCGGTGGTGCTGGAGACCGGCCGCGGCGGCACGAAGGTCGGCCTCGCCGACGGCCGCGCCGCCTTCCTCGACCCCGGCATCGCCCGCGGCAAGCTGCAACTCTACGACGTGATTCGCGTGAAGGTCAGCGCCGGCAAGGGCGGACCGCGCGCGCAGCTCCGCGTCCGGCCGACCGTCCAGGGCGCGGCCCTGGTGCTGGAGAACCAGACTGGCAAGATCCTCGCCATGGCCGGCGGCTTCTCCTACCCGCTGAGCCAGCTCAACCGAGTCACCCAGACGGTGCGCCAGCCCGGCTCGACCCTCAAGCCGCTGACCTACCTCGCCGCGCTCAACGCCGGCCTGCAGCCGAACACCCTGGTGATGGACTCGGCCGTGACCCTGCCGCCGATCGGCGGGGCCGGCGATTCCTGGTCGCCGAAGAACTACGAGGGCGGCGGCTCGGGGCCGACGACACTGCGGCGCGGTCTGGAGTTCTCCAAGAACCTCGTCACCGCCCGGCTCCTCCAGGGCGGGATCGCCCCGAAGGCGCCGGCGAGCCTGAAGCGGGTCTGCGACATCGCCCTCGAGGCGCAGATCTACGCCGAGTGCGAGCCCTACTACCCGTTCGTGCTCGGCGCGCAGCCGGTGCGGATGCTCGATCTCGCGGGCTTCTACGCGGCGGTGGCCAACGAGGGTGCCCGTCCGGCCCCCTACGCGCTCGAGTCGGTCGAGCGGGACGGCAAGCCGCTCTACGCGCACGCCGCCAAGGAGCCGGTGCGGATCGCCTCGGCGGACCGCGTGGCCTTCTACCAACTCAAGACCATGCTGCAGGGCGTGACCCAGCACGGCACCGCCGCGGCGCTCGCGAAACTCTCGGCCTACGTCGCGGGCAAGACCGGCACCTCCGAGAACGAGAACGACGCGTGGTTCGCCGGCCTGACCAACGAGATCAGCGTCGTGGTCTGGGTCGGCTACGACAATGCCGACGGCACCCGCAAGACGCTCGGCCGCGGACAGACCGGCGGCCACGTCTCGGTGCCGATCGCCTCGGCGATCCTGCAGGCGGCCTGGGCGAACGGCGTCGCCAAGACGCCGCTGCGGGGCCCCTCCCCCGAGGCGCGCCCGTTCATCGCCGACCTGCCGATCGACCCGCGCAGCGGCGTGCGGGTCGCCGGCGGCGGCGTCCTCGAGCATTTCCGCACCAGCGGCGACGGTCGCATGGCGGACACGCAGTACCGCCTCGTGCCCCGCGAGACGCTCTACGCCATGCGGCCCGACGCGCAGGACGGCGATCTCGCCGGCGCCGACGACGGCGCGAGCGTCGCGGGCGACTACTACGGCAACATGACCGGCGAGCGGCCGCGATCCGACTTCCTGGACCCCTTCGGCGAGCGTCCCGCGCCGCGCAGCCGCCGCGCGCAGGGCGACGTGGATCTCTACGGGCAGGATCCCTACAAGCCCTGGCCGGGCCAGACGAATCGCTCGCCCTTCGGCGGGGACGACGACGCGCGCCGTCCGCGCCGGCGCGATCCCGACTACCTGTTCGGCGAAGATCCCGGATACTGACTGCCCTCCCCGACAGATGAGAAACCCGTTGCGTCAGCAGCTCCCCGTGGCCCTGGCGGCCACCCTCACGGCCGCTCTCCCGGCCGCTCTCCCGGCACGCGCCCAGACGCCCGCGGCCAACACCGCCCCGGCGCCGGGGCCGGAGCGGATCAAGGAGGTGCCCTCGGTCACGGCCGTCGATCCGGCCGCGATCAGACCGGGCCAGATCCTGTTCACCGACCACCGCGACAACCCGTCGGCGCCCGAGAACGGCCTGATCCCGTATCTCGACTGGCTGAAGGCGCGGCCGGCCGAGGCGGCGGCGCTCGCGCCTTATCCCGGCTACAAGGAGCCGGACTACACCGTCACGGTGAACGGCGTGACGAAGCCGCGGCACGAGACCCTGAAGGTCTACGTCGCCGAGGGACGCTTCATCGTCCCGCGCCCGCCCGAGGCGATCGACCTCCAGGCCTTCGCCAACCTCGCCTTCGTCCAGAAGATGGATCCGGCGATCAAGCACCACACGCTGGCGGTCGCCGACGTGACGCCCAACAAGGATCCGGCCGCCGCCTTCGCCAAGCGGCCCGACCGCCCGTGGTGCGAAGGCGCGGGCGCCTGCATCGAGTCGCGCTACGACCTCGAGGGCAAGCTGCCGCTCGGCGTGAAGCTCGCCAACAAGCTGGAGGAAGGCTCGGCCAAGAAGATCGCCGAGTTCGTCTCGTTCCAGAGCGAGCTGCGGGTGCTCGGGCCGGACCAGGGCGACCGGCTCAAGGCGCTGACGAAGATCGACACCGCGGTCACCGGCGGCCTGGAGCAGACGATCTTCTGGGTCAACCAGATCCTGCGCTTCGGCAAGTTCCTGGCCGTGTTCCAGCCGATGCCGAACGACCCGACCAAGACGGTGGTCACCGCCTACATGGCGCTGGCGATCAAGGGCGACGTCCTCGACCGCAAGGCCGAGTACGCCCGCGTGCCGGTGCTCAAGAACCTGCTCCCCGCGCAGGTGCTGATGGGCAATTCCAGCTTCAACACCGGCAACTCGATCAGCGCCGGTCTGCCGGTCTACGCCCGCAACCGGATCGCCACCTTCGCGGACGCGCTCACCAAGCGGTGACGCGCCGCGCGCGTCACATCCCGCGGTTGCCGATCGTCGGCAGCGTCGGCTGGGTGTAGGCGCGGTTCACGTCCCGGCGGGTCTGCGTGCCGTTGGTGTTGCCGGAGGCCCGGTAGTTGTCGAGGTTGAAGCTCTCGGCGAGGCCGCTGCGCGAATTCGGGCCGTCGCTGGTGCTGCAGGCGCAGAGGCCGCCGAGGGTCAGCGCGGAGAGGGCGAGAAGGGTCAAGCGCATCGCGAATCCTGAAAGCGGGCCGTGGCCGGGCCGCGCCCGGCATCGACCGGGCCGGGCCCTCACGGGACGTCTCACGGCATGGTCAGCCCGGAGGCGCGTCCGTCAAGGTCGCGCGCAAGATGTAAATCGGTTCTGCCGTCTCCGATGCGCAGCGGCCACGGAAAATCCACCACACGCCGGGATTGGGGCGGAAAGGGCCCGCCAATCGTGTTGAGTTCGGCCCTCTCCCCCTGGCGAATCCCGGCCGTTTCGGGCGACAACCCTCGCGATGAGCAACGTCTTGCCCTTCCGTCCGCGCCCGACCGTCACGCGCCTCGCTCGCTGCGAAGTTGTGACCGTGGCCGGTGATCTCCTCGCCCTGCTGGAGCAGCTCGAGGACGTGAGCGCCCGCGCCGCCGCGATGGGGCGCCCGGCGATCGAGGTCGAGCGCACCGTGCAGCATCTCCTGGATGCGGTCAGCGCCGTCGAGCGCGCCCTCGACTGCATCGGCGAGGGCGAGCAGTCGGCGCCGGGCTAGGTCACGGTTTCGAGCGCCGGGCGTCGCCGAGATCTGGTCCTCGGCGACGCCGAAGCCCGGGCCGGCGGGTCGCTGCCCGGCAGTCCTAAGCAGACTCTAAATCATCCGGAACCCTCCAGTACGCCTTGCGGTTGAGGGTCGGATGCTCACGTCGGGCGTCGCTTCCGGAGGGTGCCATGAGGCTTCGCACGAGCAGCTTGCTGGCCGTCATGGCGGCCGGCGGTCTCCTCGCCGGGACGGCGGTGCGCGCGCAGGCCGCGGAAGTCGGCTTCCTCGAGATGCTGTTCGGCGCCCGGCCGGCACCGCAGCAGGCCCAGCCGACTCCGGCCCCCGCCTATGACGGCGCCGTTGTCGGCCGGCACGCGACCCCGCGGCTCGGGGCGGCGCGCCGCCGCTTCCAGACCCGCTACGCGGCACTTCCGCTCAAGATCCGTGTCAAGGAGCGCGAGATCAGCGAGCGGCAGACGCCGATCGACATGAAGGCCGGCGCGACGGCGGCGCTCCTCAAGGACGAGACGCTGCGGCCCGGCGACATCGTGGTCCTGAATTCCGGCGCCCGGGTCTTCACCGGCAATCCCGACAAGCGCCACGCGATCCGGGATTTCGAGCCGGTCCAGAACTCGCGCTTCGTGAGCCGGGGCACGCGGAAAGTCCTGGCCGGCCTGTTCACGCCGGTCGGCGCCGTGCCCGCGCATGAGGCCCGCCGGATGATGGCGCGCGCCGGCCAGCCGATGCCCGAGGTGGCGACGCCGATCCCCGCGCAGAAGACCGCCATGCGGGTGATCAATCCCTGGCGGAGCGGTCAGTGACCGGCGCGGCGCCGCTCAGAAGAACCGTTCCTTGATGACGATCGTGTCGCCCGGTCGGACCGCGTAGGTCATCGGCACGATCCCGGAGATCAGCGAGCCGCCGGCATCGCGCGTCAGGACAGCGTAATCCCGCGCGGCTCGGGGCCCGAAGCCGGCCGCGATCGCGACCGCCGTCTCGACGGTCATGCCGTTGACGAACGGGTACTGGCCGGACGTCGTCACCTCCCCGAGGATGTAGAACGGCCGGTAGGCGTCCACCTCCACGGTGACGTGCGGCTCGCGCACGAAGCCGCTCGCGAGCTTGGCCTCGATCGCCTTGGCCGCCTGGGCCGTCGTCTGGCCGCCGACCTGCACGGTCCCGATCAGCGGCATGGCGATGCGCCCGGCGCCGTCGACCGCGTAGATGTTGGACAGGTTGTCCTGGCCGAACACGATCACCCGGAGCTTGTCGCCGGCCGCCAGCGTGTACCGCGCCGCGATCGAGCCGGTGCCGGTGGCATCGAGCTGGTCAGTGCGGAAGCTCGGTCGCAGGCAACCGCCGAGCGCCAGAGTCGAGCCGAGTGCGAGGAGCAGAGCGCGCCGGTTCATCACCATCGCCGTCATGGATGCAGTTGCGGGATGATCTAGGCCGTTAAGGTTAATGAAACTTGATCACCGCCCGCCGGGTCGCGCCAGGTCACCGGCCCGCACGCGCCTTAACTCTTGAGCAACCTTAACATCCACTAATGGCGGCGGGACGGCAGTAATGCCCGCCCGGTCTGTCTCCGCGTTCAGAGCGTCCGCATGTCCACGATCCGTCAACGCTCGACCTACGCCGTGCCTGGATCCCAGCCGCGCGCCGAGGAGGGTCTCGGCCTCGCGCAGCTGCCGCGGATCCTGCGACGCTCCATCGGCTGGATCATCGGACCGACCCTGGTGGTCGCCCTGGGCGCGAGCGTCTTCGTCAACGTGGTCAGCCCCCGCTACACCGGCGAGGCGAAGGTCCTCCTCGAGAGCCGCGACCCGGCCTTCGCCCGCACCGCGCAGGAGCGCGGCGACCAGCTCGCGCCGATCGACGAGCAGGCGGTCGCGAGCCAGGTGCAGGTCGTGATGTCCCGCGATCTCGCCCGCGAGGCGATCCGCCGGCTCAAGCTCGTCGGCAACGCCGAGTTCGATCCCGGCGCGGGCAGCATCGGCGCCGTCCAGCGCGTGCTGATGATGCTCGGCATCGGCGCCAATCCCCTCGATCGCCCCGCCGAGGACCGGGTGCTCGACGCCTATTTCGATCACCTGCTCGTCTATCCCGCCGGCAAGTCGCGGATCCTCACGATCGAGTTCCGCGCGAAGGACCCGAAGCTCGCGGCCGAGGCCGCCAACACCATCGCGAAGCTCTACATCGGCTCGCTGGAGGCCGATAAGGTCGACACCGCCCGGTACGCCTCCACCTGGCTCGGCGGCAACATCGACGGGCTGCGCAAGCGCGTCGCCGAGGCGGAGGCCAAGGTCGAGGCGTTCCGCGCCAAGAACGGCCTCGTGGGCAGCACCGGCCTGGCCGGTCGGCCGCTCAACGCCCAGCAGCTCGGCGAGCTGTCGAGCCAGCTCTCCGCGGCGCGGAGCCTGAAGGCCGACCTCGACGGCAAGGTGAAGGCCATCAAGGACCTGATCAAGGACGGTCGCGCCTTCGAGATCCCCGACGTCGCCAACAACGAGGTGATCCGCCGGATCGTCGAGAACCGGATCTCGGTGCGCGCGCAGCTCGCCCTCGAGTCGCGGACGCTCCTGCCGGCCCACCCGCGGATCAAGGAGCTGAACGCCCAGCTCGAGGACCTCGACGCCCAGATCAAGGCGTCGGCCGAGCGCGTCGTGCGCATGATGGAGAACGACGCGAAGATCGCCGGCGCCCGGGTCGAGAGCCTCCAGGCCGCCGTGGACGGCCAGCAGGACGTCGTCGTGCGCGGCAACGCCAGCGAGATCCAGCTCCGGGCGCTGGAGCGCGAGGCGAAGGCGCAGCGCGAGCAGCTCGAATCCTATCTCGGCCGCTACCGCGAGGCGGCGGCGCGCGACGGCGAGGCCGCGACGCCCGCCGACGCCCGCATCGTGTCCCGCGCGGTGACGCCCGAGGTCCCGTCTTTCCCGAAGAAGCTGCCGATCGTCGCCTTCGCGACACTTCTGACTCTGATGCTCGCGGTCGGCGGAGTCATCGCCAGCGCGCTGCTCGCCGAATCCGGCCGCGCCGCCGGAGACCGCGACGGCGACCCGGTGGACGATCGCCGGCGCCGCGAGCCGGTGCTGGATCGGCCGTCCTTCACCTTCCCGGAGGCGACACCGGCCGCGCGCTGGTCCGAGCCGTCGCACGCGGCCGCCGTGGCGACGGCGCCCGCCGCGCCGGTCGCGATCCGCGGCGCCGACACGTTCGATCTCGCGCCGCTCGTCGCCCGCATCGCGTCTGCGCCCCGTGCCCCGGAGGCGCAGGCCGGTCGCCGGATCCTGATCGTCGAGACCGAGGACCGGCGCGGCGTCGCGACGCTGCCGGAGGCCCTGACCCGCGCCCTGGGTCGCGAGGGAAGCCTCGTCGCCGTCGACCTCAATCTGCCGAACGACGGCACGGCGCGGCTCGGATTCGCCGACCTCATCGCCGGCGAGGCCGCCTTCCTCGACGTGATCCAGGCCCGCCCGGACAGCGGTCAGCACCGCATCGAGGCGGGGCTTCAGGACTCAGCCGTCCTGTTCGACGAGCCGGATGCCCTGGCGCTGACCTTCGAGGCGATGGCCGAGGCCTACGATTGGGTGATCTGCCGGCTCCACGCCGCGCCGGGAGCCGTCGACCTCCTCGAACTCGTCGCCGGCTTCATGGACAGCGTCGTCATCGCGTCGAACGCCGATGCCGAGGATCCGGCGCTGGCCGACCTCTACGCCCTCGCCGAGGAGGCCGGCGCCGGCCAGATTCTGGTGGCGCAGGATCGTCCGGCCGCGTCGGAAGTCGAGGACGCCCGGGCGGAGCTGCGCCTCAACGCCGCCTAGGCCGGGCGCCGGTCACCACCGGCGCAGGGTGCGGAGCCGTTTCAGGGCGGCGTAGAGGCGCGGGTCGCGCTTGATCCGCCGCTTCGTGCGGGTCAAGGCGCGGCGAAGGGCGCCGTAGGTCCGGCCCCGGAGCGTGACCGGAATGATCGTCTCGACGAGGCCGATCGTCTCGTCGCAGATGCTGGCCTTGTAGCGGGCCTCGCCGACGCCGAGATCGAAGCCCTGCCGCCCGCGCGCGGTCTGGTCGCGCACCAGATGCTGCAGCAGCAGGTCGCCGGGGCTGTATCGGGCGATCTCCGGGTCGCCGTCGAACGCCGTCATCATGCCGCTGAAGCGCCGCTCACTGACGGCGCCGCCGAAGGTCGCGAGGACGCGGCCGCTCTCGGCGAGGCAGAGGGCGTACAGCTCCACCGCGGGCTCGGCGCCGGTCGCCGCTGCCGTCAGGAAAGCCCGGATCGCGGGATCGGCGTAGGGGTCTGAGACGCCCATGCCGGCGAAGCGGGCGGCTTTCTGCGCGAAGAACGCCGCCAGCAGGCGCGCCGCCTCGTCGGCGGTCTCGGCGCGGCGGTAGACGATCGGGCCGTGCGCCTCCACGAGGCGCTTCTCCTTGGAGCGCAGCTTCTTGCGCGAATCCGCGCTGAACACCCGGCGCACGGTCGCCTCCGGGTCCGGGCCGAGCATGAGGCCGTAGGCGTCGCTGGCCTCCGCCTCGCCGGTCGCGGCGAGCGGGTTCGCCGCCCCGTCCCACATCCGGGGCTGATGCTTCAGCACGAAGGCGTCGATCCCGTCGGCGCGGCCGGCGCGGATCAGGGCCGCCACGATGCTGCCGGGCGCGATGGCCGCCGCGTCGCGGGTAGCGAAGAGCGGCAAGTGATAGTTGGCGTGGGTGTCGCCGACCGTACGCGCGAGGCGCAGGCCGTGCTCCCGCTGAAGCGTGAACGGGATGAGGATGCGCGGCCGTCCGTCCGCGTCCCGCAGGACCGCGACGCGCGCGCCCTCGGCCTGACCGGTCGTTCGCAGGTAGGCGCTGATCCAGTCGAACCGCTGGTAGGGCGTGGCGAGGCTCGCCGGCTCGGCCTCGAGGCGCCGCCAGAGCGCCTCGGCCGCGGCGAGGTCCGGGATGATCTCCGCGACGAGGCCCCCGGCGATGCGCGCATCGACCATGTCCGTTCCCACCACCTGGACACCGACCGCCATGACCCGATCTCCCGGGGACCGCTCACGATCCCGCGCCGCCCGAACCTTGACGGGCGGCGACTGAACAGCCCGTGACTTCAATCGATGATGGTGCGATCCCGGCGCCGGATGGTCCGGCAAAGAACAGTCGTGGCTAATGACGGCTTGCGATGACCGCCGCGGCGCATGCTTTCGGATTTGTTTACCCCGGCGCGCCAAGGCTGTGCCGCGCTGGGCCGCTGGCCCGAACGGTTCAGGGCCATGCTGTCTTCGCGTGCCAAGCATCGGGTCTTCGCGTCCGGCTTCCGCGCGATTCAGGCCCTCGGGGCGGACCGCTGGCTCAGCCCCGCGGCCCGCGGCCTCGGCGTGATCCTCACCTTCCATCACGTCAGCCCCGACCCGGTGCCAGCCTTCGCGCCGAACCGACTGCTCGGCATCACCCCGGAGTTCCTCGACCTGACGTTGCGCGAACTCGACGCCCGCGGCTTCGAGATCATCGGCCTCGATGCGGTCCCGGAGCGGCTGGCCGAGCCGGATTACGGGCCGCCCTTCGCGGTCCTGACCTTCGATGACGGCTACCGCGACAACGTTCAGCACGCCCGTCCCGTACTGGCCCGCCACGGCGCGCCGTGGACGCTGTTCGTCACCAGCGGCTTCGCCGATCAGGCCGGGCGGCTCTGGTGGGTCGAGCTGGAGCGGGCCATCGCGCGCCTGGACCGGGTGCGCATCGACGTCGGCGCGCGCAGCCTCGACCTTCCGGCGCGCAGCCCGCAGGAGAAGGCGCTGGCCTTCGAGATCCTGTACCGCGACCTGCGCCGCGGCGGCGAGGCGGACCTTCTCGACCGGATCGCCGCCCTGTGCCGGCAGGCCGGCTTCCCGCCCGGGCGACTCGCCGCCGATCTGTGCCTGTCCTGGTCGGAGCTGCGCGACCTCGCCGCCGAGCCGGCCGTCACCATCGGCGCGCACACGGTCAGCCACCCGATGCTGGCCAAGCACGCCGCCGCGATCGCATCGCGCGAGATCGCCGAGGGTCGCGCGCGGATCGAGACGGAACTCGGGCGACCGGTGCGGCACCTCTCCTACCCGGTGGGGGACCCGACCTCCGCCGGTCCGCGGGAATTCGCCCTGGCGCGGGAGATGGGCTTCGCGACGGCCGTGACCACGCGACCCGGCCACCTCTTCGCCGAGCATGCCGGGCATCTCCAGGCCCTGCCCCGGGTGTCGGTGAACGGCTGCCACCAGACGCGCGCGGCCCTCGCCGGACTGCTCTCCGGCGTCCCGTTCCTGGCTTGGAATCGCGGGCGGCGCGTCAACGTCGCCTGAGGCGCAGACCCCATTCGCGCTGAGGGCGGCCGCCGGGACTCAGCCCGCGCGCCTGCGCTGCGCGCTCGTGAGCGGCGTCAGCGGAACAGCGCGTCGAACAGGTTCTGCGGCTGCTGCTGCGGCGGCGGGGCCGGCGCCGGGCCCTCGTTCGACGGGAAGAACTTGCGCGAGGGCTTCTGGCGGGGCTGCACCGGCACGCCGCGCGGCGCCTCCACGTCCACCTGCCCGTTGGCGTTGAGCTGCTGGGCGGTCTTGGTCGCGTCCTTGCCGGGGCGCTTCGCCCTCTCGGGCTTGGCCGCCACGGCCGGCACGTCCTCCTGCTCCTTGGCCTCGGCGATCACGTCGCTGCCGCCCTTACAGTCGACCAGCCAGACGTCGTAGATCGGGTGCTCGATCGCGTGCAGGCCGGGGCTCGACGCGAACATCCAGCCGGTGAAGATCCGGCGGTACTTGTTGTCGAGGGTGACCTCGTCGACCTCCAGGAACGCCGTGGTCTTGGCGCTCTCGGTCGGCGGCCGCGTGTAGCAGACCCGCGGGGTGAGCTGCAGGGCGCCGAACTGCACGGTCTCGTCGACCGCCACCTCGAAATTGACGATCCGGCCGGTGATCTTGTCGAGGCCGGAGAACACCGCGGTCGGGTTCTTGATCTTGTCGGCGGCGGCGGGGCCGGCGCAGACGAGGAGCGCGAGGCCCGGGGCGAGCGCGCGGCGTGCGAGGGCGAAGATGCGGCTCAAGGCTCGGACCCCTAGACGAGGGTGGCCGGCCGCGCCGAAGGCTGCGCGGCGGACGATCGGGATTGGCCCGTCATGAACACCGCAACGGTGGCGGCAAAAGGGCGCCGCGCCCGTGGCAGGTCGCGGATCTACTCGCCCGGCGTCCAGGACACGTAGTCGCCGGTCGCCGCCGGCCGCTGGCCCCAGGAGAGCTGCGAGCCAGCCGGCCGGTACGCGTTCGCGGTGCCGGTCTGGTTCTCGATATGCGGCTTCTGCCAGGCCTTCGCCTGGTAGTTCTCCTCGCTCGGCGCGACGTCGACGTTGTGGCAGAGCCAGCCGCGCCAGCCGGGCGGCACCTTCGAGGCGTCGGCGTAGCCGTTATAGACGACCCAGCGGCGCTCCGAGCCCACCGAGCGGTCGATCAGCGCGCCTTCCGCCTTATAGTACTTGTTCCCGAACTCGTCCTCGCCGACGAAGATGCCGGTGCGCGCGGTCTGGAGCGCGACGGAGACGGTCTGACCGTTCCACCACGTGAAGATGCGCAGCAAAGTGTCCTTCAGCGCCATCGCCGGTCCCGGAGTCGTTCCGCGCCGCGAGGGCGCTCGTCGGCGCCGTTATGGTGACCGCGCGCGTGCGAGTCCAGCCGCATGTCGGAAGTGTCGCCGCCGGGCAACGCCCGGGCCGCAGTTTCGGCCCCGGGTTCCGGCCGTCCGCCAGTTCCGCTCCCTAGGGTTGTGAATCTAAAATTTTCCCGATCCGATTCCCGAAAGCCGGAAGGACACTTATCCGGGCTCGGGACGATATCCACAGGCTTTTGCGAGCCGGCACAACATCTAGCGGGGAACAAGGCCGCGGAACACCACTTGTTGACGTGAGATTGAAGGCGGCGGTAATCTCCCTCCATCGGTCGCGCCCCGCGAAAGTGGTGCGTTGGGCAGGGGCGACCGTTCCTAATTTTCGTTCGCGGGACCGAGGCACGTCTCTCAGCCGGGCGTGGTCGGCCGCGAATCCCACTATCGGGCTAGACCCCGCGTCGCGCGGGGCCGGGACGCGCGCGTCCCGTCGGGAGAGGTGTGTTTCATGCGGTTCGAGCGTCGCTACACCACGGCCGGACAATCGCCCTACGCCGGGATCCCCTTCCGCAAGGCGCTGAGCGAGATCCGCAACCCGGACGGCTCGGTGGTGTTCCGCCTCGACGGCATCGACGTGCCGGAGAGCTGGAGCCAGGTCGCGAGCGACGTGCTCGCGCAGAAGTACTTCCGCAAGGCGGGCGTCCCGGCCCGGCTGCGCAAGGTCGAGGAGAATGCGGTCCCGTCGTTCCTCTGGCGCTCGATCCCGGACGACGCGGCCCTGGCCGAGATCCCCGAGGACGAGCGCTTCGTCTCCGAAGCCTCGGCCACGCAGGTCTTCGACCGGCTCGCCGGCTGCTGGACCTACTGGGGCTGGAAGGGCGGCTACTTCTCCTCGGAGGAGGACGCCTCGGCGTTCATGGACGAGCTGCGCTTCATGCTGGCCCGCCAGATGGTGGCGCCGAACTCGCCGCAATGGTTCAACACCGGCCTGCACTGGGCCTACGGCATCGATGGGCCGAGCCAGGGCCACTACTACTGCGACCCGCAGACCGGCGTGCTGACCAAGTCGGCCTCGGCCTACGAGCACCCGCAGCCCCATGCCTGCTTCATCCAGTCGGTCCAGGACGACCTCGTCAACGACGGCGGCATCATGGACCTGTGGGTGCGTGAGGCGCGCCTGTTCAAGTACGGCTCGGGCACCGGCTCCAACTTCTCGATGCTGCGCTCGGAGAATGAGAAGCTCGGCGGCGGCGGCAAGTCGTCGGGCCTGATGAGCTTCCTGAAGATCGGCGACCGGGCGGCCGGCGCGATCAAGTCGGGCGGCACCACGCGCCGCGCCGCCAAGATGGTGATCGTCGACATCGATCACCCGGATATCGAGGCCTTCATCGACTGGAAGGTGAAGGAGGAGCAGAAGGTCGCCGCTCTGGTGACCGGCTCGAAGGTCGTCTCCAAGCACCTGACCCTGGTGATGAAGGCCTGCACGCAGTGCGAGGCCGAGGGCGATGCCTGCTTCGATCCGGAGCGCAACCCGGCCCTCAAGCGCGAGATCAGGGCCGCCCGCCGCGCCTCCGTGCCGGATTCCTACATCAAGCGCGTGGTGCAGTTCGCCCGCCAGGGCTTCACCAAGATCGAGTTCCCCGTCTACGACACCGATTGGGATTCGGAGGCCTACCTCACGGTCGCCGGCCAGAACTCCAACAACTCGGTCTCGCTGACCGACGACTTCCTGCGCGCCGTCGAGGCGGATGCCGACTGGCAGCTGACCGCCCGCACCACCGGCAAGGTCACCAAGACCCTGAAGGCCCGCGACCTGTGGGAGCGGATCGGCGAGGCCGCCTGGGCCTCGGCGGACCCGGGCCTGCACTTCAACACCACGATGAACGACTGGCACACCTGCCCGGCGGGCGGGCGGATCCGGGCCTCGAACCCGTGCTCCGAGTACATGTTCCTCGACGACACCGCCTGCAATCTCGCCTCGGCGAACCTGCTGACGATGTATGACCGGGACACCAAGCGCTTCGACGTGGAGGCGTTCGAGCACCTCAACCGCCTCTGGACGGTCGTGCTCGAGATCTCGGTGATGATGGCGCAGTTCCCGTCCAAGGAGATCGCGGAGCTCTCCTACCGCTACCGGACGCTGGGTCTCGGCTACGCCAATATCGGCGGCCTGCTGATGACCATGGGCCTGCCCTACGATTCCGACGCGGGCCGGGCTCTGGCCGGCGCCCTCACGGCGATCATGACCGGCGTCGCCTACGCCACCTCGGCCGAGATGGCGGCTGAGCTCGGCACCTTCCCGTCCTACGACGAGAACGCCGACGCGATGCTGCGGGTCATCCGCAACCATCGCCGGGCCGCCCACGGCGAGGCCGGGGGCTACGAGTTCCTGAACGTCGCACCGGTCGCCCTCGACCACGACAACATCCCGCAGGCCGATCTGGGCGACCATGCCCGCGCAGCCTGGGACCGGGCGCTGAAGCTCGGCGAGGAGCACGGCTACCGCAACGCCCAGGCCACCGTGATCGCGCCCACCGGCACGATCGGCCTCGTGATGGATTGCGACACCACCGGCATCGAGCCCGACTTCGCCCTGGTGAAGTTCAAGAAGCTCGCCGGCGGCGGCTACTTCAAGATCATCAACCAGGCCGCCCCGGACGCCCTGCGAGCGCTCGGCTACCGCGAATCCGAGATCGCCGAGATCGAGGCCTACGCGGTCGGCCACGGCTCGATGGGCCAGGCGCCGGGCATCAACCCGACGACGCTCCGCGCAAAGGGCTTCACCGACGACAAGATCGCGGCGGTGGAGAAGGGCTTGAAGTCGGCCTTCGACATCAAGTTCGTGTTCAACCGCTGGACGCTGGGTGACGATTTCCTCACGCAATCCCTGAAGGTTCCCGCCGATAAACTGTCGGACCCGACCTTCGAGCTGCTGCCCTTCCTCGGCTTCACCAAGAAGGAGATCGAGGCTGCCAACACCCATATCTGCGGGGCGATGACGCTGGAGGGTGCGCCCGGCCTCAAGCTCGAGCATTACCCGGTCTTCGACTGCGCCAACCCGTGCGGCCGGATCGGCAAGCGCTACCTCTCGGTCGACAGCCACATCCGCATGATGGCGGCGGCGCAGCCCTTCATCTCGGGGGCGATCTCCAAGACCATCAACATGCCGAACGACGCCACGGTCGAGGATTGCAAGGCGGCCTACCTGCTGTCCTGGCGCCTCGCCCTCAAGGCGAACGCCCTCTACCGCGACGGCTCGAAGCTCTCGCAGCCGCTCAACGCCGCCCTCATCTCGGAGGAGGACGACGAGGCGGATGAGGGGATCGAGGCCCTGATCCAGGCGCCGGCCGCCGCCAAGGCCGCCGCCGCCGCGGAGAAGATCGTCGAGCGCGTCATCGAGCGCGTCGAGCGGATCCGCTCCCGCGAGAAGCTGCCGACCCGCCGCAAGGGCTACACCCAGAAGGCGGTTGTGGGCGGCCACAAGGTCTACCTGCGCACCGGCGAGTACGACGACGGCCGCCTCGGCGAGATCTTCATCGACATGCACAAGGAGGGTGCGACCTTCCGGAGCCTGATGAACAACTTCGCCATCGCGATCTCGCTCGGCCTCCAATACGGCGTGCCGCTGGAGGAGTACGTGGAGGCCTTCACCTTCACGCGGTTCGAGCCGGCGGGCTTCGTCCAGGGCAACGACGCGATCAAGAACGCGACCTCGCTCCTCGACTACGTGTTCCGCGAGCTGGCGGTCTCGTATCTCGGCCGCGCCGACCTCGCCCATGTGAGCCCGGCCGAGATCGGTGGCACGGTGATCGGCGGCGGCGAGAGCGGGGACACGACCCGCGAGGGTCCCAAGCCCGCGCCGGCCTCCTCGGTCGTCTCCCGCGGCCTGCTCCGCGGCTCGGCCGACCGTCTGACCCTGATCCAGGGCGGCCCGGCCGGCGCCAGCCTCGGCGTGGGTGCGGCGAGTGCCGGACAGTCGGCCCCGGCCGGCGGCACGGTCCACGCGATCCGCGGCAGCGCGGCGCTGAAGGCGGAGCCGGCGGTGGCCGGTCAGGCCGAGACGATCGCCGACACCCTCCCCTTCGCCAAAGCCGAGCGGAGCGTCGCCGACCGGCGGGCCGAGGCGAAGATGAAGGGCTATGTCGGGGAGGCCTGCCCGGAATGCGCGAACTTCACGCTGGTCCGCAACGGCACCTGCCTGAAGTGCGACACCTGCGGCTCGACGACCGGGTGCTCGTGAGCCTCTGACAGCGCGGGCCTGAAGCGGTCGGGCGAGCCATCGGTCGCGATGGCTCGCCCGACGCGACTAGATCTTCTGCAAGATCGCGAGCCTGGCGCCTGCGCCGGCAGCGGCTCTGAAATGTTCGGTTGTTGAATCGCGCGGAGCCCGTCGGTGCAGCCGTAGAGATGGGTGGACAGCGCTCCAGTCCGTAGCGGGCGGCGAACGGGGCGATCACGACGTCGGCGCGCGACCCTCTACGATCCGGCGACGCGGGATCGTCCCTGGTGACAAGGCGACGTTCCGCGCCGCAACGGTCTGCGGTGTGGTCACCGGCGCGATCTCGACCGCGGCATCTACCGGCTCGGCGGCGGTCCCGGCGTAGACCGCCGACGTTCAGCCAGTGGGACGGCATTCCTCGTAGAGAGCTCGCGCCACCCCGGGCAGCTCAGTCCGCGTCGTCCTTGACGTAGGACGCCAGGCCGTTGCCGAAGGACCACTCGTCGCGGGCGTTCGGCGACAGGACGATCAGCACGTCTTCCGGACGAAGGCCGGGACTGGCGACGAGGTTGTCGGTGATCGCCCTGTAGAGCTCCTTCTTCTGCGCCGTGTCCCGCCAGTTCCCCGCGATGATGTTGATGATCACCACATCGTCGGTGCGGTGTTGCCCGAGATAGTCGGAATCGTAGATCAGCTCGTCCGGCGCATGCTGGTGGATGAGATGGAAGCGGTCGTCGGCCGGCACACCGTAGGCGTCGCGCAGTCCGCGATGGACGCCGTCCGAGATGGCGCGGATATGACCCGATGACTTGCCCTTGATGAGCGAGATCCGAACGAGAGGCATGGATGGCGATCTCCAGCGAAGTCTTGCGGCGCGATCTGACCGGCTTGACGCCTCCTGACTACCTGCCCATGATTGTCCGGAAAATTTGAAATTCCGAATTTGAATCTTTCGCTAAACCGAACAATGGCGGCGCGCACGAACCTGGACATGGACGTGCTCCGAACCTTCGTGACAGGGTTCGAGCTCGGTAGCTTCGCCCGCGCGGCCGAGCGGCTGGGACGGTCGCAATCCGCCGTCAGCACGCAGCTCCGGAAGCTGGAGGAGCAGGTCGGCCAGCCGCTGGTGCAGAAGGCCGGACGCGGCCTCGCGCTGACGGCCGCCGGCGAGAGCATGTTCGGGTACGCGAAGCGGCTCTTGGAGCTCAACGACGAGGCGGTCGACCGTCTGCGCGGAACGGAACTGGAAGGCTGGGCGCGGCTGGGCCTCGCGCAGGACTTCGCCGAGAGCTGGCTCCCGGCCGTGCTCAAGCGGTTCTCGAGGACCTATCCGCGGGTGCGCATCGAGGTGCAGGTCGGGCTCGGTGCGCAGCTCATCGAGAAGGTCCTGAAGGGCGAACTCGACGTAGCGCTGGTCTGGGGAGACGGCGGCGGTGCCCCTCACGCGCGGCGGATTGCGGAAGTGCCGATCCACTGGATCGGCCAGCCGGACTGGCCGGGTCTCGCGGGCTTCGGCCGGGAGCCCGTTCCCTTCGCGGCCTTCGCGCCGCCGTGTACGTTCCGGTCTGCGGCCGTGTCTGCCCTGGACGCTCGCGGTCTGCCCTGGCGATTGGTCTTCACGAGCCCCAGCCTCTCGGGCCTCTGGGCCGCGGCCGAAGGTGGCCTCGGCATCACCGCGCGCACCGCGGTCAGCCTGCCGAAGACGCTGAGCGTCCTCGACCCGGCCGCGACCGGCCTGCCGCCTCTCCCGAACGCACCGCTGACGCTCCATCAGGCGGAAGCCGAGCTGTCGCCGGCCGTCGCGCGCCTGACCGATATCTTCGTCGAAACGATCCGCGAGCACGTGGCGTGAAGCGACGACTTCCCGTGCTTACTCCGCGACGCGCATCACGATAGCGCCCGAAAAGCCATGGGTCGCTTCCGCGATCGACTTCGACGGAGACAACGAACGTCGGCGGAGGTGAACCTGTCCGATACGGTCAGCGCCCCGGGTCGCGATCACGGATCGTGTGAAGGGTCGAACTCGTTCGCCGATGTCCAGTCTACCGGCCGTCGACGCGGCGGAGTGGATGGACCGAATATCATTCGATTTTCCGGAATGATAGGTGCGAAACTTTCAAATTTTCCGAACACGGCCGGACCTGTAACTCCTGCAACACCGGCCGCTGGCGCGGTCTCGAGAAGGGGAGCGGCATCCATGCCCTTCATCAATGTCAAGGTCGCGGGCCAGCCACTGGCGCCGGACCAGACCGCGGCGATCCAGGCGGGTATTACCCGTCTCATGGCCGACATCCTCCGCAAGGTCGGCCCTCTCGTCGGGGTGCTGGTCGATGAGGTGCCCCGCGCGGGATGGAGCGTCGGTGGCGAGCCGATTTCCTGTGCCGCGCAGGTGGATGCCATCGTCAGCGCGGGAGCGAACACGCCCGACGAGAAATCGCGCTTCATCGCCGAGGTGAGCAGGCTCCTGAAGAATGTCCTCGGCGCCGATCTCGCCGAAGTGTCCTACGTCGTCATCCACGAGGTGCCGAAAGACAGCTGGGGATACGATGGTCTGACCCAGGCGGAACGGGCGCGTCGCTGAGCGAGCGCCCGAGGCGTGAAGCGCCGCTGTAAGTAAACCACCGCACCCGGCGGGACCGATGCGTCGGACGCCGCGTCCGGGGCCGGCGGCGCTCGCGCCTCACGAACGTCCAACGCGCTTAATCCGGATGCCGCGACGACCTGCCTTGAATTTCCTCACCTGTAGCTTTTCTAGCGTCCGGAACGGAGAATCTGTATTAATCGTCTGGGATCGAACAAAATCGCAGCTTGACGGCTCGACCTGAGTCGGGAGATCTGCCTCTCAGAGTGCCACGCTGAAGGGCACACCGCGCGAGCGGAAGCTTGGAGAGGAAACGATGGTCTTCGCAGGTCGCGCTGCAGCCGCGGTGCTGTTACTGACGATGGTGTCGGCCCCGGCGCGGGCCGCGGACCCGATCAAGATCGGGCTGAGCGGTCCCTTCACGGGGGGCTCGTCTTCGATGGGTGTCTCGATGCGGGACGGCGCCAAGCTCGCCGCCGCCGAGATCAACAAGGCCGGCGGCGTCCTCGGCCGGCCGATCCAGCTCGTGGAGCGCGACGACGAGGCCAAGAACGAGGTCGGCGCGCAGGTCGCGCAGGAGCTGATCAACAAGGAGAAGGTGGTCGCCACCGTCGGGTTCATCAACACCGGCGTGGCGCTGGCCGCCCAGCGCTTCTATCAAGAGGCCGAGATCCCGGTGTTCAACAACGTCGCGACCGGGACGATCATCACCAACCAGTTCAAGGAGCCGGATTACGACGCGAACTACGTCTTCCGGAACTCCGCCTACGACGTGCTCCAGGCCGGCCTGATGGTCGACGAGGCGCTCGCCCAGGGCCACAAGAAGATCGCGGTTCTCGCCGACTCGACCAATTACGGCCAGCTCGGCCGCGAGGATATCGAGAAGTACCTCGCGACCAAGAACGTGAAGCCCGTCGCGGTCGAGAAGTTCAACATCAAGGACGTCGACATGACGGCCCAGCTGCTCAAGGCGCAGCAGGCCGGCGCCGAGGTCATCCTCGCCTACGGCATCGGGCCGGAACTCGCCCAGATCGCCAGCGGCATGGCGAAGCTCGGCTGGAAGGTCCCGATGATCACCAGCTGGCCGTCCTCGATGCAGAGCTTCATCGACATCGCCGGCCCGAACGGCAACGGCGTGATCATGCCGCAGACCTTCATCGAGGATCAGACCCTGCCGAAGCGCAAGGCGTTCCTGGAGAACTACTACAAGATCTACGGCGTGACGAAGATCCCGACCCCCGTGGCCGGCGCCCAGGCCTACGACTCGATCTATCTCCTCGCGGCGGCGATCAAGCAGGCCGGCAGCACCGACGGCCCGAAGATCCGCACCGCGCTCGAGAACCTGAACGAGAAGGTCGAGGGCGTGGTCACCACCTACGACAAGCCCTTCACCGCCAAGGACCACAACGCGATCTCGCGCAACATGGTCGTGTTCGGGAAGGTGCAGGACGGCAAGATCGTCTACGCCAAGGACGAGGACGCCAAGAACGCGGGCGTGGTCCGCGTCAAGGAGAAGACCTCGAACTGAGGTGCCGGACGCCGCGCCCGCGCAGGGCGCGGCGTCTCCTCCGGATCCGGCGGCTCCTCGACCGGCCGGCCCCGCGCAGAGCGGTCCCGCGGCGCCCGCCGCGCGACCGGACGTCCCTCCGGTGACAGCGATCCCATGGAAATCCTGCTCCAGCTCATCGCCTCCGGCGTCGCGGTCGGCATGATCTACGCCGCCATCGCGTTCGGCTATCAGCTCACCTTCGCGACCTCGAAGACGCTCAATTTCGGTCAGGGCGAGGCGCTGGCGCTCGGGGCCCTGTTCGGGCTGACCCTGGTGCCGTTCGTCGGCTACTGGCTGATGATCCCGCTGGTCCTGGTCTTCGGCTTCGCCCTCGGGGCGGTGGTCGAGCGCCTCGGCGTGCGCCCCGCCGTGAAGATCAAGTCCGAGTACGGGTGGATCATGGCGACCATCGCGCTCGGCATCATCTTCAAGAACGTCGCCGAGAACGTCTGGGGCCGTGACGACCTGAAATTCCCCTCCCCGCTCCCCGAGACGGCGCTGCAGGTCGGCGGCGTGCGCATCCTGCCGATGGAGCTGCTGATCGTCGCGGGCGCGCTGCTGATGATGCTCGCGGTGGAGATTTTCAATCGCAAGTCGATCTGGGGCAAGGCGGTCGTCGCCACCTCCAACGACATCGACGCGGCCGGGCTGATGGGCATCAACACCCAGAAGGTCATCACCCTGTCCTACTCGATCAGCGCCATGACGGCGGCCTTCGCGGGCGTGCTGGTGGCGCCCGTGACGCTGACCGGCGCCACGATGGGGTCGGTGCTGGCACTGAAGGCCTTCGCGGTGGCGATCATCGGCGGCCTCGAATCCGGCCTCGGCGTCATCGTCGGCGGCCTGATCCTCGGCGTCGCGGAGACGCTGACCGGCTTCTACATCTCGACCGGCTACAAGGATGTGCCGGGCCTGATCCTGCTCCTCGTCGTCCTCTCCATCCGCCCGGTCGGCCTGTTCGGCAAGGCCGTCATCAAGAAGGTCTGACCGTGACCGCCCGCGCAACCCTCACGGCAGCCTGAGCCATGGCGCAGACCCTCGCCCCCGCCGACGCGCCCGCCCCGGCGGTCGCCCCCAGCCTGTCGCGCCATATCGGTGTCCTCGGCGCCGTGCTGCTGGTCGTCGGCCTCGCCGTGTTCCCGCACGTGGTCACGAGCTCGTACTACATCCACCTGATGGTGGTGATCGCCATCTACGCGATCCTGATCCTCGGGCTCGACATCGTGGTCGGCTATACGGGCCAAGTGAGCCTCGGCCATGCCGGCCTGTTCGGCGTCGGCGCCTACTCGGCGGCGGTGCTGTTCCTGCACTTCAAGCTCGGGATCTGGTGGGGCATCCTGGCCGGGATCGGCGTGACCTCGGCCTTCGGCGTCCTGCTGGCCGTGCCGGCCCTGCGGGTCACCGGCCCCTACCTCGCCATGGTGACGCTCGCCTTCGGCACGATCATCCAGATCTTCATCAACGAGCTGACGCCGCTGACCAACGGGCCGCTGGGCATCACCCTGCCGCCGGCCCGGGTCCTCGACTTCTCGCTCCTCGGCCTGCAGGCCCCCTGGGGCGCCGCCGGGCGCAAGCTCGAATTCTACTACCTCGTCTGCCTCGCGCTGCTGGCCACGATCCTGGTGGTCAACCGGGTGGTGCGCTCGCCCTACGGCCGCGCCTTCGAGGCGCTGCGCGACTCGCCGATCGCCTGCGACTGCATGGGCGTCAGCGTCTATCGCTACAAGGTCTACGCCTTCGTGATCTCGGCCGCGCTGGCCGGCCTCGCCGGCGCGCTGTTCGCGTGGTCGGAGCGCTACGTGGCGCCGAACTCCTACGGGTTCGAGCTCACCGTGCTGTTCCTGCTCGCCGTCACGATGGGCGGCCGCAAGTCGCGGGCGGGGCCAATCATCGGCTCGGCGATCATCGTGATGATGCCGAACGTGCTCGCCGATATCGGGCTGGTGCGGATCATGGCGGGGATCATCGCCGGCGCGGCGCTGGTCGTCGGCGCCCTCGCCTTCCTGCGCCGTCGGGAGAACCGGTACGCCCTGCTGGTGCCGGTCGGGCTCTGCCTCGCCTTCTTCCCGGCGACGCTCGCGCTCGAATCCGTCACCGACTTCCGCCTGACCGTGTTCGGCCTCATGATCCTGTTCGTGGTCTACTACCTGCCGGACGGGATCGTGGGCTTCGTCCGCGAGAAGATCCCCGCCCTGCGCCCGGCCCACACCGCCGAGGGCAAGAGCCTCCACGCCGAGGGCGCCGCGCTCAGCGTGCAGAGCGGCGACCGGGGTGCCGACCCGCTCCTCTCCGTCGATCAGGCCCTGATGCAGTTCGGCGGCCTCAAGGCGCTGGCCGGCGTCGACCTCACGGTGCGGCCGGGCACGATCCATGGCCTGATCGGGCCGAACGGCTCCGGCAAGAGCACGATGATGAACGTGCTCACCGGCATCTACCGGCCGACCGGTGGCAGCGTGACCCTGGCGCGCGGCCAGGGCACGAAGCGCCTCGACGGCCGCACCCCGTCGGAGATCGCCGCCGCCGGCGTCGCCCGCACCTTCCAGAACGTGCAGCTCTTCCGCGAGATGACGGCGCTGGAGAACGTACTGGTCGGGCTTCACCACAGCTTCCGCGGCACCCTGTTCGACGCCATCCTCGGGACGCCGCGGCGACGCCGCGAGGAGCGCGAGCAGCGCGCCCGCGCGATGGCGATCCTCGACTTCGTGGGCCTGGGGCCGCTCGCGCAGGTGGAGGCTCGCAACCTGCCCTACGGCAAGCAGCGCCTCCTCGAGATCGGGCGGGCGCTCGCCCTCGACCCGGTCCTGCTCCTCCTCGACGAGCCGGCCGCGGGCCTGACCGCCCCCGACATCGCCGAGCTGACGGCGATCATCCGCAAGATCCGCGACGCCGGCATCACCGTCATCCTGATCGAGCACCACATGGACGTGGTCATGGGCCTGTGCGACCGCGTCAGCGTCCTCGATTTCGGCCACAAGATCGCCGAGGGCAGCGCCCGCGAAGTCCAGGCCGATCCGAAGGTGGTCGAGGCCTATCTCGGTAGCCCGGTCGCCGACGAGGAGATGACCCATGCTTGAGGTCACGGGTCTGTCGGCCGGCTACGGCCAGGTCGAGGTCCTGCACGGCCTCGACTTCCAGGTCCCGAAGGGTCAGGTTGTGGCGCTGATCGGCTCCAACGGCGCCGGCAAGACCACCACGATGCGCGCTCTGTCGGGCATGATCCGGCCGCGGGCCGGCTCCATCCGCCTGAACGGGCGCGAGATCGGCGGCCTCGACAGCCACGACGTCGCCCGGTTCGGCCTCGCGCACTCGCCGGAGGGCCGGCGCGTGTTCCCGACCCTCTCGGTCGAGGACAACCTGACCCTCGGCGCCTTCCCGCGGCTGACCGGATCGCGGCCGAAGGGCGACGTCGCGGCCGACCGCGAGCGGGCCTTCGAGATGTTCCCGCGGCTGAAGGAGCGGCGCGCCCAGCTCGCCGGCACGCTCTCGGGCGGCGAGCAGCAGATGCTCGCCATGGGCCGGGCGCTGATGCTGCGGCCCGAGATCCTCCTGCTGGACGAGCCCTCGATGGGCCTCGCTCCGAAGCTGGTGGAGGAGGTTTTCCGGATCATCCGGCTGCTCAAGGCCGAGCAGGTGACGATGCTGCTCGTCGAGCAGTTCGCCATGGCGGCGCTCGGCGTCGCCGACCACGCCTACGTGCTGGAGAACGGCCGCATACGCTTCCAGGGCCCGGCCCAGCAGATGCGCAACGATCCGGCCGTGCGGGCGGCGTATCTAGGCGGCAGCCACTGACGCCCGCGCACGCGGGATCGTGCAAGGGGCGGCATGGACGACGCTGAGGTCGTTGGCGCCCGGGTATGATCCGTTTCCGCAGACGGCCGCCGGGAGAGGCCCGGCGCCCGTCGTCCGCGAGGCTCGAGATCGCCTCGCGGCCGGCCACGTCACACCCGCCTGACAAGTCCTCGCGCGCGCGGTGGCGATCGCAGGAACGCCTAGGGACCGGCGGCGGCCCCCGCATCGTGCCAAGGAAATCGCGGGGGCTTCGCGCAGGCCGGTCGCGCTCTGAAGCCCGTAGGCCGCGCCGCCGCTCTCCTGTAGAGACCGTCGAGATGCGCGCGGCACGAAGGCCACACGGGAGGTTTCGATTTTGGACGACGGTTGGGCGACTGCCTTAGGGTTGTTTGCCGTCCTCGCCCTGGTTCTGGCGAACGGCTTCTTCGTAGCAGCGGAGTTCGCCCTGGTCGCCGTGCGCAGGAGCCGCGTCGCCGAACTCGTCTCCGAGCGGCGCGTGAACGCGAAGGCGCTGCTCTGGGCCACGGACCACCTCGACGCCCACCTCGCGGCGACGCAGCTCGGCATTACCATCTCGTCCCTGGCGCTCGGCTGGGTCGGCGAGCCGGCGCTGGCCCACCTGATCTTGCCCGCCCTGACGTGGCTGCCGGACATGCTCTCAACGGCGGCCGCCCACACGGTCGCGGTGGTGATCTCGTTCGTCATCATGACGGCGCTGCACATCGTGCTGGGCGAGCTGGCGCCGAAGAGCCTCGCGCTTCAGCGCAGCGAGCGCACGGCCCTGGCGGTGATCCGCCCGCTCAGCGTGTTCCTGTTCGTCTTCCGCCCGGCCATCCTGTTCCTCAACGGCCTCGGCAACGGAGTCCTCCGCGTGTGCGGATTGCAGCCCGGTCACGGCGAGGGCGGCCACCACTCGACGGCGGAGCTCAACCTCCTGGTCGAGGCGAGCCGCGAGGCAGGCCTCATCCGCGAGGCGCAGCAGGAAGCGGTCGAGCGCATCTTCCGGCTGGGTGATCGTCGGGTCCGCGAGATCATGACGCCGCGCCACGAGGTCGAGTGGGTCGATCTCGACGGATCGCCCGAGGAGATCACGCGGGCGGTCCGCGCCTGCAGCCACGCCCATGTCCTGGTGAGCCGCGGCGACATCGACGAGGTCGTCGGCGTGCTGCGCAAGCAGGATCTGCTCGATCAGATCCTCGACGGGCAGGTCCTCGATATCGCCACCGCCATGCGGCCGCCGAACGTCGTCCACGAGGGCATGACGGTCCTCACGGCGCTGGAGAGCTTCCAGCGCAACCCCGTGCAGCTGGCGGTGATCGTCGACGAGTACGGTAGCCTGGAGGGCATCGTCACGCAGACGGACCTCCTCGAGGCCATCGCGGGCGACATTCCCGAGATCGGGGAGGATCCGGCCGTGGTCGAGCGCGAGGACGGCTCGCTGCTCATCGACGGCATGATGCCGGCCGAGGACGCGTTCGAGCGCCTCGCCTTCGCCGACCCGCCGGGCACGGACGACTACACGACGCTGGCCGGCTACGTCATCTTCCAGCTCGGCCGTATCCCGGCGGCGGGCGACGCCCTCGTGGCGGAGGGTTGGCGCCTCGAGGTGGTCGACATGGATGGCCGTCGCATCGACAAGGTCCTGGCCACCCGCCTGCCGGGCCGGACGCCGGTCGGGGCGGCGTGAGCGCGCGTCGCCGGAGTAAGCGATCGTCAAAGGTCCCGGCCACCGTCTCGGCCGCTGCCTGACAATCAGCCGATCGTCAGCGCGAGGACGCGCATCCAGTTCCCGATCGCGAATTTCTGAAGCAGGTCGCTCCCGAATCCGCCCGCGGCGAGGGCCCGGAAGATCGCCTGCGCGCCGGCTACCGAGCCGACGCTGTTCGGAACGACGGCCCCGTCGAAGTCGGAACCGAGGCCGACGCGCGTCTCGCCGAGGTGCTCGATCAGCTGCGCGACGTGGCGCACGACGATGTCCAGATCGGTGTCGGCCCGCATCTGTCCGTCCGGCCGCAGGAAGCACGTGGCCAGGTTCAGCCCGACTAGGCCGTCGCTGTCCCGGATAGCGTCGAGCTGCCGCTCCGTCAGGTTGCGCGACGACGGGCAGAGCGCGTGGACGTTCGAGTGCGTCGCCACGAGCGGCGCGTCGGAGAGCCGGGCGACGTCCCAGAACCCCTGCTCGGTGATGTGGGACAGGTCGACGAGGATCCGCAGCCGGTTACAGGCCCTGACGAGTCCGGCGCCGGCGGCCGTCAGTCCGGGCCCCGTATCGGGTGAGCTCGGGAACCGCATCGGTACGCCGTGGCCGAAGATGTTGGTCCGGCTCCAGACCGGGCCCAGGGAGCGCAGGCCCGCGGCGTGGAGGACGTCGAGGGCGTGCAGGTCGGCGTCGATCGCCTCCGCGCCTTCCAGGTGGAGGACGATCGCGAAGCGGTCGGCCGCGATCGCGGACCGGATCTCGCCGACGCTCCGGCAAAGGACGACCTGGCCCTCCGACGCGGCGACGATCCGCGTGAGGATCGAGGTCTGCTTCAGGATGATCTGCTGGGCATCGGCCAGCGGCACCTCGGGCGGCAACGGGCAGTCGTAGGACGTCCCCCGGAACTGATCGAAGCGCAGGCCCGTCGCGGACGGCGCGTAGAGGGCGAAGAGACCGCCCAGCATCCCGCCTCGTCGCGCGCGCGGCAGGTCGATATGTCCGTCCGGTCGCCCCTCGAGGAAGCTCCGCTCCGGGTCGCGCCGCGCGTACAAAGCGAGGCGCAGCAGCGCGTCGTTGTGGCCGTCGAAGAAACCGACTGTTCCGTCCATCGAGCGTTCCTCTTCGATCGAGCGCGTCGGGGCAAGGTCCGCGTCAGCGGAACGACCACGCGAAGCGGTCGCCGTCGCGACGGATGGTCCCGACCGACGTGTCGGTGCAGTGCGCGCTGAACCAGGGGAGCCTGCGTCCGGCCGCGAGAGCGAGCATGCGCCGCCTGGACCGGATGGTGCAGCACGTCGCCCGCGAACCGAGCCTCCACGCCGCCGGCCCGGAGCAGGATCGACATGTGGTCGCGGCTGTGTCCCGGAGTCGGCACGAACGCGACCGGCCCCACTGCCACCACCGGCAGGAGCCTGTCGGCGGGCATGACGGCGCGCGTTTCGAAGATGCGCGTCACCGCCGCGTCGCCGATTCGATACGCTGCCGTTCCTGTCTCGGCCGCCACGGGCTCCCCCGCACCCTGTCCCTGCCTAGGCTCAGGCCCTGGGTGGGTCGCCGATGGCGGCCGACGCCGACCCCGAAGTGCCTCCGGCCAGGATCAGTGTGCCGAGCAGCATCAACATTGGCATGCGGATCATGGATGGCTCCCTCTTAGTGGGGGTTTGCTCCGCGTCGGCCCGGATCCGGCGCCCGGGACCGGACCGTTCCCTGCCGTAATTGAAGTGCGCGGCTGTTCGGCCCGTCGTTCTTACGAAGAACGCTGCATTATTCGGCGCCACGCGAGACCTTGCCCAGGCACGGACCGCGATCTGCCCGCACCGCGGATTGTGGAACGCACTGCAGAGCTCGATGGCGCGCAGTCACGACGTCGAAGGCAGCGCGATTTTCTGGAACGGTCTCGGCGAACCTGCCGTTGAGGGGCTCCGACACAGGAGATCCTCGCTGGCACAGTTGGCGACGATCGTCCTGGCCACCCTGGCTCTGGGGGGGCAGCGCAGTCCTTGTCGAACAGAGGGCAACAAACGAGACCCGGGCCACGAGATGACGTCCGGTGGCAGGGAGTCGACTGGCTCGACCACGCGGAGCGGTAGCAGCGGGGCTGGCATTTCCGGGACCGGCACCCGCCGCTGGCAGAGACGTCGTCCCATCCAGGGCTGCCGGCCGGACCGGACGTACTGGCCGAAGACCGGCCATTCGGGGTTTCGAACACGCGAGGTCGATATCAGGCCCAGACCTGAAGCATAAATGGAGATGAATTTCAGATGAACGGCTCACGTTGATAAATTTATCTCTCGATGGAACGCGATAAACGTCATCTGAATTTGTTTTCAGAAATCGCAGATTGAGGATCGATCGTGAAGATACTCGTTATGACCTTGACCGCCGGCGCCGCGCTGCTGGGCGCCGCCTCCGCCGCTCAGGCGCACGAGTGGGGCAGCGGCTACGGCTACGGACCGGGTTACGGTCATTCCCGCGTGATCGTGCGCGAGGGCTACCGCGACGGCTATCGCGGTGTCCGCTTCGGCCACCGTGACTGGGACCGTCCCGATGTTCGCGTGATCGAGCGTCGCGGGTACGGCTACGGCCACCACGACCACGACTGGGACGACTGATCCGACCCGGAGCGGTTCGGTTCAGAGGGACGCCCGGCCGGGCGTCCCTCTTTTTATGCTCGTGATCTGCTCACCGCATGCAACGGTTTCCTGCTCCTCCGGCTTTCTGAGCGGTTCATCGACGCGAGGAACAGCATCACCATGCCGGTACGTCTGATCACGACCGCCCTGCTTCTGTCCGCGGGAGCCACGGCGGCTCTCGCCGCGCCCATGTCGGCCGACGACAAGGCGACGCTCCAGCAGCAATGCATGGGCGATTTCACGACCTTCTGCGGTGACATGCCGCCCGACGATGGGCCCGAGACGCAGGCGTGTTTCGAGAAGAACATGGCGAAGCTCTCGCCTGGCTGCCAGGGCGCCATCCAGAGCTACAAGCAGGGCAAGAGGGGCTGATCGGATCGGACCGTCAGGCGCCGTAGACCGAAGGGGCCGCCTTCATCGGAGGTGGTGGTGCGTTCGCGCTTCGCGAGCCAGCCTGTCGTCGGCTCGTCTCGGCTCGCTGTTTCAGCCTCCCACCGGTCCGCCGCAGCTCCGGCCGCGCGCGGTACGCGCCGGATCGACCTTGACGCGTACGGGGGCGGCCCGAGCCGCCCCCGCTTCGTCTCAGTAGCTGTAGGACCGGCGCGGATAGGCCTGCGGCGCGCCGTACCCGGTGTCGCGCGGCTGGACCCGCGAGCCGTACTCGATCTCCTTGCGTCGCGCCTGCCGGTTGGCGAGGTACCGGCCGCCCAGGCAGCCGGCGACGGCGCCGACGACGCCGCGCTCGGCCAGGTAGTGGCCGGCCAGTCCGCCGATGATCGCGCCCTTGATGCAGCCCTTCGCTTCAGCCGCACCGACGCTCATGAGTGTCACGAGAGCGATGACGGATGCTTGTCCAACGATGCGCATGCTGATGCTCCTCTTCGATCCGGAAGAGAATGCACCTGCGACACGACCGTTCCGGCCGCCGATGACGGCCGCTGACGCCACCTCGCGCAGCCCTGCGGGCGTTCGAAGCGACCGACTGAAACGCGGGCGCCGAGTCGTCCGGACGCCGACGCGGATCGGCTCCCCGGAACGGCCGCGACGGGCGGCACCGCGCTGATCTCGGGGCGCCGTGCCGGCACTGTGTCGGACGTCGCCAGCGCCCTCGAAGCCCGCCCGCAGACCTGCGGGCGGCTATCTCGGACGACGGCGCGAGAGGACGCGGCCGCGCCCGCGCGGACACTTGACGATATTACTTAGGAGTCCTAATTATAGTCCATGGACCACGCGGCCGACCCAGATCCAGTCCTGATCCGCCTGCGCGAGGGCTTCGAGCGCGTCGCCCTGGTGCTGCGTGCCGATCTCTGGGCGGCCGCGGGCGATGCGGGTCTGAACCCGACTCAGGCGCAGGTGCTGGCCCTGCTCGCAGGCCGCCCCGCCGGCCTCCGGGCGAAGGAGATCGCCGCGCACCTCGCCGTCTCGGCGCCGAGCATGGCCGACACGCTCACCGCGCTCGCGCGCAAAGCCCTGCTGACACGCGTCCCCGATCCCGCCGATGCCCGCGCGGTGATCGTGCGCCTGACGGACGATGGGCGGACGCTCGGGCGCGCCCTCGCCGCGGCGACCTCGCAGGTGATGTCGGCTCTGGCGCGGCTCTCGCCGGCTGAGCAGGCCGATCTCCTTCTCACTCAGATTAAGCTCATCCGGACCCTGCAGCAGACGGGCGCCGTCCCGGTCCAGCGGATGTGCGTCAGCTGCCGCCACTTCAGGCCGAACGCCCATCCGGCGGAGGCCCAGCCCCACCATTGCGCCTTCGTGAACGCCGCGATCGGTACCCGGGATCTCCGGCTCGATTGCGGCGAGCATGAAGCGGCCGATCCCGACATCCAGGCTGCCACCTGGACGTCCTTCGCGAATGGATCGCCGCCCCTCCAAGCACCACGCGAGACCTGAGAAGGACACATCGTCATGACGAGGATCAAGGCACGGGGCGTCGGCCTCGTGGCGGCGGCCCTGTGCGCGCTCTGCACCGACGCCTCGGCCGACCCCATCCAGTCGCGGCCGGACCCGGCTGTCCTGGCGTCGTTCGACATCGTCGAGACGACGATCGCGACCAGGGGCGACACGGCCGTCTTCACCACCCGCGTCCGGGGCGAGGCGGGCAAGGACCGGCCGGATGCCACCGGCAAGTTCGAGGGCTCGGGCGTCTACGCCTATGTCTGGCCGACAACGCTCGACAGCGAGGCGATCGGCTTCGACAAGGCTCAGGGCATCGTAGCGCTCGCCGTCACCTTCCATCCCGATTTCGACGACGCGGCCTACGGCGCCAGGAATCGGCACGTCTGGCACCCGCACTGGGTGGTGCTCGCCAAGGACGCGGCCTGCGGCGGCGGACTGAAGGTCGTCGATATCCCGAACGGCGCGAAGCCGAAGGTCCCGCCGACCTGGCCGAAGGTGCCGCTCCTGATCGACAGCCCGGACTACCGGACGACCTTCCGGGGCGACACGGTCCAGGTCGAGATCCCGGTCTCGCTCATCACCGGCATCAAGGGCGCCTCGTTCGACGGCGTGACGTCCGGCCTCAAGGTCAACGGCAACCTGCACGCGCCGCTGCTCTGCGTCAGCGACGTCTTCAAGGTCGCCTCCGGGGACCTGTCGCTGCCGGGCAAGGTGACCCCGCGGAAGTAGGACGCGACGAGAAGCGGTTCGGCGACTGCCATCGCCGAACCGCCGGAAGACCCACTCCAAGCATCAGAGAAGGACGAGCCACCATGGCACATGCCCGCCTCGACGATCCACCCCCGACCGAGACCGCGGTGTTGCCGCGCTCCGACAAGAGCGGTCGCCGACCCGGGAAGGCGCCGGCCTTGCCGAGGGCAATCGCGATCGCGCTCCTCGGCGGGACGCTCGTCCCGCCCCTCGCACTGCCGACCGCGGCGATTGCCGCGGAGGCCCAGAGCCTCGTGGAGGCTCTGAGGACGGTCGCCGGAAGTCGGCCCGGCGTGCGGCCGACCTTCGCCAAAGGGCAGTGCGTGCGCGGCACCTACGCGCCCGCGGCCGATGTCGGACAGGTGACGCGGTCGATCAGCTTCACGCGGCCCTGGCCTGTCGTCGGGCGGTTCTCGGTCGGTGGCGGCAACCCGTCCGTGCCGGACACGACCAGGACCGTCCTACGCGGCTTCTCGATCAAGCTCCTGTCGGACGGCGGCGAGACCCATCTGCTGTTCGAGAACGCGCCTGTGCATTTCGCGCGGACCCTCGACCAGATGCTCGCCTTCCTGCAGGTCCGCGTTCCTGGCCCCGACGGGAAGCCGAATCCGGAGGCGATCGCGGCCTTCGCGAAGGCCAATCCGGAGACGGCGCGCCAGGCGGCGTTCGTCGCCGGTAGGCCCCTGCCGGGCAGCTATGCCGGCCTCGTCTACTGGGGCGTGCATACGTTCACGGGGATCAACTCGGACGGTCGTGCCGTGCCCTTCAAGTTCAAGATCGTCCCTCGAGCCGGCGAGATCGTCGTCAGCGACGAGGAGGCGAAGGGTAAGGCGGCACAGTTCCTGGCCGACGCGTTGCGCGAGCAGCTGTCGAAGGGTCCGGCGACGTTCGACGTCGTGGCCCTGCTCGCCGAGCCGGGGGACGATCTCGGCAGCGACATCACCCAGCGCTGGACCAACGAGGACGATCGAAAGGCCGTCACCCTCGGCTCGATCGCCGTGACCGGCATCGAGCCGAACGAGACTTGCGACCAGGGGATCTTCGACCCGGGCCAGCTGGCCGACGGCATCGACGCACCGAAGGACGAGATCTTCGCGGCGCGCCGCACCGCCTACGGCATCTCGTTCGGGCTTCGCACCCCCTGAGCCTCCGCGGCCCGGCGGCCGATGTCGCCCGGCCGCGACACCCGCGGGCTCCGCCTCGACAGAGAGCGGCGTGGCCCGCGCCCCGAATCCAGCGCGCCGCTCGTCATCGACGACCGGAACTGCGGAGGAGTTGCATGACCATCCTGGCCCCGGAACTCGCGACCGCTCGGTGGTTCAACACGACCGCGCCGCCCACGCTCGCGGCGCTGCGCGGCACGGTCGTCGTGCTGCACGCGTTCCAGATGCTGTGCCCGGGCTGCGTGGCCCACGGCACGCCGCAGGCCGAGAAGCTGCACCGGATGTTTGCAGGAAACGGCGCGGTCGCGGTGATCGGCCTGCACGCGGTCTTCGAGCACCACGCCGCCATGACGGAGGTAGCCCTCGAGGCCTTCATCCACGAGTACCGTATGACACTGCCGATCGCCGTCGACCGCCGCGGCGAGGACGGTCCGATCCCGCAGACGATGCGGCGCTACGGCATGCGCGGAACGCCGACCACGATCGTCATCGACCGCGATGGGCTGGTCCGCGAACACGCCTTCGGGCAGGTCGACGACCTCGCGCTCGGGATCTTGGTGGGTTCGCTGATCGCCGCACGGGGCAAGGCATCGCTGCGCGGGGAACCGGCTGCGGACAGATGCGACGAATCCGGCTGCCGGCTCCCGGAGGAACCGCGGCCATGACGGCGCAGGTTCTCCCCCTGGTCCTCGTCGGACCGGTTGCCCCGCTCGGGTCGGGCGGTCCGCCGAGCGGCATCGACAAGCGTCCCGTGCCCGGGCCCTGGCGGATCACGGCGACCGGTCTCGTGGGCGACGCCCAGGCCGACCTTCGCTACCATGGCGGCCCCGAGAAGGCGCTCCACCAGTATCCGCGGGACCATTACGCCGCCTGGGCCTCCGAGATCGGCGATCATCCGCTGCTCTCCGCACCGGGCGCCTTCGGCGAGAATCTCGCGACGACGGCCTGGACGGAGCGGGACGTCTGCATCGGCGACATCGCGCGTTTCGGCTCCGCGCTCCTGCAGGTCAGCCAGGGGCGCCAGCCCTGCTTCAAACTCGACCGGCGCTTCGAACGAACCGGGATGGCGCTGGCCGTGCAGAGAACGGGGCGGACGGGCTGGTACTGGCGGGTCCTCGAGGCGGGCATCGCCGAGCCTGGCGACAGGATCGAGCTCCGCGCGCGTCCGCGGCCGGACTGGTCGCTCGCGCGCCTGATCCATCTCCTCTACGTCGACACGCGCAACCGGTCGGAGCTGCAGGTCGCGAGCGCGCTTCCGGAACTGGCGGAGAGCTGGCGCCTGCTCCTGTGCCGGCGCTTGCGGACCGGTGCGGTCGAGGATTGGTCGAAGCGCGTCGCCGGCGGGGAGCGCGGGCCGGAAGCGTGAACGCGGGCGCGTCGATGAGGTTGTCTCATGGACGATCGGTGGTGCTGCCGGTCGGACGCCGGCAGCTGCACACCCTCATTGCGTGAAGGCCGACGGGAATTGCCGTCGGAGATGCGCGTGCAGGCCGGGCTCGCGCCACGTCCGGCCGCGCCAAGCGAGATGCCCGTCCGGCCGGATCAGGCAGGCCATGGTCCCCGCGCCGTAAGCCTGACCGAAGGTCCCCGTCGGATCCGAGAGCGTCGTCACGCCCGGGATAGCCGCCGCGGCCGCCTCGCCGCCGATGACGGCGACACGAAGGTGGGAACGGTGCTGCCGGGCCCAGAGCGGCAGATCGGGGTCGGCCGCAGCGTCCGCCGCCGGGGCGTGGATGAGGAGGACGTGCTCGGTGCCGCGGAAGACATCGAAGAGCCGCGTCGGGAAGCCGAGGCCGTCGCGGACCAGCCCGGTCACGTCGGGCGCCCGGTCTCCGGCCCTCGGGCCGGCCTCATTTGGCCCCGCCCCGTCGTCGGCGATCCAGGCCGTGTTCCGGTAGCTGACGAGAACCTGCGTGTCGGCGAGGCGGTCCGGCGCGCCGCCGCGCTCCCGACCGTATCGCTCGCTCGCCTTGTGGGTGCGTGCGAGCACGTCCGCGCCCACCGGGCGCCGCTCCCCCTCGTAGCTGTCGAGGAGAGCCTCGGGGCTCGCGTCCCGGAGGACCAGGGCCAGCTTCCAGGCCAGATTGTAGGCGTCCTGGATCCCGGTATTCATGCCCTGGCCGCCGGTCGGCGGGTGGATGTGGGCGGCATCGCCCGCCAGGAAGCCGCGGCCGCGCCGATAGGCGGCGGCGAGACGCATGCTGATGCGGTAGACCGACGACCAGCGCAGGTCCGACAGGCGCGAACCGCCCGGCAGTAGATCGTCGGCCACGGTCTGCAGGTCGGCCAGCGACGGGCCCTCGAGCTCGGCCTGGATGCCGTGGTCCGAGCCGCCCGCCGGCACCAAGCGGGGCGGCGCGAGCATCGAGACGCGGTAGCGGCCCGGCTCGGGGAGCGGGATGGCGATGAACATGTCGGGCGGGGCGTCCTCGTTCAGGCGCAGGGCCCGAACCGCCGTGCCGTAAGGGACGTCCCAAGCGATCTGCACGTCGCCGAGCATGAACGGCCAGGGATAGGCCTCGCCCTCGAACGCGACGCCGAGCTGGCGCCGGACCGTGCTGTGGGCGCCGTCGCAGCCGACGACGTAGCGGAAGCCCGCCTCCGCGACCCCTCCGTCGGCATCCTGCAATCGCACGCGGACACCGGCGTCGTCCTGTTCCAGGGCAGTCAGGCGCAGGGCGCGCTCGACCCGCACGCCGAAGCGCTCCAGGTGGCGGGTCAGGACGCGCTCAGTCTCGTACTGGGGCAGCCCGAGCGACGCGTAGGGCAAGGCCAGGGGCGGACCGATTGCGTCGACCGGCGGCTGGCCGTGAAGAATCGTGCGCAGGCCTGTCAGCCAGAGACCCGCGTCGATCATCTCGCGGGCGAGGCCCATGTCGTCCCAGACCTCGAGGGTGCGCGGGGTGACCCCGATCGCGCGGCAATAGGGCGAAGGCTGCGCCGCGCCGTCGACGATCCGGCAGCGCGCCCCGTGCCGAGCGAATTCGCAGGCGAGTGTCAGGCCGACCGGACCGGCCCCGACGATCAGAACATCCGCCATCGCATTCTCCCCGGGGTCGACCCTGGATCGGCGCAGCTCCCTGTCCGATCCCACGGTCGCACGATCGGAATCAGACTGTCGAGGCGTCGACGATACCGGCCGTGCTCGGAATCCACGGGCGGGAGGGCCCGGAACGGTCTGAGCGAACCGGTGGGCGATGCGCCGAGCCGGCGGCGATCGGCCTTGCGCGAGGTCTCGGGACCCGTCGTGAGAGCCTGCGTACGCCACGACATCTTACGGTTGATTGACTTCGTGGAGTCGACCTCGTGCAGACACTGCATTGATGCCACGGTTCGCGTCGCGGTCGGAAAGTCAACGCTTCTCGGCAGCGGATTGTCTGTATAGGGAAGGGCCCAAGCATAGGGGCCGTGTCCTGGTGCCTCGGGGTCGTGGGTGATGTCGAGTTTTGACGAGTCGGTCGCGCGCCAGCAACGGTTCATGGGGCCACTCCTCGTGGCGGCGATCCTGTTCGGCCTGGCCGGGCTGCCGGTCGCGGTATGGCTCGACCTGCGCGGCCTGTCCGAGCGCATGCTCGCCACGCAGGCGATCGAGACCGGCCGGATCATCGACCAGATGCGCAGCTTCTACGCCAGCGACGTCGTCCAGGCGGTCAACACCGCGACCGGCCGGGTCGAGACGCGCCACGATTACAAGGGCGTGCCGAACGCCATCCCGATCCCCGCGACGCTCTCCCTGGAGCTCGGCGAGCGGATCAGCGGCGGGGACGGCGCGGTGAAGTATCGTTTCGTCTCCGACCTCCCGTTCAAGGACCGCAAGCCGCACGATCTCGACGCGTTCGAGATCCAGGCCCTGGCGGACCTTCGGGCCCACCCCCAGACCGGCTTCGTGCGCGAGACGACGGGCTCGATCGTCGACCGGCAGGTCCTCATCGCGGCGCCGATCCGCATGGAATCCGCCTGCGTGCGCTGCCACAACACCCATCCCCTGAGCCCGAAGACGGACTGGAAGGTCGGCGACGTCCGCGGCATCCAGGAGATCGTCCTGCACCAGCCGATCGCCGCCAACGTCTTCGCCTTCAAGTACTTGCTCGGCTACTTCATCCTGGCGGCGCTCGCCGGCACCACCTTCCTGCTGCTGCAGGCCCGCCAGTCCCGTCTCATCGACCGGATGAACCGCGAGCTGACTGAGTCGAACGGGTTCCTGGCGTCGGTCTCAGTGCAGATCGCCAAGTACATCTCGCCCCAGGTCTACAAGAGCATCTTCAGCGGCGAGCGGGACGTGTCGGTGGCGACCGAGCGCAAGAAGCTCACGATCTTCTTCTCCGACATCAAGGACTTCACCGCTACCACGGAGCGCCTGCAGCCCGAGGAGCTGACCGCGCTCCTGAACGAGTACCTGACCGAGATGACCGCCATCGCGGTCAAGCACGGCGGCACGGTGGACAAGTATATCGGCGACGCGATGCTGGTCTTCTTCGGCGATCCGGAGAGCCGGGGCGTCCGGGAGGACGCGCAGGCCTGCGTCCGCATGGCGATCGAGATGCAGAAGCGCCTCGGCCAGCTCAATGCCCGCTGGCGGCGATCCGGCATCGAGCGCCCATTCCAGGCCCGGATCGGCATCAACACGGGCTACTGCAACGTCGGCAACTTCGGCAGCGACGAGCGGATGGACTACACGATCATCGGCGCGGAGGCGAACCTCGCCGCCCGCCTGCAGGCGGCCGCGGTCCCGGGCGGCATCACCCTGAGCTACGAGACCTACGCGCTGGTGAGCGACATCGTCCAGGCGAGCCCGCAGGAGCCGATCCGCATGAAGGGCATCAGCCGCGAGGTCGTCCCCTACGCGATCGAGGGCGACCTCACCGCCGAGGCGCCGGAGACCATCTTCTCCGAGCACGCCCGGGGGATCGACTTCTACGTCGACGTCGACGCTCTGGAGCTGGAGGGCGCGGCGCGGCTCCGGAAGCGCCTGCTCGACACTCTCGCCGCCGTTGACCGCCGGATGACCGGCTCCCCCGCGGAGGCCGGTACTCGGCCGACCGCGGCCGGCTGAGGATTGGTCCGAGCGCGGCAGCGGGCGCTCACAGGCTGCCGGGTCCGCGCGCGAGCCCCGCGAGGGTGAAGAGATCGACCGACAGCTTGACGCCGAATACAAGGGCGTCCGGAATGTTCCTCCGGTAGAACGGGAACCGCGTCCTGTCCGGATCGACGATGTACTGGAGGTTCGGCGTCAATCGGATCGCCGGATTGATCTGGATCCCGTAGTTCAGCTCCATCATCACCTGCTGGGTCGGAGTCTTGCGGACCAGGCCCATCGCGCTCTGCGCCATCGCGATGTTGGACACGGCGAGCCGGCTGAAGGCCTGCGTGTTGATGACGAAGCCGACCGTGTCGAAGGGCCGGTCCGTGAAGGTGCCGGTCTGCAGGGCCCCGAGCTCCAAGAAGTAGTCCTCGACGAGCCGGCCCGAGGTCCCGGCCATCGCGACGCCGAACAGCGTCAGGCCCTGGATCGCGGTGGGATCCGGACGCCACACCATCTGGTCGAACCGTGCGTAGACGCCCGACCGGCCGAACCGGGTCATCGCCGGCAGGCCGGTGAGCACCGCGGGGCGCCCGGTCACGTCCTGCGCCGGGTCGGCGTAATCCGAGGCGTCGTACCAGCCGCCGATCCCGTAATTGCGCGGCAGCGCGTCGTTGGCCGGTGCGGTCGAGTAGCCGAGCTCGAACGGCACGATCGCGCCGGTGGCGCCCTTCAGGAAGAAGTCGAGGCCGTTATCGCCCGGCTGCTGGTGCAGCGGGTTCACCTCGTAGGCGCCGACGTGGAAGAAGACCGTATCGGTGACCCACGCCTTGGCGTGCGCCCCCCAGCTGGAGACGGGCCAGAAGGTGAAGTTCGAGGTCTTAAAGACGAAGGTCGGGTTGCCGCAGGCCGAATTGGACTCGAAGTTGCAGTAGATCGGCGAGTTCAGGAAGGCGATGTTGGCGACCAGCCGGCCGACCTCGATGTCGAGGCGGTTGTCGAACAGCTTCTGCTGGTAGGAGAGGAGCGTCAGCCGCGTGGTCTGGCCGCCGCCGAAGATCTCCTGCACGCTGGTGTTGTTGCCGATGACGTCGTTCGACAGGCTGCGCCCGTGCCGGTTCGTCACCGCCACGTGGAACGAGGCGTCGTCGATTCCGGCGAGGCGCTGCAGGTCCCCGTCGATGCCGAAGAAGACCTGCCCGGCCCAGGCCGAGCCCTGCCGGATCCCGCCCACCGGGTTGATGGCCCCCTGTCCCGTATAGTTGGCGAGGACGCTCAGGCCGTTGCCGAGGTCGAGGGTGCCCGGCGGCAGGGTCGGCGGCGTGGCGGTCTGGCCGAGGGTGTCGGCGGCGCCGGCCGCGCTGTCGGCCCCGCCGAAGCCCTGTCCGTCCGACCGCAGCGCCGGGCCGACCGCCGTCGCCGCGAGGGCGGTGGCGGCCTCCTGCCCAAATCCGGGCTGCGGCAGCGCGAGCACCAACCCGAGCGCCAGCGCGCCGCGCGTCGCCAAACCTCTCATGTCGGATCCCCCGTGACGATCTCTGGTGTCCGGGCCCGATCGTCGCCGGCTCCGGGTCCGGGCCTCAGGCCGGGCGCTTTTTGAGGAGGCCGACCGCGAGGGCGGTGACCAGCGTGCCGGCGACGAGGGCCAGCACGGCGCCCGGCAGGTTCGTCACGGCGTTCGGGATCGGCAGGACGAACAGGCCGCCATGCGGCACCTTCAGGGTCACGCCGAGGGTGAGCGCCACGGCGCCCGCCACCGCGGAGCCCGCGACCAGCGACGGGATCACCCGGAGCGGGTCGGCCGCCGCGAACGGGATCGCGCCCTCGGTGATGAAGGCCGCGCCGAGGACGGCGGCCGCGCCTCCGGCCTCGCGCTCGGGCCCGGTGAAGCGGGCCGGAAACAGGCGGGTCGCCAGAGCGAGGCCCAGCGGCGGCGTCATCCCGCCGAGCATCACCGCGGCCATCGGCGCGTCGACGCCGGAAGACAGCAGGGCCGCCGCCGAGGCGTAGGCGGCCTTGTTGATCGGGCCGCCCATGTCGACCGCCATCATGCCGCCGAGGATCAGGCCTAGCACCAGGGCGCTCGCCCCCTGCATGCCTTTCAGCCAGATCGTGAGCGCCGCCAGCACCGCCGCGACCGGCACGCCGACCACGTAGATCATCAGGAGACCGGTGATCGCGGTGGCGAGGAGCGGCAGGATCAGGACCGGCTTCAGGCCCTCGAGGGTCTTGGGCAGCCGGATATGCGCGTTGAGGAAGCGGGCGCTGTAGCCGGCGATGAACCCGGCCGCGATGCCGCCGAGGAAGCCCGCCTGAAGGTTGGCCGCCAGCATGCCGCCGATCATGCCGGGCGCGATCCCGGGCCTGTCGGCGATCGAGTAGGCGATGTAGCCGGCGAGCGCCGGGACGATCAGCGCGAACGCCGCTTTGGCGCCGATCTCCCCCAGGGCGTAGCCGAGCGTCCCCGCGCGGCCCGGCGCCATGGCGTCGATCCCGCCGACCGCGAAGGCCAGGGCGATGAGCAGGCCGCCCGCCACCACGAACGGCAGCATGAACGAGACGCCGGTCATCAGGTGCTTGTAGGCGCCGGCCTTCCGTTCGGCCGCCTCCGGCCGCGCCGCGGCCTCGGCGTCGCCGACGGCCGCCTGCAGCTGCGCCTCGGCCAGAGCGGTGCCGATCAGGCTCTTGCCATCGCGGATCGCCGCCTTGGTGTTGGTCGCGTAGACCCGCTTGCCGGCGAACCGCGCCCGGTCGACCCCGGTATCAGCGGCGATCAGCACGATGTCGGCGGCGGCGATCTCGGCGTCCGTCAGGGTGTCGCGGGCACCGACCGACCCCTGCGTCTCCACGCGGATCGTGTGGCCCAGGGCCTCGGCCGCCGCCTGCAGGCCTTCGGCCGCCATGAAGGTGTGGGCGATTCCCGTGGGGCAGGAGGTGATCGCGACGATCCGCTTGGTGCCCGTCGCGGCTCCGGCCGAGGTTCCGAACGCCGGCGCCGCCTCGGTGCCCGAGAGCGCCCGGTCGAGCACGGCGTTGACGTCGGTGAGCACGTCCGCGATCGCGGCCCGCGCCCGGCGCAGCGCGCCGAAGCGGTCCTCGCCGAGGTCGCCCGACCCGACGAGCAGCACCGCGCCCGCGTGGTGGATGGCCTCCTCCGGCAGCGGGTTGGCGCCGGGCGCGCCGCGCAGCTCCAGCACGATCGGCTGGTTGCGGCGGCCGGCCGCCCTGCGGAGCGCTTCGAGGGCGAGGACGGCGTGGGTGGAGAGGTCGCCGCCTCCCACGACCGCCAGCAACTGTGCCATGGTTTCCCTCCCTGCTTACGGTCTCCGCCGCCCGGAGCGGCGCGCGGCCCGATGGTGCGCGCTTCAGCCGAGCGGTTCCGTCCGCACCGCACGCATCAGCGCCTCGACGTCGGCGCGCGGCGGCAGGCTGGCGCCCGCCTGCGTGAGCTTGCCGGCCGCGAAGGCGACGGCCATCCGGGCTGTCCTGTCGGGGTCGAGGCCGCCCGCGAGCGCCGCCATGAGGCCCGCCACGAGGGCGTCGCCCGCGCCGACCGTACTCGCCACGTCGATGCCGGGGGCCCGCGCCCGCACGGCGCCCGCCACGGTCAGGAACAGGGCGCCCTCGGCGCCGAGCGAGACCACCACGACCGGTATGCCGAGGTCGCGCAGCTGGACGGCCGCCGCCCGCACGGCGGCGTCGGTCGGGAGCGCCCGGCCGGCCCATTCCTCCAGCTCGTGGCGGTTGGGCTTCACCGCGTAGGGGCGCGCGTCCGGACCGGCCGCGAGGGCGGCGGCGAGGGGCGGGCCCGAGGCGTCGAGGACCACCCGGGCTCCCCGGGCCTTCAGGCGCGCCGCAAGCTCCGCGTAGGTGTCCACCGGCAGCGCTCCGGGCAGGCTGCCGGCCAGCACGACCCAGGCATCGCCGGCCGCGTGGTCGAGGAGCGCCGCCCGGGCCGCGCCGAGGGCGTCGGCGGCGACGGTGAGCCCCGGCAGGTTGATGTCGGTGGTGTCGCCGGTCCGCCGGTCGAGGAGCTTCAGGTTGGTCCGGGTCTCGCCGGGGACGCGCAGGAAGCGGTCGGCGACGCCCTTCTCGGCGAGCAGCTCGGTGAAGGGCGCGGCGTTGTCGGCGCCCAGGATCCCGGTAGCGGTGACCGGCAGGCCCCAGTCGGCCAGGCAGCAGGCGACGTTGACGCCCTTGCCGCCGGCATGGGACCGGACCGCCCGCGCGCGGTGGACCGTCCCGGGCACCAGGGCGTCGAGGACGACGGTCTGGTCGATGGCCGGGTTGAGCGTGAGGGTGACGAGCGGGCTCACGCGGCCACTCCCGTACCGAGCTCCGGGGCCCGCTCACGATCGAGGGCGCGGACCGCGGCCGCGTCCTCCTGCTCGCAGGCCTGGCTCGCGAGCGCCCGGAGCGCGCTCATGTCGGCGCCGCGCAGCCGCGCCTTGACGCCCGGCAGGTCGCGCGGCGTCATCGACAGCTCGTGGACGCCGAGCCCCGCCAGCAGGCAGGCGCCGAACGGGTCGCCCGCGATGCCGCCGCAGACGCCCACGAAGCGCTTGTGGCGCGCGGCGCCCTCGCAGGTCATGAGGATGAGCCGGAGCACAGCCGGGTGCAGCGAATCCGCCTCGGGGGCGAGTTCGGTGTTCTGACGGTCGATGGCCAGGGCGTACTGCGTCAGGTCGTTCGTGCCGATCGAGAAGAAGTCGCAGTGTCGGGCGAGGACGTCCGCCTGGATCGCGGCGGCCGGCACCTCGATCATGATGCCGAGCGGCACGTAGGGGGCACCGATCTCGGCGCGGATCCCCTCGGCGATCGCCCGGAGACGCAGGACTTCCGGCACCGAGGTGATCATCGGCATCATGATCGAGAGCGGCGCGTGCGCGCCGGTCGGAGCGCCCGGGCCGACATGGTCCCGGGCTGCGCGGTAGAGGGCGCGGAGCTGCGGCTCCATCAAGTCGGGCCGGCGCAGCAGCAGGCGGGCGCCGCGCACGCCGAGGAACGGGTTCTCCTCGCGGGGCAGCTGCAGGTGGGCGACCTGCTTGTCGCCGCCGATGTCGAGGGTGCGCACGATCAGCGGGCGGCCGTCGAGGGCCTTCAGCATGGCCACATAGGTGGCGTTATGGTCGTCCTCGGAGGGCGTGTCGCCGCGCTCCAGGAACAGGAACTCGGTGCGCATCAGGCCGACGCCCTCGGCGCCCTGATCGAGGGCGAAGGGGACCTGCTCGGGGTTGTTGATGTTGGCGCCGATCGCGACCGCGTGGCCGTCGCGGGTGCGGGCCGGACGGGTCCGCTCGCGCGCCTCCGCCTCGGCCTGCTGGCGCAGACGGTCACGCCACGCCTCGGCCGACGCGATGTCGGCGGCGCTCGGATCGAGGTAGAGGCGGCCAGTGCCGCCGTCGAGGATCGCGGGCGTGCCGTCGACCAGGTCCAGCAGGCCCGGGCCGCCCGCCACCAGGGCGGGGATGCCGAGGGTCCGCGCCAGGATGGCCGAGTGGGAGCTCGGGCCGCCCTGGGCGGTGGCGAGGCCGATCACGCGGGACGGCTCCAGACCCGCCGTGTCGGAGGGCGCGAGGTCCGGCGCGATCAGGATGCAGGGCCGGTCCGGCAGCGCGTGGCGTCCCTTCAGGGCCGGATCGATCTGCGCCAGAACGCGGCGGCCGACGTCGCGCAGGTCCGCGGCGCGCCCGGCGAGGACCGGGTTGCCGAGGGCGGCGAGCTGTCCGGCGAGGCGGTCCACGGCCTGGTGCCAGGCGTAGGCGACGCCGTGTCCCTCGACCATGAGCTGGCAGGCGAGCGTGATCAGGTCCGTGTCGGCGATCAGCTCGGCCTGGGCCCGGAAGATCCCCGCATCGGCCTTGCCGAGCCGCCGCTCGGTGTCGTCGGCCAACGCCTTGAGCTGACCCGCGGTCGCCGCGAGGGCGTGGTGGAGGCGGTCGGCGCCGGTGGTGAGAGGCTCGGGCTCGTCGAGGACCGTCACGGCGGCGTCGGCGAGGACGTGGATCGGCCCGATGCTGAGGCCGGGACTCGCGCCGATGCCGGCCAGGATCCGCGGCGCGTCGGAGGGGTTCCAGCCGGCGACGGGGCCCGCGGCCTCGGCGGCGGCCTCCGCGGCGCGCCGCGCCGCCGCCTTCTCGCCGGCACTGAGACGCGTGACCGCCGCGCGGATCTTCGCCAGGGCGCCCGCCTCGTCGTCGCCCTCGGCGGAGATCGTGACCGCGTCGCCGCAATGCAGCCCGAGCTGGAGCAGGCCGATGAGGCTCTTGGCGTCGGCGACCTGGGCGCCGTGCCGGACCTGAACGCGCGCCGAGCAGGATTTCGCCACCTCGACCCAGTGCGCCGCGGGGCGTGCGTGCAGGCCGGTGGGGTAGTCGACCGTCCAGTCGAAGCGCTGGCGCAGGTCCGCGGCGGGTCCCGCGGCCGCCGGCGCCGTGTCCTGCGACAGGGCCGCGACGATGTCGGCCTCGCGCCGGGTGACGCGGAGATGCTCCAGCCGCGCCTCGTCCTGGATCAGGCGCGTCAGGCGGCGCAGGACCATGATGTGGGTGTCGGACTGCGCCGCGATGGCGACCACGAGGTGGGCCATCTGCCCGTCGTGCCAGAGGACCCCGTCCGGCACCTGCAGGACCGCGAGGCCGCTGTGCCGCACGAGGTGGCGCTCGTCGACCATGCCGTGCGGGATCACGACGCCGTGGCCCAGATAGGTGTTCGCCACCGATTCCCGGCGCAGCATGCTCTCGCCGTAGGCCTCGTCGATGCAGCCGGCGGCGGTGAGAAGCTGGGCCGCCTCGCGGATCGCCGCGTCCTTATCCGAAGGCGCGGCCCCGGTACGCACCAGGATGCGTGGCGCAAAGGTCGGTATCGACGCGAGCATGGCGTGCTCTCCTCCCATCGCGAGCGGCGGGTGGTTCGCCGCCTCTTCGTTGGGATCAATGAAAACGTTTTCAGCATGAATGTCAACGCAACGTGCGCGAGACGGCGTGTCCGAGCCTCGACGCGGTCTTACCGAGCGGCCGCTAACGGTGTAACGCTGCTGGAAACGTTTCCGGGAGCCGACGAGATGAAGGTGGGTATCCGCGACGTGGCCCGTGCGGCGGGCGTCTCGACCGCCACGGTGTCGCGCGCGCTCGGCCAGGGTCCGGTGAGCGACGCGCTCCGCGAGCAGGTGCAGGCGGCGGTGCGCGCCACCGGCTACCGGCCGAACCTCTCGGCGCGGCGCCTGCGGTCCCAGTCGGCCCGGACAATCGGCCTGATCGTCGCCGACATCCGCAACCCGTTCTTCACGGCGGTGAGCCGGGCCGTGGAGGACGCGGCCTTCGGCGCCGACATGCGGGTCATCCTCTGCAACACCGACGAGGACCCCGCACGCGAGGCGATGTACCTGCGCTTGATGGAAGAGGAGCGGGTCACGGGCGTGATCTTCGCGCCGACTGTGACGACCTCGAAGGACTTGGGCGAGCGACCGCTCGACTTCCCGGTGGTGCTGATCGACCGGTCGGGACCGCCGGGGGCCTACGACAGCGTCGTCCTCGACAACGTGGCGGCCTGCGCGACCCTCGTCGATCACCTGGCGGGCCAGGGCTACGCGCGGATCGGCGGCCTGTTCGGCTCGACGAGTTCGACCGCGCGGGAGCGCCGTGCCGGCTATCAGGAGGCCATGGGCCGGCACGGTCTGGCGCCGCAGGTCCGCAGTGTCGCGCCGAACGCGGCGGCCGCGATGGCGGAGGCCGCGCGCTGGCTCCAGGAGCCCGACAGGCCGGAGGCGCTCGTCGTCTCGAACGGGCTCATCCTGATGGGCGCCGTGCGGGCGGCCCGGGCCCTGAACCTCGCGCTCCCGCGCGACCTCGCGCTGGCCGGCTTCGACAACGAGCCCTGGACCGAACTCGCCGAGCCGGGCCTCACCGTGATCGAGCAGCCCGTCGCCGAGATCGGCACCCAGGCGATGCGCCTGCTGTTCGAGCGGATCGAGCGGCCGGACCAGCCGGTCCGGAAGGTGGTCCTCAGCGGCAGCCTCGTTCCCCGCGGGTCGACAGCGGTGCGGTGACGGCGGCCGCAGGCCGGCCGGCCTCGGGGTGCCGAACCGCCGCAGCTCCGGACCCCGGACGGTTCAGAGCAGCGCGAGGATGTCGTCGAAGACGGCGTCCCACTGGTCCTGGTCCAACGCGACGAGGCCGAGACTGCGCAGGAAGAAGGCGCCCTCCGCGGCGAAGAACGCCGCGCGGGCCCTGCGCTCCGCCGCGGAGCCCGGTTCGAGGCGCGTCAGCCACGCCGCGTACCAGCCGCGCGCCTGCTCCCGGTGCTTCGGCGATTGCAGAAGGCTCACGAGCATGCCGGCGATCTTGGTCTGCGTGGCCTCGTCGATGCGCGCCGACGCCGTCACGTAGCCGCGCGCGTGGTCCACGCGGGTCCCGTCGGCCGGCGTGTGGCGGGCGACCTCCGCGTCGAAGCCCGCCAGCCAGCGGTCGGCCATGGCGGCGACCAGATCGTCTTTGCTGCCGAAGCAGTATTGCAGGCCGCCCTTGGTGATCCCGGCCGCCTTCGCCACGGCGTCGAAGGTCAGCGCCGTCGCCCCCTCCTCGCGCACGATCCGCTCGGCGATGTCGAGCACCTTGTCCCGGTCGATGCTCCGCGGACGCCCCATCCTGACCTTCCCTCTTTTCAATCCATACGGATGGATTTAAACAGCCGGCCGCGGCGGCGCAACCGGTGGGGCAGCGTCACACCGTCGTCGCGCCGACGCCGGACGGGTCCGGGATTCGGCCGACCGACGCGCCGGATCCCGCGCGGTAAGAGGAGCAGTTTCGTCCATGTCGATCTCGACCGCGCGCGGCTTCTGGCGCCCGACCCTCGTCGCGCTCGTGGTGAGCGCGTCGCTGGCCGGCTGCAAGCCGGCCGCCACCGACACGGCCGCGGCCGAAACGCCGCCCATAGACGTGGCCGTCGCGACCGTCGCACCCGCGACCGTGCCGCGCCTCTTCGACCTGCCGGGTCGCCTCGCCTCGACGCGCGTGGCGGAGGTCCGCGCCCAGGTCTCGGGGATCATCCGGGAGCGCGCGTTCGAGGAAGGCAGCCTCGTCAAGAAGGACGACGTCCTCTTCCGCATCGACCCGGCGGTCTACAAGGCCGAGGTCGACGCGAAGGCCGCGTCCCTCGCCCGCGCGGAGGCGTCGCGGGTGCAGGCGCTGAAGCAATCGGAGCGGACCGAGACGCTGCTGGAGCGGCAGGCGGCCAGCACCGCTCAGCACGACGTCGCCGTCGCGACCCTGCGGCAGGCCGAGGCCGACGTGGCGAGTGCCAGGGCCCAGCTCGACCGGGCCCGGATCGACCTGGACTTCGCCACCGTGCGGGCGCCCATCGGCGGACGGATCGGCCGCGCGCTCGTGACGGAGGGCGCCCTCGTCGGGCAGGGCGACGCGACGAAGCTCGCCGTCATTCAGCAGGTCGACCCGATCTTCGCCGACTTCAACGCTTCCGCGTCCGATTACGGGTTGCTGGCGGATCGCGGCGGGGCCGGAGGCGCCGAGGTGCGTCTCGTCCACGCGGACGGCACCCTGCACGCCGATTCCGGCAAGCTCCTGTTCTCGGACGTGAGCGTCGATCCGGGCACCGGTCAGGTCAGCTTGCGCGCCGCCTTCGCGAACCCACGTCTCTCGCTGCTGCCGGGCGCCTATGTCCGGATCCGCGTCGCCCGCGGACTGCAGCCGGGCGCCGTCATCGTGCCCGCGCAGGCGATTCAGCGCTCCAGCGCCGGCGAGGCCCAGGCTTTCGTGGTCGGCGCGGACCGGATCCTGGCCCTGCGGCCCCTGCGCACCGGGGCGCTGACCGACGCCGGCTGGATCGTCGAGGACGGATTGAAGTCCGGCGAGACCGTCGTCGTCGAGGGCTTCCAGAAGATCCAGCCCGGCATGGCCGTCAACCCGGTGCCGTGGGCGGGCGGTCGCACGGCCACCGCCGCCCCGCAGCCCTGACCCTGTCGCGCAGGCCCGACCCACCATGACCCGCTTCTTCATCGAGCGCCCGATCTTCGCCTGGGTGATCTCCATCTTCATCATGCTGGTGGGCGCGATCTCGATCGTCTTCCTGCCGGTCTCGCAGTACCCGGACGTGGCCCCGGTCACGATCCAGACGACGGCGACCTACCCGGGCGCGCCGCCAGAGCGGCTCTACGACGGCGTCACCCGCATCATCGAGGAGGAGCTGAACGGCATCCCGGGGCTGATGTACTTCGAGTCCACCAGCGATACGTCGGGGCAGGCCCAGATCCTCGCCTCCTTCGCGCCGGGCTCGGACCCGTCGAGGGCCACGGTGGCGGTCCAGAACCGGATCAAGCGCATCGAGGCGCGCTTGCCCCGGGCGGTGACCCAGCAGGGCATCATCGTCGAGGAAGCCAGCACGAGCTTCCTGCAGTTCGTCGTGGTCAGCTCCCGCGACGGGTCCCTGAGCGAGAGCGATCTCGGCGACCTCGCCGCGCGGCGCATCCTGGGCGAGCTGCGGCGCGTGCCGGGCGTCGGGCGCGCCACCCTGTTCTCGTCCGAGAAGGCGCTGCGGATCTGGATCGACCCGGTGAAGCTCGTCGGGCTCGGCATGGTGCCGGGCGACGTCACGGCCGCGGTCCAGGCGCAGAACGCCCAGGTCGCCTCGGGCATCGTCGGCGCCCAGCCGGCGACCGAGGGCCAGCGCATCGCCGCGAACGTGCTGGTCAAGGGCCAGCTGACCACGGTCGCCGAGTTCGCCGAGATCGTGCTGCGCGCCAACCCGGACGGCTCGCTCGTCCGCCTGCGCGACGTGGCCGAGGTCGAGCTCGGCGGCCAGTCCTACACGATGCAGACCCGTCAGGACGGCCGCCCCGCCGCCGGCATCGGCATCCAGCTCGCGCCCGGCGGCAACGCCCTCGCGGCCGCGACCGGCGTGAAGGCGCGGATCGCGAAGCTCCAGCGCACGCTGCCGGCCAACGTCAGCGTGACGGTGCCCTACGACACGACGCCCTTCGTCGAGGTGTCGATCCGCAAGGTGCTGATGACGCTCGCCGAGGCGATGGCGCTGGTCTTCGCGGTGATGTTCCTGTTCCTGCAGAACATCCGCTACACCCTGATCCCGACCATCGTGGTGCCGGTGGCGCTGCTCGGGACCTGCGGCGCGCTCCTCGTCGCCGGCTTCTCGATCAACGTGCTCACCATGTTCGGCATGGTGCTGGCCATCGGCATCCTCGTGGACGACGCCATCGTGGTCGTCGAGAACGTCGAGCGGATCATGGCCGAGGAGAGATTGCCCCCGAGGGCGGCGACCCGCAAGGCCATGGGCCAGATCACCGGCGCCATCGTGGGCATCACCGCGGTGCTGATCGCCGTCTTCGTGCCGCTGGCCTTCTTCCCGGGCTCGGTCGGGGTGATCTACCGCCAGTTCGCGGTCAGCATGGCGACCTCGATCGCCTTCTCGGCCTTCCTGGCCCTGTCGCTGACGCCCGCGCTCTGCGCGACGCTGCTGAAGCCCGTCGGGCCCGGCCACGGCCACGCGAAGGGCGGCTTCTTCGGCTGGTTCAACCGGCGTTTCCAGGCCGGCACGCGGGCCTACCGGTCCGGCGTCGCCGAGATGCTGCACCGGCCGGTGCGGGCGCTCCTCGTCTACGCGGCCCTCGTGGCGGCCCTCGGCTGGGGCTACCTCCGCATGCCCACGAGCTTCCTGCCCATCGAGGACCAGGGTTACGTCATCGTCGACGCGCAGACGCCGCCGGAATCGGCCGCGGGCCGCACCCTCGACGTGGTCCGGCGGATCGAGGACCATTTCGGAGCCGAGCCGGCGGTGGCGGCGCGGACGACGCTGCTCGGCTACGGCTTCTCGGGCCAGGGCCAGAACGCCGCCATCGCCTTCGTCACCCTGAAGGACTGGGCGGAGCGCGGCCCCGGCAACGGTGCCGAGGCGGTCAGCGCCCGGGCCAACGCGGTGCTCGGCGGCCTGCCGGACGCCATCGCGATGGCGCTGTCGCCGCCCGCCATCGAGGCACTGGGCAACTCGAGCGGCTTCGCCTTCCGCCTGCAGGACAAGGCGCAGCAGGGGCAGGCCGCCCTGGTCGCCGCGCGCGACCAATTGCTCAAGGCGGCCCAGCAGAGCCCGATCCTGCAGGGCGTCTACGTCGAGGGCCTGCCGACCGCACCGCAGATCGAGCTGACCCTGGACCGACAGAAGGCGAACGCGCTCGGCGTCACCTTCGCCGACATCAACGACGCGCTCTCGACCAGCCTCGGCTCGGCCTACGTGAACGACTTCCCGAACCAGGCGCGCATGCAGCGGGTGATCGTGCAGGCGGAGGCCGGGCGGCGGATGAGGGCCGAGGACCTGCTCGACCTGAACGTGCGCAACGCCAAGGGGCAGATGGTGCCGCTCCAGTCCTTCGCGCGGGTCGCCTGGACGATGGGTCCGTCGCAGGTCGTCGGCTTCAACGGCTACCCGAGCATCAAGATCTCCGGCAGCGCTGCGCCGGGCTACGCCAGCGGCGACGCCATGGCCGAGATGGAGCGCCTCGCGGCGCAATTGCCGCCGGGCTTCGACTTCGCCTGGACCGGTCAGTCGCTGCAGGAGAAGCTGTCGGGCAGCCAGGCGATCTACCTGCTCGTCCTGGCGCTGGTCTGCGTCTTCCTCTGCCTCGCGGCGCTCTACGAGAGCTGGGCCATCCCGCTGGCGGTGCTGCTCGTGGTGCCGACGGGCGTGGTCGGGGCGATCTTCGCCATGCTCGTCCGCGACATGCCGAACGACGTCTACTTCAAGGTCGGGCTGATCACCGTGATCGGCCTGACGGCGAAGAACGCGATCCTGATCATCGAGGTGGCCAAAGACCTCGTGGCGCGGGGCCGTCCCGTCCACGCAGCGGCGCTGGAGGCCTGCGAGCTGCGCTTCCGGCCGATCATCATGACCTCGTTCGCCTTCATCCTCGGCGTGGTGCCGCTCGCCGTCGCCACCGGCGCGAGCATGAACAGCCAGCGGGCCATCGGCACGGGCGTGCTCGGCGGCATGATCACCGCGACCGTGCTCGCCGTGTTCGTCACGCCGCTCTTCTACGTGCTGATCGCCCGGAGCATGGGCGTCCGGGCGGCTTCGAGCCCGGCGGATGGCGGCGCGCGGGCAGTCGTCCCGGGAGCGCCGGAGCCTTCGCTCTGAGGCGCGTTCGCGGCGACGGCCCATCCCGGTGACCGACCAAAGGTGGACCGACGCCTCCGGGCCGGCGCCCGGTGCCCTAGGTTGGCTGGGAAGGGAGCCGACCGGTCGACGCAGGCCATCGGCGCGCGAGGGGCGACGGAGCCGGCCCCGCGGGGCCCGTCAGTCGCCCGAGCCCTCGATCTGCTCACGCTCCTGCTGATCGACGTCAACGGGGCGATCAAGCCCTACCTGAACGTGTACCTCTACGTGCATCGCGGCTGGGACGACGGCGCGGTCGGGCTGGTCGGCACGGTGTCGGGGATCGTCGGCATCGCGGCGCAGACGCCGATCGGGACCGCCATCGACGTTGTGGGCGACAAGCGGCGGATCCTGCTCTGGGCGCTCGTGAACCTGTCGCTGGCCACCGTGCTCCTCGCCGTGGCGCCGCACTTCTGGTTCGTCCTCGCCGCCTCCTGCGTCCTCGCCGCGGTCGGCGGGATGCTCAACCCGGCGATCGCGACGCTGATCCTCGGGCTGTTCCCGTCCGGTAAGCTTCCCCGGCGGTTCGGCTGCAACGCCGCCCTCGAGCGGACCGGGAACGTGGCGATCGCCGGACTGATCGGCCTCGTGGGCTGGCTCTTCCCGGACCGCGCCGTCTTCCTCCTCGTCCCGGCTTGCGCGGCCGTCTCCGCCGCGTCGCTCTACGCCATCCCCCGCCGGGCGATCGACGGGCAGCGGGCCCGCGGCGAAGGCGAGGCGGACGCGGCGCCGAGGCGCTGGCGGACGCTGCTGACCTGCCGCCCGCCGATGGTCTTCGCGGCCTGCGTGATGCTGTTCCACTTCGCCAACGCGCCGCTGCTGACCCTGGTCGCGCAGGAGATCGGCCGGACCCGGCCGGACTGGTCGTCCGTCATCGTCTCCGTCTGCATCATCGGCGCGCAGGCGGTGATGGTGCCGATGGGCCTCCTCGTCGGTCGCCGGGCCGAGCGCTGGGGCCGCAAGCCGATGCTGGTGATCGGCATCGCCGCCCTGCCCGCGCGGGCCCTGCTCGATCTCGTCTGGCGCGACTCGTTCTGGCTGATCGCCGTCCAGTGCCTCGACGGCGTCGGCGCCGGTCAGCTCAGCGCGGTCAAACCCCTGGTGATGGCCGACATCACCCGCGGGACCGGCCGCTACAATGCCGCCCACGGCCTGATCGGGACCATCGAGGGTGCCGGCGCGGCCCTGTCGTTCGTGATCGCCGGGAGTCTGGTCCAGGCGGCCGGATTCGACGCGGCCTACCTCGCCTGCGCCCCCGAGGCGCCGCGCGGCGGTCCGAGCGCGTGGCTGCGAGGGCTGCTGCCCGGGGGTGTGTCGCGAGGCGCGTAGGGAGGGATGATGAGGCCTCGGATCACCGGCGCGGGGCGCCGCTCGCGGACTGCCTGCCTCGCCGCTCTCGTCGTGTTCGCGCTTCCGGCCGCCCTCCCGGCCGTCGCCGGCACGCTGCACAGCACCTACATCGATCCGGAGGCCCTGGCGCTGCATCGGGTCCTGCCGCCGCCGCCCGAGGCGGGCTCCGAGGCGGCACGGGCGGACCTTCTGGCCGTCGAGGCCGCCGTCGGTGCCCGCACGCCCGACGATGAGCGCCGCATCACCGCGAACCGGCCGTGCACGCTCGACCGCTTCACCGAGGTTCTGGGACCGGCCTTGACCGCGCGGGCGATGCCCGTCACCGCCGCGCTGATCGAGCGCGTGTTCCAGGACGGCGAGCTGTTCGTGCTCGCCGCCAAGACCGCCATCGCCCGGCCGCGCCCCTACACCCTCGAGCCCGATCTCGCGACGTTCGGACACCGTTCCGACAGCACCTCCTACCCGAGCGGCCACGCGACCTTCGGCTACCTCGCGGCGACGGTGCTGGCGCAGCTCGTTCCCGCCAATCGCGCGGCTCTGTTCGCGTTCGCGGCCGGCTACGGCGCCGACCGGATGATCGCCGGGACCCACTCCCCGTCCGACCTCGAGGCCGGGCGGATCGCCGCGGCCGTCATCGCGGAGGCGCTGCTGCGCGATCCCCGCTTCCAGCGGGAGCTCGATCGAGCCAGGGCCGAGGTCTCGGCGGCCGGCGGCGACTCGGCGCGATGACGGGGAAAGTTGTCCCGGCCGGATCACGAAGCCGGGAGGTGGTTTGCGGGGCCGCCCGACATCCCCATCTACCGCCAGAATCGCGCTTCACCGTCGCAAGTCACGGGCCGCGCTGGGGAATCCTGGAGACAGGCCGTTCGGTAACCGAACCTCGGACAGCGGGAGAGGCAGCCATGCACTGCGTCACCAAGGAGAAGGCCGCCGACGGTCACTTCATGGTCAAGGTCGCTGGCCGCGCCGTCACGGAGACGTGCGAGAAGCGGCAGGCCAAGCGCCTCGTCCGCGCGATCCGGGGCTTGCGGCGCCTGGAGAAGGCCAAGCGGCGGGCGCAGGACGCCTGACGAGCCTGGGCGACCGGCTCAGAGCGGCAGCGCGGACATCGCCAGGGTGCCGTGGTGGCGAAGCGCGTTCGTGGAAGCCATCTGCCGCTCGAAGGCCGTCATCAGCCTGGCCGACACGCCCTGGCTGTCGGGCAGGCGGATCGTCATCGGGTCCAGGAAGCGGCCGTTGACGCTCACCTCGTAGTGGACGTGGGGCCCCGTCGAGAGCCCGGTCGAGCCCATATAGGCGATCACCTGCCCCTGATGGACGGTGGCGCCGGCCTGAACGCCGTGCGCGAGCCGCTGCAGGTGATTGTAGGCCGACACGTAGCCGTTGGCGTGGTGGATCTCGACGCGGTTGCCGTAGCCGCCGCGCGGGCCCGCGTACGCCACCGTTCCGTCGCCGGTCGCCATGATCGGCGTGCCGGCCTTGTTGGCCCAGTCGACGCCGTTGTGGAAGCGGGCGTAGTGCAGGATCGGGTGAACGCGCGTGCCGAACGGCGAGGTGATCCGCCCCTCCGCGATCGGCATGCGCATCAGGAACTTGCGGAGCGATGTGCCCGTCTCGCTGAAGTAGCTCGCCGCGCCGGCCTCGGACGCCTCGAACCGGTAGGCGCGGTGTTTCATGCCGCCGAGCGTCAGGGCAACGTAGCGGACCTCCGGCGGCCCGCCCGCCTTCTCGCTCGGGCTGAACAGCACCTCCAGCCGGTCGGACGGGGTGATCCGCTGCTGCATGTCCAGGCCGAACGCGAAGATGCCGACGATGCGCTCGGCCAGGATGCCGGGCAGGCCGTTGCGCAGGACCGCCTCGTAGATGCTCCTGTAGAGGCTCGCGTCGGAGCCGTCGCCGTCGTCGCCCGAACGCGCCGCCGCGACCTGCGCCGACGGCGGCGCGACCGTGACGAAGCCGCCGGAATCCCGTTCCGCGACGATCTCCTCGACGCCGCCCGCGCCGTACAGCGTCACGCGGGCGATCTGCCGCGCGGCTTGGCCGGCGCGCGACCGGATGAGGAGAAGGTCCACGTGCTGCCCCTCGGGCAGCCCGGTGCGGGCGTGATCGCTGAAGGCGGCGAGGATGGCCTTCGCGCGCGCGGGCTCGGCGCCGTTCGCCGCCAGCGCGTCGGCCAGGGTCTCGCCGCGCTTGAGCACGACGTCGCGGGTCTCGGTGAGGCTCAGGCCCAATGCGGGCTCGGTCTCGGCGAGGTCCGTGATGTTCTCCGGAACGACACGCACCTCGATCGCGCGGAACGGGTCGCGGCCCGAATCGACGCCGGCGGCCTTCGCGGCCGCGTCGTCGTCCAGCGCGCCGACCAGGATCTGCGACAGCTGCCTCTGCGGCGCGAACGGCACGGCGATCCGCGAACCCGTCTCCCGCGCGACCCGCGCCTGCGTCTCCACGAGGGCGGTGACGTCCTCGTCGCTCAGGCCGGGTGCGTCGTCGGGGACCGGGGTGCCGGCGAGATCGGAGCGCGTGATCGTGACCATGGTCCCGGACGGGTCGTCCGTCGGCTCGTCGGAAGCCGGGGCGAACTGCCCGTCCTCGGCGAACTGGTGCGTCGGATCGAAGGGCGGGATCTGCCCGTCGACCTCGTCGCCGGAGGACAGGCTGGTCACGAGCCGCACGAAGGGCTGGGTTCGGATGATCTCGCGCGCGCCCGCCTGGTGGGCCACCGGCGCGGAGAACTCCTCCCGGTCCGAGGCGACGAGCTGGTGCCGCACGAGGCGGTCGCCGCGCCGTCCGACCACCCCCTGCCCCTCCGCCACCTGGGCGGGACCCTTGCGGAGCGTCGGCATGGCCGGCGCGAGATCGGTGTCCACGGACATGCGGAGCGCCGCCCCCATCAGGGCCGCGCCGCAGGTGGCGATCAGGGAGCTGGCGCAGAGCCAGCGCAGGTTCAGGCGTCGCCGGTCCAGCGGCGTCGCGCCGTCGGCCGGCGGCACGGTGACGTCGCGCGACAGGGAGCGGTGGAGAATGGGCAGCTCTCCGCGCGGTACTCGTCCGCCCTGGTTCATCCGGTCCCCTCACGCTCAAGCTTGCCGCTTCGGCGGTGAGTGCGGCCTGAATGAGGCTGCGGAACGCGCCCGACGCGATCGTCCGCCGACCACGCGCATGCCTGGGTTTCCCGGCGCTGGGGTCGACGGCGCCGCGACCGGAGGCGCAGATCTCGCGCGGGTTCGAGGCCCCGGGCTTCCGGGACGGCCGCCGCGCACGCGGCCGCGATCGCCGAGGACCACCGGCGGCTGCAAAACCAGCCGCGCCAGGTCCCGGAAGTCGAGATGCTGGACAGCCCGACCGGTCTGGCGACCGTTGTGCCGCGTCCTGAATGCTCCGACGCGACGACTGCCTCGCGCCGACGGCGTGGCGAAGCTCCGCGGGCGACCAGGACCGATGCATCACGGGGGCGTGAAACGGCGTGCCCGACCGCGGTAGATCGACCGTCCGTCGCGAGCGATCTCGGGAACGGGCGGAGGTGACCGCTGTTGCCCCAGTCGCATCAGAGGGACGGGTGTCGGGCCACCGCGGCTCCGACACCGGCCCGCGACGGAGTCGGAGAGCACGGCAATGGTCGACACGGACAGGATCACGGGCGCCGCACGCGAGTTCGGCGGCAAGGTGCAGGGCGCGGTCGGCGACGCGGTCGGCTCGGATCGGCACGCGGTCGAGGGGCGCCTGCGCGAGGCGCAGGGCACCGCCGAGAATCTCTACGGCCAAGCGAAGGACGCCGTGCGGCACGCGGCCGACGAGGTCTCGGACCACGCTGCCGAGGCCTACGACCGGAGCCGGCAGGTCGCCTGGGAAGGCCATCAGAAATCCGTCGCGTGGCCCCACGCCTCCCTGATTGTGGCCGGCCTCGTCGGCTTCGGACTCGGCTTCCTCGTCAGCCGTCTCTGACGCCGATCCCCGCGCCGCCGTCGGCACTGCGTCGATGGGGTCGCGGCTCGCGGCCAAGTCCGGGACGGTGGCGTCGCGGCGAAAGCGCGGATCACGGCAACACGGGGCCACCGCGCGCGGCCGCGAGCGCCGTTCGCGATCGAGTCGGGACGGTGGCCAGAGCCGAGCCCGTGCCGTCTGTGGCGCGGATCCCCTCTCCCGTGTGAGAGAGGGACAGGGCGAGGGATCAGGTCCGTCCGGATCAGGCGCTCCCTGCCCGAGCCGTCATGGCGCGCTCGACCTCGAAGCGTTCGGCCCCACAGCCCAAACCTCTCCCGGCTCAGAAGAGGGGCCACGGCGCGACCCTCTCGACCTGGGTCGCCGTCTATCCGGACCGTCCAACACGATCGGAAGCGGCTCGCGCGGGTGCGGGCACATCCCTCGCGCAGCCGCGATGCCCCGGCGTCTTATCGGCGCCACCCGGGCGATCCTGCCGTTGGGCCGTCCCCGCCGACCTTCATCGAAGGACAGTTCAGGTCGCGAGCCGACGGTCGCGTCAGCCCGCACGAGCCGCAGCCTGTGTCCAGGAATGAGCCTCCAGTAACTACCGCTGTAGGGACTTGTGTTCCAATCTGGAACAAAGTTCTTGGCTCTATTCTCGCTCTAGACACCGCTTAGAGGTGTCTTATGCATCAGTTTATCGGCCTATTTGCCATCTTCGTCACGCTGGTCGGAGTGCTCCACACCTGGGGTGCGCCGCGCTGGGCGATCGCCGGCCTGTGCCTGATCGCCCTCCTCGGTGTGTCCGCCACGCTGATCGGCATTCAGCCCAGGGTCGCCCCGTCGCCGATGTCCCGGGCGCAGTCGTTCAACGACGCGATGCAGCCGGTTTTCGAGGGCGTCTGGGACCCGCTGAGGCCCGGCCAACTCCTGACGACGTCCCGGTAAGGTGTCCGGTCAGCGCCGTCCCGGTGGCGACCCGCGGTTTCAGTCCCAGAGCCCGCGCATCACCCTAGAAGGTCGAGCGCGCCTCGACGCTGGAATAGTAGCCGGAGCCCTGCACCCGATCGCGCACGTAGCCGGCGGCCACCGACATCTGGACGGGCCCGAAGCGGACGCCGGTCAGATGGGCACCGATGCGGTACTGGCGGAAGAAGTCGTCACCCAGGAACAGCGCCTCAGGCCCGATATAGACGCCGTCCGCGAGCATGTAGCCGACGCGCAGGCGTGAGTAGTAGGCGTTGAACTTGGTCGAGTACGAGCCGTAGGCCGAGACCATGGTCCGGTCGGTCGGCGTCGCGTAGAAGTTGCCAGCGACTTTCAGCCCGACGCCCGTACCGACGACCGGGTTGCCCGGGTCGGGGATGGACAGCTGATTGCTGCGGACGTTGAAGCCGATGAATCCGGCGAGGGCGGCGTCCTTCCAGACCCACTCGTAACCCGCCTGGAGGGCGCCTTCCTGCTGGTAGCCGGTCACCCGCGTCGCGACGGACCGGCCGGGATACGAGTAGGTTCCGCCGATGGCGTCGACGCGGACCCGCAGGCCGTCCCGGGTGGGGGAGCCGTTGGGCGCGGCGGTCACCGTCACGGAGCCGAAGGCCGAGCTGTTCGACGTCACGCTGGTCGAGCCGTCGACGGCGACGGCCCAGCTGTCATCGACCGCCTGTTGCGAGGCGCCGGTGTACCAGTCGGCGCCCGCACCCCGGGCCGGCAGGTCCGCGGCGGCGGCAGGCGTGGCAGCCGCCGCGGCGCAGGCGCACGAGAAGGCGAGAGCAGTCGTGAACGGCGTGAGAGGACGTCGGGCAGTCGGTTCCGCAGTCCCGCCCATATTCGCCGGCTCCGTTAAGGTACGATTTACGCTTTAACCAACACTCGGCGACAATGGTTAACATCCAATTTTATAAGGACTGACTTTCAACATGGTCGGCGCCACCGAGATGGGGTGATCAGGCACGCGTGCCGCGCAGGGCGTGCCGTGGCGCGCGACGGTCAGGCCGCGCGGGCGCGCCTCGCCGCGGCGTCGAGGACGTCCTGGAGGTCCTCGTTGCGGAAGGGCTTGTCGATCCGCAGGAAGGCGTCGGCGGATCGCGGCAGCTGGCCGTGCGGACTGGCGAGGATGATCCGGATCTCTGGATACCGCTCGACCACGGCGGCGGCGAGCTGGAGGCCGGCCATCACCGGCATGGACTGATCGACGATCATCGCGTCGAAGGCGGCGTCGCGGGCGAGGATCTCGAGGGCGTGCGCACCCGAGGCGGCCTGCGCCACCGCGTGGCCGAGATCGGCGAGCACTTCGGCGACGCTGGCCCGCACGAGGCCGTCGCTCTCCACGAGCAGGATCTTCAGGCCCGCCGCGCGGGACGGCGGGAGCGTGGCGACGGCAGGGCGTGCGGCGGGTAGCCAGAACTCGGCCAGGAAGGGCTCGGCGCCGATCCCGTCGCGGATCAGGCGCCAGAGACCTCCGCTCTCGGTCACGAGCGCCGCGGCCGACGTCAGAGTCGCTCCCGTCCCGGCCGGCAGCGGCGCGGCCTCGGGGCGGCGACCGCTGCTGACGAGCACCCGCACGTAGGCCGCGGACGTTGCCGCGGCACCCGCGTCCTCGGGCGCGCCCTCGACGGCCGCGATAGCGAAGCCCGCGAGGCCGGCGTCGCGGATATGGAAGGCCAGGTTGAGGAGCAGCAGTTCGAGCACGCGCTCGCTGCACAGGACGGGCGGCAGCCCGGCGGGGATGCGGTTGAGCACCGGCAACTCGCCGAGGGCGTTCGCGGCCAGGAACGGCAGGTAGCCCTCGAAGGTGGTGGCGAGATCGGTCTCGGCGAGGGTGATGCCGGTCCCGTCGCCGCGCACGAGGTGCAGCATGCGGCGGGTGAGCGCCGCGCCCCGGCGCGCCCCGGCCGTGGCCCGACCGACCAGCCGTTCCTGCTCGTCCCCGAGGGCGTGCCGGCGCGTCAGCAAGGTGAGATTCGTCAGCACGACGGTCAGGACGTCGTTGAACTCGTGGACGATGCCGTCGGTCACCCGCCGCAGGACGAGGTTGCGGCGCGGCTCGACCGGCTGCGGCAAGGCCGTCGTCTCGCTCCCCGGCAGCTTCCGCATCAGTGCGAAGAGCCGACGGTCGCCCCTGGCGTCGGCGAGGCACAGCAGCCTGACCTGAACCTGCTGCTCCGGCCAGTCGTGCAGGTGCAGGACCACGTCGTGAGGGCCGTCACTCGCGAGGGCGGCGTCGCGCGCCCGGTCGAGAACGGGCCGGTCGTCGGCGGCGAAGCAGGCGGCGAACGGGGCGGCGAAAGGGGTTCCGTCGGTGCCGTCCGCGTTCCGCGACTCCAGAAGGGTCCGGCCGGTCTCGGGATCGATCTCGCAGCAGGCCCAGCCGGAGATCGCCTCGAAGGTCGTCAGCCGCGCCTTGAGCCGAGCGACCTCGGACCCGGCGCCGGCCATCATCAGCCCGGCGCTGCGGCGATGCCCCGCGAAGACGTCCGAGAGCGCCGCGAACTCGCCGATCCACGTGCGCGGCGCGTCGGATTCGTCGCCGGCGGTCTCGCCCTCCCCTTTCAGGAGGCGGCGCAGCGGTCGCGTCAGCCGCTCCCCCGCGACGAAGCCGAGGGCCGCCGCGCAGGCCACGAGGGCGAGGCCGACGCCGAGCATCCGCCAGTCCGGCGCCGCGGCCAGCGACGCGCCGGAGGGAACGGCCTGCGCCGTCACCAGCCAGCCCGGGGAGCCGATCTCGGCCGCGACGCGCATCGGCGTCGTGGCCGAGACGCCCGTCGTCCGGAAGGGGCTCGGGGTTCCGGACAGGACCCGGCTGTCCGGAGTGGCGACGAGGAACCCGAGCGTCTCGGGCAGCGCCCCGGCGCGCCGCACGTCCTCCTCGACCTTGGTGAAGTAGCTCGGGTCGGCGTCGAGGCGCAGCAGGCCGTCCTGCCCGCGCTCGCCGAGGGTCACGGCGGCCCCGAACGGCGCGTCGGCCTCCGCACCGTCGCTGATCACGAAGACGCCGGCCGCGCGGGCGCGCAGGAACCAGGTCCGCCGCGCGACGCTGCTGCCGATGCGGCGCTCGTCCTGGGCCGCCAGCACGGTGCCGTCGGGCGCGACGAGCACCGCGTCCCGGTAGACCGGATTCAGGTCGAGCCACGCGCGCAGGCGCGCGGCGCGCTGGTCGGCCGAGAGCAGGCCGTCGTCGTCGCGGAGTGTCAGAGCGGCGTTGCGCGCCTCCCCCACGGTCTGCCGCAGCCGCGCCGCGATGGCGGCGACGTAGGCGCGCGAGGCCGTGCCGACCTGCTCCTGCGGGGACGACGCGACCCCGGGCTGGGCGGCCGGAACGACGATCAGGACGGCGGCCGCGAACCCCGCCGCGGCGGCGATCGCCACCTGCAGCGCGTTGAGCAATCCGAGGGAGATCTGCAGCGGCTTCGCGGTCATCCGTACGCCCGGGGGTCGGTCCCGAGCGAGGCGCGATTTTCGTTAAGGGTCGATTAAGGCCCGCGGCGCACCGAGGCGGCGGCTCCGGCTCCCGGCGCGGCCGGCCGAGCGGACCGCTCGCACCGTCATGACTATCCATGGCGCTCTTCGTCGCATGCGCCGCGCCATTGACGATTATCGCGAAGCTTAAGAACGGATCGTTAATGTATTCAACGCTGCGGCGCGCCGCGACGTCGCCTCTGCAGGCCGATCGACTTCACCGCGCCGGCCCTCATCTGGGCTGCCGACATTCCTAAGTTAACCGTAATTTCCGATCAAGTGAATCCGACTGGATATTGCGAATGGGTTTGTTCATTGACCATCGTCGCTGTACAAACCCGGCCTTAGAGCCGTTGCACCTCGATCCGAGGGATTGTTGGCCCGGGAGGCTGTAGCGTGAGGCAGGCGTTGCGTTGGCTGGCCTGGGTAGGGGCGACAGTCGCCAGCCTCGCCTTGCTCAGCCATCCGGTCGGGACGCAGGCCCAGCTCGCCATGAGCCTCGCCGCCATGGCGGTGATGACCGTGCTGTGGGCGATGTTCGACGGGCCCCGGACGCGGTTCGTCTTCATGGCGCTCGGCAGCCTCGTGGTGCTGCGCTACATCCTGTGGCGGCTCACCAACACCCTGCCGTCGCCGGGCGATCCGGTCAGCTTCGGGTTCGGCCTGATCCTGCTGGTGGCCGAGCTCTACTGCGTCTTCATCCTGTTCGTCAGCCTGATCATCAACGCGGACCCGCTGCGGCGCGACCCGCCGCCGGCCGCCCCGGCCGCCGACCTGCCGACGGTCGACGTGTTCGTGCCGAGCTACAACGAGGACGCCGCGATCCTCGCCATGACCCTGGCGGCAGCGCGGCAGCTGAACTACCCGCCCGACAAGCTCACGGTGTGGTTGCTCGACGACGGCGGCACCGACCAGAAGTGCAACGATGCCGACCCCGCCAAGGCCGCGGCGGCGCGCGCCCGCCGGGGCGAGTTGCAGGCGCTCTGCGACGAACTCGGCGCCCGCTACCTCACCCGCGCCCGCAACGAGCACGCGAAGGCGGGCAACCTCAACAACGGCCTCGCCCACGCCCGGGGCGACCTGGTCGCAGTGCTCGACGCCGACCACGTCCCGTTCCGCTCGTTCCTGACCGAGACCGTCGGCTATTTCGCGCAGGACCCGCGGCTGTTCCTCGTGCAGACGCCGCACGCGTTCCTCAACCCCGACCCGGTCGAGCGCAACCTGCGAACCTTCGAGCGCATGCCCTCGGAGAACGAGATGTTCTACGCGGTCACGCAGCGCGGCCTCGACAAGTGGAACGGCTCGTTCTTCTGCGGCTCGGCGGCCCTGCTGCGCCGCACCGCCCTCGACGAGGCCGGCGGCTTCTCGGGCATCACCATCACGGAGGATTGCGAGACCGCCTTCGAACTGCACTCGCGCAACTGGACCAGCGCCTACGTCGACAAGCCGCTGATCGCCGGCCTGCAGCCGGACACGCTGACGGACTTCATCGGCCAGCGCTCCCGCTGGTGCCAGGGGATGTTCCAGATCCTGCTCCTGAAGAATCCGGTCTTCCAGAAGGGCCTCAAGCCGATCCAGAAGATCGCCTACCTCTCCAGCATGACCTTCTGGTTCTTCCCGATCCCGCGGCTGATCTTCATGTTCGCGCCGCTGCTGCACATCTTCTTCGATTTGAAGATCTTCGTCGCCAGCGTGGACGAGTCGATCGCCTACACGCTGACCTACATCATCATCAACCTGATGATCCAGAACTACGTCTACGGCAAGTTCCGCTGGCCGTTCGTGTCGGAGCTCTACGAGTACATCCAGGGCGTTTACCTCGCCAAGGCGATCGTCTCGGTCATCGCCTCGCCCCGCAAGCCGACCTTCAACGTCACCAACAAGGGCGCGACCCTCGACCACGACCACATCTCGTCGCTCGCCCTGCCGTTCTTCCTGATCTACCTGCTCCTGATGCTCGGCTGCGCCGTCGCGGCGTGGCGCTACTTGTACGAGCCCGGCGTGACCAACCTGATGCTGGTGGTCGGGCTGTGGAACTTCTTCAACCTGCTGACCGCGGGCGCCTCCCTCGGGGTCTGCGCCGAGCGGCGCCAGCTCGAACGCACGCCCTCGCTGGCGATCGATCGCCGCGGCGTCCTCTCCCTCTCCGGGCACAGCGTCGACGTGTCGATCGAGCGCGTCTCCGCCGAGGCCTGCACCCTGCGCCTCCTGAGCGGCGCCCTCGATCCGGGGCTCACCCGCCCGCCGCTGCGGGGGATGCTCAGCGTCGAGCCGACGGCCGGCGCGCGCCGGGCCGCGCCGCTGCCGGTCCACCTGGACCAGGCGACGCGCGACGGCCAGGAACTCGTCATGCGGGTGAATTTCGGCGCGCTGGCGGTCCGCGACTACCCGGCGCTCGCGGGCCTCATGTACGGCGACGCCGAGGCGATGCGGCGGTTCCAGCTGCGGCGGCGGCGGCACAAGGACATTCCCACCGGCACGCTGCAATTCGCGTGGTGGGGCTTGGTCGAGCCGTTCCGCGCCCTGCGCTATCTCCTGGCCAGCCGGCGCCCGCGGCCCGTCGAGATCGAGGAGGCGCCGGTCTACGACGCGCCGTCAGGGGCCGTCGCTCCGGCGCCGACCGTCCCGCCGCCGGCGACGGCCGGTGCGGCGCCAACGCTTCCCACGACCGCAAAACCCACCGACGTCGAGAGCGGGGACGACTGGGTCCGCCTGATGATGGATTACGAGAACGAGCGCACCCTGGCCGAGCTTCGCGGCCGGCGCACGAGCGCGGCGTGACGGCGATGGGCGCCAGGCTGCGCCTCCCCGTGCTGGGGCTGCTGCTCGGTCTCGCGAGCGTTCCGGCCCTGGCCCAGAGCTTCCTGGGCTCGGGCCCGGCGGAGCGGCTGACGGTCCCGCCCAGCGGCAACGCCCTGCGCGCGCCGACCGGCGACGGACCGGACTTGGCGCGCCGGCCCGACGCCGCCGCGGCGGAGCCGCGTTCGACCCCGCGCCTGCCCGAGCCGCCGCGGGCCGCCGCGCCGCAGACGGTCCCGCGCGGGGTGATCCAGTCGACCATCGCGCCGGCGCGCCGGCTTCCGTCCGGACCGCGCGGCTTCCGCCTCACCGGGGAAGAGGATTCCCTGCGCTACCCGGTCTACCTCACCGAGGCGCAGACGCGGGGACCGGCACGGCTGCGCCTCTCGTACCTGTCGGCGATCTCGGTAGCGCCGGAGACTTCCGAACTCGCCGCCTTCGTCAACGGCACGAAGGTCGGCTGGACCCGCATCCAGGCACCCGGCGCCGTGAAGGTCGTCGAGTTCGCGGTCGCCGACGGCGTGCTGAAGCCCGGCTACAATGCCGTGACCTTCACCGCCAGCCAGCGCCACCGCGTCGACTGCTCGATCGGCGCGACCTACGAGTTGTGGACGCAGATCGACCCGTCGCGGTCCGGCCTCGTCGTCGGAACGGCCACCGACATGGATGTCCGCTCCCTCGCCGCAGCGGAGCCCGACGAGAGCGGCGCCCTGCCGATCCAGGTCATCCTGAACGAGCGCCCGAACCTGGCGCGCCTGGAACGGATGATCGAGGCGGTCCAGGCTTTCGCGCTCGTGGGACGGGCCGCCCGTCCGACCGTGACCTTCGGCCCTCCCCTGCAGGGCCGCAACGGCATCAACCTCGTCGTCGGCACCGCCTCCGAGATCGCCGGCGTCGAAGGGGTCTCCGAACTCGGCCCGATCACCGGGCCCCGCCTCGCCATGCTGCCGACGCGGCCGAACGCGCCGCCGACCCTGGTGGTCACCGGCGCGCGCGACGAGGACGTCCGTCAGGCGATCACCAACCTCGGCGTCCCGGCCGACACCGGGACGCCGAGCGGGCTCAAGGCCGTTCAGCTCTTCCGCGGCTACATGGTGCATGGCGGCGAGAGCCTGACGCTCGACCGTCTCGGCGCGGCGTCCCGGGAGTTCTCGGGCCGCCTCCTCCATGTCGGCTTCGACCTGCGCTTCCCCGGGGATTTCGTCCCGGCCGACTACGGCAAGGTCATGCTGCACCTGGCCGGGGCCTACGTGGCCGGACTGTCCTCGGACGCCCGCATCGTCATCGACATCAACGGGCGCAACGCGGCCAGCGTCCCGCTCCCCGACGGGCGCGGCGAGGTGTTCGACGACAGCGCCATCCCCCTGCCCTTCAGCCTGTGGCGCCCGGGGGTGAACCACGTCGAGATCTCGGCGCAGCTGCCGAACGCCGCCGACCAAGTCTGCGACACGCTGAGTCCGGCGGCCAAGCAGGCGCGCTTCCTGTTCCTCGATCGCTCGCGGATCGAGATCCCGCACTTCGCCCGGGCGGCGCGCAGCCCCGACCTCGCGGCGATCAAGGGCGGCGCCGTTCCCTTCGTCGTCCCCGGGCAGCGCCCGCGCCTCGTGCTGCCGACGCCGGACCGCGACAGCGCCGACGCCGCCGCGACCCTGGCCGCCCGGCTGGCGATGGCATCCGAGCGGGTCATCGACTTCGAGGTGGTCACGCAGCAGCAGGTCGCGTCCGATACGAGCCAGCTCGTGGTCGCGCCCGCCCGCGCCCTCGACCCGGCGCTCCTCGAGTCGGTCGGCTTCGATCCGCAGCAGGTCCAGCGGGTCTGGGAAGGCCGCGCCGACATGGTCGCCACCCCGGGCCAGTTCGGCCCGGAAGGCGTGCTCACCCTCGATCGCCTGCGTCGTAACCTGCCGATGCGCTGCGCCCTGCCCACCCTGATCCCGCAGGTGCGCCCGGCGCAGCCCGCTAAGGCGCCGGCATCCCAGGGCGAGGCGAGCGCCGCGCCCGCGCCGACATCGGCCCCGGCCCCCGGCTCGGCCCCCGCCTCGGGCTCCTCCTCGGGCTCCTCCTCGGACCGTGAGCTCATCGACCGCTGGGAGGCGTCGACGCGCGGCTCGCGCCAGATCTGGGCGGCCGTCGATTCCGTCTGGAACGAGATCACCGGCACGGTGCGATCGCTGCGCCAGACGGTGACGGCGCAGGTGAAGCCGGACGAGACGGTCGAGGTCCCGGCCACGGCCTCGCTGCTCATCGCCGAGGGGCCGCCGGTCCAGTCGAGCAACACCGTGATCGTCACCGCGCCGAACGCGTCGCTGCTGAAGGCGTCCGTCTCCTGCCTCGTCGACCCCGTGGTCTGGGCGAGGCTCGGCGGCAGCGCCGCCTTCCTCGACGCGTCGAACGGCACGTTGGTGACGTCCCGGCCCGAGCGGATCGAACTCGTCGAGACGCAGCCGCGATCCCTGGCGAACCTGCGCCTCGTGTCCGCGGCGTGGCTGTCGATCAACACGGAATACTACGTCGGCATGACCCTCGCGATGGCGCTGTGCCTCGGCCTCGCGACCACGAGCCTCGTGCGCAACGTCGGCAGGAAGAACTCATGAGCCGCCGCGACCGCGCGCCCCTCGCCGCGGCCTTCCTCATCGCGGCGGTGCTGCCCGCGGCGGCGGCCCCGACGCCGGACGATCCCGCAGTGCCACCGAGTACCGCGCAACCGGGCACGCAGCCAGCCCAGGCCGCCAGGGCGGCGAGCCCGGGCCTCGCCGGCAAGCTCGGCAACGACGCCGCGTGGCGGGCGTACCGCTCCCGGTTCATCACCGATCAGGGCCGTGTGGTGGACACCGCCAACGGTCTGATCAGCCACAGCGAGGGCCAGGGCTACGGCATGCTGCTCGCCGTGGCGGCGGGCGACAGGGTCAGCTTCGAGCGGATCTGGGGCTGGACCCGCGCCAACCTGATGGTCCGCGGCGACGAGTTGCTGGCGTGGCGCTGGTCGCCCGACAAGCGGCCGGCGGTGAGCGACATGAACAATGCCACCGACGGGGACATCCTCGTCGCCTGGGCCCTCACCGAGGCCGCCGAGGCCTGGAACGAGCCGAGCTACCGGACCGCCGCCCGTCGGATCGCCATCGAGTTCGGGCGCAAGACCATCCTGTTCCGCGACCCGCACGGGGCGCTGCTGCTCCCGGCGGTCTCGGGCTTCTCGGCCCGCGAGCGACCGGACGGTCCGCTGGTCAATCTCTCCTACTGGATCTTCCCCGCCTTCCCGCGCCTCGCCCTCGTGGCGCCGGAATACGACTGGGCGGCCCTCACGCGCAGCGGCCTCGCCCTGCTGCGGCAGTCCCGCTTCGGTCCGAGCAGCCTGCCCACCGAGTGGATCTCCGCCAAGGACGCTCCGCGCCCCGCCACAGGCTTCCCGCCCCTGTTCTCCTACAACGCCATCCGCATCCCGCTCTACCTCGCCTGGGCGGGGCTGGTGCGGCCCGACGACCTCGCGCCGTTCCAGGCCCTGTGGTCAGGCTCCGAACGGGAGCGGCTGCCGATCGTCGACACCGGCGACGGGCGAAAGGTCGAGTGGCTCACCGAGGCCGGCTACATGGGGATCCCCGCCCTGGTGGCCTGCGCCCTCGACGGCACGCCCTTTCCGGAAGATGCCCGGGGCGATATCGGCAACCAGAACTACTATCCGGCAACCCTGAGCCTCCTCGCCCTGACCGCGGCCCGCATGCGCTACCCGTCATGCCTGAAGTCCTGACCGGTCGTCCGCCGGCCCGGGTCCGACCGGCCGCCCCCTGCCTCCTGGTGCTGGCGCTCGCCGCCTCGCCGGCCGCCGCGCAGGTTGACGGGCGATCCGGACCCTCGCCGCAGAATCTCGCCGCGCCGACGCGGTCCGAGCCGCGCATCGTCTACGGCGACGGCCCGCGCGCGCCGGCGATCCTGGCCGACCCGGCCACGTCCCGCACGAACGACATGGTCGACGAGAGCGCGCTCCGCTACTACGCGGCCCAGAAGCAGACGGCGCGGATGAAGGCCGAGATCGCCCGTCTCAAGCGGCTCTATCCGGGCTGGAACGAGCCGCCGGATCTCAACGCGCTGCAGCCGAGCCCGCCGGAGGAAGCGCCGCTCTGGGATCTCTTCACCGCGGGACGCTTCGACGACCTGCGCGCGGCGATCGCCGCGCGCAGGTCGATCGATCCCGCGTGGCAGCCCTCCGAGGAGCTGGCGCGCAAGCTCCGCCGGGCCGAGTTCCGGTCCCGGATCACGGCACTCACCGGCAAGGAGGCCGACGCGGTCATCGACCTCTACCGGGCCGATCCCGGCGCCCTCGACCCGCTCGACGTCCAGAGCATCTGGACGGTCGCCGACGCCCTGGGCGATTCCGGCTCGGGCGACGAGGCGTTCGAGCTCTACAAGTCGATCCTCGACGGCAACGCCGATTCCGGCGTGCGCCTCGCCACCATCCAGAAGGCGATGGCGCATCTGCGCATGGCGCAGGCGGAGCGCCTGATCGAGATGGGACACCGCGGCGCGAACGGGGCCTCGGAGTTCGACGCGATCCGCCTGGACATCACCCGGGCGCGGATCGCCGCCTTCCTGCACGAGGAGAGCGCCGAGACCCCGACGCCGGCCGATCTCGCGGCGTTCCAGACTGTCGCCCGCAAGAGCGGCGATCCCAGCCAGACCAGCCTGCTCGGCTGGTACGCGTACAAGCGCCGCCAGTTCCGCGAGGCGCTCGAATGGTTCAAGCAGGCGATCGCCCGCGGCGGCGACGCGATGGTGGCCCACGGGCTCGCCCTGACCCTGCGCCAGCTCGACATGCAGCGCGAGGCCGAGGAGGTCGCCTACGCGTGGCGCGACCGTTTCGTCGGCAACGAGCTGCTCTACATCGACATCCTGGAGCAGAAGCTGACACTGCCCCGCCCGCCCGCGATCGAGCCGGCGCGCATCGCCCGCTACGCCCAGGTCGTGACGGCCTCCACCTCGGGCGAAGGCGCCCAGGGGCTCGCGTGGTACGCCTACAATTCTTGCCAATTCGACACGGCGCTGGAGTGGTTCCAGCGGGCCGTCGCCTGGATGCCGAGCGAGGGGACCGTCTTCGGCTACGCGCTCACACTGCAACGGCTCAAGCGGCAGCGGCCCTTCCTGGAGGTCGTGAACCGCTACGACGGCCTCTTCCCGAAGGTGGTCGACCTGCTGTTCCGCGAGACCGCCGGCGGGGCGCCGCTGCCCTGCGACCCCGCGCCGGCCGCCGCCGCGCCCGCGCCCGGGCGCCACGGGGCGCCCGCCGCGCGGGCCGAGACGCCACCGGTGAACCGGGTGCCGCGGCCGGACCTTCCTGCGGCCGCCGCGGACGCCAAACCCCTCGCCGTGCAGCGCAACGAGTTTCCCCTGGCGGTCTCCATGGAGAACGCGCTCCGCTACCCGCCGCCGGGGCTCGTGCGCGCCCTGGCCGAGCCCGTGCCGGCGGGGACCTATGTCCGGGAACCCGCGACCCAGGCGCCGCCCCTGGTAGCCCGGCGCGTGCCCGGAGCGGGGCCGATGCCCTACGAGCGGTTCGGCTACGCCCTGCTGCCCGACTATCGCGGCGGCGATAAGCCGGAATCTCTGTCGCCGCCCGCCGCCGGGACCCTGTGGCAGGACCAGCAGGCCGAGCGCGGGCGGCCCGAGAGTTCCGAGGCGAAGCGGTTCCAGATGCCCGGCCGCTCGGCCTACGACACGTCCGCCACGACCGAGCGGACCGCCCCGTGAGGCGCGTGGCGATCCGCGCCGCCCGGCTCTGCGCCCTGGCGTGGCTCCTGCTGCCCGCCGTCGCGCGGGCGCAGACGGTCCCGGTCCTGTCGCTCCCCGGCGCCGGGGCGCTGACCGCGGTGGTCGAGACGCGGGAGCGCGACGGGTTCGATCAGCGGCTGCGCTACGCCGGCGGCGACGGTCGCAACCACGCCGAGATCGCCCTGCGCCGGGAGACGGCCGACCTGCTCCTTGCCTTCCCGCCGCGGCTGGCGAAGCCCAGCGAGTTCGGGATCGCGGGGGAGATCGCGGTCCGGTTTCCCGGGCAGGCGATGACCGTGCGGCCGCCGCTGCGCAACGCCTACGGCCCGGTGGGCATCGCGCTGGGCGCCGACTGCCTCTACGCGTGGCAGTGGATTGAGGGCGGTCGCGGCGCCGCTGCCGCCAGCGGGCAGCCGCCGGCGCTGTTCCAGGCAGAGCCGCTCGCGCGCCGCGCGATCTCCCTGCGGATCCGGCTGTGCCGCACCGCCGAGGCGAGCCTCGGCGACCTCGTGCGGGCTGTGGAGGGCCTCCGGATCGCCCTGCCGGGCATCCGCCCCCCGCCGGCCGTCGTGCGCGTTCCGCCGCGTCGGGTCGAGCCCCGGGCTGTCGCCCGACGCCCGAGCCGGCCGGCCGCGGCCGAGGCGCCGAAGGACGAGGCCCCGCCGCCCCGGACGCCCGCCGCGCCACCGCCCCAGACCCCCGTGGCGCCGCCCGTCGCACCTCCGCCGGGCGCCGCGGCCGCGTCACCGGATCAGCGGCGCTACATCGTCCCGCCGACGCCGCAGGCCCCCGCGCCCGTCCCGCCGGAGCCGGGCAGCCAGCGCTACATCACGGAAGGCAGCGGCAGCGGGATCGCGCCCAAGCCGGCCCCGGGGCAGGCACCCGGCGAGACCTTCTTCCGCGACCTGCCGCCGGAGGCCTACCGGCCGCCGAACTGAGGTCCGGCCGCGGCGGAATGCTGCCGGGCCGCGCCGTCAGAGCACGAAACGCCCGAGGTCGTTCGCCGGGAAGGTGCGGAAGTGGCGGTATCCGCCCTGTACGGCCCGGGCCAGGGACGCGATGCCCGCGAGATCGCCCGCCTCGGCGCTGCGGGAATCCTCGTCGGTCAGGACGAGACCCACCGTGATCGAGACCGCGCCGATCGCGACCGGCACCGCGAGGACGTGGCGGCCACTCGACCCGTCTGAGGCGACCACATCGACCGCGTAGAGGCTGAACTGGTAGGCGCGCTCCGCGATCAGCGTCCGCGTCGCCCCCAGGACGTAGCGCGGCTCCTCGCCCGGAGGCCGGGAATAACGGGACAGGTCCGGTGCCATCGCTCCAGCGCAAGGCCTGACAGTTCCGGGAGGAGCGCGGGGCTCGAAAGCCCCCGCGTTGTCGACGACCCGATGGTATCAGGCGGCGATCCGCTCCGGCTTGTCCTGGCCCGCCTCGGGCTCCGGCTCGGGCTCCGGCTCGGCGAGGGTCAGGCCGGCGCGGCCCTGGCTGGCGCGGAAATGATCGAGGAGGCTGTCGCCGAGGCCGTCGAGCACGAGGTCGGTCGCGGCCTGGACCTCCGGGTCCAGTTCCTCGGGCCGGTACCATGCCAGGATCTGCTCGGGCAGCGCGTCGAGGATCGCGCCGACCGGGTTGATCGGCTCGGCCTGGGCCGGACCGTCCGCGGTTTCGGCGAGCGCGACGACGTTCGGGGGCGCCGTGTCGGACGCCTCCGCGAAGGCGGTCCGGCGCTGGCTTTCCAGAGCGGCGCGCCACGCGGCGTCGGCGGCCTCGGCGTCCCGGCGGGCGGTTTCACGCGCGAGCGCCTGGGCGGCGATGGCGCGCGCCACCTCGCGGGCCTCGTCGCGGGCGGCCTCGGCCTCGTAGCGGTTGAGCAGCGTGATCACCGGATGCATGTCGGGATCCGACAGGTCGCCGCAGCCCGCGATGGCGGATTCGATCAGGCGCCGCGACAGGCCGTTGCCCCGAACGGGCGCCGCCCCGCGGGCGAGCTCCTGCCACGCGGCGAGCGCCGCCTGCATCGCCGGCAGCAGAGCGTCGGGCAGCCCGGCGCGGTCGTGCAGGTCGGCGAACAGGCGCGGGTCGCGCATGGCCCGGGCGACGCCGGCATGATCCTGCCCCGACAGGTCGGCCAGAGCCGCGAGCGCGAAGTCCGTGCGGCCGGACAGCACGGCGCGCAGGATCAGCCCCGCGGTCAGCTGCCGGGTCGCGCGCAGGTGCGTCACCAGCCGCGTCACGGCGGCCGCGCCGAAGCCCTCGCAGGCCTCGAGCGCCACGCGCTCGCCGGCCTCGCGGCTCATCCGGTCGCAGCGCTCGGCGCCGAGCCAGCCGCGGTCGGTGACGAAGTCGCTGAGCGCCCGCGCCACCGCGATCCCGAGGGCGTGGCGCACCTCCGGCGGCAGGTCGGCGCGGGCGAGGAGCGCCTCGCGCAGGGCGGCCTCGTCGCCGCGGCGCTCGATCATGCGCAGCATCCGGCCCGCGGTGATCTTCGCGGTCGGATTGGCCGCCAGCACGACCAGCGTCTCGGTCTCGCCGATCTCGGAGAGCGCGCCCGCGACCGCGTGCGAGAGATGGTGCCGGGCGGCGATCACCGTGCGGGTCGCCTCGTCGCCGAGGGCGGCCGCGTCCACGAGGTCGGCATCGGTGAGAACCGGGGAGCGCGCGAGCACCGGCCGCGCCACTTCCGGGACGTCGCAGGACAGGGCGACGACCAGCGGCCGCGGAGTCCGCGCCGAGGCGGCGCAGGTCTCGGCGAGCGCCCGGCGCACCAGGGGCGACGGGTCGTCGAGGAGCGCGAGCAGCGCGGTCTTGGCCTCCCAGGCCGCGTCGGCGCCGAGGTCGCCGTACAGGTAGGTCCGGGCCAGCGTCGCGGTCGCCTCGGCCCGGCGCTCGGCCGAGGCGTCCTGCGTCCAGGCCAGAAACTCGCGGATGATCATCGACCGCTCCGGGGGGCGAACAGGCTGGTCCTGCTGCCGGACGAGGACGCTGCGGCCGCGAGTTCCGCGGGGCGGCGGGGCGGCAGCGGCGGATTGAGGAGGGCGGCGCCGGCCGGCGTCGCCGCCGGCTCGGCGAGGGCGCCCGTGATGGCGGGCTCCGCGGCGGCGACGCGCGGCGCCGGTTCCGAGCTGGAGCGCGGGAAGTAGGTGGGCGCCGCGTGCGCGACCGGCGCGGCGCTGTTGCGCGCCTGCCAGAGCCGGGCCGCGGCGTCGGAGACCGCGCCGCGCTGGTCCGTCTGGAACAGGCTGCGGAGATCCGAGGAACCGCCGAACGCGGTCGCCGCGCTGGCGTAGGCCGAGACGGCCTGCGGCGCGGCGGCGCCGTCCTGGCGCAGGCCGGTGAGGTCGGTGGCCGCGGCGCCCTGCGCCGCCGCCGAGAGGCTGGCGTAGAGCTCGGCGGCACTCCGCGGCCGGCCGGCGCGGTCGTAGAACAGCGCCCGGTTGGCGCCGGCCGCCTCCGGCAGGTCGAGGGCGGCGGCGCGCTCCGGGAAGGCGCGGGCAGTCGAGATCAGGGCGGCCGCGCCCTTCGCGCCGAGCACGTGCGCCGCGTAGAGATCGCCCGCGGTCGGCTCGCGGCCGAGGGCGCTCGTGAGGGCGTCGGCGTTCTGCTGGGTCAGGGCTCCGGCCAGCGTCGCGGAGATTTTGGGATCGCGGCGCAGGTCGAGGATCGCCTGCCGCTGGCCGGCGTCGGGCACCGTGTAGGTTCCGTCCGATTGCCGGGTGATGGCGTCGGCCTGCGCCTGAAGCCCGAGCCGCGGTCCGGCATTCTTCATTACGCCGAGCCAGGTCTGCTCGATGAACTGGAACAGGCCGGTGGCCGAGGAGGTCCCGGCCTTGGCGGCGGGATCGAGGGCGGATTCGCGCCGCGCCGTGGCGAGGAGATAGTCGAAGCCGACGCCGCTCGCCGTCGCCCCGTCGCGGATGGCCTGGACCACCGGCCCGGAAGCGGGCGTGCCCGGCAGCGCACGCGCCTGGGGCGGCGGGCTCTCCGATGGGCTCGACGGCGTGGTGAACAGGAACATCCGGGCGGGCACGGTGCTGGAGACCGCCCGAACCTGCGCCCGCTATGGTAAACAAGTCCTCAATCGGCCGCGCACAACCGGATCCTGTTTCAGGACCCGGTGAACTCCCCCGCGCCCTTCGGCCGACGCATCTGGAAGCGCGTGTCGGCGGTGGCGTGGAAGTAATCGAAGTACCCGCCGCGCATGATCGGGTGCATCGCCGCCGTATCGACCATGCCGTCGGCGACGAAACGTTCGTCGACGTAGATCGAAACCACCTGTCCGATCACCAGGAAGTTCTCCGCCTCGACGCCCCCGAGGGGCACCAGCGGCACGGTCTGAAGCCAGCGGCATTCGAGCGCCGCCGGCGAGGCGGCCACGCGCGGCGGCCGCACCTTCTGCGAGGGGGCGGTCTCTAGGTTGGCGAAGGCGAACTCGCTCGTTCCGCGCGGCAGCGGCGCCGAGGAATCGTTCATCCCGTCGCGCAGGTCCCAGGTGGCGAGGCTGCAGACGAATTCGCGACCCTCCTCGGCGAAGGTCATCGCGTCCTTCCGGCCCGTGGAGGAGAACGCGACCATGTTGTCGGCCACGGCGTTGAAGAACGAGTACGGCGCGAGGTTGAGCTCGCCCGCGCGGCTCAAGGCGCTGATCCAGCCGATCGGCCGCGGCGCGACGATGGCCTTCAGCGGATTGTGCGGGAGGGCGCGCGACTCGCGCGGCAGGTCGAGATCGTAGTGCACGGCCGGTCCCTTCAGAGGTAGGTGACGATCTCGTCGAGCGCCGGCCGCGGCCGGTCCGAGGGCACCTCGCGCGGTCGGCCGATATGGACGAAGCCCGCGAGCTTCTCGGTCGGCGCGAGGCCGAGGGCGTCGAGGATGCGGCGGTCGTAGGCGAACCATTCGGTCAGCCAGGACGTGGCGAAGCCGGCGGCGTTGGCGGCGATCACGAGGTTCATGGTGGCGGCACCGGCGGAGAGCACCTGCTCCCATTCGGGGATCTTCACGTGCGGTCCCGCCCGCGAGACCACCGCGACGGCGACCGGCGCGTGCGTCAGGCGGCCGCGTTCCTGGGCGAGCCGCTCCGGCGCGGCGTCGGGATTGTCGGCCGCGAAGGTCGCCGCGATGACCTCGCCCAACCGCCCCCGGGCCTCCCCGGCGATGACGATGAAGCGCCAGGGCGCCAGCTTGCCGTGGTCGGGCACGCGCGCGGCGGCGGCCAGGATGGTGTCCAGCTGCGCCCGGTCCGGCCCGGGCTCGTCCAGCAGCGCCGGCGGTACCGAGCGGCGGGTCTTCAGGAGATCGAGGGTGGCGGTCATGCGCTCCGTCCCGGTATCGCGTCCCGACCGGGATGTGGCATGCGCGGGCCGCCGGTGGAAGAGCGGCCTTGCCGCCGCCACGGTCGGGGGTCAGAGGCAGACCCGGACGATCCGGTGTCGCGACCGGCGTGACGCGTAGAGAAGGGCCGAACGATGCGCATGAGGCTTGCAGCGACCGCGCTGGCGATGCTCGCCGCCGGCCCGCCGGCCGCGCTCGCGCAGCAGGACCCGTTCCAGAACCGGCTCGGCGGCGCCCTGCCGTCGCCGTCGATCACCAGCCCGAACCTGCCGCCGTCCCTGCCCCCCGCCGAGCCGGAGGCGCAGCTGTCCCTGTCGGCGCTCCTGTCGGGCCCGGGCACAGCCCTGCGCCAAGGGCTGGCGTGGCGGATCTACGAGGATCGCGGCGACGGCACGCGCCCGTCGATCGTCGCCCGCTCGATTGAGGCCGAGCCGCACTTCACCCTCGCGCCGGGCGCGTACGTGGCCACTGTGACCTACGGCTTCGCCAGCGCCTCGAAGCGGATCGTGATGGGCGGTCAGCCGACGACCGACACGCTCCGGGTGGCGGCCGGCGCCCTGAAGCTCTCGGGCGCCGTGGGCGACCAGAAGATCCCGCCCGGCCAAGTGACGTTCTCGGTCTTCGTCCCGGTCGGGACCAATTCCGAGGGCCGGCTCGTGCGCTCGGGCATCAAGACCGCCGAGCTGCTGCGCCTGCCGGAGGGCACGTATCACGTGGTCTCGACCTACGGGGAGTCGAACGCGATCCAGCGCGCGGACCTGCGCGTCGAGAACGGCAAGGTCACGGAGGCGACACTCAACCACCGCGCCGCGACGATGACCCTGAAGCTCGTCGCCGCTCCCGGCGCCGAGGCCTTCGCGGGCACCGCCTTCTCGGTCCTGACCCCGGGCGGCGACACGATCCGCGAGGCGATCGGCGCGTTCCCGCAGGTGACCCTCGCGGAGGGCGACTACGTGCTGATCGCCCGCCATGACGGGCAGGTCTACACCCGGGAGTTCAAGGTCGAGAGCGGGCTCGACCGCGACATCGAGGTGGTGGCCAAGTCGGGCTGACGATGGCGGTCTGATGGCGTCGGGACGGCGGTGCCCGGCCGGTCAGGCGTAGCGCCGCGCCAGCGCCACGCAGGCCGCCACGGCCAGGGCGGCGCCGATCATCGCGGGCTCGATCCGCTCGCCTAGGATCAGCGCGGCCACCCCGAGGCCGAGGAAGGGCTGCAGCAGCTGGAGCTGGCCGACCGACGCGATGCCGCCGCGCGCCAGGGCCCGGTACCAGAACACGAATCCGATCAGCATGCTGAACAGGGCGACGTAGCCGAGGCCCGCCCAGGCCGGCAGCGGGATCGCGGCCGGCTCGGCCGGCCGGAGCAGCAGGGCGAGGGGCAGGCTCACCGGCAGCGACAGGACGGTGGCCCAGGCGATCACCTGCCAGCCGCCCAACCTGCGTGCCAGAACGCCGCCCTCGGCGTAGCCGAGACCGCAGAGCAGGATCGCCGCCAGCATGAAGGCGTCGCCCGGGCCCGGCGGTCCGTCGAGCCCGCGCGCGGCGAATCCGACCGTGACCAGCGCGCCGGTGACCGAGAGCAGCCAGAAGATCGGCGACGGCCGTTCGCCCGAGCGCAGCGCGCCGAACAGGGCGGTGGAAAGGGGCAGGAGGCCGACGAAGACGGTCCCGTGCGCGGCGCCGACCGTGCGCAGGGCCAGGGCGGTGAGGAGCGGGAAGCCGACCACGACGCCCGCGGCCACGATCGCGAGCGCCGGGAGATCGGTCCGGCGCGGGCGCGCCTGTCGGAGCGCCAGCAGGGCGGCCGCGCCGGCGAGGCCCGCGAGCGCCGCCCGGGCCGCGCTGAGGAACAGCGCGTCCATGCCGGTCAGCGCGAGGCGCGTGGCGACCAGCGACGCGCTGAAGATCGTGACGCCGATGAGACCGTCCACCCAGGCGCCGGTCGCCGGTCCGCGCGTCGTCTCGATCACTCCCCCTGCCACGGATGTCTCCTCCCGAACCCTGCGGGGCCCGGAATGCCGCGCCGGGGCGCGGTGTGCCAGGAACGATCGGGACGTGGCCGGGCAATCTGTCCCGGTCGATCCTCGATACAGTTGCTGCTCCGAGGTGCCGCTGGCGCGGCGACGGCGCCGTGCCCACGCACTGGGCAATGGTTCCATGTTCCGCGCATTAACATTTCCGTGTCGGCGCGGAACGATGCGCTGGAGGCGGCCATTTCCGAGCACCCATACCGGGATACTGGAGCTCACTATGCGCCGCCTCGTCCTCGCCGCCCTCGCATCCGCCGCCCTCGCCGGCCCCGCCTTCGCCGCCAACGAGGCGCCCGCGACGGTGGCGCCCAAATTCGAGACCGTGCCGCAGGACGCTGTCCTCAGCTACAACCTGATCGGCCTCAACGTCACCGACGCGCAGAACAACACGGTCGGCGAGATCAAGGATCTTGTGATCGATCACGAGAAGCTGTCCGGATACATCGTCTCGGTGGGCGGCTTCCTCGGCATGGGCGAGCGCTACGTCGCGGTCTCGCCGAGCTCGATCGCGATCGGCTACGACGCCGACGCCAAGAAGTGGAAGGCCATCATCGGCGCCAGCAAGGATCAGCTGAAGTCGGCGCCCGAGTTCAAGTACGAGGGCAAGTTCAAGCGCTGAGGCACACCGCCTCGCCGCGGCCGGGCGCAGCGCCCGGCCGACCCAGCGGTCCCGCAACCCCAGCGTCGCGCGACCGCGCCTAGACGGCGGCGTCGAGGGCTTGACGCGCCAAGCGGGCGACGAGCGCCTCCCGCTTGGCCTGCCGCAGCACGATCCGCGCCGCGGCGCGCGCGTTGGACGCGCGCAGCTCGGCCCGCGGACCGCCGTCGCGCAGGGCCCGCCACGCCAGCGCGCGGAACCATCGGACGTTGGCCAGCGCCGCCGCCCGGCGGCTCAGCGGCCCCCCGACATCCAGCGGCTTCACGAGTGTCCCGGACGTCATTGTCTCGATCCTGAAGCGCGACCCGCCGCTTGTCCGATTATGGGACAAGAGATGGCGATTCCAAGGGAACTGGGCAATAGTGTTGCCAACGTGAACTTTTGAATCGAGGGCGAAGACTGCGCATCCACGAAATGAGGTAGTCTCGCGCCGGTACGGCGTCCGGCGACGTGGCGCCGCGCGGCGCCCGGTCGAGCGGGAACGCCGCGGCGGGCGCGCGACTTCCCGAAGCGGAAGGCCGGCGCGGCGCCGATCCGGGCCGGTCGATCTGGGGAGCCGGGTGCGTGCCGACGATCTTCGATGCCCATACCTTCGCCCTCACCGCGCATGCGGGTCAGCTCGACAAGGGCGGCGAGCCGTGCATGCGGCACTTGGAACGCGTCGCGAACGCCGCCCAGGCCCGGGCCGGTCACGCCCGACTCATCGACGGGCTCGACATCGACCCGATGCGAGTCATGCAGGCCGCGCTCCTGCACGATGTGCTGGAGGACACGCCGCGCACGGCGGCGGACCTCCGCGCCGCCGGCTTCGGGACGGATATCGTCGAGACGGTGGCGCTCCTGACGAAGCCGGCGAGCCGGATCGCCTACTCCGAGCGGATCACGGCGCTGATCGCGGCCGGCAACCTCGCGGCGCTGCTGATCAAGATGTCCGATACCGAGGACAACCTCTGTCCGACCCGGATCCCGCCCAACGCCGCGTTCCTGCGCGAGCGCTACGCCACGGCGTTCGGGCGCCTGAAGGAGGCGGCCGCGGCTTCGGGGTACACGGGCCGCTGAGGGCCGGCTTCGGGCGCGCCGACGCAATGCCGGACGAAGGCACTGGCAGTGTCGAGGGCGCGGCCCGCTTCCGGGATCGGCGCCCCGACGAAGACGTGGCACTGCTCGGGATACCGGTACAGCGCGGCCGCCCGCCCCACCCGCGCCAAGCCTTCGGAAAGGCGCAGGGCATCCGGGTGAAGGAGGTCCCGCGTGCCGGTGACAATCGCCACCGGTGGGAGCCCTGCGAGGGAACCGAACAGCGGGCTGATCCGCGGATCCGCCAGCGGCGTGCCGGCCGCCCAGAGGCGCGCCGCCTCGCGGCAGCCGGGCACCGCCAGCATCGGATCCCGCGGCGCGATGGCCCGCACGCCGGGATCCGAGAAGGTCAGATCGAGCGCGGGCGAGAACAGCAGCAGACCCGCGGGGAGCGGCTCACCCCGCGCTCGCAGCCGCTGGGCTATCCCGAGCGCGAGGCAGCCTCCCGCCGAGTCGCCCGCGACGATCAGCCGGTCGCGCGCTTCCGCGCCGACCGTATCCAGGAGGTGCTCGAGGAACGCGTAGGTCCGGCGCCAGGTGCTCTCGGGCGCCAGCGGGTAGCGCGGGACGATCACCCGGGCACCGGTGCGCGCGATCAGCCCGTCGACGATCCGCCAGTGCGCGCCGAGGACGTCGAACACCCAGGCGCCGCCGTGAAGGTAGAGAATCGTGATGCCCGAGCTTCCGCCGCGTGGGCTGACCGTGATGACCTCCACGCCGTCCAGCGTGTCGGTTCGGATGCGGTGCTTGCGGCGCAGCCAGAGGGACGGTCGTGCGGGCTCGATCCGCCGGTGCCGGGCAATCTCGCGCCGGAGCCCCTGCGCGTCGCGCGCCCTGCGCTTCATACCGCTCAGCGGCAGCGCCACGTCGGTCACCAGCTTGGCGCGGACGCTGACTCCGGAACGCCGTGCCCAGGCGACGAGGCCAACGGCTGCGAGCGCGACGGCGCCCGCGGTCACCGCGGCGGGACGCGACCAACCGTCCAAGAAAATTCTCCTCAACTCTCCTCCGTGCCGAGCCCGCCGATTCAATGAGCGGCGCGACTGGGCTGTTCCCGACCCCGATCGCGCCGCCGCGGCACCGCTCCCGCAGGAACACCGCCGGACCCGCAGGGTTGGCCAGACATCGTCCACCGGGTTCGTGCCGCGCGGATCTCCGGCGGAGGCGGCCGGCGTGGCAGGCGCATCAGCAGGAACGGTATGAGCACATCGAAGAAGACTCCCGCCGCCGACCGTCATCACGGCGGACCGGGCAGCAGCCATCAGGACGCCACGAAGCCGCAAGACGCCGCGGAGCGCGGGCCCGCGCCGGGCAGCCCGACGAACGATTCGAAGTCGCACGTCTCCGGTGGCGGCGGCGAGCGGGACAGCCACCACACCCACAGCACGAAAGGCCAAGCGCCGGATCGCGCGGATCGATCGCACTAGGTCCGGAGAGGCGGGCCCTCGGCCTCGCGGAAGGCCCCTCGCGCCGTCTGCCGCAGCCGCCTCGGACAGGATCCCGGCGCGGGCAGGCCGTCCCGGTCAGAAGCGGTGCCGCGAAGGTCAGCCGCTGAACGGCTATAAGGTGGTCTACATCCCCTTCGAGAACGGCCGGCCGAAGTGCGAGGCGCAGGACGTGGTGACCGGCTTCCTCACGGATGACGGACAGGCCCGCGGCCGCCCGGTCGGACCGGCCATGGATCGCCACGGCGCCCTTGACATCGCCGACGATGCCGCCGCCGCCGCGTGGCGGGTCACGGGCTCCGCCTCGCAGACGCGGGCCGGGCCTCCCCCTATCATCCGCTGACGCGGTTCCGGACCGGAGACGTCAGTGCCGGAGAAACGCCGATGACGCCGTCGACCCGCTCACCCGCCGCGATCAGCGACGAGGGCCGCCACGCCCGCGACCGCGGCGATCCGATCACCGCGAACCCCTATCCGCCGGATTCGGACGCCTGGGCCACCTGGGAGCGCGGCTACCGGATGCCCGACGAGCAGGCGCGCGCCGCGACCCCGACGGCGGTCCGGGAGGACGCGCCACCGGAGGCCTCCTGATCCGGCGCCCGCGCGGGCACGCGGGCGGCGTGGCCGGAACAGGCGCGACGGCGTGGGGTTGCCCGCAGGACCGGTAACGGCTCCGCGAGCCCGATTGCCGGACCGAGAGGGAGATCCGCCATGAAGCTCACGAGTCTCGCCATCGCCGCCCTCCTCGCGGCCGCGATCCCCGCAACGGCGGCCGAGAATGCCGGCGGTGCGACCAGCCGGTCGGGCACGGCCAACAGCACCGGTCCGAGCGACGCCGGGTCCGGCTCGACGCCGGGCGCCGCCGGGAGCGGCCCGTCGACCGGCTCGATGAGCCGCTCCGGCACGACGAACAGCACCGGCCCGAACGATGCCGGATCCGGCTCCAAGCCGGCGGCCGGGAGCCGCTGACCGAACAGCGCCACTTAGCGAGCGGCGCGGAGACCCGGCCCGGCCCAGGCGCCGGCCGGGTGCCGCACGCGCCCCGCGCCGCTCACACGCCACAGGGAGGGCACATGCCGGTAGGCAGCCGCATCGCACTCGCCGGTCTTCTGTTGCTCGGCCTCGCCGCCTGCGATGACAAGCAGGCGCAGAACAACGCGCCGACGAAACCCGACTCGACCAAGATGGAGCCGCAGACCGACCAGTCGGCGCCCAACACGCAGAAGCGCTAGGGCCGGTCCCGAGCAGGTCGGGGCGCGGGCACTTGCTGAGCGCGTGCCGTCCGCGGCGCGGGTCCCTTCTCCCGCGCGGGAGAGGGACAGGCCGAGGGATCAGGTCCGTCGGTCGCGGCGAAACCTGGCCGAGCCGTGATGGCGTGCCACCCGGGAGCGTCGGGTCCTTCACCCCGGCCCTCTCCCGCACGGGAGAGGGAGCACGGCGCGGCTGTCACGACCGTCACAGCACGACCGCGAGCGGCGCTGGCGGTCGCTCGACGAGCGCGGCGGTCACGGGCGGAGCGGCGGGGCGCCGGTCTCGAGTGTGCCGGCGGCCTGGCGCGCGGTCGGATCGCCGGACGGATCGGCGATCAGCGGCGCGGCGGCGCCGAAACCGAGGGCGGCCTCGACGAGGAGATCGTCGAGAGCGTCGGCGACCCACACGGCGCCGTCGAGGACGGAAGTCAGGATTCGATTCATCGGCCACCTCCCTCCCGCATCCCGGGGCGCCGTCGCCGCACGGCGGCGTCCCGGGACGCGGTCTTCATCCGGTTCGCACCCGCCCTCTCAGACGAAGTGCATCGGGAGGGCGCGGTCCAGGATCTCGACGTAGGTGCCGGCGAGAACCGCGACGGTGGCGGCGGCCACGGCGGTGGCGAGGGTGAGGCGGGCAGCGAGGGTCATCGAAGTCTCCATCAGGTTCGCGACTGTGTTCGCGGTGTGACCCTGATGTAAGCTCAAGCTTTCCCCGCCGAGGTGCTGCGGCACACCCCGGCGATGGACTGTCGCGCGCGGCTCCTATCGCACGGCGCGTCAGGCCGCGCGCACGGTGGCGAGGAACCGCCCGACCTCGGCCGACAGGTGCTCGGACTGACGCGACAGCTCCGAGGCGGCGCCCAGAACCTGGCTGGCCGCCGCTCCGGTCTCCTCGGCGGCGCCGGCCACGCCGGCGATGTTGCTCGTCACCTCGCCCGTGCCCTGCGCGGCCTGGGTGACGTTGCGGACGATCTCCTGCGTCGCCGCACCCTGCTCCTCCACGGCGGCCGCGATCGAGGTGGCGACGCCGTTGATCTCGCGGATGCGCCCGGTGATCGTCCCGATGGCGGAGACCGCCTGCCCGGTCACGCCCTGGATCCGGCCGATCTGGGTCGAGATCTCCCCGGTCGCCCGGGCGGTCTGCTCCGCCAGCGCCTTCACCTCGGAGGCCACCACCGCGAAGCCGCGGCCGGCCGCGCCCGCGCGGGCGGCCTCGATCGTGGCGTTCAGCGCCAGGAGGTTGGTCTGACCGGCGATCGAGGAGATCAGGCCCACCACGTCGCCGATCTTGGCGACGGCGCTGCTGAGTTCCTGCACGAGGGCGCCGGTCTCGTCCGCCTCGCCGGCGGCGGAGCGGGCCAGCTCGGCCGAGCCCTGGACCTGACGTCCGATCTCCTGGACCGAGGCGCCGAGCTCCTCGGCGGCCGCCGCGACGGTGCTGACGTTCGAGGCGGCCTCCTCGGCGGCGGCCGCGACCGCGCCGGACTGCGCCGAGGTCTGACCCGCCATGGCCGACATGGAGCCGGCGGTGGCCTGCAGCTCCGTCGCCGAGGCGGAGACCTGCCCGACGATGCCGCCGACCGCGGCCTCGAAGCTGTCGGCCATCTGGCGCATGCCGATCCGGCGCTGCTCCTCGGCGGCGAGGCGCGCCTGGGCGGTCTCGGCCTCCAGCGCCTTCATCTGGACGAGCCCCTGCTTGAACACCGCGACGGCCGACGCGATGGTGCCGATCTCGGTCTTCTCGCCCTGGTACGGGATCTCGGCCGACAGGTCGCCGGCGATCAGAGCCTGCATCGGCCGCACCACCGAGGCGATGCCGCGGGTGACGCCGAGGACGATGATCACGCCCGACAGCACCGAGGCGGCCACGGCGAGACCGATGGCGACGAGGCTCACCGTCCAGGTCTCGTTGAAGACGGCGGTGCTCTGGACCTGGGCGGCGTCGGCACCGGCATTGTTGATGGCGATCAGTTTCTCCAGGGCCTTGGAGGCGGCCCGGCGCGGGATCAGCCCCTTCGTCTCGTAGAGCTGATAGGCCTCGGCCTTCTTTCCTGCCCGCGATAGCTCGACGACGTCGTTGCGCACCGCCTTGAAGGTCTGAGATTCCTGGTTGAACGCGTCGAAGAGCGTCCGCTCCTCGGGCGAGCTGACCAGGCCCTTGTAGACGGCGACCCGGTCGGCCAGCTTCCGATCGAAGCTGTCCATGTCCTTCTCGATGCTGGCGAGCAGCGCCGGATCGGTCGCCTGGGTGTGCCGCAGGAGAAGGCCGCTGCTGCGGGCGGTCAGCGTGTCGATCTCGCCCAGCGCCCGGATGCTCGGCAGCCAGTTCGTATCGATCTCGACGGCCTGCTCGCGCAATTTGCGCGTACTCATGAGCCCGAGAGCGCCTAGTCCGACCACGAAGACGGTCAGAACCGTGAACGCGACGACGAGCTTTGTACGAATGGAGACACTTTGGAGCGACACAGCGGCCTCGCGGCAGCCGAATAGAACAATTCCGCGGCTGCGAGGTGCACGATTAGCGGAATGTATTTAATATCCGATAAACTGAGCTTGTCGGTCGGCGCGCGGGCGGCGCGGGTGGAACTCCGACGGACTCGCCCGCGCACCATGTCCCTGCCGCGGTGCCTATCGGGGTGCCTATCGGGGCGCCGGCTGGGGCATCTTCACGACTTTCCCGTCGGGCAGGATGATGTCGCCGGGGCCCTGGCCGGCCTCGCAGGGACCGATATAGGTGGCGTCGATCACCATCTGACGCCGCATGGGCTCCTTGGCGTTCGGCAGGCCGGTCAGCGTCGTATCCACCTCCATGTGGATCTTGCTGTTGAAGTCACCGGTGATCACGGTGTTGCCGGCGGCCGAGATCGGGCCGAGCTTGCACTCCGTCTCGCCCTTGTAGCCGGTGGCCGTCTTCACGATGGTGCGCTTCGAGCAGTTCTGCCCGCCGCCAAACGCGGCCTGCGCGATCTGATCGGTCTTCTCATCGATGCATTGGCGCGCCGTCGTGTTGCCGTCGGTCGATGTGGTCTTGCTCTCCCAAAGGCCCGTCTTGCGGGTCGGCAACGTTTCGGCGGATGCCGCACCGGTCATCACCGATAGAGCGGTCGCGATCCCGACACCGACGATACGTCCTCGCATGGATGATTCCTGGGTTACCCGCGGCTCAGGCGCCGCAACGGCGCCTGGCTAACCGATGCGATACAGGCGAACAAGTCGGCCCCGGGGCAGTGTGCGACGCCGAACACTGGACCGGAACGCCACTTCGGTGCAGCCGATACTCTGCACAGCCGGCCCGAATAGCCGGGACATCTGTGACGCGCGCCAGCGCGACTTCGCTCAGCGAGGATCCGGATCACACCGCCCGCTTCAGGCCGACCGCACCGGCATCGAGACGCGCCTGGATGACCTGCACGATGTACTCCGCGTCGCGGCCGACCGCGCCGAAGCGCCCCGAGCCCCAGGTGTTCAGCCAGGGCAGGCCGATGAAGGAGATGCCCGCCTCGCCCGTGACGCCGCGCCTGTGCTTCGGCTGGCCGGCGCCGTTGAACACGGACGCGTCGAGCCACCGGAAATCCGGCGCGAAGCCGATGCACCAGACGACGCTGGCGATGCCGGACCCGTCGAGGGGGAGCGCGAGGACCGGCTCGCCCGGCTCCCAGACCGGGGTGTAGGGCGCCTGGACCGGCGCCTCGATGCCGGCCTCGGCGATGTGCGCGTCGATGGCCGCGTTGATGCCGTTGTAGGTCCGGTCGGCCTGGTCGAGCGAGCGCCGGAGGTTGTCGCGGAAGCGGAGCGCGCCGCCGGCGTAGTCCTCGAGGACGCCGTGGAGCGCCATGCCCTCGAGGGCGAAGCAGCGCAGGTCGATGTCGCGGCCACCGTCGCGACCGGTCACGTAGTGGTTGGTGTTGTCCCGAACGCCGTCGCGCAGCGGGTGATCGTCGACGGTCTTCTCGTAGTAGCCCATGTCGGCGAGCCACGCGACGACGTCGCGGCCGCGGTAGAATCGGGCGCAGCGGGGCGCGTCGCCCACGGCGAGGTGCACCTGCCGGCCCGCGAGATGGAGGTCCTCGGCGATCTGCGCGCCGGACTGTCCCGAGCCGACGACCAGGACCGCGCCGTCGGGCAGCTGCGCCGGATTCCGGTACTGGTTCGAGTGGATCTGGGTGATCGCGGGCGGCAGCTTCTCGGCCATGCGCGGGATGATCGGCGTATGGTATCCGCCGGAGGCCACCACGATCTCGTCCGCCGTGTAGTCGCCCTCCGATGTCCGGACCGCGAACAGGCCGTCGTCGCGCCGCGCCACGCGCGTGACCGCCACGCCCTCGCGGATCGGCGGCGCCACCTTGGCGACGAAGGCCCTGAGGTAGGCGACGATCTCGTCCTTCCGCATGAACCCGTCCGGGTCCGGCCCGTCGTAGCGGTGGCCCGGCAGGTCGCACTGCCAGTTCGGCGTCACGAGGCAGAACGTGTCCCAGCGCTGCGTCGCCCAGGTATGCGCGGCCGTGTGCTTCTCGAACACGAGGTGCGCGATCCCCCGCTGCTTCAGGTGGTGGCTGACCGAGAGGCCGGCCTGCCCCCCGCCGACGATGGCGACGGGGACGTGACGGGTCGTGGACGTCATGGCTCGAACTCCGTGAGCGCTGCCGGACCGGCGGGAGACTGGCGGCGCCCGGGGGCCGCGCCGCGGGCGCAGGCGGCGTAGGCGTCGAGGTGGCGCGCGGCGCAGGCGCGCCAGGAATGGGCGGCCGCGCGCGTCAGTCCCGCGGCCCGCAGCCGGGCGCGGGTCCGCGGCTCCAGCGCCGCCGCCATGGCGTCCGCGATGCCGTCAGGGTCGGCGGGATCGACGAACAGCGCGTCGGTCGGCGTCAGGTACTCGGTGAAGGGCGGCCGGTCGGAGACGATCGCGGGCGTGCCGCAGGCCATGGCCTCCAGCACGCACAGGCCGAAGCCCTCCGTCCAGGACGGGAAGGCCAGCAGGTCCGCGGCCCGGTAGAGCGCCGGCATGTCCGCCTGCGGGACCGGGCCCGTCGCGACGACCGCCGCGCCGCGGCCGACGTCGAGACTCGCTTCGGCCAGCGCCGCGCGGCAGCGGTCGCGGTAGGCGGCGTGGTCGAGGAGCGAGGCGCCTCCGGCCACGACGAGTTGCGCGTCGGGGCGCTGCGCCCGCAGGCGCGCGAAGGCCGCCACGATGCCGAGCGCGTTCTTGCGCGCCTCGAACCCGCCGACGCTCAGGATGATCGGCCCCGGGCCGAGATCCCAGCGGTCCCGGACCGCCAGGCCCGCCCCGGGCGGCGCGGGCCGGTAGACCGACAGGTCGACCCCGTTCCCGACGATCCCGGCCTCGGCACCGAAGCCGTCGCGGATCCAGTCGGCCCAGAGGCGGCTGACGCAGAGCAGCCGGCCGGCCTCGCGGATCGCGCGGTCCTGCCACGACGCGAGCTGGGGGTCGGCGAAATCGTCGACGTGGTGCACGGTGCGGACGAAGCCCGGGATCAGGCGCCGGTTCCTCAGCGTCGCGAGGGCGTTGCCGCCGATCCCGTCATGGGCGTGGAAGGCGTCGAAATCGCGGGCCGCCGGGCTCGCGAAGTGGCGCAGGTAGTCGTGGATGCGGGCCCGCACGAGGTCGACGGTGCCGCCGGTTACCGGCTCGGCCGCTACCCCCACGGTGGGACAGGTCGCGTCCCGGTAGAAGCCGCGGCCCGCCGGGTCGGGCGCGTGCACCACCGCCGCGTGGCCGAGGGCGCACAGGGCCTCGGCGAGGGCGAGGCAGTGGGCGACGCCGCCGCGCGGGTTCGTGGAATGGGTCAGGATCGCGATCCGCAGGGCCGTCACGGCGCGGCCTCCGCGCCGGCCCGGCCGCAGCCGGTCAGCGGGTCGGCGGCGAAGTCCCAGACGACGGCCTCGGCGCCGCCCGAGGCCCGCACCCGGGCGACCCGGCCGGCGTCGAGGCTCCCGATCCGGGCCGCCGCGATGCCGCGCTCGGCGAAGCGCGCGACCACGGCCGCCGTGCGGTCGGGGCGCACGCTGACGAGGTAGCCGAAGCTGGGGAAGGCCGTCAGCCAGCGCGCGAGCGGGGCGTGGGCGGGTCTCGGGATCGCGTCGAGGTCGATGGCGCCGCCCACGCCCGAGCACTCGAGCAGCATCAGGGCCGTGCCGACGATCCCGGCCATGCTGATGTCCTTCGCGGCGCGGGCCAGGCCGTCCTCGGCGAGGCCCGGCAGCAGCGCGAGGTCGCCGCGCAGCCGCGCGCCCGGCGCCCCGGTCGAGGCGTCCCAGTACGGGTGCGGGTCGCGGAAGCGCCCGCGCAGGTCGATGGCGGCGACGAGGTCGTCGCCGGGCGCGGCGTCGAAGCTCGTCAGGAGGCGCGGTCCCGCCCGGCCGAGCACCGCGACCGCGAGGTTGCCGGCGGCGGCGCGCGTGTTGGTGTGGCCGCCCACCACCGGGACGCCGTAGAGCGCGGCGGCGTCGGACAGGCCGGCCAGGATCGGGTCGGCGGCCCCGGCCTCCCGGGCCCAGAGCGCGTCGACGACGGCGAGCGGGCGGCCGCCCATGGCGGCGACGTCGCTCAGGTTGACCATGACCCCGCAATAACCGGCGAAGTACGGATCGTCGGCCACGAAGCTGTCGAGGAAGCCCTCGATGGCCAGCAACAGGTGCCCGTCGCCGTCGGGGATCGCCGCGCAATCGTCGCCGACCGGCACGGCCGCGTGCCGGCTCCCGAGCCCGAGCCGCCGCACCACGGCGTCGATGTCGCGCTTGTGGCCGACCCCGCGGGCCTCGCGGATCTGGCGGGCCAGCGCCCGGATGTCGACCGCGGCGGTCACGCGGCCCTGCGGAAGGTGAGGAGGCCGTGCTCGGGATCGTGCATCGGCGGGTAGGCCGCGAGATCCGCCTCCATCAGGCGGTGGGGCCGCCCATGCAGGTCCAGGGCGTCGAGGCTGTCCCAGTGCAGGGCCTCGAACAGCGCGACGTTGCCCGCCTGCACGTGCGCGAGGAAGCGCGTGCAGCCCCGCGCGTGGGCCGAGGACACCGCGACCCGGATGAGCCCGGTGCCGAGGGCGGCGGCGCCGCGGAAGGGCTTGGCGACCGCCAGGCGCGAGCCCCACCACGTCCCGGGCCGCGCCCGGTCTTCGTGGATCCGCACGGTGCCGACGACGGCATCCGCGTCGCCGCCGAGCGTCGAGAGGGCGCAGATCGGGATGGCGTGCGCGTCGATCGCGTCGCGGTCGTCCTCGGCGAAGATCTCCTGTTCCGCGCAGAAGACCTGCCGGCGCAGGGCCGCGCAGGCGCGCCGCTCCCACGGCGCGACCGCGAACTTCACCCGGAAGTGGCTGGGCCGGTACGGCGGTACGGGGTCGAACATCACGCCGCCCCGACCGCGCGCTCGTAGGTGGAGAGCGCCGAGCAGGCGCCGCACCGCCCGCAGCCGGCCTTGATGTCGGCGGAGCGCAGGTTCGCCCGCCCCAGCATCTCCGCGAGCGGCCTCAGGACGGCGTGCATGAAGTCCGGTCCGGGCGCCGGATGGCTCTCCAGCGGCGTGCCGGAGATCGGCACGAAGGGCACCACGAACGGGTAGACGCCCATCGCGATCAACCGGTCGGCCATGGCCAGGATCGCCTCCGGCGCGTCGCCGAGTCCGGCGAGGATGTAGGTGGAGACCTGGCCGCGCCCGAAGACCGGAACGGCCGCCGCGAAGGCGTCGTAGTAGCGCTCCAGCGGCACGCTCGCCTTGCCGGGCATGATGCGCGCCCGCACCTCGGGCGTGACCGCCTCCAGGTGCATGCCGAGCGCGTCGACGCCCGAGGCCCGCATCCGCTCGAACCAGCGGTCGTCGTCGGGCGGCTCGCACTGCGCCTGGATCGGCAGGTCGACGGCGGCCTTCACCGCGAAGGCGCTCTCGCACAGGATCGCGGCCCCCCGGTCGGTGGCGTTCGGCGTGCCGGTGGTCATGACCATGTGCTTCACGCCGTCGAGCAGCACGGCGGCGCGGGCGACCTCGGCCAGCTGCTCGGGCGTCTTGCGCGCCACGGTGCGCCCGGCGGCCAGCGACTGGCCGATCGAGCAGAACTGGCAGGTCTTGGCGCGGCTCTGGTAGCGGATGCAGGTCTGCAGCACCGTGGTGGCGAGGACGTCGCGGCCGTGCAGCACCGCGATCTTCGCGTAAGGCACGCCGTCGAAGGTGGAGAGGGCGTAGAAGCGCGGGCGGCCCGGGAAGGTGACGCGGCCGACCACGACGCCCGCGTGCTCGATCACCGCGATCCCGTCCGCGTCCGGCGGGCGCACGAGGAAGGGCGAGTCGAAGGCGGCCTCGGTGTGGACCGGCACCATCACGGTGCGACCCGCGATGGTCATCGCCTTGTGGTCCGACGGGCCGGCGCCGCCGCGGCGGCTCGGCGCTCCGGCGCGGCTGTCGGCGAGCCTAACGCCGTAGGACTGCAACGCGTTGATCAGGCGCTCCGTCGGCATCCCGATCAGGCCCGTCGGGACCGGCGGAGACGCGGGAAGGCGCGTCGGAAGCGGGCTGCTGCTCATGGTCGAGGCTCCGGGGGGCGGTCTGCGAACGGGCCGGCCGCTGCACGGTGGCGGCCGGGCGGTCGTCGTGGAGCAGGCTGAGGAGTTCGGGCCGCGCGTAGTGGCCGACCGAATCCATCATCCGCTTGCGCTTGGTCACCAGCGCGAGGTCCATGTCGGCGATCAGGATGCCCTCGCCCGGCCCGAGAGGATCGGCGAGGTGCTTGCCCTCGGGCGACACGATGGCGGTGCAGTTGCCGCCCCGGCAGGCGCCGCGCAGGCGCTCGTCCGGGCAGACCTGCGCGACCTGCTCGTCGGTGAGCCATCCCGTGGCGTTGACCACGAAGCAGGCCGCCTCCAGGGCGTGGTGGCGGATCGTCACCTCCAACTGGTCGGCGAAGATCTGGCCGACGAGGGAGCCCGGGAACTGCGCGGCGTGGATCTCCTCGTGGCGCGCCATGAGGGCGTAGCGGGCGAGCGGGTTGTAGTGCTCCCAGCAGGCGAGCGCCCCCACGCGACCGACCGCCGTCTCGACGACGGCGAGGCCGGCGCCGTCGCCCTGCCCCCAGATCATGCGCTCGTGGTAGGTCGGGGTGATCTTCCGGCGCTTGAGCTTCAGGGCGCCGTCCGCGTCGAAGATCAGCTGCGCGTTGTAGAGCGAGCCGTGGTCGCGCTCGTTCACCCCCAGCACGATCACGGCGCCGTGGCGCCGCGCGGCCGCCGCGACCGCCTGCGTCACCGGTCCCGGCACGGCGACCGCGCGCTCGTAGAGGCGCAGGTGCTCGGCCCCCTGGAGCGCCGGCGGGAGGACGAACGAGAAGTAGGGGTAGTAGGGCACGAAGGTCTCGGGGAAGACCATGAAGCGCGCGCCCTTGGCGGCGGCCTCGCCGACCGCGTTGAGGACGCGTTCCAGGGTGCCGTCCGGGCGGTCGAGGTCCGGCGCGATCTGGATCGCGGCAGCCCGCACGATCCGGGTCTCTGACATGGGTTGTCCTCCGGCTGAGCCAGCGGCTGCGCGCGTCCCGCGCGGCCGCCGGGAGCGTTGGCGCGGTCGTCAGACGGTCCAGGTGTCGATGATCACCGCGTTGTCGCGCTTGTGCAGGAGGATGCAGTCGAGCACGTCGAGGGGGTTGATCATGCGAATACCCTCGATGAAGGCCGCCTCGCCGTGCCCGTACAGGGCCTGGGTCGAGAAGCGGCAGGCGTAGACCTTGCCGCCCTCGGCCATGAACTTCTCGAGCTGGTTGTTGAAGTTGAGATGGCCCGGGAAGGCCTCGTCGCCGAGCCGCGGGAAGCCGCGCTGGACGCCGAGGGTGATGCCCGGGCCGTAGAGCAGGATCGAGGTCTCGAAGCCCTTCCGCTGCAGGCGGGTGGCCTGGAGCAGGTTGACCAGGCCGATCGAGCCCTCGAACGCCACGGTGTGGAAGGTGACGAGGGCCTTCTGGCCCGGTTCGGCCTTCACGTCCTCGAAGACCTTCTCCTCGTAGTCGACCAGGACGTCGCCCTTCTTGTGCGGCTCGCGGTTCACGGCAGGCATTGCTCACGCTCCTCGATGGTCTGGACCGCGGCAGTCGGCGCCGCGCGCGATCAGCCAAGAGGATGGCAAGCGGTGTGCCAGATCGGCGCCATCAAGGATCCATTCAATCCCGCGCCCTACGATACGTACAATTATGCCATCAATGAATATCGCCCGATCGACGCGCCTCTATTCGAAGTCGCACAATTACTCACCACATTGTGCGCATAACATAACCAAACTACCGTTGCTTCGGCGTCGAATATTGTACGCATTGCATGTATCGTTGAGGCCGTGACAGGCGATGCGAAGCCCGGTACGGTGCTTGCAAGCCATACAATCGATCATTGATCGCATTTCTCGGCGCGGGTGCTGGACGGATGAAGGCGAGCGGGCGGGGAGGACAGTCCGTCGACCGGAGCGGCGCGCCCGATGTCTGGACCCCCGATCTCAGGCGCTGGGGCAAACCCCACTACCTCGCCATCGCGGACGCGCTGGCGGACGATATCCGGACCGGCCACCTGCTGCCGGGCACGCGCCTGCCGACCCAGCGCGCGCTCGCCGCGACGCTCGATCTCAACTTCACGACCGTGTCCCGCGGCTATGTCGAGGCCCACAGGCGGGGCCTGATCGAGGGGCGGGTCGGTCGGGGCACCTTCGTGGTCGACCCGGCGGACACGGCCCGCCCCGCCGAGGCCGCGCGGGCCCGGCGGCCGGGACCGGTCGACTTCACCATGAACCTGCCCCCGGAGCCCGACCTGCCGGGCCTGCAGGCCCGCATGCGGTCGTCCTTCGCGGAGCTGTCCGGCACTCTCGCCGACCTGCTGCGCTACCAGGGCTTCGGCGGGACGGAGGCGGACAAGGAGGCCGCCCTGCGCTGGCTCGCGGGTCGCGGTATCGCCGCGGCGCGCGAGCGCCTGCTGATCTGCCCGGGCGCGCACAGCGCCCTGTCCAGCATCCTGGGACAGGTCGCGGCGGCCGGCGACACCATCTGCGCCGAGCGCATCACCTATCCGGGGATCCGGACCCTCGCGGCGCATCGGGGTCTACGCCTCGTCGGCCTGCCGATGGATCGGCACGGGATCGACCCCGACGCCTTCGCGGCCGCCTGCACCCGAGGCGCCCCGAAGGCCCTCTACCTGAATCCGCTCCTGCAGAACCCGACCACGGCGACCCTGTCCCGCCCGCGGCGCGACGCCATCATCGCCACCGCGCGCCGCTACGCGGTCACCATCATCGAGGACGATGCCTACGCGCGGATCTGCCCGGCACCGCCGCCGAGCTTCGCGGAACTGGCGCCCGAGATCACCTACTACGTGGCGGGCGTCGCGAAGTGCCTGGGCGCCGGGCTCCGCTTGGCGTTCCTGGTCGCGCCGAGCGCGCGGGCCGCCCTGCCCCTCGGCGATGCCCTGCGCGCCGCGACCGTCATGGCGTCGCCGATCTCGACGGCGCTGACGACGCGCTGGATCATGGACGGGACGGCGGACGCCATCGTGGACTTCGTCCGCGCGGAATCGGCCGCGCGCCAGAGCCTCGCGGCCGCGCTGCTGCCAGCCGAGGCCTACGTCGCGGACCCGCACGCCTTCCATGTCTGGATCACCCTGCCGGCGGGGTGGACGCGCTCGGCCTTCGCCAGCCACGGCCGCGCGGCGGGTCTCGGGGTGGTCGGCAGCGATCCCTTCTGCGTCGCCGGAGCGCCCCCCGAGGCCGTCCGGCTCTGCCTCGGAGGCCCCTCGACCCGGCAGCAGATCGCCCACGGCCTGGAGAGGCTGGCCCACGCGCTGGAAGGTTCGCCGGCGCTCGCCTCGACCTACATCTGAGCCGACCGGGCCGGCATCTCGCGGGCGCGTCGCCTCCGGGTCGCGTCGGGCCGGCGGGCCTCGCTCCAGTCGTGAAGACCGAAAATCCAATTCTACGTAATATAGAGAACTCCGTCACAACCTGATCGCGGCAAACTGACGGATCTCGGTGCTGTGTTTAACACTTAAGGTTGCAAATATTTCAAGATATTAAGTCAAGAATTGCGTGCATTCTCACCTGTCCGGTGCGCGCGTACTGCGCCGCACCTTTTGAAAGCTGACGGATGAGACAGGTGAGACTTAATTCATCGTTCACGATTGTGCGCAATCATTATCGGACGGCGCTGCGGCACGACAATAGATCGGCGGCGGGTCCCAAGAAGAACCGAGTTTCCATACTCGGGATCATCGACGATGACAGTGAGGGATGGGATCATGTTCGGCGCCCTGCGCGGTCGTGAAGGTCTGGCCGCGAAATTCGACGCCCTCGACCGCTCCCAAGCGGTCATCGAGTTCGAGCCGGACGGCACCATCCTCACGGCCAACGCCAATTTCCTGACGATGATGGGCTACGCCCTGCCCGACATCCAGGGACAGCGCGACGCCCTGTTCGTCGAGGCGGCGCACCGCGACAGCCCCGAGTACCGCGCGTTCTGGGACGCCCTGCGGCAGGGCACCCATCAGGTCGCCGAGTTCAAGCGGATCGCCCAGGGCGGCCGTTACGTCTGGGTCCAGGCCAGCTACAACCCGGTGCTCGACCGCGCCGGCCGCGTCGTGAAGGTCGTCAAGTTCGCGTCCGACGTCACGGCGCAGAAGCTGCAGATGCTCGACTATGCCGGTCAGATCGCGGCGCTGCACCGCTCGCAGGCCGTGATCGCCTTCGATCCGACCGGCACGATCCTGGAGGCCAACGGCAACTTCCTCGAGACGATGGGGTATCGCCTGGAGGAGATCCGGGGCCAGCACCACGGCCTGTTCGTGGACCCGGCCGAGCGGGCCAGCGCCGGTTACCGCGAGCTCTGGGAGCGCCTGGGCCGGGGCGTGTTCGCGGGCGGCGAGTTCCGCCGCATCGCCAAGGGCGGCCGCGACGTCTGGATCCAGGCGACCTACAACCCGATCCTCGATGCCAGCGGCTGCGTCCTCAAGGTGGTCAAGTTCGCCGCCGACATCACCGCGCAGGTCCAGGAACGCCAACGGCGCGTCGCGGCGCAGCGCGCGATCGGCGCCGATCTCGACGCGATCGGCACCGCGGTCGAGGGCGCCAGCCGCCGGACCGCGGAGGCGGTCGACCTCGCCGGGCGGGTTTCCGGCGATATCCAGAGCGTGGCCTCGGGCGCCGAGGAACTGTCGGCCTCGGTGGGCGAGATCAGCCAGCAGGTCAGCCACGCCGCGCGGATGGCCGGGGAGGCCGTCGAGCAGGCCCGGCACACCAGCACGATCGTCGAGGGCCTGAGCGGGCAGGCCGCGCAGATCGGCGACGTCGTGACCATGATCCAGGGCATCGCGGCCCAGACCAACCTGCTCGCGCTCAACGCCACGATCGAGGCGGCCCGGGCGGGGACCGCCGGCAAGGGCTTCGCGGTCGTGGCCTCGGAGGTGAAGGCGCTGGCCGAGCAGACCGCCAAGGCCACGGATCAGATCCGCGACCAGATCACGACCACGCAGGCGACCACGCGCGAGGCCGTGTCGGCGATCGGCTCGATCCAGGGCACGATCCGGGCGCTCGACGAGATCTCGGCGGCGATCGCGGCCGCCGTGGAGGAGCAGTCGGCGGTGACCCAGGAGATCTCCGGCAGCATGCACACGGCCGCGCGCGGGGTCGGGACCATCGCGGGCGGCATGACGGCGATCGCGCGGGCCAACGAGCAGGTCGACGCGGCCACCCGCCAGGTTCGCGAGGCGTCGCGCGCCGTCGGCTGACGTCGCCCTGCCCTCTCGTCGCGGGGTGGAGCGGCCGTTACGGGTCGCCGCAGCCGGTCCCGGACGGGCGGATCCGCGAGCCGGCCGCTTTGGCCCGGACCGGCCGCCCGTGATAGCGAGGGCGCGGCTCCGATGCCGGCCCGGGTCGGCGGCGCGACGCGTTGGGAACGACCTTGGCGGCGATTTGGCTGACGGCCCTGATCCGGGCGCTGACCTCCGGGACCGTGGTGGTGCTCGCCTCCGTCCTGGCCGAGTGGCTGGGACCGGTCTGGGGCGCCCTCATCGTCAGCCTGCCGGTGTCTGCCGGGCCGGCCTACGTGTTCATGGCGATGGAGCACGACGCCGCGTTCGTCGCCGGGGCGGCCCTCAACGGCTTCGCGGCGAACGCCGCGACGGGCCTGTTCCTGATCGTCTACGCCCACCGAGCGGCCGGTCGCGACATGATCGCCACCCTCGGGCCGGCGGTCCTGGCGTGGCTCGCCGCGGCCCTGCCGGTCTCGGCGCTCGTGTGGACACCGACGACGGCGTTCCTGCTCAACGCCCTCGTCTACGGAGCCGGCGCCCTCTCGACCCGGCACGTGGTGCGCGCGACCCTCGTGCGGAGCGCCGTTGTCGCGAGGCCGCGCCCGCTGGATCTGCTCATCCGCGCGACCGCCGTCGCGCTGTTCGTCGCGGCCCTCCTGGCGCTGAGCACCGCCCTCGGCCCTGCCCGGACCGGGGTGATCGCCGCCTTCCCGGTCACGATGACGAGTGCCTTCGTCATTCTCCATCGCCGGATCGGCGGGGCGGCGATGGCGCGTCTGGCGAGCGTCGCGATCCGCGGGGTGTTCGGCTTCGGACTGACCCTGCTGACGCTCCACCTGTTGATCCAGCCCTTCGGCGCCGCGCTCGCGCTGACGGTCGCGCTCCTCGTCTCGCTGATCTACTCGGCCGGGCTCCTCGTGGTTCAGCCCCGTCCCGCTCGGCAGGAGCCGAGCATCGTCACGCGCTGACGCGGATCTACGCGCTCGCGACGATGCCGGCCCCGGGGCGGGGCGTCCGGGATCTACGCGGGTCGCCGCTGCCCCAGATTCTCGGCGAGGCGCACGAGGTAGCCGTCGGGATCCTGGACGAGAAACTCCCGCTGGCCGCCCTCGACCGGTCCCGTCCGGTACCAGGACTCCTGCGGCTCCTCGAAGAGCGGCCAGGGCGCGGCCGCGAGTGCCGCCAGGATCAGGTCCAGCCGATCGACCATGATCTGGAAGTTGACTCCACGGCCGCAGGGCGGATCCAGCGGTCCGGTGCTCCAGCGGCCGTTGCGCTGGCACAGCATGATCTGCGCGCCGCCCCGCGCGAGGTAAGCGAAGCGCGCGGCCGGTCGATCGTAGGCCACCGTGAAGCCGAGCAGATCGCACCAGAAGTGGAGGCTGACGTCGGGGTCCCGGACGCTCAGCTCGGGGGTGAGGGCCGCGAACCCGCCCTCCGGGGGCTGGCCCGCACCGGGGGAGAGCGCGCGTGCGATCGGATCGGCCAGCGGTTCCATCGCGCCGATCAGGCCACGCCCGGGAGACGATGGTCAAGGCTCGCGCGGGCGCGTCTGCCTGCCGCCGAGCGGGCGTCCGTCGAGGAGCGAGCGCGGCCGGCGCGGGGCGAACCGACGGATCTCGAGGACGGGGACGGGCTGCCCGTGTCGGCTCCGCGCCCGTTGGCCGGGCGCTATCGACGGTGCGCCGGCACCGCCGCCACGCCGGCCGAAGCGCCTCAGGACCGACCGGCCTCCGTCTGCAGCGCCCGCTTGCGCCAGGCCGTGAGGAGCGTGGCCAGCGTGTCCGGATCCAATCCATAGCCGTCCGGCAGCGCTGCGTTGCGCCCGATCAGGCGACGGTTCAATGCCGCGAGGCGGGTATCGTCGGCGCTCGCGTCGTCGAACGTGACCAGCCGTTGTCCCGCGCCGGCCGCGGTGACGGGCTCGAACTCGCTGACGTCACGCCACCGCACGCGCCGCGACCGGCCCAACTGCACGACGGTGAAGCCCGTCTCGTCGAGGCGCAGCGCCGAGCCGCGGATCGCCGTGAGGATGAGGAAGGGGACTCCTCCGAGGAAGAGCACGACACCCGGCCACAGCAGCAGGTGCATCGTCGTGGAACGAGACTCGTGAAGCAGCATCCAGAGCGTCACCCCGCCGAAGCCGGCGGCCATCAGGGCCAGGAACAGGAGTTTCCGCACCGAGGCGCGTAGGATCACGAGGCCGGGGAACTGCGACGCCAGGGACCCCGCCGACCTGCTCTCCGATTCGAGCAGGTCCGGCCGCAGCTGCCAGACGGCGACGGCTGCGCACACGCCGAAGAACACTGTCGTCGAGACGCCGCCATCCGCGCCGGTGACGATCATCCCGAGGCCGGCGGCGACGAAGAGGAGGCTGATGCCGAGCAGCACGAAGTTCCGGCCACGGTCGCCGCGCGCTTGTTTCAACACGAAGGCCATATCCTCCGGCGACGCGGATGTCCGAGCGTGGCCCGCTGATCCCGGGAAACGACCATATCGGGAAGCGACGGGCAATTCCCGGTCCCGAGGACTCTATCGCTCCCAGCGCCCAACGGCCTCGCGCCGGCCTCGCTTGCCGTGCCGCGAGGCGGCGTTCACGGGCGCTGTGCCGCGTCGCCGCGCTCTCCCATCATCGCCAGCACCTGCGCGGCCCCTTCCTCCGGCGCGATGCGGGACGTGTCGAGGAGCGGTACCCGCAGCTCCTCCGCCAGCGTCCGGTAGCCGGCGATCCGGGCCTCTGTCATGCGCTCGGACGGGTCGGGCACGCCGCGCGCGACCATGCGGGCGATGGTGGTGGGACGGTCTGCCCAGCACATGACGGTGAACGGGCGCGGATCCCAGCCCGGACGATAGGCCGGCGACAGGAGCTGCGAGGCCGTGAACCAGTGTCGATCGAAGACGACCGGTCCCGGCGGCGCGTTGGCGATCGCCGCCGCCACGGCCGCGTGCGCCACGTCGTCGGCCAGAGCGTGCTGCCCCGTCCGGGCGAGGTGGACCAGGATCGCGCCCACCTGACCGCTGAACGGATTGAGCACCGTCGCGCCGAGGGCCTCGGCGACGTGCCGCGCGATGCTCGACTTGCCGGAGCCGTCGAGCCCGTCGACCGCGAGGGCGATCCGCGATGCCTGGGCGGCCTTCTGCTGCGCCCGCGTCAGGTTCGAGGGGTAGATCCGGCCCTCCCGCCGGCCGTGCTCGAGGTAGTGCAGCTGCCCCTGCCACGCGTGCTCGAACAGCGCCGCGAGATCCGGATGCAGCTGGATATAGCCGAGCGCGTCGAAGTCCTCCGGCAGGGACCCGTCCCGGCTCGCGAGGTCGGCCAGACGCAGCACGGTCTCGCGGGGCGGCGTCTCGGACGGGCGCGCCGCCGTGGCCTGTCCCGCGCGCAGCGCGATCGCCTCTCCGACGGCCTCGAGCAGCCCGTCCGCGTAGGTGTCCCAGTCGAGCGCCCGGATCCGTGCCCGTCCCGCCTCGGCGCGGGACGCGGCGCCGGCCGGATCGGTGACGATCCGATCCGCGGCCTCCGCGATGGCCGCACCGAGCACCGCGTCCGGGCCGTCCGGCACCACGAGGGCGGTGACGGCGTCCTCGGCGAAGGCCAGCGTGCCGTGCACGGTCGTGACGAGCGGCGTGCCGCAGGCCATCGCCTCCGCGGCCGGATTGCACCAGCCGGCATGCGCCTCCGCGCTGCAGAACGCGTCGAGCCCGTGATACCACGCGGGCAGGTCGGACTCGGCCAGCGGGCCGTGCACGACGAGGCGGCCCGAGGCCACCAGATCGGCGCGCGCGCCCACGAGTCCCCAGTCCGGGCGTCCGAACCAGTGCAGGGACCAAGCGTCGCCCAGCCTGTCGAGCGCGGCGAGCTGCGCGGCGGGGCGCTTGTTGGCGATGCCGCCGAGCCGGTGCCGCGTGCCCCGTGCGGGCCTCAAGACGGGCGGCGCGAAAAGGCCGGTATCGACCGCACCGACGAGGCGGCGCCACGGCGTCCCCAGGGCGTCGAGGGTCGCATCGTCCCAGTGGTCGTTGTTCGCCACGACGAGGTCCGGCGCGAAGGTCCGCGTGACGCGCGCGTAGGCGTCGCGGCGCGCCGGGGCGTTGAGGAAGTGCTGGATCCGCGCGCCGAAACGCGGGGCCCGCAGGTCCGCGAAGCCCTCGATCGTGGCATCCGGAAATCCGCCGCCCGGCACCATGACGGCGTCCCAGCTCTCCCGCGCGGCTTCCTCGGGGTGCAGGACGCGGTGCCGCGTCTCGAACCCGTCCTCGCCCGTGCCGAGAGTCAGGATGGCGAACGCGTGTCCGCGACGCGCGAGCACGCGCCCGACCCGCTCGAAGCGCAGCAGGCCGCCCGTGAGCGCGAGGTGGTCACAGGCCACGAGCAGCCGCATCACGGGGTTCCTCTGAGCAGGCGCAGGAGGCGTAGCGGTAGACGGCCCCCGGACCTGAAAAACGCGCGGCGGGCATCGAGCGCGTCCTGAAGGTGGTCGCGCGCTCGATGCAGCTCGGCCGCGTAGGCGATCACGCGGTCGGTGCGGCGAACGCTCTCGCGCTCTGTGTCCGCGTGCGCGGCGGCGTCGACGGCGCGTGCGGCCCGCAGGGCCGCGTTCTCCTCGCGCAGGCGGGCGATCTCCGCGGATGCCTCCGCGAGCGCCGCGCGCGGGTCCGCGCCGCTCCGGTCCTCACCGCCGACCGGCAGGCGCGTCGCCGCCGCCCAGTCCAGACCGCGCGCCGTCACATGGTCGCTGACGATCGACTGGAACCGGCTCTCCCGGGCCAGCCGGTCGGCGAGCTGCGCATCGTCCAGGGCGAAACCGAGTCTCGGCAACAGGGCGCGCAGGGCGTCCAGCAGCGTCAGACCGGACGCTCCGCTGGGCCGCCAGTCCGGGGCGTCGGTCAGCGCGTTGACGAGGCCGCGCACGGCGAGATGGCCGGCGTCCAGAGGGACACCGAGGTCCCACTCCAGGTCTATGAACGTGCCGTCCGGGCCCGAGACGAGATTCTTCGGGATGGCATCGAGCGCCCGGGCCGGGAGGATCGTGTCCGGTCCCAGCGGCGCTCCGGCCGCGAAAGTGCGTGACACGGCCTCCAGCCACGTTTCGGCCCAGGCGGCTACCGCGTCCGCGCACCAGCCCTCGCGCGCCAGCAGCGTCTCGAGGCCCGCCGACCAGAGGGAACCCGTCACGTACGTCTCCGACGGCAACAGGTTCGTCACGCCGCCGACCACGGCCGGAAGATCGGGATTGACGCGCGCGCGGCGCACCGCGATCCGCGACCCGGCCTCCGCGAAGGTCACCAGACGCTCGAATTCCGGGCGGCGGCGCAGACCGACGTGGATCGCCAGCCGGTCATCCGGCGGCAGCGGCGCTTCCGACGCCGCAACCGCGAAGGCGGACGCCAGATCGCCGGCGAGCCCCAGATCCGCAACCGGCGCCCACGCGCGCCGCGGCGAGAACAGCGCGCCCGCGGAGGCCGCGGGATCCGGCCCGGCCGCCCCGACGGCGAGCATCCCGGGATCGAACCCACCCGGCCGTGCGAGGCCGCGCTCGGCGACGAAGCTCAGGGGCTGTCTCGGCCCCGGAAACGGAAACCACCAGTCTTGGTGGGACAGGCCGCGGGCAAGCAGGCACCGCTTCAGGCCTGCCCGCGTCGGCAGCCGGGATCCGTCAGACCGGGGACGCCCTTCGAGGCTCGGGAAGCCGCGCTGCCCCGCCGTCTCGGAACCTGCGGCGAGGCCGTGGAGCGACAGGGCGTTGTCGGTGACCAGGACCAGCCGGCCGCCGGGCCGCAGTCGCTCCTGGGCCCAGGCGATCGTCGCGTCGAGCGTGCACTCGGCCCCGTCGTCGCGACGTGCCAGCAGGCCCAGCAGGACGACGGCATCGAAGCGCGCCGAGGCGGGCAGGTCGGCGCCATCCGCCGTGGTGATCACAGTGGCGCCGGAAGCCCAGCGCGCCCGGCTCCCCGCGGCGGCCTTCCGTCCCAGTAGGAGCAGGCTGCCGGTCAACCACGGCAGGAAGGGGTGCAGCACCTCCGCGCACGGCTCGCCCGGTTGGATCGGCGCGCATATTGCCAATTTATCCCGTTCCATACTTCCTGATTGCCAACAGTAGATTGTCCGGATCTTCCCGCGCGACAGGAGATTGGGGGAAATTAAGGTCTGTAATGGACACGCGACAGTTACGTGTCTACTTACAATTGGCATTAACCTGCAAACAAAACTGGCCCGTCTCGCCGAGGTCAATAGGGATGAATTTCGTCAGCGCGATCTCGTTGGCCGGGCCGCACGTGCTGGTCACGAGCACCTTCCCCGATGCGCTCAACAGGAATCCCGGGATCCGGAGCGATCTCGCCGAGGGTTTCGCCGAACTTCTCGGCGCCGAGCGGGTCATGCAGGCGCCTCTGGAGCTCGCGGTCGCGGCAATCCGGGCTTCGCGCCCGGATGTCGTGGTCGCGGTCGGAAGCCTCGTGCCTGATCTCGCGGATCTGCGCGCGCTTCGCCGGGCCGTGGACGCCGTCGGCGCCGTGCTGATCTTCTGGCTGACCGATGACCCGTACGAGTTCGACTACGCCTTCAAGGCGGAACTCTACGCCGACATCGTCGTGAGCAACGATTCCTGGGCGGCGCAGCACTACCGTCACCCGGACGTCCATCACCTGCCGCTGGCGGCAGCGCCCAACCGGCACTTCCGGCCGATCGTCCCGGTCGCGGAGCGGGAGACCGTCCTGTTCTTCTGCGGCGTCGCCTACCCGAACCGCATCGCCCTGATGCGCCGGATCGACGATCTCCTGTGCCGCCACGTCGTGGAGATCCTGGGCGCCGGTTGGCCCGACATGCTCCGATGCGCGGTGAACCGCCGCCTGACGCCGGCGCAGATGGCCGACTACGCAGCGGCGGCCCGGCTCACGCTCAATATCGGCCGCGACCTCGACGTGGCCAATCGCCGGCTGTCGCTCCCGCAGGCGACGCCGGGGCCGCGCACCTTCGAAATCGCCCTCTCGGGCTCGGCGCAGGCGTTCTTCGTGACGGGCCTGGAAGTCTGCGACCTTTTCGAGCCGGATACGGAGATCCTGCTGGTGGACGGCGCGGCCGATATCGCGCGCGCCATCGAGCGGTCCCTCGACGAGCCCGCCGCCATCGAGGCGATCGCGCGCCGGGCGCAGGCGCGGGCGCTGCGCGAGCACACCTACCGGCATCGGGCGGCGCGCCTGCTCGACCTGAGCCGCCTGACGGTCGCGGCCTGATCACGTCACCGCTGACACAGGCACGACCGAGCATGTCCGACCTGTCGATCCTGTTGCTGGACACCGAGCCGCGGACGCACAACCGCTACCTCGTGCTCGCCATCGCGGACGCGCTGCGCCGCCATCCGGCGGTCGGCCGGGTCCATGTCGGCGGGCACGGCGACGCCGTGGCCACCTTCGTCGAGCAGGGCTTCGATACCCTGATCGCCTTCGGCGGCGCCCGGGCACAGGCGCCGCTAGTCGGGCGGCTCGCGGGGCTCGCCCGCACCAGCGTGCTCTGGACCACGGAGGATCCGTACGAGCGCGCGGCGAACGTGCGCGGGTCGGCGGCCTTCGATCTCGTCTTCACGAACGACCGGGCCACGGTCCCGGCCTACGGTGGTCGGGCGCACCACCTTCCGCTCGGCGCCTCGTCGCTCTTCCACGATCTCGCGGTGATCGAGGACGACGCGCGCTACCGCTACGATCTGCTCTTCATCGGAACGGCGTGGCCGAACCGGGTCGCGACCCTGAACGCGCTCTCCGCCAAGCTGCCGCGGGATGTGAAGTTCAAGCTGGCACTGCCGTGGAACGAGCATATCGGGCCGCCCGAACTCGCGGACGACGCGCTCGTCACGGATTGGCGCTGCGGGAACCGCGACTTCGCGCTCCTGGCGAACCGCAGTCGCGTGGTGCTGACCCTGCCCCGGATCTTCTCGTCGGCCCGGGCCGATCAGGCGACCGGTTCGACGCCGCCGCCGCGGCTGTTCGAGACCGCGCTCGCCGGCGGCTACCAAGTCGTGGTCTCGCCCGAGCCGGAGACGGCCGCGTACTACGCGCCCGGCGCCCAGATCGCCCTCTGCGGCGACGAGGCCGGTGCGGTCGAGGCGATCCTCACGGCCCTGACCGACCCGGAGGCCCGCATCGCGCGCGCCCGCGCCGCGCAGGCCCGGACCCGCGCCGAACACCTCTACGACCACCGCGTGGCGACCATCCTGGACGCGGTGAGCGACCACCGGCGGACGCCGGCGCGTCGGCCGCACCAAGCGCCGGCCGCGATCCGCACGGTCCTGATGCTCACCCACAACCGGATCGGGCATCGCCCCGGCGGCGGGGTCGAGGTCTATCAGGAACTGCTGACCGAACTCGGCGAGCCGTACCGCATCCTGTTCCTGTTCCCCGTCTTCGGCGACGGGCGCTGGTCGCTGCGGCTCGAGGGCCCCGGGATCGCGGAGAGCTTCGCCTGCGGCCCCGTCACGCCGCCGCTCTCAACGGACCCGTTCGTGGAGGCGCTCTTTCAGCGATTGCTGTTCGAACATCAGGTCGACCTCGTCCACATCCATCACCTGATGCACGTCCCGCTGTCCCTGCCGCTCATCGCGCGGGCCTGCGGCATCCCCACCGTCTATCACCTGCACGATCATTTCCTGATCTGCGAGCGCTGGCTGCTGCTCGATCACACCGGCCGGTTCTGCGACGTGGTCAATCGTGGCGCGGACCAGTGCGACGCCTGCCTGGTATCGGGCAACAACTATCCGCCCGGCTCGAAGGCGCGCCGCGACGGCATGATGACCCTGGTGACCGACGCGATCGACGCGTTCGTCACGAGCACACCGGAGACGGCACGATACCTCAGGCGCTACTTTCCCGGCATTCCCGCCGAGCGGATCGTCGAGATCCCGATGGTGGCGCCGAGCGCCGCGCCCGCCGAGGCGCGGTCGGTCGCCCGGCGCAAGCGCGACGCCGATCGGCTGACCGTGGCGATCCTCGGCAATCTCGCGGCCCACAAGGGCGGGCAGCAGGCGATCAACCTGATCCGCAGCTGCGAGGCCTATCCCATCCACTTCAAGGTGATCGGCCGGATCGACGACCAGTACCGCGACGCGGTCGCGGCCTTCGGATCGGATCAGGTCAGCGTCACCGGCGCCTACGAGCAGCACGCGATCGGCGGCCTGCTGGCCGGGTGCGATGTCTCGCTGCACCTCTCGACTTGGCCCGAGACGTTCGTGATCGCGCTGACCGAAGCGTGGCAGGCGGGCCTCGTCCCGATCGTCGCCGATATCGGTGCCCTGGCCGAGCGCGTCGAGGACGGAATCGACGGTTTCAAGGTCCCGACTGACGACGCCGGCGCCGTCCGGGCGCGTCTCATCGGCCTGCACTACGACCGCGCACGCCTGGATCGGATGCGGGCCCTCATTGGCCGAAAATCCTTCCCCGACGTCGATAGTCACCACGTGTCGGTGCGCGTCCTCTACGAGCGCCTCATCGAGGCGCGGCCCCTCCGCCACGGACGGGTGCCCAGCCACCTGCGGCACGGGTTCGACCTGCGGCTCGAGACCTTGGGTCTGCGGACGAACGCTGCCTCGTGGTCCAGCGCCGCGATCCAGTGGGACGAGGCCACCCATCCTCCGGCCGCGCCGACCGCCGCCGCGGGCGCACGGGCGCGCCCGGTGCCGGAACCGCCCGACGAACTCCGGCGCCTGACATCGAGGCCGATCCGGCGCAGCGAGTGCGGCTGGAGCCTCGACGTGCTGCGCACGGACGAGCGCCTCAACCGGAGCCTGGATCTCTCGTCGGTCGTCGCGCGGGCCTCCGTGTTCCTGCGCGGGTGGCTGCACGTATCGGGACCGGCGCCGAAAGCGATCTACCTGCGGCTGACAGGCCGCAGCGGGACATCGTGGGTCGCCCTTCAGAACGATCTGCGTCCGGACGTGGCCAAGTGGTATGGAGAACCCGCCGCCGCGACGTCCGGCTTCACCGGCCAGATCGACGTTTCGGGACTGGCTTTCGGACGCCACGCGCTCGCGATCGTCCAGGTCGCCGACGGCTGCCTTCGGATCCTGGACGACGTCGCGTCGATCTTCATCGCACCCGACGCCGAGCCGCCGGTACGCTTCGTTCCGGAGCCGCGCCAACTCGTCGGCGGGCCGCCGCACAGTCCGATCCTGCACCACAGTCTCCCCGACACCGACGACGCGCCGCAGGTCTCACCGGGGCAGCTCTGGGCCGCGGAAGTCGCGTTCGCGGGAACCGCGCCCAAGCTCGGCAAGGACACGCTGGCGGTGTTCCGGGGCACCAATGGTCAGGCGTGGCGGGCGCCCGTCCTCAAGATCGATGAGCGGACGGTGCGCATCACAGCCTCCGTCCCTCACATCGATCCGGGTGCCTACACGGTGTCGCTCGCCGAGCCGCACAACAGGACGTTGCGGACCCTCGCGACGCTGTTCCGCGCGCAGGTCGCGCGTTCGGAATGACGGGGAACACCCGGCGGCCCGCCGTCTATCGCCGATGCCCGCCTACCAAGCCGCGACCCGCTGACCGCCGAAGATGCGCGCGGTCGGCAGTTCGAAGATGAAGTAGGGGTTGAGTTTCGGCGGAGCGGCGGCCTCGTCCAAGCGGGCCTGCTGTTCGGCCGTCAGGACGACGTCGAGGGCGGCGATGTTCTGCTCCAGCTGCTCCGGGCGGCTCGCCCCGACCAGGACCGAGGCGACGCCGGGGCGTCGCGCGACCCAGGCCAGCGCCACCTGCGCCATCGGCCGGCCGACCTCCGCGGCGACCACCCGCAGCGCGTCCACGACGGCGAAATTCGCCTCGGTGAACAGCATGCCGCCGAAGGGATTGTCGCCGTTGAGCCGGCCGTCGCTGCCGCCCTCGGCCGCGTCGCCGCCCCGGTCCGGAAGCGAGCCGGCCGGCCCGGCCTGTGCGAGCTTCTCGCGCCCATACTTGCCGGTCAGAAGGCCGGCCGCCAGCGGACTCCAGGGCACCAGCCCGAGCCCGAGGGCGCGGCCTGCCGGCAGCACGTCCAGTTCAACGCCCCGATCGAGGAGCGAGTAGGCGTATTGCAGGCCGACGGGTTCCGGCAGGCCGTGGGCGCGGGCCAAGGTGGCGATCTGCGCCGCGTACCAAGCGGGCGCGTTCGAGAACCCGTAGTACAGGATGTCGCCGCGCGCGACGGCGTCGGTCAGCGCCCGGAGGACCTCCTCGGGCGGCGTGGTCCGGTCCCAGACATGGGTCCAGTACAGGTCGATCCAGTCGGTCTTCAGGCGACGCAGCGAGCTCTCGAGCCCGACCCGGATGTTCCGCGCGCTGTTGCCCCCGGCGAGCGGCGTGCCCTGCGCGCGCGGGAAACCGGACTTCGTCGCGATGACAACGCGGTCGCGCAGACCGCGCGCCGCGATCAGGTCGCCGAGCATCGTCTCGCTCGCGCCGCCCGAGTAGACGTCGGCCGTATCGAGGAAGTTGCCGCCCGCCGCGACGTAGCGGTCGAAGATCGCCGCCGAGACCGCCGCGTCGCTGCCCCAGCGGGCGGCGCCGAAGGTCATGGTGCCGAGCGCCAGCGGGCTCACGGCCAGGCCCGAGCGTCCGAGGGTTCGATAGTGCCGCAGATCCATGGTCGCACCTCACTGTTGAGGAGCGGGACATATTCCGGCGCGCAGCGCGGCATTAGCCGTATCGTTCCGCATGCGCTTGTGAGCATGGTTCAGGAATGCGGCGCGGCACCCTCGACGATCTGGCGGCCTTCGCGGCGGTGGCGCGCCATCGCAGCTTCACGCGGGCGGCGGCCGAGATGGGGCTGTCGGCCTCCGCTCTCAGTCACACGATGCGGGCGCTGGAGGCGCGTCACGGCGTGCGTCTGCTGGCCCGCACCACCCGCAGCGTCGCGCTCACGCCGGCCGGGGAGCGGCTGCTGCGTTCGGTTGCCCCCGCCCTCGATGACGTAGCCCGGGGGCTCGACGCGCTGGCCGACTGGCGCGGCGCGCCCTCGGGCCGGCTGCGCCTGACGACCTTCGCGTACGCCGCGCGGGCGATCCTCGAACCGCGGCTGCCCGCCTTCCTGATCGACCATCCGGCCGTCTCGGTGGAGGTTGTCGTGGACGACCGCCTCACCGACATCGTCGCGTCCGGCTTCGATGCCGGCATCCGCTTCGGCGAGACGGTCGAGCGCGACATGGTGGCGGTGCGGGTCGGGCCCGACCTGCGCACGGTGGTGGTCGCGACCCAAGACTACTTCGCCCGCCACCCGCGCCCGGAGAGTCCGGCCGACCTGGACGCGCATCGCTGCGTGAACTACCGGCTCGTCGGCGGCGGAGGTTTGCTGCCCTGGGAGTTCGCCCGCGACGGCCGCGAGATCCGGGTGCGCGCGGCCGGCCAGCTCGTCGTGAACGACGGCCAGCTCGCGGCCGCCGCGATCCGGGCCGGCGCGGGGCTCGGCTACATGCTGGAGGACGAAGCGGCCGACGATCTGGCCGCCGGCCGGCTCGTCCAGGTGCTGGACGCGTGGTGTCCGTCGTTTCCCGGATGTCACCTCTACTACCCCGACCGGCAGGTCACGCCCGCGCTGCGGAGCCTGATCGACGCCCTGCGATGGCGGGAGGCGCCGTCGCCGCGCCGCCCGTGAGACCGCGCCCGCGGAGCCTCGCCGCTCAGGCGCCCCGCCAGTCGCGAGCGACCTCGGCCGCGAAGGCGCGGTAGCTGCGGGGCCTGCGGCCGAGCAGCCCGGCGAAGCGCTCCACCGCGGCCTCGGTCGCGACGGCGCCGTCCTCCTGGTAGCGGCGCATCATCACCCGCAGGTCGTAGGCGAGCCAGGCGGGCGCGAAGCCGCGAAGCCGCTGCTCCAGCCCGTCGAGGTCGTCGCCGCCGTAGCGCACCGCGCGCTCGAGGGCCTGAGCCCAGATCTCCGCCAGCGCGTCGCCGGTCAGGGCCTCCGGCCCGACGACGTCGTAGGTCTCGGCAGCCAGCCTCTCCGGCGCCCGCTCTCGGCGCAGCAGCGCGATGGCCGCCGCCTCGGCGATGTCGCGCGCGTCGACCATCGAGACGCCGGCCTGCCCGAGGGGCACGCCGAAGGTGCCGGCCCCGAGGAGCGGTTCCTTCTGGGCGAGGTCGTTCTGCATGAAGTAGGCGGGCCGCAGCACCGTGGCGGGCAGGTCGAGGGCCGCGATCATCCGCTCGACGGCGTGCTTGCCGGTGAAGTGCGGAGCGTCGACGTAGGCCTCGCTCTTGAAGACCGAGAGGTAGACGATGCCGCGCACGCCCGCGTCGCGGGCGAGGCTGAGCGCCGTGATCGCCTGGGTCAGCTCGTCCGGCACGTTGGCGACGAGGAGGAACAGGGTATCGACCCCCGCCAGCGCCGCGCGCATCGCGTCGATGTCGGCGGGATCGCCGCGGACCGCCTCGACACCCGACGGGAAGCGCGCCGTCTCGGGCGCGCGCGTCAGAGCGCGCACGGCGGCGCCCTCCGCGACGAGGTGATCGATGACGGCGGAGCCGATACGGCCCGTGGCACCGGTGACGAGGATGGTCATGACGGATCTCCTGGATGCGGGGCGGTCCGGGGCGGGCCGCCGATGACCCGAAGATGCGCTGTTCCCTTTCTGAGCCATAGACGGCAAGATCGGGACTGGGTGTCCCGTATCTGGAACAGCGCATGGACCTCGCGGCGCTCGCCGACTTCAACCTCGTCGCCGGCCACGGCGGCTTCGGCCGCGCCGCCCGGGCGAGCGGGCGGCCGAAAGCGACGCTGTCGCGCCGCGTGGCCGAGCTCGAGGCGAGCCTCGGGACGCGGCTGATCGAGCGGGGCGAGCGCAGCCTGCGCCTGACCGAGGCGGGGGCGCTCCTCCACGCCCGCACGGGGCCGCTGCTCAGCGAGATCGCGGAGGCTGGCGCCGTCGTGGGCGGCGGCCTCGACCGGCCCCGCGGGCGCCTCCGGGTGAGTGCGCCGCTGCTCCTGTCCGACACGCAGCTCGGGCGCGTCGCGGCCGCCTTCGCCCGCGCCTGTCCCGAGGTCGAGCTGGAGATCTGCTCCGAGGACCGGTTCGTCGATCCGATCGAGGAGGGGTTCGACGTGATCATCCGGGTCAACCCGAAGCCGGACGAGCGCCTCGTCGGGCGCTGCGTCCTGCGGGACGAGCTCTGGCTGGTGGCGCCGCCCGATGTCCTACGTCCCGAACCGTCGGCCGGGACCGGCGCGACGCCCTTACCGGCGGCGGTGCGCTGGGCGCCGCGTCAGGACGAGCGGTGGCAGGTCCATGACGGCCGGGCGCGCCGGTCCTACGCGCCGGTGCCGGTCCTGCGCCTGTCCTCCCTGCCGATGCTGCGCGACGCGGTGGTGGCGGGCGCCGGCGCGGCCCTGCTCCCGCGCTCGCTGGTCGGGGGCGACGTGGCGGCCGGACGCCTGACCTGCTGGGGCTGGCTGGAGGGTCCGCCGACGGAGCTGTGGGCGCTCCACACGTCCCGACGGCTGGTCAGTCCCAAGGTGACCGCCTTCGTCGCTCACCTCGCGGCCGCGCTCTCGACGGATCTATCCGCCCACCGCTAGAGCCGTTCCCGCGCGGTCGGGACGATGGCGCTAGCCGAGCCCGTGCCGAACGAGGCGGGGGCCCCCTCTCCCGCGCGGGAAAGGGACAGGGTGGGGGATGCGACCTCTCCGGAAAGACCGGGTCCCTCACGCCAACGCTCTCCCGTACGGGAGAGGGGGCATGCGCGGCGGCGTCGACCGGGGACGCCTGTCGTCCTGACGGATGCAACGCGATCGGGTGCGCCCCTGATCCCTCCGCTCGGGATGAGGCGACGCCTTCCGCGGCGACCGTCCGCCTGCGGGGCAGTGCATCATCCGCCGTTCGGCGCATCGCCAGGCCGCGGCGGCTCGGACGAGCCCGGCGGGCCCGCCATGGTCCGGCCGAGCCAGTCCACGAACGCCGCTGCCGGCCCCGCGGGCGGCAGAGCGCGCACGAGAACGAAGTACCGGAGTCCGGTCATGACGGCCTCGCCGCAGGCGGGCACCAGACGCCCGTCGGCGCGGTAGGGCGCGACGATCAGCGATCGCCCGAGCGCGATGCCCGAGCCGCCGAGCGAGGCCCGCAGCGCCAGCTGCGCGAGGTTGAAGTAGAGGTTCTGGATGCGGCCGTCCCGGGGCGGCCCGTGGACGCGCATCCAGAGATCCCACTCCTCCGAGACGGTCGCGGCGGCCTCCCACGGCGTCGCGTCGTGGAGCAGGACGACGGCGCCGCCGGGCTTCGCTGCCGCGGCGTCGCGATAGGCCGGGGCGCAGACCGGGTAGACCGGTTCGGGATGGTCGAAGACCACCGTCGCACCGGGGGGCGGCGCCGGGCCGTAGCGGATCGCCACGTCGATGCCGGACTGCGCCATGCGGCCCGGATCCAGGTCGTGAGTCTCCCCGAAGACGGCGACATCGATGTCGGGATGCGTGTCGCTGAAGGCCTTCAGTCGGGGCGCCAGCCACTCCGAGGCCAGGGAGGGAATGCAGCTGATCCGCAGCGTCTCCCGGCCCTCACGGCGCTCCGCCCGGAGCAGGGCCTCGCCCATCCCGTCGAAGCCGCTCCGCGCCGCGGCGAACAGATGGTGGCCCTCCGCGGTCAGGCGGAACTCCCGGGCACCCCGCTCCAGCAGCGGGTAACCGAGGCGCTGCTCTAGCCGCTGGATCCGCTGCGTGACTGCGCTCTGCGTGACGGCAAGACGATCACCCGCCTTGGCGAAGCCGCCCGCCTCCACCAGGGCTCGGAAGAAGAACAGGTCGCCGGCGAGGCGCGCGTCGAGCCTCACGGGCATGCGCGATCATAAGCTGGCCTAATAGACCGCGCCAGAGAATATAATTGGCCGCCTCCGCGTCTTTCGCGCAGGTTCGGCGCGCACCTATCGTGCAGGATCGGAAGCGCCATGGCAGCGGCCAGCGAGATGCAGACCCGACCGTCGGGTGACCGGATTCCGGACGCGGTCAGGCGCGCCAGTCCCACGATCTGGGCGAACCCGGCGCTGGCCGGCACCGCGTCCGTGCTGCCCGGGCTGGCGATCGGCCGCGCAGACGTGGACGGGGCCGCGGCGCGCTGGCAGCGGTTCGCGCCGCTTCTGGCCCGGCTGTTCCCCGAAGAGGGCGCCGGCCGGATCGACTCGCCGCTCGTCCCGCTCGAAGGCCCGCTGTCCCGAGACATCCTGGACGGCGCCGACGGGCGCGTGCTCGTCAAGGCCGACCACGCCCTGCCGGTGACGGGCTGCATCAAGGCGCGCGGCGGCGTCTACGAAGTCTTGGCCTACGCCGAGGAATTGGCCATGCGGGCCGGGCTCCTCGCCGAGGGGCAATCCTACGCGGCCTTCGCCGATCCGGGATTCCGCGCGCTGTTCGCCCGCCACGTCATCGCGGTCGGCAGCACCGGCAACCTCGGCTTCAGCGTCGGCCTGATGGGGCGCGCGCTCGGCTTCGCAGTCGAGGTCCACATGTCCCACGACGCCAAGGCCTGGAAGAAGGAGCGCCTGCGCGAACTCGGCGCCCGCGTCGTCGAGCATCGCGGCGATTACGGCGCCGCGGTCGCGGCGGCGCGCGGCGCCTTTGCCGGCCGTGCAGACGCCCACTTCGTCGACGACGAGGATTCGGTGGATCTGTTCCTCGGCTACGCGGCCGCGGCCCTCGACCTGCAGCGGCAGCTCGCGGAGGCCGGGATCGCGGTGGCGCCGGCGCGTCCCCTGTTCGTCTACCTGCCCTGCGGGGTGGGCGGAGCGCCGGGCGGCGTCGCCTTCGGGCTGAAGCTGCTGTTCGGTGACGCCGTGCATCCGGTCTTCGTCGAGCCGGTGGCGTCCCCGTGCATGCTGGTCCAGCTCGCGGCCGGCCTCGACCGCTCGGTCAGCGTCTACGATGTCGGTCTCGACAACCGCACGGCGGCCGACGGGCTGGCCTGCGCCTCCGCGTCGATGCTCGTCGCCCGGACGCTCGAGAAGCTCGTCGCGTCCGTGGTCACGGTGCCGGACGACGCGCTCTTCCGCTGGCTCAAGGTGATGTGGATCGAGGCGGGCCTTCGCCTGGAGCCCTCGGCGGCGGCCGGCTTCGCGGCGGCCGGGCGCTTCGCCGCCACGCTGCCCGCGGAGGCGCGCGCCGGCGCCACCCACGTGATCTGGACGACCGGCGGCGCTCACCTCCCGGCCGAGGAGTTCGAGGCGGCCCTCGCCCGCGGCTGAGGCGCGAGCCGGCGCGTCGATATCGGCGCGGGATCGGAGAGCGCGCGGCCCTCGGCGCCGCGTGAACGCGCGGCCGAGTCCGACTTGGCAGACCTGCGCGGGGTTCCGGCTCCGCGCGCGCTTTATCGAACCGGAGCCAGACCATGGACCCCGCCCAGCCCGCGCGTCCGGGCCGACCCTATCTGGGGTTCGCGCTGCTCTACGCCGCCTACTGCATCTCCTACGTGGACCGCGCCGCGATCGCGCTGGCCCTGACCCAGATCGGGCGGGAATTCGGCCTCAGTCCGACCGAGTACGGCGTCGTCCTGAGCGTCTTCTTCTTCGGCTACTCGCTGATGCAACTGCCCGGGGGCTGGCTCGCGGACCGGTTCGGCTCGAAATACGTCGTTATCGGCACGGCGGTCGCGTGGTCGATCTTCACCGCGATGACCGGGCTCGCGTGGTCGTTCACGTCCCTGATCGTGATCCGGCTGATCTTCGGTCTGGCCGAGGGCGGTTTCCCGGCGGCCTGCATCAAGGCGGTCTCGGAGCAGTTCACCGGACCGGCACGGCCGAAGATGTCGTCGCTGATGATCTCGTCGAACTATGTCGGAAGCCTGCTCGCGCCCCTCGTGATGGCCCCGCTGCTGATCTACTTCGGCTGGCGCCACGCCTTCTTCTTGGTCGGCGCCGCGGGCCTGATCTTCGGGCTCGTCTATCACCGCCTGATCCCGCATCGGCCGCCCGCGAAGGTCCCCGGCGCCGCCCGCGCCGGACGCGGCCCGTCGGCCCCGGCGCGCGAGCTGCTGCGCAACCCGCTCCTGTGGCAGCTGATGCTCGTCTGGTTCGGCCTCGGCTGCATCAACAAGGGCCTCGACGCCTGGATGCCGACCTACCTGCTCCAGGCGCGCGGCCTCGACCTCAAGGCGGTCGGCCTGCTGACGCCCCTCCCCTTCGTCATGGCGAGCATCGCGACGGCGATCGGCGGCTGGGTCATGATCCGCTTCTTCGACGGCCGGGAGAAGTACATGATCGTGGTGAGCACGATGCTGACCGGGATCTTCCTCTACCTGATGTACAGGGCACCGACCATCGCGGGCGTGATCACCTTCCAGTCGATCACCTACTTCTTCAAATCGTTCGTCTTCGCCGCGGCCTTCGCCCTGCCGACCAAGCTCATGCGCGACGACCAGATCGGCACCAGCGTTGGCATGGTCAATCTGGGCGGCCAGTGCGCCGGCTTCATCGCGCCGCTGGTGATGGGCCTGCTGGTCGATCATTACGGCACCTACGACGCCGCGTTCGACTTCCTGCTGACCGCCGCCGCCGTCGCGACCCTGGTCGCCCTGACGATCCGCAGCCGCTCCACCGCCGCCCTGCCGCAGGCGGCTTGAAGCGGGGTTCTTGCGATCCGCACGTTGAATTCCGAGGGAGATCCCGCCGTGACCGACCTTTGCGACCTGTCCGCGGTTGACCTGCGCCGCCTCATCGGACGCGGGGAGATTTCCCCCGTCGAACTCCTGGACTCGTGTCTCGACCGGATCGCTCGGATCAATCCGGCAGTGAACGCGGTGGTGACCCTCGACACCGAGCGGGCGCGGGAAGCGGCGCGGCGAGCGGAGGCCGCGGTCCGCGGCGGCGAGCCCCCGGGCCCGCTCTACGGCCTCCCGGTCGGCATCAAGGACACCGAGGACACGGCCGGGCTGCGCACGACCTACGGCAGCCCGATCCACGCCGACAACGTCCCGGCCCGGGACCTCGGCGTCGTCGCGCGCCTGCGCGCGGCCGGGGCCATCGTTCTCGCCAAGACCAACACGCCCGAATTCGCGGCGGGCGCGAACACGCGCAACACCGTCCACGGTGCGACCGGCAACGCCTTCGATCCGACGCTCTCCGCGGCGGGCTCGTCCGGCGGCTCGGCGGTCGCCCTCGCCTGCGGCATGGTTCCGCTCGCGTCCGGCTCGGATACCGGGGGGTCGCTGCGCAACCCGGCCGCCTACGCGGGGATCGTCGGGATGCGCCCGTCCTCCGGCCTCGTCCCGAACGAGCGTCGCGGGCTCGGCTGGGCCAATCTCCCGGTGAACGGACCGATGGCCCGGACGGTCGGCGATGCCGCCCTGATGCTCGGTGTGATGGCCGACGACGATCCGCGCGATCCCCTCGCCTACACGCTGCCCGGCGAGCCCGTGCGCGGGCGCGCGGATCGCTACGACCCGCCGCGCGCGCTCGACCTCGGCACGCTCCGCGTGGCGTTCACGGAGGATTTCGGCTTCGCGCCGACCGAGCAGCACGTCCGGCGTGTCTTCCGCCACCGGGTCGCGTCGCTGTCGCCGCTCTTCGCCGCCGCCGAGGCGGCGACACCGGACTGCACGGGGGCGGATGAGGCCTTCGCGATCCTGCGGGCCGCGCAGTTCCTCGCGCTTCACCTCGACAATTACCGCACGCGGCCGCAGCTGCTCGGGCCGAACGTCCGCACGAATGTCGAGGAAGGCCTCGGCTACACGCTCGCCGACTACGCCCGGGCGGCGAGTCTCCAGACCACGATCTACCGGACCTTCGTCGACTTCTTCGAGCGGTACGACCTGCTGATCAGCCCGACCATCACCCTGTCGCCCCGGCCCTGGAGCGAGCTGTACCCGACCGAGATCGACGGTGCCGCCACCCGCTCTTACTTCCACTGGCTGGCCCTGGCCTACGGCGTGACCCTGGCCGGCCACCCGGCGATCAGCCTGCCGCTCGGTGTCGACGAGGCCGGCCTGCCCTTCGGCGTACAGGTCGTGGCCCGGCGCGGCGGCGATGCCGCCCTGCTCGCGGCGGCGGCGGCCATCGAGGCCCACTGCGCCGGCCGACCGGAGCTGACCCGTCCGAGACCCGACCTCGCGGCACTGGCCGACCGGGCGCCGATCGCGCAGAGCCCCGGCTTCCTCGATCTCGGCTGATCGACGACGCGACGCGGGGCACCCCCCCGAACCGGCCGGCGGTCACTCCATCAGGTCGGTCAGAGCCCCGATCTCGTCGGCATTCTTCCAGACCGTCTCGCAGCCGATCACCTTGTCGGTGGCGTCGATGGTCAGCGTGAACGCGGTGGGGACCCGATCGGTCCCGACGAGCCTGAGGCGGACGCCCCAGCGCGACATGTCGTGCACCACGCAGGGGATGGCGGGATGGCCCGCCACCGTGATGCGACCGTTCAGGTTGACGGATACGCGCCGGGCGTTGCGCTGGTTATCCATAAGTACTCCGCGCTCAAGCGCCGGAGACTAGGCCGCGACAGTTCAATAAGCGGTTCACAAACTGAGGTTAATTGCGCTGAGAACCCGCGTCAGGCCGACTTAGTCCGGGGCTCTCGGTTGCCGGCTGGGAAGCCACCGGGAGACGAAGGGCAGCGGCCGCGCCGCGCCGGGTCGAGCGCCGGCATCCCCGAGCGCTTCGGCGTCCGGCAGCAACGACGCGATCAGATCGAGGAGCTTCTCGCGCTCCTCCCCGGTGAACAGCACGAGGAACGACCCCAGATCCAGCTGCACTTCCGGCGCGTCATCCCCGGGGCGATGGGAGACGTAGGGCTGCCCGGTCTGGACATCGCGCGTCAGGGCCCAGCGGTCGCCACCGACACCGACGTGGAATTCGCGCGCGATCCGTGGGGCCTGTTCAATCATCGCTCATCCAGCGCGCGATCAGCGTGCAATCTTCGATGAAATAGAGTGCATAATCGCGACGAGATATAACCTGGTACAAGGATTCACAGTTTTCGGCGACCACTACTCGGCCGCGCGGGTCAGCGCGTTGGCTTCCAGGTGGCGCGAGCGACCAGTACGGGGATCCCGCAGCGACCCCGCCCGGTCCGGTCGCGACCCGGTCGCGACCTCCGGCCTCGCGCGGTCCGGCGCGGTTGAAGCGCCCCGCCTCGGCCGAGTACCCTGGCCGTCATCCGAGACCGGATTCGAGCGCGGGGCGGGTTCTGGACGATGCCGGACATGTCGGATGCCGAGGCGATGCCCGTGCTCGTCCTGCAGGGCGGCGGGGCCCTGGGATCCTATCAGGCCGGCGTCCACGAGGGTCTCTGCGCCTGCGGTCTCGCGCCGGACTGGGTGGCGGGCATCAGCATCGGCGCGATCAACGCCGCGCTCATCGCCGGCAACCCGGTCGAGCGGCGGGCCGAGCGGCTGCGTTCCTTCTGGAACCTGGTGTCGTCCGGCCTGCAGGGCGTCCCGCTTTTTCCCGGCGATCAGGCGCGGGCCTGGTTCAACGAGGCCAGCGCCACCCTGGTGGCGGGGTTCGGCGTGCCCGGCTTCTTCACGCCGCGGTGGCCGCCGGCCCCGTTCTATCCGCCGGGGGCGCCGGAAGCGCTCAGCCTGTACGACAGCGGCGCGCTCAGAGGCACGCTGGAGCGGCTCGTCGACTTCGACCGCATCAACGTCGGCGCCGTGCGCCTGAGCGTGGGTGCGGTCAACGTACGCACCGGCAATTTCGCGTATTTCGACAACACGCGGGACCGGATCGGCCCCGAGCACATCATGGCGTCGGGCGCGCTCCCGCCGGGCTTTCCACCCGTCGAGATCGACGGCGAGCATTACTGGGACGGCGGCCTCGTCTCGAACACGCCGCTGGAATACGTCCTGGACCAGGAGCGGACGCGCGACCTCCGGATCGTCCAGGTCGACCTGTTCCCGGCGCGGGGTCCGATGCCGCGGAGCCTGTCCGAGGCGGCCGAGCGGGAGAAGGACATCCGCTACTCCAGCCGCACCCGGCTGAACACGGACGCCGCCGTCCGGACCCGGAAGGCGAAGACGGCCTTCCGACGCCTGGTCGAGAGGCTGCCGCCCGAATTGCGGGATGATCCGGACGTCGCCTTCCTGTCCGACATCAGCCGCGACACCGCCGTGACGATCATGCAGGTGATCTATCGGCGCAAGAACTACGAGGGCAACGCGAAGGATTACGAGTTCTCCCGCCGGACCATGCTGGATCACTGGGCCGCCGGCCTCGGTGACATCCGCCGGGCGTTCCGGCATCGCGGCTGGCTCGACCAAGCCCGCGACGCCGACGGCATCACCGTCTTCGATCTGACGCGGGACGCCCGCGACTAAGCCCTCCGAATTGCAGGAGACCAGCGACCATGACACGCGACGAGATCCTCCGCGCGCCCTCGATGCCGGCTTTCAGTCCGAGCTACCCGCGCGGCCCCTACCGGTTCGTCCGGCGCGAGTACCTGATCATCACCTACGAGACCGATCCGGAGGCCCTGCGCGCGGCGCTGCCGGAACCGCTCGAACCCGCACCCGGCAACCTCGCCTTCTATGAGTGGATGAAGATGCCGGACTCCTCCGGCTTCGGCGATTACGAGGAGAGCGGCTCGGCCATCGTGGCGACCTACAAGGGGCAGCCGTGCAATTTCTCGGTGCAGATGTATCTCGACGACGAGCCGCCGATCACCGCCGGGCGCGAGATCTGGGGGTTTCCGAAGAAGTACGGGATCCCGCGGCTCTCCGTGAAGAAGGACACGCTGACCGGGACGCTGCACTACGACGACGAGCGCGTCGCCATGGGCACGATGACCTACAAGCACCGCAGCCTGGAGGACAGCCTCGACGCGGTGCGCGAGGGGATCGGTCACCTCAACGTCAACCTGAAGCTCATTCCCGACGTCGACGGCACACCGAAGGTGGCGCAGCTCGTCGGCTACCGCCTCCGCGACGTGGTCGTGCACGGTGCCTGGGAAGGCGATGCCCGGCTGCACCTCATCCCGCACGTCAACTGCCGCGTCGCGGACCTTCCGGTGCGCCGGATCGTGCGCGGCCGGCACCAGATCGTCGATTTCACGCTCCCCTACGGCGAGGTGCTGCACGACTATCTGGCCTGATCGCCGTCACTCCGGCGGGTCCGCCGCGCGTTCGGCACGGGCTCGTAGGCGTCGGCGCAGGCCGTGTCGAACAGCCTGCAGGAGGGCCGCGCGTCGCCCGGTTCGGCCACCCGGTTCGGGCAAGGTGCGGCGCCCTCGCCGGCCTTCAGGACGGCTGCCGCATCGTCCCCGGAGGTCGGGTCGCGCCCCGGATCCCGACAGCCAAGCTTTCCGAGCAGGCGAATGCGGAGTGAGGCACATGGTCCGGATCTCCCGCTTCCCGGCAAGCTTCACCGCCCCGATGATGCGGACCGGTAGCCGCGACTGGATCGCATCTCCGACGTGAGCCCGCGCCGGACATGAAAAAGCCGACCGGTTGCCCGGTCGGCGAAGTCTTATGGGTCTGAAGCTTTGGATCAGACCGGCCCGGCCCTGGTACCCGGACCAGCCACTCTGAAACCGTAGCATCCGCTCGCTCGGCGGCGAAGCATGCCGCCGAAGAGCTGGCTCTGTTGTAGATGATTCTACGATTGTCGCAAGCAAAATATCATCCAGCTGTAGAATAATTTCAAATATACGCCATTATTTGTTATAATCATCAAATATTATCTACCAGATTATATGCATCGCTCAAGATCAGATGATGCATCCGCGAAGCGGCTTCGGATCGGTTCAGAAATATCGCCACATGCGGAACCGGAATCGGGCGGCATCCTGCGAATTGCCGTAGCGCGGAGCGTTCGTGGAGGTGTCCGGCGAGACGCCGATGTTGAGCGCCGTGCGGATGTATTCGCCCTCGACGCCGATATCCAGGTCCTTCACCGGGATTCAGATCAGGCTGGCGCCGCTAACCATCTGGTTGTTGCCCCGCTGGATGGGGCCAGTGAAGGCTAGGGCGTCGGACGTGCCGGCACCCGCCGGGGCGACGCCCGGCAGACCCAGCGCGTCGCTGCCGAGGATGGCCGATCGCCAAGCGGGCGACCCGTAGTGGAGGGTGAAGTCCGGCAAGCGGCTCTTCTGCGTGACTCGACAAAGGCGACGGTGTCGGGACCGACGACGATCGGCGCCAGCCAGGTCGGCGGGATCAACGGGTCGAAGGCGTGGCTGTAGCCGGCGAGACGGTCGCGAGCCGTGAAGGCACCGACGGCCGAGCCCGTGCCGGAGATGGGGAAACGCCGGTGGCGCGGGTCCACCATCGGGGCGTTCAGCGTGATGGCGTCTCCGAGGATTCCCGAGCCGGGGAGCAGGGTCGTGCTGAACCTATCGGAGCCGGCCGTCCCGCCGATCAGCTCGAAGTCGTGCGGCCTTGAGCGAGGGAAGGCCACCGCGTGCGGGTCCGGTACCGCGCGGACACCGAGCTCCGATGGCCCGGTCCGCCGATGATCCGCGCGGGCCGACTCCTCCCGTGAGCGCTGCTGTGGTGCGGCACTGACGCAGACCCGCCTAAATGGCGCGGACGATCGCGGCCGTTAAGCACGTTCGTCAAGAGTTCAAGATTGCAAAGCTCGGCTATATCCGGGTGGCGGCATCATGATTTACAAAGTTCTAACGTAGCGCGTCCAATTTGCGGCGACGGTGCGGAGGATCGAATGTCGGAACCGCTGACCCTCTCGCCGCACCCGCCGGGCGGATCCGACGCGGCCTCCGGTCGGCGCAGCACGCCCGCAGTGCAAGTCGACCGGCATCCCCGCTCCGACGTGGGGACAATCGTCATCCACTGGATCGTCGCCATCGCCATGGTGGCGAGCCTGCTCACCGGCCTGCGCATCTCGGCCGACGCGCCCGTGGCGCGCACCGCGAAGTTCCTGGCGCCGATGCTCCCGCAGGGAGAGGTCTGGACCGTCCACTTCGTGGCCGGCCTGACCCTGTTCTTCGGCATCACGGCCTATCCCGTCTACCTCGTGCGCGGGCGTCTCACGGACCGCAACGGCCTGTCGCGGCTTCGCGCCGTTCGCGTCAGCGGCCGGTCGAAGGCGGCCCGGAAGGCCCGGTGGGGCGGCATCAACGTGGCGCTGCACTGGCTGATCTACGCGGTCACGCTCGTCCTGACGGGGACCGGAGTCGCGCTCTATCTCGGCTACGGCGGCTGGGTGGTCTGGCTGCACGCCACCTGTGCGCTGGTGGCCCTGGCCTACATCGCGGTCCATACCGTCGCGCACTTCATGTACGGCGGGCTGTGGCAGTTGCTGCGGCTGTTCCGCCCCGCGGCCCTGGCGGACGGCGCGGCGCGGCGGCGCCGGCCGCTCCTGGCGGCGGCCGTGATCGGCCTCCCCGTCGTCGGCGGCCTGGCCTTCGCGGACGTGAAGGGCCGCTCCACGCTGGTGGTCGACAAGGTGTCGGCCGGACCCGACCTGTCCAAGCTCCTCGACGACCCGGTCTGGCGGAATGCGCGGCCGGTCTCGGTGCGGACGATGCAGGGCGCCAATTTCGGCGGGACCGGTGAGACCACCGTCGAGATCCGCGCCGTCCGCGACGACGCCAACGTGTACTTCGCCTTCCGCTGGTGGGACCCGTCGCGCTCGCTGAAGCGCGTCCCGATGATCAAGAAGGCGGACGGCTGGCACCTCCTCGACGCGGACGCCGCGCGCGCGGACGTCACCGCCTACTACGAGGACAAGCTGGCGGTGATCTTCTCGCGATCCGACGCCTTCGGCAGCGGCGGGTCGACCCATCTGGGCGCCCGGCCTCTGCCCGATGCCCCCACCCCGCTCAACGGCCGCGGCTACCACTACACCACGGACGGCAGCTACATCGACATGTGGCAGTGGAAAGCGGCCCGGGGCGGCATGCTCGGCGTCGTCGAGGACATGCATATCGGCCCGCCCACCGAGCCGACCGCCGCCGAGCGGGCCGTGAAGGGCCGCTACCAGGCCGGCTACTGGGGCGATCCCGGCACCAGCGCGTACCGCTACAATTTCAAGTTCGAGGGTCCCGGCGGCTACGCGGGCGCGGTCGAGCCGCTGCGGCTTCCGAAGGACTGGCAGGCGACCGTGGCCAGGCTCGGCACCGTGGATCTGGCCTTCGATGCCAGCACCTCGCCGGGCTCGGCGTGGTGGATGGTCGAGAAGACCGAGACGGTGCCCTATTCGGCGGCCGCGGACGCGGAGATCCCGGTCGGGACCGTGATGCCGGGCGTGCTCATGACCGACGGTTATACGGGGGATCGCGCCGGGATCTCGGCGGCGGCCGACTGGGCCGACGACCACTGGACGCTGGTCGCCTCGCGCAAGATCGCGACCGGCAGCAAGTACGACTTCGATTTCCTGCCCGGGAACACCTTCTACCTGTACGTCTCGGCCTTCGACCACACGCAGACGCGCCACACGCGGCACATGCGGCCGGTCGAAGTCCTGCTGCGCTGAGGCGGGAGCGCGCCATGGCCGAACGCGTCACCCTCGTCATCAACGGACAGCGCGTCAGCGCCAGCGCCGGACAGACCCTGCTCGACGCGGGCCTGGCGGCCGGGCGGGCGATCCCGCACGACTGCGCCTCCGGTCAGTGCGACACCTGCCGCGTCCGGATCCATGCGGGCGCGGTGGACGACGCGGGGACGCGCATCGGCGAGACCGTGCAGGCCTGCCGGGCGCGGCTGACCACCGACGCGGTCATCGAGTTCGACGAGGTTCCGGAGACCGTCCGGCGGGCCGGCATCGTGGACAGCGTCGTCGATCTCACCGCCGAGATCGTCGAGGTGACAGTCGCGCTGCGCAAACGGCTGACCTACCTCCCGGGCCAGTATGTCCGGGTCTCCTTCGCCGGGCTGCCGGCGCGGGACTACAGCCCGACCCTGCGCGCGGACGGATCGGGTGAACTGAACGAGCTGATCTTCCAGATCCGCCGCCAGCCCGACGGCGCGGTCTCGCCGCTGCTCGGCGGCAAGATCGGACCGGGAACGGCGGTGAAGGTCGAAGGCCCGTTCGGGACCGCCTTCCACCGGCTCGGACGCGGTCGCCTCGTCGTCGTCTCGTCCGGCGTCGGCTGGGCGCCCGCCTGGGCGGTCGCCCGCGCGAGCCGGATGCGCGAGCCGGAGCGCGACCTGCTCGTCGTGGCCGGCGCACGGCACCCGCAGAACCTCTACATGCGTCCGGCGCTCGACTGGCTGCGCGCGCGGGGGGCGACGACGATCCTGACCTGCAGCGGCGGCAACCCGCCTCCGGATGCCCGGGTCGGGCGGCCGACCCTCCACATGCCGATGCTGACGCGGGACGACACCGTCCTCGCGGCCGGCGCCCCGGAGATGGTCGCGGCGGTCCAGTTCCTGGCCGCGGCCACCGGTGCGACCTGCCACGCCGATCCCTTCTACGCGGCCGCGCGCGGCGCGGACGGGAACCCGCCGTCCGACACGAATTTCTTCCAGCGCTTCCTGCAGCGCGTGGCGGGACATCGGACCGCTAAAACGGAGCCTGTCGCCTAGCAGATCGTCAACCAAACCTTCTATGTACGGTATCCGGTGACCTCGGGTTAAGCACTTGAGGCGCATTCTCCGGTCATGGCACCGTTATTCGCGAATCTTGGGCGCGTCGCTGCGGGCGGAATCATCCTCCTCGCCCAGTCGGCCGGCGTCCGCGCGGACGACCTGTCGATCGTCGGCACGGGTGACGGGATCGAGATGCTCCAGGCGGTGGCGGCCGCCTACAACGCCGAGGGCGCGGTAGCCCGCGTGTCGGTCCCGCCCAGTATCGGCTCCGGCGGCGCCGTCGCGGCCGTGGGCGGCGAGCGCCAGCGGCTCGGACGCGTGGCCCGCCCGCTCACCGAGGCCGAGAAGGGCCAGGGTCTCGTGGAGGTGCCGCTCGCCCGCATCCCCTCGGCGATCTTCGTCCACCAGGGCGTGGGCGTCACGAACCTGACGAGCGCGCAGGTGGCGGCCATCTTCGCGGGCACGACCGACAATTGGAGCGCCCTCGGAGGACCCGACCTCAAGATCCGCGTCGTCCGCCGCGAGGAGACGGACAGCACGCTGTCGGTGCTGCGGGCGACCATGCCGGGCTGGCGCGACCTCGTGCTGACCAGTCGCTCGAAAACCGCGACCACGACCCAGGACGCGATCGCCACGGTGCGGGAGACGCCCGGCGCGATCGGCTTCGGTCCGTACTCGCCGGCGCTCGCGGGCGATCTGGCGGTCCTGACGATCGACGGACGGGCGCCGCGCGATCCGGCCTATCCGAGCGCCGTGACCCTCGCGCTGATCTACAAGACCGCCACGCGCGACGCCGCGGCGTCGGCGTTCCTCGCCTTCGCGACGTCCGAGCGCGCCGGGCAGGTCATGGCGGAGCGGGGCGGTGCCCCGCTCAGGCCGTGACCGGCACCGTCTTCTCGCGTTCCCTGCGCGCGCGCCTCGTCGGCGCCACGCTCTCCACGGCCGCGGTCGCGCTGGCGGCACTGGTCTTCCTGGTGGTCCTGCGCTCCGGCCAGACGCTCCGCGAGCAGGCGCAGGAGGTCTCGACCTGGTCCGAGGCCCAGCTCTCCGACCGCCTGCTCAGTGACGCCAAGCTCGCCGCCGCCCGGCTCCAGATGCAGCGCGAGGACGTCGAGCGGCGCTTCGCCACCATGGCGAAGCGGTGGGACGTCGCCAAGGCGGTCTTCTCCGGCAACACGGTGGCGGCCTCGGAGCTGCTCCGGCCGGCTCTGGCGCTCGCCGATCTCGACGGCGCCATCGCGTTCGATCTCAATCTCCGCGCCCTGACCGCGGACCGCGTCGACGCGGACCTCCTCGCTGCCAACGCGGCGTTCGGGACGTCACCCGTCGCGGCGTCCCTGCGTGCCGTGCTCGCCCGCAACGACCGGGAGCACGCGGACGGATTCGTGATGTCGCTGCGCTGGGACGACGCGCTCGCGCGGGCGCTTGCCGCCAACGAGAGCGGCACGGTCGCCGACATCTTCGGCGAGCCGCTCTTCGACGATTTCGGCGAGGTAATCGGCGGCCTCGTCGGGTACCGGGTCCTCCGCCCGCACGAGCCGACCCTGACGGCCTTCGCGTCGCTCAGCGGACGCGACGTCCTCATCCTCTCCGGACAGAGCCTCCTCTCCTCGGCGGGCTCGGCAGTCTCGAACGCCCGGCTCGGTCCCGCGTCGGGTGCCGAGCTACACGCCGTCCTCGGGGCCGAGAAGGTGGCGCGCTGCATCCCGCAGCCGCCCGATATCCGCCTCTGCGTCGCGGCGCCGCTGCGGGAGCTGCAGCAGCTCACCGGCAAGGTCGTGGGTATTGGCGAGGAGAGTTCGCGCTCGCTCCTGCGGACGCTCAGTGTCGGCGCGGGTCTCACCCTGTGCCTGGTCGCCGTGGTCCTGCTCTTCCTGTCGAGCCGGATCACCCGACCGCTGGTGCGCATCACCCAGACGGTGTCCGAGGTCGCGCGCGGCAACTGGCACGTCAGCGTGCCCGATATCGACCGCGCCGACGAGGTCGGCGATATCGCGCGCGCCGTCGTGGTGCTCGAGCACTCTCTCTCGGAGCGCGACCAGCTGCGCGACGACGTGTTCCGGCAGAACACGATCCTGACGGAGCGCGAGCGGCAACTGCAGGAGCAGAACGAGCGGTTCGACGCGGCCCTGAACAACATGTCCCAGGGCCTGTGCATGTTCGGCGTCAACGGCCGGCTCAAGGTCTACAATGCCCAATTCTGCCGGATCTACGGGATCGCTCCGGGTGCTCTCGATACCGAACCGGCGCAGACCGAGGTGCGCCGGCTCGCCGGTCTCGCGGACTGGTCGGACGCGGAGAGCGGGCCGAGCCGCCGGACCCTGACCCGGACGCTCGCCGACGGCCGCTGCGTCGAGATCACCGTCGAGCCGATGGCCGATGGCGGCTGGGTGGAGACGCACGAGGACGTCACCGCGAGCGTCACCGCGCAGGCGCGGATCGCGCATCTCGCGACCCACGACGCGCTGACCGGCCTGTCGAACCGCGCGCTGCTGGCCGATCGCCTGGCGGCCGCCTTCGCGGACCATGCGGGCGGCGGCCGGGCGGTGACGGTGATCTGCCTCGACCTCGACGACTTCAAGGGCATCAACGACACGCTCGGGCATCCGGCCGGCGACGAGCTCCTCCGGCAGGTTGGCCGTCGCCTCACCGGGCTGTGCCCGCCCGGCGGCACGGTGGCGCGCCTCGGCGGCGACGAGTTCGCGATGGTCCTCCTCGAGGCGGATCTGCCGGACGGGGTCCTCGCCCTGGCCGAGCAGATCCTGGTCCAGCTCAGGCGGCCGTTCTTCCTCGCCGGTCAGTTCGTGTCCGTCGACGGTAGCCTCGGCATCGCCGTCTCCGGCGCGGAGGACGTCGACGGCGACGATCTGCTGCGTCGCGCCGACGTCGCCCTCTACGCCGCGAAGGCCGACGGCGGTCGGCGCGTCCGCGTCTTCGAGCAGGAGATGGAGGAGCGCCAGAACCAGCGGCGGTGGCTGGAACGCGAGCTGCGGCTGGCGATCGGCACCGCGCAGATCGAGCTGCACTATCAACCGCTGTTCGATCTGGCGACGAACGCGGTGACGAGCTTCGAGGCACTGGCCCGGTGGCATCACCCGGAGCGCGGGATGATCTCGCCCGGCGAGTTCATCCCAGTCGCCGAGGCGACCGGGCTGATCGACGCCCTCGGCGCCTACGTGCTCGACCGGGCCTGCGCCGATGCCATGACGTGGCCCGGCTCCCTGCGGGTCGCCGTCAACATCTCGCCGATCCAGTTCCGCGAAGGCAATCTCGACCGGTTCGTCGAGGAGGTCCTGCTCAAGACCCGGCTGCCGAGCCATCGGCTCGAGCTGGAGATCACCGAGTCGGTGATCCTGAGCCAGGATCAGGCGAGTTTCGAGATGCTGAGCCGCCTGCGCCGCCTCGGCGTGCGGTTCTCCATGGACGATTTCGGGACCGGCTACTCGTCCCTCAGCTCGCTGAACACGTTCCGCTTCGACAAGATCAAGCTGGACCAGTCCTTCGTCCGGAATCTCCTGGAGAAGGACGAGGCCGCGGCCATCGTCCACGTCGTCGCCGAACTCGGCCGGAGCCTCAAGATCACCACGACGGCCGAGGGTGTTGAGACAGCGGAGCAGCTGGCCCGGCTGCGGGCGAGCGGCTTCTCGGAGGTCCAGGGCTACCTGCTGAGCAGGCCGATCCCGGCCGCCGGCGTGGCGGCCTTCATCAACGCGCAGGAGTGTCTGCACGTCGCGGCCTGACGGGGCGCCGCGATGGCTCCCCCGGGCCGGCGCGGAGGATCATGCTCAGCCGGTCACGCGCTCCACGCGCGTGAGCAGGCACCCCGGCCGGGCCGTGTGGATGTTGACGAAGCGGCTGCGGGGATCGCCGAGGGCGCGGCGGAGCGGACCCTCGGCCTCGCTCCCGGAACAGACCTGTCCGAGATCGTAGAGACAGAGATGGTCCGCGTCGTACGCGCGGACCGAGACGAGCGCGTTCGCGCGGACGATCGGTGCGAGCACGTCGACCGTCTCGGCGCGCGGGCAGTCTCGCGCGTGCAGGAAGATCGGGCTCGGGGTCCAGTAGATCCCGCGCGGTTCAGGCAGGTCGTAGGATCCGAGCAGCATGGTCTCGCCGGGCCGGCCGAGCTGCAGGCAGTGGCGGCACGGATAGCCGCCCTCCGCCGTCGCGGCGACCCGCCGGACCGGGTTGCCCCGGTCGTCCAGGCCGGTGGCACGGAAGCGATCGGCGGTCTCCGTCGGGATCGGAACGCATCGATAACGGGTCATGGGGCACCTCCGGGACGGGCACTAAGCCCCGCCCCGGCGCGCCGCATCCCGCATCTTGCTGCGCTATCCGGAACGCTCCGCGCCCGCCGCGGTCGTCTCACGCCGTGGTCGCGTCGCCGGCCGCGAGGGCGTGGCAGTACACGTCGACCGCGCCCTTGCCCTTGAGCGTCACCGCGCCGATCGGCCGGACGTCGCGCGGGTCCGACAGGCGCGCGAAGGCCTCGCGCGACAGGTGCAGCGCGCATCCGTCACCGAGGCCGGCGAGCCTCGCGGCGACGTTCACGGTGTCGCCCCACAGGTCGAAGGTGAACTTCGTCCGCCCGACGATGCCGCCGACCACCGGCCCGATGTGAATGCCGCCCCGGATCCGCCAGCCCGGCTCGCCATCGGCCGCGATCGCCACCATATCGGCGGCGCAGCGGATGGCGGCGGAGACCGGGTCGTCGTGGGGGCGGAGCAGGTTGGCCGTGGCCATGAAGGCGTCGCCGATCGTCTTGATGTTCTCCAGGCCCCGCGCCTGCGCGACCACCTCGAAGGCTTCCGCCAGGCGCTGGATCTCCGCGACGACGACGTCCGGGCTCTGGTCGTGGCACCACGTCGTGAAGCCGACGAGGTCGATGAACAGAACCGCGACGTCGCCGAACAGTCGCGGCTTGACCTGTCCGGTCTCCATCAGCTCAGCCACCGCCGAGACCGGCAGGATGGCGTGGAGCAGTTCGTCGGCGCGCTTGCGCTCGCGCTCGATGGTCCGCAGGTGCGCGACCTCGCGGTCGTGGGCCCGCTTCCGCTCCAGGCAGGACCGGATGCGCGCCTCCAGGATCACCGGCTCGAAGGGCTTCGGCAGGTAGTCGAAGGCGCCGAGCTCGATGCACCGGACGATGCTGCCGATCTCCATCAGGGCGGAGATCATCACGACGGGCGTGTGGCGCCACGCCTCGTGGGCCTTCATCCGCTCCAGCACGGCGTAGCCGTCCAGGGCCGGCATCATCACGTCGAGGAGGACGAGGTCGAACGGCTCCTCGCCCAGCCGGTCGAGGGCCGCCCGCCCATTCGCCGCCCGCACGCTGGCGTGGCCGAGGAGCTCCAGCTCCTGCTCCAGCAGGTCGAGGTTGAAGGGCTCATCGTCGACGATGAGGATGCGGGCTGGCTCCACGGGGCTCCCTTCCTGGGGTGAGGCGGCGGCGCTCAACCGAGCCAGTGCTGCAGCTTGGCGAAGAGCAGGTCCTCGTCGACGGGCTTGGTCATGAAGTCGTCGCAACCGGCGGCCCGGGCCCGATCCTCGTCGCCGGTCATCGCGTTGGCGGTGATCGCCATCACCGGGATGGCGGCGGTGGTCGCGTTGGCCTTGATGCGGCGCGTCGCCTCCCAGCCGTCGACGAGCGGCAGCGACAGGTCCATGAGGATGAGGTCGGGCCGTTGGGCGATCGCCATGTCCACGCCGGCGGCCCCGTCGACGGCGATCAGGATCTCGTACTCGTCCTCCAGCAGCTGGGTCAGCAGATCGCGGTTGAGCGCGACGTCCTCGACGATGAGTATCCTCTTCATGGAGCGATCCCGGACGGTGCGGGCCGCCGCGAACGTGTCGTCTCGGACCTCATCGGCCACCGTCGGCCGTCTCCGGCTCCAGAACCGGCAGCACGCGGCGAACCTCGCGGACCAGGGCGGCGCGGTCGAGTCCGCTCTTGTCGATCAGTCCGAGCACCCGCTCGCGCAGCATGCCGCGCTCGGCCGAATCCAGCGACGCGGCGGTCAGGACCACGACGGGGATCGACCGGGCGGAGGGATCCGCCTGCATCGCGTCCAGGAAGGCGAGGCCGTCCATCCGCGGCATGAGCAGGTCGAGGAGGATCACGCTCGGGCGAGCCTGCGCGATGCGTTCCAGGCCCGCCGCCCCGTCGGCCACCCAGTCGACGGTGCAGCGCTCCGAGTCCAGCAGCTGGCGCACGAGGTCGGGCACGTTGGGATCGTCGTCGATCACGAGGACGCGCTCGTTGTCGGGGGCGATCCGCGCGAGGGCCCCGATCAGGGCCTCCCGCTCGAAAGGCTTCACGATGTAGTCGGTCGCGCCGAGCCGGAAGCCGAGCTCCTTCTGGTCGACGATGGAGATCAGCACGACCGGGATGTCCCGGGTCAGCGGATCGGTCTTCAGCGCGTGCAGCACCTGCCAGCCGTCGGTGCCGGGCATCATGATGTCGAGGGTGATCGCCCGCGGCTGCAGCTCCCGCGCCTTGATCAGCCCCTCCTGGCCGCTCGCCGCGCCGACGACCGTGTAACCGGCATCGGCGAGATTCTCCTTGAGCAGGTAGACGACGTTGGGATCGTCGTCGATCGCCAGCACGACCTTGGCGCCCGAGCGCGGCGCGGTGACGGCGGCGGGCACCGGCTTCGGGGGCGGCGACACCTCGGCGCCGCCGGCGATCCGCGGCGGGATGGTGAGGGTGAAGGTCGAGCCCTCGCCCTCGCGGCTCTCGACGTCGATCCGGCCGCCGAGCAGGCGGGCGAGGCGGTGGCTGATCGCCAGCCCGAGCCCGGTGCCGCTGTGGGACCGGGTCGCGCTGTTGTCGACCTGATGGAACTCCTCGAAGATCGCGCTCAGGGCGCCCGCCGGGATCCCGATACCGGTGTCCATCACGGCGAATTCGACGCCCTCGCCGACGGAGCGGACGCGGAGCGTGACCGATCCGACCTCGGTGAACTTGATGGCGTTGCTGAGCAGGTTGATCAGGATCTGGCGCAGCTTCTCCTCGTCGGTGCGGAGCATCGGGGGCGGGTCCCGAACGTCGCGGACGAGCCGCACGCCCTCGTTCTTGACGAGGGGCTCGACGGTGCGCAGGCACAGGTCGAGGACCGGCTCCAGGGTGAAGTCGGAGGACTTCACCTCCATGCGCCCGGCCTCGACCTTGGCGAGGTCGAGGATGCTGTTGATCAGCGAGAGCAGGTGCTCGGAACTCGCCAGGATCTTCTCGAGATTCTCGAACTGCTTGACCGGCAGGACATCCTTCGCCCGCCGCATCACGAGCCGGGTGAAGCCGATGATCGCGTTGAGCGGCGTCCGCAACTCGTGGCTCATGTTGGCGAGGAAGCTGCTCTTGGCGCGGCTCGCCTCCTCGGCGGCTTCCTTCGCCTGACGCAGGCTCTCCTCGGCCTGCTTGCGCTCGATCACGCGGCCGAGCTGCGCGCCGATGTTGCTCATCACCCGGAGCAGCGAGGCGTCCGGCGGCGCGGCCTCCCGGGCGAAGAACTCCAGCACCGCGACGACGTCGCGCCCGACCGTCACCGGGAAGCCGAATCCTGCCCGGATCCCATCCTCCGCCGCCGCCTGCGCCCGCGGGTCCGCGGCGAGGGAGGGGTCGCCGACGCTCCATTCCGGCGCGCCCGAGACGAGTACGCGGCCGGCGAGGCCCGACCCCGCGCCCACCCGCACGGCGGCTGTCGCCGCCCGGAACCGCGTGAAATCCGCGCCGGCGTCGCAGTGCCAGATGCCGGTCGGGAGCAGCGTCCGGGTGCCATCCCGGACCAGGATATGGGCGTGACCCAGGGGCCAGCCGGCGTGCTGCGCGACGCGCTCGAGGCAGAAGCGCAGGGCATCCTCCACCGTCGGCGCCTCGTTGGCGGCCGCGGCGGCGGCCTGAAGCAGCTCGACGAAGGCGGTCTGCTTCTGCAGCGCGAGCTCCGCCTCCTTGCGCTCGGTGATGTCGCTCCACGACTCGACCACCTCGACGGGCTGGCCGCTCGAATCCCGCAGGAGGCGCTGCTCGTCCCGGACCCAGCGATAGGTGCCGTTCGCGTGCAGGAACCGGTACTCGATGACGTTGTGCCCGTCGGCGAGCAGGTGCGGGAACTCAGCGAGCACGCGGTCCCGGTCGTCGGGATGAAGCCGCTCCAGCCAGAATTCCGGACCGGCCAGGTAATCGCCCGGCTCGTAGCCGAGGAGATCGCGCACGTTCTCGCTGATGAAGGTCGGCGCGTTGCGGCCGCCCACCTCGAAGCTGCAGATCATCGACGGGGAGGCGGTGAGCAGGTAGGTCAGCCGTCCCTGCGTCGCCTGGAGCGCCTGCTCGGCACGCTTGATCTCGGTCACGTCGGTGTAGACGGCGACGACGCCGCCGTCGTTGGTCTTGCGCTCGTTGACCTGGACCCAGCGGCCGTCGACGCGCTGCTGGAGAAGCGGCCCGCTCGGCGCGCGGTAGTGGGCGATGCGCTCCGCGAGCCAGGCCTCGACGGTCATGCCGTCCGGGCGAACGACGCAGGTCTCGGCGACGGCGCGGGCGATGGCCTCGAAGGCCACGCCCGGCACGATGATCGCCGACAGGCCGGGGTGAAAATCCTGGAAGTGGCCGTTGCACAGGACGAGGCGATCGTCCGGATCGAACAGCGCGAAGCCCTCGGAGCTGCTCTCGATGGCCTCGACGAGCTTCTGCTTGGCGACCCCAGCCTCATCCAGCGGACCGGCGCTCCGGACCGGGCCGGCAGCGGGAGCCTGACCTGTCTCGCTGGGTGATCCGGCCGGCGCGTGGGACATACCTCGGACCACTCCGACACCGATGCGCCATGGCGTGACGCCCTGCCCTGCGGGGCCTGAACTGCGCGACGCCCGCGGGTGCGCAATTCATTATTCGGCACCGTCGCATGGTCTATTTTGCGGATCAAGCTGTACGGGAATTGCTGTCCCGCCCCAGTCACGGGTTTGCCGCCCGTTGCCTATCTATCGGCTTCTCGCTGGCAATCCCGTCCGGAACGCATCGGTGCCATGTCTCGGCGCGACGTGGCGGCACGCCGAGAAGGTGTATCTTCCGTGAAAACGGAGGAAACGATGGCCTACAAGATCACTTTTCGCCGCGGGAAACGCGAGAGCTTTACCAAACTGTGGCCCTGCGATCTCGAGGCGGCGACGGCCTACGCGCTCGCGCAGCTCCCCGTGCAGCAGCGCGAGAACGGGGCGACCTCGGTCAGCGTGGTCTGCGAGCGCACCGGCGAGGTCGTGTTCAATTCGACCGAGCAACCCGAAGTCGCGACGGTCTAGAACCGCGCCCGGCCGCGTCGCGGCCGGGTCCGACATCCGGCGTCCCGTCCCCGGGCGGGACGCTCCCGGAGGGACTGCGTCATGCCGTCAGACCCGACCCGAGCGCCCGAGCCCGTCCCCGCGTCGCTGGGACCCGCCGATCCGGAGTTCGGCGCCTACAGCTCGCCGCCCTGCTTCCTGCACGAGCTCGATCCGAACTTCCTGGGGCTGCCGGACGCGCCGGCCCGCGATCCTGATGACATTCCTATGCCGGACGCCCCGCACGCGTCTTGGTCCCTCACGGCCGATGCGGACGTGGTCGCGCCATCGGGCACCAGCCCGGATGGAGCCTCCGCATGCCAATCGTCCGCCACATCCTCGCCGAGTGCAGGGCCGACCGCGTCTTCGCGCTGATGGTCGTCGCGCTCGGCGGGTGGTCCGCCGTGTCCCTGGCGCTGCTCGCGCTGAACGTCTTCGAACCCCTGCAGGTCCGGTGAGCGCCGGAGCCTCGCCCGCGGGTCGCCGCGCCGCTCCGTCGTCGGCCGGGAGCGCGCCGCCTCCGTACCTCATCGAGCCGCTGGAGGGCCGCTGCCGCGTCTGCGGCCTCGGCTACGGCGGGATCCTCGGCCGCGAGGCGGGCGTGATCCGGCTGGACCGCGCCCGATGGCGCGCCCTCTGCCCGGGCGCGGCGTGGCTGACCGTCCCGGCGGCCTGCGCGGGTCTGCGCGCCAGCTTCGGCGGTCGCACCCGATCCTAACGCGACCCTTATAAGTTCCGGCCCGGTCCTCGCTCGAACCCTAACGCGGTTCCCGGCGACACTGCCGGTCGGCCGAGCCCGGTCGCGGAGCCTCCGCGGCCGGTCCGCCGAACCGGACCTGACCATCATGCTCGACATCGTCTTCCTCGCGAGTGGGCTCGCCTTCTTCACCGCGGCGGCCGGCTACGCGACCGCCTGCGATCGGCTCTGAGAGAGGCCGCCGTGACCCTCGACCTCGCCCTCGGCGCCTGCGTGACCGCCGGCCTCCTCGTCTATCTCACCTACGCCCTCGTCCGCCCCGAGCGGTTCTGAGCGGCCCGCAGGATCGCCCCCATGACCCTCAACGGCTGGATCCAGATCGCGCTCTACTGCGCGATCGTTCTGGCGCTCGTGAAGCCCCTCGGGTCGTACATGACCCGCGTCTTCACCGGAGAGCGCACCCTCCTCTCGCCCGTGCTCGGACCGATCGAGCGCGGGCTCTACCGCGTGTCCGGCATCGATGACCGCCAGGAGCAGCACTGGCTGGCCTATACGGGCGCGGTCATCCTGTTCCACGTGCTGGGCTTCGCGGTGCTCTACGCGATTTTGCGGCTGCAGGCGGTGCTGCCGCTCAATCCGGCCGACCAGGCCGCGGTGGCGCCGGACCTCGCGTTCAACACGTCGACCAGTTTCATCACCAACACGAACTGGCAGTCCTACGGCGGCGAGACCACGCTCTCGTACCTCTCCCAGATGCTGGGCCTGACGCACCAGAACTTCCTGTCGGCGGCGACCGGCATCGCGGTGGCGGTGGCGCTGATCCGCGGGTTCGCCCGCGCGTCCTCCGGCACGATCGGCTCGTTCTGGGTCGATGTGACCCGGGCCACCCTCTACGTGCTCCTGCCGATCTGCGTGCCCTACACGCTGTTCCTCGTCTGGCAGGGCATGCCGCAGACGCTCGGCGCCTACGCCGATGCCACGACACTGGAGGGCGCCCACCAGACCATCGCGCTCGGACCGGTGGCGAGCCAGGTGGCGATCAAGATGCTCGGCACCAACGGCGGCGGCTTCTTCAACGCCAACGCCGCGCACCCGTTCGAGAATCCGACCGCCCTGTCGAATCTCGTCCAGATGGTCTCGATCTTCGCAATCGGTGCCGCCCTCACCAACGTCTTCGGCCGCATGGTCGGCGACGAGCGGCAGGGCTGGGCGATCCTCGGCGCCATGGGGATCCTGTTCCTCGCGGGCGTCCTCGTGACCTACTGGGCCGAGGCCCACGGCGGCTCGGTCCTGAGCAGCTTCGGGCTGACCGGCGGCAACATGGAGGGCAAGGAAACCCGCTTCGGCATCGCAGCCTCGGCGCTGTTCGCGGTGATCACCACCGCGGCCTCCTGCGGCGCCGTCAACGCCATGCACGACTCGTTCACGGCGCTCGGCGGCCTGATCCCCCTGCTCAACATGCAGCTCGGCGAGGTCATCATCGGCGGCGTCGGCGCCGGACTCTACGGCATGCTGATCTTCGTGATCGTGGCGATCTTCGTGGCTGGCCTGATGGTCGGCCGCACTCCCGAATACCTCGGCAAGAAGATCGAGGCGAAGGAGGTGAAGATGGCCATGCTCGGCATCCTCTGCCTGCCGCTGATGATGCTGGGCTTCACGGCGCTCGCGACCGTGCTGCCGGCGGGCCTCGCCGGCCCGGCCAATGCCGGCCCGCACGGCTTCACCGAGATCCTCTACGCCTACACGTCGGCGGCGGCCAACAACGGCTCGGCCTTCGGCGGGCTGACGGCCAACACGCTGTTCTACAACAGCACGCTCGCCGTCGGCATGCTGGTCGGCCGGTTCTTCGTGAAGATCCCGGTGCTCGCCATCGCGGGCTCGCTCGCCGCGAAGAAGACGGTCCCGGCCTCCGCGGGCACGTTCCCGACCCATGGCGGCCTGTTCGTCGGGCTCCTCGTCGGCGTGATCCTGATCATCGGCGGCCTGACCTTCTTCCCCTCGCTGGCGCTGGGCCCTGTGGTCGAGCACCTCGCGGGCGCGGCCGGCCAGACCTTCGCGACGGGGGGCTGAGATGCCGCGCGCCCTCCCCGCCCGGCGCGTCGCGCGCCACCACCTCGTGCTGCACCGGCAGCCGCATCGCCCCGGCCGCGCCGGAGCCCCGCCCCCGCGGACGTCGGACCTCGTGCTGGCGCTCCTCGGCGTCGTCCTGCTCGGCGGCTTCGCCCTGCTGGCCGCCTACGCGCTGACCCTCGGCGTCGGGGGCTGAGCCTCCGCGACCGTCGTCGCGAGCGCGGCGAGGCGACCCAAGGGCCGCTCGACGCCTCCGAACGATGCGCCGCCCTGGATCGCTTCGCTCGCAAAGACGGCAGCCTCTCTTCCATCTCTCCTCCGGACATCTCCCATGTCGCGTCAGACATCATCCCTGTTCAGCGCCGCCCTGATCGGGCTGGCCCTCGTCGGCTCCGTCAGGAAGCTCGATCCCCGCGCCATGATCCGCAACCCGGTCATGTTCGTGGTCGAGGTCGTGGCGGCGCTCACGACGATCCTGTTCGCCCGCGACCTGGTCACCGGCGGAAGCGACCTCGCCTTCTCCGGCCAGATCATCCTCTGGCTGTGGTTCACCCTGATCTTCGCCAACTTCGCCGAGGCCCTCGCGGAGGGGCGCGGCAAGGCCCAGGCCGACAGCCTGCGGCGCACCCGCACCGAGATGACGGCGAAGCGCCTCATGGGACCGGGCCGCGCCTACGAGACGGTGCCGGGCACCACCCTCAAGGTCGGCGACGTCGTCCTGGTCGAGGCCGGCGACCTCATCCCCTCCGACGGCGAGGTGATCGAGGGCGTGGCCTCGGTGAACGAGGCCGCCATCACGGGCGAGTCCGCCCCGGTGATCCGCGAATCCGGCGGCGACCGCTCGGCGGTGACCGGCGGCACGCAGGTCCTGTCGGACGCCATCAAGGTCCGCATCACGGCCGCGGCCGGCTCGACCTTCGTCGACCGGATGATCGCGCTGGTGGAGGGCGCCTCGCGGCAGAAGACGCCGAACGAGATCGCTCTGAACATCCTGCTCGCCGGCCTCACTATCGTGTTCGTCTTCGCGGTGGCGTCGATCCCGAGCTTCGCGAGCTACGCGGGCGGCGCGATTCCCGTGATCGTCCTCGTCGCCCTCTTCGTGACCCTGATCCCCACGACGATCGGCGCGCTGCTCTCGGCGATCGGCATCGCCGGCATGGACCGGCTGGTCCGCTTCAACGTGCTCGCCATGTCGGGCCGCGCCGTGGAGGCCGCGGGCGACGTCGACACCCTGCTCCTCGACAAGACCGGCACGATCACCCTCGGCAACCGGCAGGCCACCGAGTTCCGCCCGGTCTCAGGCGTGAGCGCGCAGGAGCTCGCCGACGCGGCGCAGCTCGCCTCGCTGGCGGACGAGACGCCGGAGGGTCGTTCCATCGTCGTCCTGGCCAAGGAGAAATACGGCATCCGTGCCCGCGACATGGCCGCGCTGAGCGCCACCTTCGTGCCGTTCACCGCGCAGTCGCGGATGTCGGGCGTCGACCTGGAGAGCGCCTCGATCCGCAAGGGCGCGGTCGACGCCGTCATCGCGTCCCTGTCCGGCCAGCCCGTGGCGAGCCGGGGCTCGAGCGCCGCGCTGGCCTTCCAGCCGGCTCCGGAGACGGGCGCCGTCAGGGAGACCCGCGCCATCGCGGAGGAGATCGCCAAGGCCGGCGGCACGCCGCTCGCCGTGGCCCGGGACGGCCGACTGCTCGGCGTCGTCTACCTCAAGGACATCGTGAAGGGCGGCATCCGCGAGCGCTTCGCCGAGCTTCGCCAGATGGGCATCCGCACGGTGATGATCACCGGCGACAACCCGATGACCGCGGCGGCGATCGCCGCTGAGGCCGGCGTCGACGACTTTCTCGCCCAGGCCACCCCGGAGGACAAGCTCGCGCTGATCCGCAAGGAGCAGGCGGACGGCAAGCTCGTCGCGATGTGCGGCGACGGCACGAACGACGCCCCCGCCCTCGCCCAGGCCGATGTCGGCGTCGCCATGAACACCGGCACGGTAGCGGCCCGCGAGGCCGGCAACATGGTCGATCTCGACAGCGACCCGACGAAGCTCATCGAGATCGTCGGCATCGGCAAGCAGCTGCTGATGACCCGCGGCGCGCTGACGACCTTCTCGATCGCCAACGACGTGGCGAAGTACTTCGCCATCATCCCGGCGATGTTCCTGGGCCTCTACCCGCAGCTCCAGGCGCTCAACATCATGGGCCTCACCTCGCCGCAGAGCGCGATCCTGTCGGCGATCATCTTCAACGCGCTGATCATCGTGGCGCTGATCCCGCTGGCCCTGCGCGGCGTCACTTACCGGGCCGTCGGCGCGGCCGCGCTCCTGCGCCGCAACCTCCTGATCTACGGGCTCGGCGGCGTCCTCGTGCCCTTCGTGGGCATCAAGGCCATCGACCTCGCCGTCAGCGCCCTCCACCTCGTCTGAACCGGTCCCTCGGAGACCCGCCATGCTTAAACAGCTTCGCCCCGCCCTGGTCCTGCTCACCGCCCTGACGGCGATCACCGGCCTCGCCTACCCCCTCGCGATGACCGGCCTCGCCGGCGCGATCTTCCCCGCCAAGGCCGCCGGCAGCCTGATCGCGCGCGACGGCACGGTCATCGGCTCCGGCCTGATCGGACAGAGCTTCACGGGTGCCGGCTACTTTCACGGCCGGCCCTCGGCGACGACGGCGCCGGACCCCGCGGACGCCGCGAAGACTGTGCCGGCGCCCTACAACGCGGCCAATTCCTCGGGCTCGAATCTCGGCCCGACCAGCGCGGCCTTGGCCGAGCGGGTGAAGGCCGACGTCGAGGCGCTGAAGGCCGAGAATCCGGGCGCGACGGTGCCCGTCGATCTCGTGACGACCAGCGGGTCCGGCCTCGATCCGGACATCTCGCCCGAGGCCGCCTACTTCCAGGTTCCCCGCGTCGCCAGGGCCCGCAACATCCCGCAGGACAAGCTGCGCGACTTGGTGACCGCCCGCATCGAGGGCCGCACCCTAGGCATCCTGGGTGAGCCGCGCGTCAACGTCCTGGCGCTGAACCTCGCGGTCGACGGGCTCGCAGGCCGCTGACGCGCGCCCGACAGCGACTCGGGATGAAACACCGTCGGGCCGGACCGATGTCGATCAGCCTGACGGACGCGGCGCGCTGCGGATCCCGCTTTGTCATCGCGAGCGGAGCGGAGCGATCCAGCCGCGCCACGCTCACCGGCGTCCCGCCGCCCTGGGTTGCTTCGCTCCGCTCGCGATGACGCGACGATCCCGCGATGTCCGCGGCGTTTTGCTAAGATGGCGATCATGCCCGAGACCGGCCGCGACCCGACCCGCCCCTCGCCCGACGCCCTGCTCGAAGCGGCGCGCCGGGAGGAGCGGACGCGCGGCCGGCTCAAGGTGTTCCTCGGGGCTGCCCCCGGCGTCGGCAAGACCTACGAGATGCTGACCATCGGGCGGGCCCGGCTGAAGGCGGGGACCGACGCCGTGGTCGGCGTGGTCGAGACCCACGGCCGGGCCGAGACCGAGGCCCTGCTCGACGGCTTCGAGACGATCCCCCGCCGGTCGGTGCCCTATCACGGCACCGTCCTCCAGGAGATGGACCTCGACGCGCTGCTCGACCGCCGGCCGGCCCTGGCGCTGGTCGACGAGCTCGCCCACACCAACGCCCCGGGCTCGCGCCACCCGAAGCGCTACCAGGACGTCGAGGAACTGCTCGACGCCGGCATCGACGTCCTGACGACGCTCAACATCCAGCACGTCGAGAGCCTCAACGACGTGGTCGCGTCGATCACCCGCATCCGGGTGCGCGAGACGGTGCCGGACGGCGTCCTCGACCGCGCCGACGATATCGAGGTGGTGGACCTCAACCCCGACGACCTGATCCAGCGCCTGAAGGACGGCAAGGTCTACGTCCCGACCCACGCCGAGCGCGCGCTCAAGCACTACTTCTCCCGCGGCAACCTGACGGCGCTCCGCGAGCTGGCGCTCCGGCGCACCGCCGACCGGGTCGACGACGAGCTGCTCGGGCACATGCGGGCCAACGCGATCGCCGGTCCCTGGGCGGCGGGCGAGCGTGTGCTGGTCTGCGTGAACGAGGATCCCCGCTCCGCCGGCCTCGTGCGCCACGCCAAACGGCTGGCCGACCGCCTGCACGCGCCCTGGACGGCGCTCTCCATTGAGGGCGCGCGGGCGGCGGCCCTGAGCGAGGTCGAGCGCGACCGCATCGCCGAGGCCCTGCGGCTCGCCGACCGCCTCGGCGGCGACGCCGTCACCCTGCCGGGCGGGCGCCGGATCGCCGACGACGTGCTCGACTACGCGCGCTCGGCCAATGTGAACCACATCGTCGTCGGCAAAGCGAACCGCTCGTGGCTGTTCGAGCTGATCAACGGCTCGGTGGTGTACGACCTCGTGCGGCGCAGCGGCGCCATCAGCGTGCACGTGGTCCCCGGCGAGGCCGTCCCCGACGAGACGCAGCCGCGCCGCGCCGTGGCGGTGACCGCCCCGCGCTCGGGGCTCGGTGCGCGGCCCTACGCGATCGCGCTGGCGGCGATCGCCGCGGGGCTCGGCGCGGCCATCGTCGCGGAGCCCTACGCGGGCGTCGAGAACGCCGACCTGTTCCTGTTAACCGCCGTCGTGGCGGTGGCGGTGCGCTGGGGGCTCGGGCCGGCGCTCGCCTCGGTCGTGGCGGCCTCGCTCGCCTACAACTTCTTCTTCCTGCCGCCGGTCTACACCCTCACCATCGCCGACCCGACCAACGTCGCGGCGTTCCTGCTCTTCACCCTGGTGGCCGTCCTGGTCTCGAACCTCGCCTCCCGGGCGCGCCGCGTGGCGGTGGTCAGCCAGGGCCGCGCGCGGGCGACCGAGCGGCTGTTCGGCTTCTCGCGGAAGCTCGCCGCCTGCGGCACCCTCGACGACGTGCTCTGGGCCACCTGCGCCCAGGTCGCCGCGATGCTGAAGGTGCGCGTCGTCCTGCTGCTGCCCGATGGCCAGGCCGTCACGGTCCGGGCCGGCTACCCGCCCGAGGACATGCTCGACGAGGCCGACCTCGCGGCCGCGCAGTGGGCCTTCGCCAACGACCGGCCCGCCGGCCGCGGGGCCGACACGCTGCCGGGCGCCAAGCGCCTGTTCCTGCCGATGCGGACCGGGCGCGGCACGATCGGGGTGATCGGCCTCGACGCGGACGGCACCGGGCCGATCCTGTCGCCGGAGGGCCGCCGCCTCCTCGACGCCCTGGCCGACATGGGGGCCCTCGCCATCGAGCGGGTCCGGCTCGTGGAGGATCTCGACCGGGCCGAGCGCGCGGCCGAGACCGACCGCTTGCGTCAGGCGCTGCTCACCTCGATCAGCCACGACCTGCGCACGCCGCTCGCCTCGGTCCTGGGCGCGGCCAGCACGCTGCGCGACCTCGAGGCGGCGCTGCCCGCCGACGCCAAGGCGGAATTGCTGGCCACGATCATCGAGGAATCGGAGAGGCTCAACCGCTTCATCGCCAACCTCCTCGACATGACCCGGCTGGAGGCCGGCGCGGTGGCGCCGAACCTGTCCGCGCAGGACGTGGCCGAGACGGTCGACACCGCGCTGCGCCGCACCCAGAAGATCCTCGCCGACCACCGCGTCGCCGTGGAGGTCGAGGCCGACCTGCCGGCCCTGGCGCTCGACCCGGTCCTGTTCGAGCAGGTTCTGGTCAACCTCCTCGACAACGCCGCCAAGTACGCGCCCGAGGGCTCGACCGTGACGGTCCGGGCGCGCCGCGCGGACGGCCGGGTCCGGATCGCCGTGCTGGACGAGGGCGACGGCCTGCCCGAGGCGGATGTCGAGCGGGTCTTCGACAAGTTCTACCGCGTCCGGAAGGGCGACCGGGTCCGGGCCGGCACCGGGCTGGGCCTCGCCATCTCCCGGGGCTTCGTCGAGGCGATGGGCGGCACCGTCACGGCCGAGAACCGCCGCGACCGCGGCGGGGCCTGCTTCACCGTCAGCCTGCCGGTTCCGGCCCGGAACGCGCCCAGGGACATCGCCGCATGAGCCCCACGGTCCTGGTCGTCGACGACGAGCCGCCGATCCGCAAGCTCCTGCGCATGGGCCTGGCCACCCAGGGCTACGCGATCCTGGAGGCATCCGATGCCCGGACCGCCCTGGCGCTGCTCGGCCGCGAGGGGGTCGATCTCGTGATCCTCGACCTCGGCCTGCCCGACATGCGCGGCCACGACCTGCTGCGGTCGGTTCGATCGAGCCATCCCGACCTCCCGGTCGTCGTCCTGTCGAGCCGCGACGACGAGGGCGGCAAGGTCGAGGCGCTCGATCTCGGCGCCAACGACTACGTGACCAAACCCTTCGGCATGGCGGAGCTGCTGGCGCGCCTGCGCGCCGCCATGCGCCACCAGCTCGCCGCGCGGGGCGAGCGGCCGATCTTCCGCGTCGACAACCTGTCCGTCGATCTGGTCCGTCGGATCGTCAAGATCGACGACGCCGAGGTGAAGCTGACGCCGCGCGAGTACGACTTCCTGCGCGTCCTGGTCCTGCATGTCGGCAAGGTGCTCACCCACGCGCAGCTGATGCGCTCGGTACCGTCCTCCTCCGATCCGCAATACCTGCGCGTCTACGTGCGCCAGCTCCGCCAGAAGCTGGAGGCGGATCCCGAGCGCCCGCGGATCTTGCTGACCGAGACCGGTGTCGGCTACCGCCTGCGCGCGCCCGACGACGAGCCGGCCCCGCCTCCCCGCGGCGCCGGCGGCGCGACCACCCACTGATCCCGAGGACGAGCCGATGTGTTCCAGCGCCCGCGATCCCGCGCGATGAGTGTGGATCGGATCCTCGGGCCCTCCGACGCGCTCATCGGCCTGCGCGCCGCCAGCAAGGGCGCGCTCCTCGATGAGCTGGCGCGCCGCGCCGCCGGTGCCGTCGGCCTCGCCGCGGAGACGATCCTCCCCGCGCTGATCCGGCGCGAGACCCTGGGCTCGACCGGGGTCGGCGACGGCATCGCCCTGCCGCACGCGCGGCTCGAGGCTGTCGCGCGCCCGTACGGCATCCTGGCCCGGCTCCGCGACCCGATCGATTTCGACGCGGTCGACGACCGGCCGGTGGACCTCGTCGTCCTGCTGCTGCTCCCGACCGCCGCCGAGGGCGAGACGCTGAACGCGCTGGCCTGCGTGGCGCGTCGCCTGCGCGACCCCGGGGCCGCCGCGGCGATGCGCGGCGCGCGGGACGCGGCGGCGCTCTACGCGGCCGCGACGGGCCGGTAAGGGCGCCGCGCGGCCGTCAGTGCGCGCCGCCGGTCTCGACGAACTTGAACAGGAAGACCGCGGCGATCACCCAGACGATCGGCTTCACCTCCCGGGCGCGGCCCGCGAGCAGCTTCAGCGCCGCGTAGGTGATGAACCCGCAGGAGACGCCGGTGGCGATCGAGTAGGTGAACGGCATGAGCAGGGCCGTGACGCAGGCCGGCACGGCCTCGGTGAGATCGTCCCAGTCGAGCTCGACCAGCTCGCGCAGCATCAGGCAGGCGACGTAGAACAGCGCCGGCGCCGTGGCGTAGGCGGGCACCGCACCCGCCAGGGGCGCGAAGAACAGGCAGGCGAGGAACAGCACCGCCACCGTGGCGGCCGTTAGCCCGGTCCGGCCACCCTGCTCGACGCCGGAGGCGCTCTCCAGATACGCTGTGGTGCTCGACGTGCCGAGGAGCGAGCCCGCGAAGACCGAGGCGGAATCGGCCATCAGCGCCCGGTCGAGGCGGCGCATCCGGCCGTCGGTCAGGAGCCCGGCCCGGCTCGCCACGCCCATCAGCGTGCCGGTGGCGTCGAACAGCTCCACCAGGAACAGGACCAGGATCACGTTGAGCAGACCCGCCGAGAGCGCGCCCGGGATGTCGAGGGCGAACAGGGTCGGGGCGATCGAGGGCGGCAGGGAGACGATGCCCTGGAAGGTGTTGCCGGCGAAGACGAAGCTCAGCGCCGTGACGGTGAGGATGCTGGACAGCAGCGCCGCGCGAACCTTCCGGGCGGACAGGACGGCCACCATCAGGAAGCCCAGCACCGCCAGGATCGCCTCGGGCTTGTGCAGGTCGCCGAGGGTGACGAAGGTCGCCGGGCTCGCCGCGACGAGGCCGGCGTTCTTGAGCGCGATGATGGCCAGGAACAGACCGATCCCCACCGTGATGGCGATCCGCATGGAGCGCGGGATCCCGTCGACGATGAGCGCGCGCAGCCCGGTCAGCGTGACGATCAGGAAGCACACGCCCGAGATGAACACCGCGCCGAGGGCGGCCTGCCAGGTGAAGCCGAGCTGCTGGACCACCACGTAGGTGAAGTAGGCGTTGAGCCCCATCCCGGGCGCGAGGGCGATCGGGTAGTTGGCGTACAGCGCCATGATCAGCGAGCCGAGCGCCGCCACGAGGCAGGTCGCCACGAACACCGCGCCCCGCGGCATGCCGGCATCCCCCAGGATGCTCGGGTTGATGAAGACGATGTAGGCCATCGTCAGGAAGGTGGTCAGCCCCGCCAGCAGCTCCGTGCGCACGCTGGTGCCGTGCTCGGCGAGGCGGAAGGTGCGTTCCAGGAAGCCCGGCCTCGCCGCCGGCACCGCGTCCCGCGGGCGGTCCATCACGCGAGCCCGGCCCGGTCGGCCGCGACGGCCCGGTAGATCCTGTCGGGCGCGAAGGGGGTCGCGGTCAGGCGAGCCCCGGTCGCGTCCCGGATGGCGTTGCCGAGTGCCGCCGCCACCGGGTTGAACGGCGACTCGCTCATCGACTTGGCGCCGAGGGGGCCGACGCTGTCGTGGGTGTCGGCGAACAGCACCTCGGTCTCGGGCACGTCGGCGCAGGCGGGGATGTGGTAATCGCGGAACGTCTGCGTGACGAGGCTCCCGTCCTCGGCGACCTGGACGTCCTCGTAGAGCGCCGCGCCGAGCGCCTGCGCGATGCCGCCCTCGACCTGACCGCGGCACTGCATGGGGTTGATCACCCGGCCGGCATCGGCGGCGTGAACGCTTCTCAGGATCCGCACCGCGCCGCTCACCGGGTCGACCGCCACCCGGAAGGCGTGGACGTTGAACGCCACGGAGCGCGGGCTGCCGTCGGCCCGGCCGGTCGCTTCCAGGGGCCCGACCGCCGCCAGCGTGACCGGGCCGGCCGGCGTCTCGACCTGCTCGCCGGCCAGACGGCAGGATTCCGGGGTCGCGCCCGCGATCTCCGCGGTCCGCGCGCGGATCCGGACCGCGAGCGCCTCGGCGGCGCGCAGCGTCGCCAGACCCGCCACCACGGTGCCGGTGCTCCCGTAGGCGCCCGTGTCGTGACCGACGATATCCGTGTCCGCGCCCGCGATGCGGACACGCTCCGGCGCGGCGCCGAGGGCCGAGGCCGCGATCTGCCGATGCACCGTGCTGGTGCCGTTGCCGAACTCGGCCGTCCCGACGCGCACGGTGAAGTGCCCGTCGGCGTCCAGGCTGACCCGCGCGTCGGCGTGGTGGCCGCGCGGCGGGATCGTGTCGATCATCGCCATCGCCATGCCGGTCCCGGCGCGCCAGCCGGGCTCGGGCTCGGGCCCCGGATCGGCCCGCAGCGCGTCCTCGACCAGGGTGAGGCACTGGTCGAGCCCGTAGCTGCCGAAGATCACGTCGTGCGGTTCCAGGCTGTTCGACACCATCTCGTCGCCCGGCTTGACGGCGTTGCGCCGCCGCAGGGCGAACGGGTCCAGGTCGAGTTCGCGGGCGACCTCGTCCAGGGCGGATTCCAGCGCGAAGATCGTCTGGCTCAGCCCGTAGCCGCGGAAGGCCCCCGCCGGCACCGTGTGGGTGTAGACGGCGCGGCCGCTCACCTGCTTGTTCGGGCAGACATAGGCGGCCAGCACCTCGTGGCAGGCGTGGTGGATCACGCCGCCCGCGTGGTTCCCGTAGGCGCCGGTATCTGACAAAACGTCGAGGCTCAGCGCCGTGAGGGTGCCGTCCCGGCGGGCGCCGACCTTCACGTCCACCCGCATCGGGTGCCGCGTCGTCGTCCCGACGAACTGCTCTCGGCGGGTCAGCTCCCAGCGCACCGGCCGCCCGGTGTGCAGGACCGCGAGGGCGACGAGGTCCTCGGTCAGCATCTCCTGCTTGCCGCCGAAGCCGCCCCCGACCCGCCCGCAGACGACGCGAACCGCGTCCTTCTCCAGGCCGAACAGGTCCGCCAGCGCGTCCCGGGTCAGGAACGGCACCTGGGTGCTGGTGCGCAGTGTCAGGCGGCCGTCCTCGGCGCGCCAGCCGACGCAGCCGTGCGTCTCCATGGCGGCGTGCTGGACGCGCTGCGACCGGAACGTCCCGGCATAGACGAAGTCGGCCTCGGCGAGGCCCGCCTCCACGTCGCCGACCGTGCCGTGCACCTCGCCGGCGAGATTGGGATGGCTCTCCAGGGGCGGTGCGTCCTCGCCCGGGCAGTCGCGGGGGTCGTGGACCCGGGGCGCGTCGGTCTCCAGGGCGCGCTCCGGATCGAGGAGCGCCGGTCGGACCTCGTAGGTCACCTGCAAGGCGCGGCATCCGGCCTCCGCGGCCGCCTCCGTCTCCGCCACCACCGCGGCGACTCGCTGGCCGACGAACCGCAGGATCGGGTCGAGCACCCGCGTGTCCGAGGCGTCGTCCCGCGGGTCCTCGTGGCGCGCGGTCGAGAATCGGCGCGTCGGCGCGTCGGCGTGGGTCAGCACGGCCACGACGCCCGGCACGGCGCGGGCCGCCGTCGCGTCGATCGCGACGATCCGGGCATGGGCGTGCGGCGAGCGCAGCACCTTGAGATGGAGCGTGTCGCCGAGCGGCGCGTCCATCGTGAAGCGGGCGCGCCCGGACACGACCAGCGGCGCGGCCGGTGCCGCGAGGTTGCGGCCCACGGGATCGCCGCAGTTGCCGCTCTCGACCGAGCGCGCGCTGCCCGCGATGGCCTCGCGCACGGCGCGGTAGCCGGTGCAGCGGCACAGATTGCCCTTGAGGGCGGTGCCGAGATCCTGCTTCTGAGCCTGATCGAGGCTCGCCGCGGTCATGATCATGCCGGGCGTGCAGAAGCCGCACTGGAACCCCTGGGCCGCCAGGAAGGCCTCCTGCATCGGGTGGAACGCCGTGGGCTCGGCCGCCTCGGCGCGGCAGGGACCGGCCAATCCCTCGATGGTGGTCACGCTCCGCCCCTCGGCGCGGAAGGCCGGCACCAGGCAGCTGTGCACGGGCTCGCCGTCGAGATGGACCGTGCAGGCTCCGCAATCGCCGGCGTCGCAGCCCTTCTTCACGCCGTACCAGCCGGCCTCGCGCAGGTAGGTCCGGAGGCACTGCCCCGCCCGCGGCGCGCCCTCGTGCGCGGTCCCGTTGATCGTGAGCTTCATGGCGCGGCTCCCGGCGACGGCGCCGCGTCGAGCGACCCGCGGATCTCCTCGGCGAAGTGCCGGGTCATGTGGCGGCGCCAGTCGGGCCGCCCGTGGACGTCGTCGTGGTAGAGGGCGTCCGGGATCGCCTTCTCCAGCGCCCGCGCCAGCTCGACCGGATCCGGCACGCCGTCGAAGGCGAGGCGGAGCGGGCGTTTGACGGAGGCCGTGACGGTGAGCGCGAAGGCGCCGTCCGCGCCGCGCGTCCCGATCAGCAGCGCGCCGGACCGGCCGTTCGGGCTGAGGCTGATGCGGCGGAAGGCCGTGCGACGCGCGAGCGCCGCGGCCGGCATCGACAGGCTCCGCAGGATCTCCCCGGGCGCCAGGGCGTTCCGCTGCGGCCCGAGGACGAAGTCGAGGATCGGGAGGTGCCGCTCGGCCCCGTCGGCGGACCAGATCGTGCAGGTCGCGTCCAGGGCCGTCGCGAGGGCGATCATCGGACCTGCCGGGAGGGCGAGGCAGACGTTGCCGCCGACCGTGGCCACGTTCCAGATCTTGAACGAGCCGAGCAGGGCGCGGCAGCACTGGCCGATGAGCGGCGCCGCGTTCCAGCCCGGCGGCAGTTCGAGCCGGTCGAGCTGCGCGATCGTGCAGGTCGCCGCGAGGGTGAGGCCGTCCGCGTCGATCGCGTGCGGGGGCCATCCGAGCGTCGCGAGGTCGACGAGGCGCCGCGCCCCGACCTGCGGCTCGGAGAACAGCCACGTCCCGCCTCCCAGGCAGGCATCGCCGTCCGTCCAGGCGGGGAGCTCGGTCCGAGTCCTGGGCCGGACGACGGTCTCGATCGTGTTGAGGTCCATGCCCGCTCGCCGGTCCGAAGCCGGTTCGGCCCGGCGCTACAGTATGCCGGTTCTAATCATGCTCCGGTCAAGCCGCACCGACACCTTCGAACCTTGGCGCCCCCACTCTCGTGGCCCTAGGATGAATCAGACTTGCGTGAGATGGCCGGCGACAATCCGGTCGGAGATCCCCATGGCCCTGATGGCATCGCGGTACGGCAAGGAGCGGGTTCGCGTGCTGCGCCTCGCCCGGGAGGGAGACCACCACACGCCGCGCGAGCTGACGCTGTCGGTCATGCTGACCGGGCGCTTCGAGGCGGCCTGGACCGGAGGCGACAACCGCGCCTCCATCGCCACCGACAGCATCAGGAACATCGTCAACGTGACGGCGGCGCGGAACCTCGCGCTCGACGCCGAGGGGTTCGTCGCCGCGGTCGCGCGGGTGCTGCTCGACACCTACCCCCAGGTCGAGGCCGTCACGATCGAGGCGGAGGAGGTCCGCTGGCTGCGGCACGCGATCGCGGACGCGCCGCACGGCCACACCTTCACGCGGGACGGGAACGGCGCCGGCTTCGCGGGGCTGACCGCCGACCGGAGCGGGTCGACCCTGCGCTCCGGTCTGCGCGGCTACACCTTCATGAAGACCACGCAGTCGGGCTGGACGGGCTTCGTGGCGGACCAGTACCGGACCCTGCCGGACACGACCGACCGCATCGCCGCCACCAGCATGGACGCGACCTGGACCTGGGCTTCGGCCCCGCGCGATCACGGCGCGGCCAACGCCCGCATCCTCGCGACGCTGCTGACCGTCTTCGGCACCACCTACAGCCGCGGGATCCAGGACAGCATGTACCGGATGGGCGAGGCCGCGCTCGCCGCCGTCCCGGAACTAGCCGAGATCGGCTTCGTCATGCCCAACAAGCACTACCTGCCGATCGACCTCACATCGTTCGGCCTCGACAACCTGGGCACCGTCTTCCTGCCGACCGACGAGCCCTACGGCCGCATCGAGGCGACGATCGGCCGGACAGGCTGATTTGCCGGCGCCGCGATCGGCCCTCCGGCTCCGCGCGTGTCGTCGCGCGGCCCGTCGATCGCTGGCGGTAGAACCGCGATCCAATCATACAACCGCAAACTGGCGGGCCGCGGGTGCTCGCGGGCCACGCACAACGTGCGATAGTCGCGCCACTGATCTATGCTGGTTTAATACTCTCTGCAGCTGCATCGCTGTCTCTGCGCATATTACTATATAATCGATCATACTGCGTAATTGTCTTGATAGAGCGCGCCATCTTAACGGCCGCGCAACGGTGTCACCCTATTTCGGGTCTCGCTATAGCCGGGCATCGACAGATCTCTGACGTCGCCCAGCCCGATAAAAAGTGACTTCGATCAAGAACAACTTGATCTGATCGCACAGGTGCGCGCTTCGGCCGCACGCTCGTCACGGGATGCGGAGGAAACGATGTTCGCGCGCGCGAAGGCTCGGAGAGATCAGGCTGCCAAGCTCGCGGCCCTGGGCCGGTCTCTCGCCACGATCGAGTTCGCGCTGGACGGCACCATCCTCGACGCGAACCCGAACTTCCTCGCGGCGGTGGGCTACGCGCTCGAGGAGATCCGCGGCCAGCATCACAGCCTGTTCGTCGCGCCGGCCGAGCGGGAGAGCGACGCCTATCGGCAGTTCTGGGACAGCCTGCGACGCGGCACATTCGCGAGCGCCGAGTACAAGCGGCTTGCCAAGGGGGGCCGGGAGGTCTGGATCCAGGCCTCCTACAACCCGGTGCTCGACGCCGGCGGCAGACCGGTCAAGATCGTCAAGTTCGCCACGGACATCACCGCCCAGAAGCTGCGCGCCCTCGATCTCGAGGGGCAGATCAGCGCGCTGCACCGCTCGCAGGCGGTGATCGCCTTCTCGCTGGACGGCACGATCCTCAGCGCCAACGCCAATTTCCTCGACGCGGTGGGCTACCGGCTCGACGAGATCGTCGGACGGAACCACAGCCTGTTCGTCGGCGAGGCGGAGCGCGTCGGCGAAGAGTACCGGACGTTCTGGGCCGCCCTCGGGCGTGGAGAATTCCAGTCCGGCGCGTTCAGGCGGACCGGCAAGGGTGGCCGCGAAATCTGGATCCAGGCGACCTACAACCCGATCACGGATTCGGACGGACGGCCCGTCCGGGTCGTCAAGTTCGCCACCGACATCACCGCCCAGGTCCGTGAACGGCAGCAGCGCGCCGCCGCGCAGCGCGCCATCGGCGCGGAGCTGGACGCCATCGGCGACGCCGTCGCGGATGTGACCCGCCAGGCCGACGCGGCGGTCGCGCGCGTGGGCCGCGTGTCCGGCGACATCCGGTCGGTGGCCACCGGCGCGGAGCAGCTGTCGGCCTCGGTGGACGAGATCAGCCAGCACGTGAGCCACGCCGCCGAGACGGCCGGGCAGGCCGTGGAGCAGGCGCAGCGCACCGGCCGGATCGTGACCGGCCTCAGCGACCAGGCCGCGCAGATCGGCGAGGTCCTGGGCCTCATCGCCGGCATCGCCGCGCAGACGAACCTGCTCGCGCTCAACGCCACCATCGAGGCGGCCCGCGCCGGTGAGGCCGGTCGCGGCTTCGCGGTGGTGGCGTCGGAGGTGAAAACCCTGGCCGCGCAGACCGGCCGCGCGACCGATCAGATCCGCCACCAGATTTCCTCGACGCAGGCGGCGACCCGCGAAGCCGTCGACGCCATCGACGCGATCCAGGGCACCATCCGGACCCTGGACGCCGCCTCGTCGACCATCGCGGCGGCGGTGGAGGAGCAATCCGCGGTGATGCGCGAGATGTCGGGCAGCATGCAGACCGCCGCGCAGGACGTCGCGGCGATCTCCGGCGGGATGACCACGATCGCGGAGGCGAGCGGCCGGGCGGACCGAGCGACTCGGCAGGTCCGGGAGACCGCGCGGGCCTTCGGCTGACGGCGATCCGAGCGGGGGCCGCCGGATCAGCCCGGTTCGCCGGCTTCGTCCGCGCGCTCGTCCTCGACCAAGCGCCCGATCCGCGGGATCAGCGGGCAGCTCACCGTGCAGCGCAACCCGTCGGGCTCGAAGGCGAGCGCGACGGCCGCGCGCAGCTCGTAGCTCAACATCTCGGTGAGCACCTGCATGCCGAAGCCGCGCCGGCCCGGCTGCGTGACGCCGGTGCCGCCCGACTCCTTCCAGACGAGCGTCAGGTCACCGGGCGCGCTCTTCCCGTCACCGGCGACGGCCCAGGTGACGTCGACACCGCCCTTCGAGAGACCGAAGGCGCCGTGCTCGACCGCGTTGCTGCAGAGTTCGTGGACTGCCAGGGCCATCAGCTGCGCGGCCTTCGGCCTGAGGCGCACAGTCGGGCCCTCCAGCGTCGCCTGCTCGCCTTCGCGGATCAGGTGGATCATCAACTCGTCGGAGATCAGCGTGTGCAGGCTGACCTCGCCGAAGGTGTCGGCCGCGACCCGCACCCGCGCGATGGCGTCGAGCCGACCTTCGAGGTGCGTCGCGTAGCCGTCGACGGTTTCGGCGGTCTCGGCCGAGAGCCGCAGGACAGCCCGCAGCATCGCCAACGTGTCGCGCAAGCCGTGACGCAGACCGTCCGGTGTCCCGGACTTGTCCAGGAGGCGGCGGAGACGGGCGTTGTCCGCTTCGAGCTGCGCGAGGCGCGCGTCCGTTGCTTCAGGCTCTGCCATGTTCGCTCTCTCAGCGCCGAAAGCCGGGAGGGTTCGTTTAGCTCAGATAGCGTGCGGCGGTCCTGCGCCAGCATCACAGAGGGGTGATTTTTGCTCAACCGCGCCGGGTAAGCCGGCGCGACACCGCCTGATCTGAACACGTACCGACGCGAAGGGGTCAGGGAGTCACGGCAACCCGTTAAGTCGTCAGGCCGGCCGATCGCCGCAGATGTTGATCGCGTGTCCCGAGCCCGAGCCGATCGGGACACGATGATCGTCCAGGCTTTTCCGAACCGATCTACGATTCTCGAACCCGTGTTCGATTCAGCCAGCAATTCAAAAAAAACGCGGCGCCCCGGAATGCTCGCGGTAGCAGGGCTGCCATCGCGCGCCGCTTGTCGCGGTGTCATCGGGTATTTCCGGAGTAGACGTGGCCTTCGCTCAAGCAGCGCCATCGGCGCGCCGGTGGCTCGACGCATCGGCCCTCTCGACGGTCCCGACCCTGCGGAGCTCGCCGGCGGCTGAGCGCCGCTTTCGTGAGGATCCGGGCGACATCATCCGGTGGTGTGCTTGCCGGCCGATCCGCCGAGAATCGCGAAAACGCCAGCGGTAGGGCGACGGGCGCGCCTGCCCAGGGGGGCTCGCATACGCCCGACGCCGGTCCCGTGTCCGACCCCTGTTCCGGCCCCGCTAACCTTCTCCGAGGCCCTCGCCTACCCGTGACCGCACTCGATGCGCGGGAGACAGATGCGTGGCGGAACGAAGCTTGCGGAAGGCGGGACGGCTGGGGCGGCTCTGGCCCGGGCGCGCGGCCGCCCTTCCGCCCGCACCGCGTTCGCCGGGACTCGCTGCCCTTCCCGAGCCGCCACCGCTCCGCGGCCTCACGGCCTCGGAGTTGATCGCCATGGCGCGGCAAGCCCGGGCCGTGTCCGATAAGCGGGATCCGGCAAAAACCCCGGGCATTTCCTGACGTCCGCTGCACTCGGCCGGGAGGTCCCCATGGGGTTGGTCGCCTTCATCGTCTTCGTGTGTCCCTGGATGGGGGTCGCCGGTCTGCTGTGGATGCGCGCCCAGCAGTCCAAGCCGCTCTGACGCGGCCCTCACCGCGGCGGCCCGCCGCGATGAACCCGGCCGCGATTCATGTGTCGACGCGTTCGCCTGGCAGCGCCTCATAGGGGGTACTTCCGCCGCCAGCGGACCACGGAGCGGATGTTCCGTGTCCCCTGCCAGGGCCGGACTCTCCGCGGGGGAAACGGGGCGTCCGGCCGGCCAACCCGCGCCTGCCGCCGCACGGCTGCTCGCCCCACAACATCGCGCGTCCTCTCAGTATTGCCCATCGATATAGATCTCCGATGTCTAAGAGTGCGATAAAAATGCTTTGAATGCGGACCTTGATGCAAAAATGCAGTCTATAATTCCAATTAATAGACTTTGAAAGCGTAGAAACGTTTCGAATGAACTGGCGATGACGATCATCGCGAGCGATTGATTTTCTGCAGATTGTAAAATAGATGCCTCATGGAGGTCTCGACTCGGGCAGAGTCTATGGTGTACCGTCCGATCTGGAGCAGAAATCATTGTAATCTGCGTCTCAGAACAATTGTGATCGGCTTCTCAGCCTCGATGTTCTGTGTCTCCATCGCGATCGGGTGCGTTACGGCGGTCCAGTTCGGCGCGATCGATTTTGCCAGTCGATCTCTGGCCCGAGAAATTACGGCTGTCAGGCTTCTCGGCACCATGAAGCAGCTGACACAGGAACTCCGTGCGCTCGACCATCTGGCGCACGCCGCATCCACCGTCGCGGTGCGCCGCGACGACATCGACCGAAATACGCGGGCGCACGAGGCATTTACGAAGGCCTGGAGCGCCTACGCGCCCACCGTCAGGACGGCGGACGAGCGGAAACTGGCGCAAGGTCTGTGGGAAGCCTGGCAGCATTTCCTGGCCGCGGAGGCCGAGGTGGCCGCGCACGACCGTGCCGGGGAACGCGATCTCGCCGACACGGTCCTGATGACAGCGCTGCAGGCCGACGCCGCGGCCGTCACGCGGGCGGCCGATGCGGTGCTGACCGACCGCGACGGCGTCACCGGGCTGGTCGAGGCCGTCGATGCCGCCGATACGACCTATCGCCTGGCGCTCGCGATCGGCCTGTTGAGCGCCGCCCTCGCTGCCCTGGGGCTGGTGCAACTCGCCCTGCGCCGCGTCGCGCACCCGATGACCGCGCTGGCCTCCGCCCTGCAGCGACTGGCCGACAAGGATCTCACGGTTGCGATCCCATCGACCGCGGGTGCCGTCGAACTCGGCGTCGTGGCGGCCGCCACGAGAGCCCTTCAAGAGATCCTGCGCCACGCTGAGCTGCGGGACGCGGAGGCTGCTCGGGTGCGCGCGCAGGGCGAGCGGCGGCGCATCGTGGTCGAAGAGGCGACCGGGCAGGTCGAGACCACGATCGCCGGCATCGTCGAGACCGTGTCTTCCACCGCTGCGGCGCTGCGCGGGACCGCCGACGGCGTTGGCCGGGCGATCCGCGAGACGGAACGTCGATCGGCCAGGATAGGTGCTCTGCTCGAGCGGACGCGATCCAGCGTCCGGCGGATCGCCGTCTCTGCCGATGAGTTCGGGGTGGGGGTCGAGGAGGTCGGGGCGCGGGCAGCGGCCGCCGCAACCCTGGCCGGGATCGCCGCGGCGGACGCGGTGCAGTCCACCGCCCGCGTGCAGGCGCTCAGCGGCGCCGTGGACCGGATCGGCGACGTCGTCCGCATGGTCGCCAAGATCGCCGCCCAGACCGATCTTCTGGCGCTCAACGCCACGATCGAGGCTGCCCGTGCCGGCGACGCGGGCCGCGGCTTCGCGGTGGTCGCTTCCGAAGTGAAGGTCCTGGCCGCTCAGACCAAGGCGGCCATTGACCTCATCGGCCAGCACGTGGCCGAGATCCGCGGCTCGACCGCGGAAGCGGTGTCGGCAATCGCGGGCATCACGGCGCGGGTCGAGGACATGAGCCGCGCGGCGCGTGCCATAGGCGATGCCGCGGAGCGGCAGGGCGCGGCCGCGCGGGCGGTCGCGCTGACCGTCGCGGAGGCGACAGACGATACCGAGCGGCTCGGCGCCGACAGCGCGGACGTCGCCAGCACGCCCGAGGCGGCCGATCCGGCTGCGACCGCCGTGCTCACCGCGGCGGAGCGCCTGACGCGGGACACCGCGCGTCTCGGCGACGAGATCGCCGGCATCTTGGAGAGCCTCCGTGCCGCCTGAAACGGGGCACGCGGCGAGCGGGACGGAACAGGCCTCATGAGCTCAACCGAGTGGGCGCGTGGCCGCTTCATCGGCGGGTCGCTCCGGACGGGAACCCTCGTCCTCGCCCTCGGGGCTTGGGCGTTTCCGGCCTCGGCTGCCACGATCGCGATCCTGACGCCGCCGGCGGCTGCCGCCCGGCGCCTGCACGACGGCCTCGACGAGCACGCGCGCGCGCGCGGCGTGGAGGCCCGCTTCGCCGAGGCACCTGAGGGTGCGGGCGAGGTGCAGATCGCTCAGGTGCGGAAGTTCATCGCCGCGAAGGTCGACGCCCTCGTGGTGATGCCGGTCGACCTGTCGGCCCGCGAGGAGATCACCCGGCTGGCCCTCGAGGCGGACGTCCCGCTGGTCCTCATCGGTCAGGGCCCGCGCGCGGACTGGTTCGCCGGACGGGTCACGCATGTCGTTCCGCACGACCTCGTTGCCGGGCGTCTGCAGATGCGCAAGCTCGCTCAGATGCTGGGCGGCACCGGGCGCGTCGCGCTCATCGCGGGCAGCGCCTCCGATCCCGCCTCGGTGCTCCGACAGAAGGGCGCCAGGGACGTGCTCTCCGTGAGCCCGGGACTCCGGCTCGTCGCGGAGACGACGGCCGATGGGGGCCGCGCGCCGGCGCGGGCCGCCGTCGCCGGGTGGCTCACCCGCGGCCTCGGCATCGATGTCATCGCCGCCGGCAGCGACGAGATGGCGCTCGGCGCCGCCGAGGCGGTCGAGGCTGCCGGGATCCCGGCGGGCCGGATCCTCATCGGCGGCGTGGATGCGACCGCCGACGGCATGCAGGCGATGCAGGACAAGCGCCTCGCCGTGACGATCTACCAGGACGCCGGCACCCTGAGCCGTCGCGCGGTCGACGACGCCCTCGCGCTCATCCGGCGCGAGCCGGTTCCGCACGTCGACGGGGTCCCGTGCGAACTCGTCACGGACCGCATGTCGACCACCCATTTCGCGCGCTAGAACCGCACCGGCCGGGCGCGCGTCGGTCGCCCCGTCGGCGATCGAGGCGGTCGCCGCGCCAATCCACGCCATCAATGCGCCATCAGGCAGCAGAGACTGCTCGCCTGCAGGACGTCGCGGGTAGCGCCGCCGAAGGCCCACTCCCGCAGGCGCGAGTGGCCGTAGGCTCCCATGACGATCAGGTCGGCCTCCTGCGCGCGGGCGAACCGCAGGATCTCCTCCCCATCGCTGACCGCCGTGGTCAGCAGGTGGGTCGTGACGGCCGCGCCGTGGAGCCTGAGATGGGCCGCGACCTCCTCGGCCCCCTCGAGGCGGGCGCCCTGACCGGTCGTCACGACGAAGACCTGGCCGGCGGAGCGCAGGAACGGAAGGGCGCCCGAAATCGCCCGCCGCGCCTCCGGCGTATCCTTCCAGGCCACGACGATCCGCTTGCCCGGTTCCCCAGCATAGTGCTGCGGGACGACGAGGACGGGGCGCCCCGCCTCCATCAGGACGGGGGCGACCGCCACGCCGAACGGGCTCGGATCGATCTCGGTGTCGCCGGCACCGCCCACCACGATCAGGTCAGCGGCGCGGCCCCGCTCCACGAGATGGGCGAACGACCGGTCCGCGCCGCCCCGCCAGGCGGTGCGGGGCGCCGTGCCCGCGCACCGGGCGAAGACGGCCTGCGCGCGCTCGACCTCCTGCAGGATCTTCGCCTTCGAGCGCTCGTACTGGGCCTGCGCGTCCCGGATGTCGTGGGCGAAGAGCGGCGCCGGCACCTCGGCCGCGGCGGCGCCGGTGAGCGTCGCGTCGAAGCGGCGCGCCAGCGCGGCCGCGAGCCGGACGCGGTCGGCCGTCGCCTCGGCGAAATCCACCGAGACCAGGATGTTGGCGTAGGACATGGCGCTCTCCTCGCGAGCCCTGACCGGGACCCTGCGCCACCGTCGCCGCACGCGCGGGCGACGGCCTTGATCCAGCGCAATCGCGCCGAAGCCCCCGGATTCGCGGCTGCGGCCTTGAGCTGAATCAACGCGTCCGCCTCCGGGCCGCGGCAGAGCTGCCGCGTTCGTCCCCTCTGGAGACCGCGATGTCCGCCCTCGAACTGCCGAGTGCAGTCAATCTCGCGCGAGCCCAGTTCGCGCTCACTGTCGTCTGGCACTTCCTGTTCCCGGCCTTCACCATCGGGCTCGCGAGCTACCTCGCCGTGCTCGAAGGCTTCTGGCTGCGGACCGGCAGGGCCGTCTATCTGGACACCTACCGCTACTGGCTCCGCATCTTCGCGGTCGCCTTCGCGATGGGCGTCGTGTCGGGCCTGGTCATGAGCTACCAGTTCGGCACCAACTGGTCGGTTTTCGCCGACCGGACGGCCCCCGTGCTCGGGCCGCTCCTCGGCTACGAGGTGCTCACGGCCTTCTTCCTGGAGGCCGGCTTCCTCGGCGTCATGCTGTTCGGCCTGGAGCGGGTCGGCAAGGGGCTGCACTTCCTGGCGACCTGCCTCGTCGCCGTCGGCACCCTCACCTCGGCGTTCTGGATCCTCTCGGCCAATTCCTGGATGCAGACGCCCACCGGCCACGTCGTCGGGCCGGACGGCCGCTTCAACCCGGCCGACTGGTGGGCGATCGTCTTCAACCCGTCCTTCCCCTACCGCTTCGCCCACACGGTCACCGGCGCCTACCTCACCACCGCGATGATCGTCGGCGCGGTGGGCGCGTGGCACCTGCTGCGCGACCGGGCCAACCCCCGGGCCCGTCTGATGTTCTCGATGGCCATGTGGATGGCCGCCGCGGTGGCCCCGGCCCAGCTGGTGATCGGCGACCTCCACGGCGGCAATTCCTACCAGCACCAGCCCGCCAAGGTCGCCGCCATGGAGGGGCATTTCCGGACGGAGCGCCGGGCCCCCGCGATCCTGTTCGGATGGCCGGACGCGGAGGCACGCGCGGTGCGGGACCGGATCGGGATCCCCGGCCTCGCCAGCCTCTACCTGACCCACGATCTCGACGGTGAGGTCCGCGGCCTCAACGACATGCCGCGCGACCTCTGGCCGACCAACCTCCCGCTGGTGTTCTGGTCGTTCCGGATCATGGTCGGCCTCGGCCTGCTGATGATCGCCCTGGGCCTCGCCGCTCTGTGGCTGCGCCATCGGGGACGGCTCTACGACACCGCCTGGCTGCACCGCTTCGCCGTCGGCATGGGGCCGTCCGGGCTGATCGCCGTCACGGCCGGCTGGACGGTGACGGAAGCCGGTCGTCAGCCCTTCACCGTCTACGGCGCCCTGCGCACCGTCGACAGCGTGTCCCCGGTGGCGGCCCCGGCCGTCGCCGCCTCGCTGGCGGCCTTCGCGGCGGTCTACCTCGCGGTGTTCGGCACGGGCATCTGGTACCTCCTGCACCTGTTCAACCAGGCGCCGCACGCCCACGAGCCCGGCCCGCCCCCCGGACAGCCGATCCGCACCGCCGGCATCACGCCCGCCCCCGCCCTCGTCGCCGGCGCGCAGGATGCCGCCCGCCCCCTCGCGCAGCCCGCGGAGTAGTCCCGATGTCCCTCGACCTCACGCTCATCTGGGCGCTCCTCATCGCCACCGCGGTCTTCCTCTACGTGGTGATGGACGGCTTCGACCTCGGAGTCGGCATCCTGTTCCCGGCGGTGCGCGGCAAGGCGGACCGCGACGTCATGGTCAACACCGTCGCGCCGGTCTGGGACGGCAACGAGACCTGGCTTATCCTCGGCGGCGGCGGGCTGTTCGCGGTGTTCCCGCTGGCCTACGCCACGATCCTGCCGGCCCTCTACATGCCGCTGATCCTGATGCTCCTGGCACTGGTCTTCCGCGGCGTCGCCTTCGAGATGCGGTTCCGCGCGGCCTCCCCCGCGAGCCAGCGGACCTGGGACCGGTCGTTCTCGTGGGGCAGCTACGTGGCGACCTTCTGCCAGGGCATCTGCCTCGGGGCCCTGGTCCAGGGCATCCGGGTCGAGGGTCGGGCCTACGCGGGCGGCTGGTGGGACTGGCTGACGCCGTTCTCGCTGCTGACCGGCGCCGCCCTGGTGGCTGGCTACGGCCTGCTCGGCGCCTGCTGGCTGATCTGGAAGACGGAGGGCGAGCTCCAGCTCCGGGCCTACAGGCTCGCGCGCCGGCTCGGCCTCGCCACGCTGGCGGCCATCGTGATCGTCTCGGCCGCGATGCCGATCCTGAGCGAGGCGTTCCGGGCGCGCTGGCTGTCCTGGCCGAACCTTGCCCTGGCCGCGCCGGTGCCGGCCCTGGTCGCGCTGCTGGCGTGGCGCTTCTTCGTCGCGCTCGATCGTCGGGCCGAGGTCGCGCCGTTCCTCTGCGCCCTGGGGCTGTTCCTGATGTCGTATGTCGGGCTCGGGATCAGCCTGTGGCCGATGATCGTCCCGCCGGCGATCTCGATCTGGGACGCGGCGACCCACCCGAGCAGCCAGGCGTTCCTGCTGGCCGGCGCGGTGGTCCTGGTGCCGATGATCCTCGCCTACACGGCCTACGTCTACTGGCTGTTCCGCGGCAAGGTCGCGGCGGGCGCGCCGGGCTATCACTGAAATCGCGGCCCGTCGGGGCGCGGGCGGCAGGGATCGGCGCGGGCCGCGTCGGTCCCTGCCCTCTCGCGCTCCGCCTCACGGGCCGGCACGGGCGCCCTTGACGAAGCGCGCGACGTCGTCCGCGACCGAGAACCGGAGACTGAACGGGAAGCTCATCGCGTGAACGATCTGCCCGTGGCCGAGACCGGGGTAGATCTTCATGGTCTCCTGGCCGTCGAAGCCCCGCAACTCGCGGTCGAGCGCCAGGGTTCCGGCGGGATTGACGTCGAGATCCGCCGCACCGGTGGCCAGCAGCATCGCGGGGTGGGAATCCGCGGCGTGGTTGATCGGCTGCATCGCCGGGTCGCTGCCCACGAACACCTGGCGATCCTGCGGATCGGTCAGCGCCGACGTCGCGTAGGGCCCGGCCAGGCCGACGATGCCGGCGAGCTTGGCGGGACTGGAGCCGGCCCGCTCGAGCCAGGTCCGGTCGAGCCCCAGCATCGCGGCGGCCCAGGCCCCCGAGGAGTGCCCCACGACGGTGACACGGGCGGGATCGCCGCCGTACTCGGCCGCGTGCGCGATCGTCCAGGCGACGGCGGCAGCGTTGTCCGCGAGGATGTCCTGGAGGGTCGCCGCCGGGACGTGGCGGTAATCGGGGATGACCGCGACGACACCCCGCCGCGCGAAGGCCGCACCGACATAGGCGACCTCATCCTTCGATCCGGTCCGCCATCCGCCGCCGTACAGGAACACGGCGACAGGGCGCGGCTTCCCCGCGGCCGGCCGGTAGATGTCCGCCCGGTGCTCGCTCCCGGCAGCGTAGGGGACGCCCTTGTCGACGTGGACTTCGAGCGGCGCGAGCGCGTTCAGGACCGCGAGGGTCAGGCCGACGATCTTGTCACCCAGGTAGCTCAGCATGGAGTCGGCCTCCGCGAGGGTCGGAGTTCAGGCGCGTCTGGGGACGGGCTTCGTCGGCGGTCGCGCTACGTCAGCTCGACGACGCCGAGTCGGTCCGTGACCGGGATCGGCACCCGCCTGTCCGCGGGAAGATCCACCACGCGCACGGCGCCGTCGTCGTCGAAGCGATGGAGGCGCACCCGCCGGGGCTGGCGCGACAGGCGGAGCTCGGCGGTCCGCACCGGCACGTCCGGCCGCGGTGCGCGGCTGCGCCGGTCCCACCCGTCGAGGCCGAGCCAGATCGGGACGAGCGTCGCCCCGTCTCGCCGCGCGAACCGCGCGGTCACGAGATCGGGAACGGGGCCGGCGAGCGTGACGTCGCGATCGGCCGGAACGGCGGCGCTCTCCGCGGTCGGGGCGCCGAACAGCCGGACGAGGTTGCGCACCGCGGCGAAGGCGGGGGTCGGGCGGCCATCGTGGGCGAGAAGGCCGAAACGGCTCTCGGGATCCGCGTCGCCGCGGTCGAAGCTGGAGATCAGCTCGTACAGGTAGGTCCGCCGCACGCCCTGGAGGTAGCTCCAGAGCAGCATCCGCGGGAGGTACCGGGCGCGCAGCCCCGGCGAGATCGGCAGGTGGGCGCTGCCGGTGGCGAGCGCCGTGTGGTAGCCGTTCTCGGTCGCGATCACCGGCGCCTCGCCGAAGACCGGCCGCGCGGCCGCGACGAAGCGCGCGAGGCTGCCGCCACCGTCGGTCTCCGGGTGCTCGGCTCCCGGATAGGCGTGGATGTTCGCGAGGTCGACCACCGCGGCGAGGTTCTGCGCCGCCGCGACGTTGCCCTGGATGTAGCTCGGCCCGGCAACCCGCACGGCCTCGGCCCGGGCATCCGCCCGGACCGCGCGGAAGAGTGCGGTCTGATGATCGGCCGACAGCCGCGCGAGGCCCGGCCGCGCCGCCACCGGCGGCTCGTTGCCGCCCTCCGCCACGAGGAGCCCGTCGCCGGCCCAGCCGGCGATCTCGGCGAAGCGCTCCGGGGGCACGCGCGGCCCCGGCGTGAGCCCGTCGTAGAAGATCAGGCTGAAACGGTAGCCCCGGTCGGCCAGATCGGCGATCCGCTCGAACTGCCCGGCCGGCTCGTCGCCGACGAGCACGATATCGTCGCGCAGGTGGCGGATCCCGAGTTCGTCGAGCGCCTGGGCGCAGGCGGCGAAGCGGTCGACGTAGGGGCTGCCGCGATGGCCGAGATGCACGTTGACGCCGATCGAGTCGATCAGCGCCTCGCAGCGGTGCAGCGGTTCGGCCGCGACGGCTCGACCGGCCGCCAGAGCGCCCGCCGCCAGGGCGAGGGCCGACCGGCGCGTGAGGCGAGTCACGTCCGGCCCGCCAGGGTGAGGCTGCCGCGCGGCGCGGCGGCCTCAGCCGCGGCGGTGCGCGTCGCGTGGGTGTGCCGGACGGCCCGCAGGAGGTCCTGCAGCGCCTCGGCGACCCGGGCCTGGGCCGCGCGGGACCCGAAATTGTGGTCCACGCCCGGCACCACCGTTACGGGCGCGCCGACGCGGCGGTCCGCTGTTCCGGGCGAGCGTCCGAGATGGCGGCGGACGGCCGCGAGCCCGGGATCGCCCGCGCTGTAGAGCAGGCGGATCTCGGCGCCCCGGCGCCGCAGGGCGGCGATCCGCCGGGCGGGCGAGCCCCCGAGCGGCCCGGCACGGAGAGTCCGGCGAATTCGGCGGATCGCGGCCTCGATCCCGCGCCGGGCGAGGACGGTGGCGATCGCGGCGATCCGGATCTCGCCGCGCATCAGCCGCCGCCACGTCGCACCCCGCTTGAGCAGGGCCGCGTAGGTGGACGCGCTCCCGAAGGTCTGCCGGATGACCTGGTCGAGGTCCTGATCCGGATCCCAGTCGAAGCAGTAGAGATTCAGCAGGAGCGCCCCGTCGACCCTGCGGTCCCGGCAGAGGGCGTGGAAGGCCGCGTAGGCGCCGCTGCATCCGCCCACCAGAATGATCGGGCCGCCCGTGGCAGCGATCTGATCGATCGCCGCCACGACGTCGGCGAACCCGTCCGCGGCGAAGAGGGGCTTGCGGCCGTCCGGCCGGTCGTCGCTGTCGCCGATGCCGCGCAGGTCGAACCGGAACGACGCGATCCCCTCCGCGGCGAGGCGCCGGGCGAGATCCGTGGTCTGGCGGCCCCAGCCCGAGTGCACGCTCATGCCGGTCGAGACGAACAGGATGGTCGGCACCGGTCCTTCCGCCCGATCCGGCCGGCACCGGATGCCGAGCAGGCCGCGCGCGAATCGAACCGGCACCTCGGTCCAGCCCGGCCCGGTCAGGCCGTTCGGAAGTTTGCTACCGGCGACGGTGCCGCCAGTTCGTGGCCCGGCGGCCGGCATGCCCTCGGTCGCGAAGTCGATCACGCGGGCGAAGTCCGCGGTCGGGATGTCGGAGAAGATCGGGTCGGCGACGAGCGCCGCGAGACCCGGGAACGCACCGGTCGTCACGTCGCAGCCGAGAGCGCCGAGGCGTGCGGCCAGCGCCTTGGTGTCGGATGCGAGGAGCAGCGCGCGGCCGGCCGGCGCCCGATCGAGCCGCGCGAGGTTCAGGTCGGCGAGATCGGCGAGGAAGGCCGCCTCCATCCGGAAGCCGCCGACGGTGAGGTTGTCCGGGTCCTGTGCCGGGGCCGACCCGTCCGGCAGGCGGCCGATCGTCTGCGCCCGCAGACGCATCTCGCGCAGATAGGCGCGCCCGGTCGTGACCGGCGCCAGCAGGACGAGGCGGTCCACGGCCTCGTCCTGACCGGCCAGGGCCGCGAAGGTCGCGCCCAGACGCAGGCCGACCACCACGATCTCCGTGACGCCGGCCGTCGCGCGCAGGAACCCGATGGCCTGGCGGACCGCCGCGACGCAGGCATCGACCCGCGCCTCTTCGGGATCGGACGAGTCGCCCTCGCCCGCATAGTCGAAGCGCAGAGTCGGGCAGCCCGCCGCGGCGAGGCTCTCGGCCAGGAAGCGCCAGGGCCGATGCGCGGCCATCTGCTCGAAACCGTAGGCCCCGCAGAGGATCACGCCCCGGGTCCCGGCCGCCGGATGAAGCCACCCGAACAGCCCCTCGAAGGTCACCGGCACCGCGGCCTCGAACCCGACCTCAACCGTCATGACCGAATTCCACGATCTCATCGCTGTTGATCGCCCGCACCCGCCCGCGCGGAGGCCGGGCGGCCTCCGCGAAGGTGACGATCCGGCTCGCTCCCGGCGCGAGATGGAAGCCGCTGTCATCCGGCCGCGCGCCGGGGGCCAGCACCTGGATGCCACGGGCGAAGCGGTCGGTGCTGATCCGCAGACCGGGCCCCTCCGCGGTCGCGACCGGCTCGGCCCGGAGACCGATGGCCGATCGATCGACCGGCCGCGCGCCGGGGACGTGGAAGCTCTCTGCGATCGCGCTCCCGTCGGCGTCGCTCAGTTGCGCGTGGGCGAGATCGTGGATCCGTGGCCCGAACCGGTAGCTGTCGGCGGCGTCGAAGAAGCGGCCGAGCAGGGCGGCGGAGGTGAGCGTCAGCGCCGACCGCGGGCCGGCCACGAGGTCGCGCTCGGCGCGCGCCGCGACGCGGCCACCGGCCTCGCAGAAGGTCAGAGTCAGGGTCAGCGCCCGGGCCTCGGCCGTCTCGTTGAGGATGTGGACGTGCAGGCCGTCGAGGCCCTCGTCGGTGAGGAGGACCTGGACCGGGCGGAAGGCGCGCTTCAGCGCGTACCAGGCGGATTTCGGGCGCTGAGTCCAGTCGATCACGCCCCAGCCGGCGCCGGGCGCGAGGTCGCGCAGCATCAGGACGAGGCCCCCGGCCGTCGGCGAGCGCGGCCGGCGCCACTCCGCGAAGGTCGCCTCCATGACCTCCGCCACCGCGGCGCGGCCGAGCTCCAGGTAGCGGTCCGGATCTTCGGCGCGCAGCGCGGCCGGATCGACGCCGTAGAGCGCGCCGACGTAGTGGTCGCGCACCGTCTCGAAGTCCCAGTCGGCGCCGCGGTCCTGAGGGATTCCGGACTGCCAGAGCGGGTCCGCCGGCCCGGTCGGGCCCGGCGTGCCGGGCTCCGGCGGGTTGGCGAAGGCGAGGCACTCGCTGGCGAAGCCGACCTCGGCCCGGCGGGCATCCTCGATCGGCCGTCGATAGGCACCGACCCCGAAATAGTGGGTGCAGCCCCCGCGCGGCGAGAACGGCAGGTCGCCGCCGGAGGGCGAGTTCGGCACGACGACGAGATCGGGGCGCAGCGCCGCCACGCGCCCGGGCAGGGTCCCGGCGCAGAACGCGTCGGCCCAGACGGCGCGCGGCGCCCCGAGCATCGCTGCCTGCTGCCAGACCTCGCTCCCGCCGCAGATCACGCAGAGCGACGGCGCGGTCTGCGTCCGGTCGAGGAAGCCCGACAGCTCGCGGTCGAGCTCGGCCGCGAAGGCCGGGTCGGCGTGCGGGTAGTCGAAGTTGGCGAGCATCAGGTCCTGCCAGACCAGGATGCCGAGCTCGTCGCAGAGATCGTAGAAGTCCGGGGGCGGATAGAGCGTCGTCCCCGGGACGCGCAGCATGTTCATGCCGGCCGCGCGCGCCAGCCCGAGCAGCGTGCGAGCGCCGTCCGAGCCCAGCCCGACGAGGTCCGGCGGCGTCCAGACGGCGCCGCGGCAGAAGACCGGCACGCCGTTCACGGCCAGCGCGAGACCCTCCTCGAACGGCCGCGTGAGCGCCAGGGTCCGGAAGCCGACGAGGCCCAGGTCGACCCCCGCATCGTCGACGCGGACCTCGACCGGGTGGAGGTTCGGCACCCCGTGGGTATGCGGCCACCAGGGCGCGATGCCGGGCAGCGCCAGGGCGCCCGCGAACACGCCCGGCTCGACCTCGGCGAGCGGGGCTTCGCCGCCGCCGCACCGGAGGCGGACGGTGCCGACCGGTCCGTCGACCCGCAGACTCACGGCCAGGCGGCCGATGTCGCCGTCGAGGGTCGGACGCACGTCCGCGGCGGATACCCGGAGGCGGACAGGCTCGACCGTCAGCGGGCGGTAGGGACCGACATGGTCGATCTCGGGACACCAGCCCGGCATGAATCCGAGGACGCTGGTGCGCAGGTGGCGCAGCGACCCGGGCGTGATCATCCGCGGCCGCCAGCGCCCGCGCTTGGCCGGACGGTCGAGCGCCGCCCGGAGCGCGCGGAAGCACAGCGCGAGCTCGGAGGTGCCGCCGAGATCCACGTCGACGACGTGCTCCTCGAACATCGAGCGGGTGCAGAGGACCGGGATGCCGTCGAGCCAGATCTCGGCGATGGTGGCGAGACCCGCGAAGCGCAGCCGGGCCGGGCCGGAGCCGGTGAGGTGGGTCCGATACCAGACGTCGCGGTCGTGGATCGGCTCCGGCGCCGCGGCGCTCCAGCGTCCGGCCGCCTGCAGGGCGGCGGCGGCCGTGCCGGGAACCTCGGCCGGGATCCAGTCGGTGACCGCGTCGAGGTCGCCGGGCCCTGCGCAGGCGCCCGGCGGCGTCGCGGCGAGCCGCCACGGCCCGAGCTCGACCTCCGGCGCCCGATCGTCGACGCTGCGGATGCGGGCCATCGCGGCTCTCAGCCGTCCAGCGCGCGGTCGAGGTCCGCGAAGACGCGATCGTAGGTCGCCGCGAGGCGGTCGAGGCGCGGCGCCATGCCCTCGGCCGAGCGGCGGTGGAAGGCGCGGGCGAGCTGGAACTGGAAGGCCTTGGCCTCGCGGCTGAGATCCGCGGCGGCCGCGGCGGCGGGCGCGAATCCGCCGGCCTCCCGGGCTTCGAGCCACGTGAGATGGCTGGCGAGCATCTCGAAATTGGCGCCGAGCTGGCGCGTCGTGTTGAAGGCATAGGCGTGGAACACGCCGAGCGGCCGGACGACCAGATTCCCGGCACTCGCCGCGAGGGCGTCGCGGAACGCCAGGACGGGGTTGCGCCGGGGCGCCCGGGCTCGATGCCGGACGAGCAGTTCGCGCGCGACCGTCGGCAGCTCCGCCGTGCCGAGCGGCGCGGCAACGGCCTTCACGAACTCGGCGTAGGGCGGCAACGTCGCCGGCCCGAAGATCCCGGCGTAATCCGCCCCCGAGAGCCGGAAGCGACCCGCGTTGTGCAGGTAGTCGAGTTCCTGAGAGGCCGGATCGAGGGCCAGGATCCCGATCGTAGTCTTGCCGTGCTCGCGGCCGTAGGTGGTCCCCTGCGTGTCGGGCAGGTGGATCGCGTCGACCTCGACCAGGACCGGCCGGCCGGCCGCGGCCTGGATCACGGCGTGGTTCTCGAGGCCGCCGTAGACCGCGAGCTCCAGCACCTCGAGACCGTAGAGCCGCTCGATGTCGCCGGTCGGCGGTTTGAAGAAGGTGAACTGGTCGCCTTCGAAGTCCTGCCGCAGGGTGAAGCCCAGCATCGCCTCCGGGACGAGGCCGCGGCCGTGCAGGAGCTCGATCCAGAGGTCGACGTAGCAGTTCGTCTCCGGCCAGTCGCGGCCGGAATCGTGGAGCGGATGCGGGACGTACGGTCCCGCGGCTCCGAGACCGTCCGGCAGGCGCAGAGCGGCGGTCACCGCCTCAGCCCCACAGCTCGGCGCGCACGGCCTCGGGCCAGGCGGCGAGATCGAGCCCGTGGTGGCGCAGGAGCGCCAGGGTGATCCGCTCCAGGCCGAAGCCGACGCAGGCCGTGTGGGCGACCTCGCCGTCCGCCTGACGCAGCTCCCAGGTGCTGCCGAAATGATCCTGGTGATAGTTGAAGCTGAGGCAGGCCGTCGGCTTGTCGACGCTGTTGACCGGGACGTTCAGCTCGAACTTCAGCCCCTGCGCCCGCTGGTTGTTGGCGAGCATCCGGCCGGCGCGGCCGAAGAACGGGTCGTTGGCCGCGTCGATCGCGAGGGGGAGGCCGAGGGCGCGGATCATGGCCGTGCCGCGCTCGAGCCAGGATTCGCGGAAGGCCAGAACCTGCTCGGGGCTGCCCATGCGCACGTACTCGCGCATCCGGAAGAGCTGCATCCGGGTCGGTTCGAGCGAGGGCTCGCGCCGGAAGCAGTAGGATTGCAGGTCGAACAGGCGGCCCTCGGCCGGCAGCGCGCCCCGCGCGGCGGCGACCGGGTAGACCGGGTAGCAGGCCGCGGGCGTCAGCACGATGTCGGTAGCCTCCTGCTGGCCGGTCCAGTCCGTGCCGGCCTCGAGGCACGCGAGGATCTCGGCGTGGCCGCGCGCGTCGCCGCAGAAGCTGTGGACGGTGCCGGCGAGGTTCGGGAAGCCCTTCAGGTAGCCGCTGCGCTCGAAGGCCGGGCGGCTCATGGCCGGCGGGAAGCGCAGCACCTCGGCCCCCTCGGCGTCCCCGAGGCGCGTGATCATCCGGTCGAGGGCGTCGACGACGCTCTCGAAGCCGCCGCTGCGGCCGTAGAGGCCGTCGACGCCGGTCCGGACGAGCAGGCCGTGGTCGAACAGGCGGTCGAGGAAGGTCGGGCCGCCGGCCGGCTCGTCCTCGAGCACGACGTCGCCGGGGGGAGAGGAGATCGATTCCATCACGCGCTCATGAGCTGGCCGCTGCCCTTCTGCACGAGCAGGAGCTTGGCGGTGTTGGCGAGGATGCGGTCGTTGCCGATCATCAGCGGCGCGGAGAGGACGTCGCGCAGCGGCCGTCCCAGGCTGAAGGGCGTGTCGTTGCGGTAGCCGGCGAGGCCGACGATGGCGAGCGCCCGCCGGACGATGTCGACCGCCATGTCGGAGACGGTGATCTTCAGGTTGTTGAGCATCACGCAGAAGCCGACAGACCCGATCGTGTCGGCGTCCCCGTGTGCGTCCTCGAAGCGGCGCAGGGCCGACACGATGGTGCCGCGCATGGCTTGGTGCGCGTTGGAGACCTCGGCCAGGCGCGTCGCGGTCGGCGGGACCTGCCCGGGCCGGCGCCGCGCCTCGGCCTGCACGAAGGCGCGGGCGCGATCGACCGCGTAGGTCGCGATCCCGTACCAGACACTGCTCCACAGCAGGTGCGAGGAGGCCAGCATCGACTGGGCGGCGATCTCCGCGAACGGCTTCGGAAGGATCTGCTCGACCGGGACATTCCGGGCCTCCAGCCGGAAGCCGTCGCTGCAGGTCCCGCGCATGCCGAGGGTGTCCCAGTCCCCGGTGCGCACGAGGGAGATCTGATCGGCCATCAGCGCGACGAGGACCTGATCGGACGTGGCCGCGTCCGGATGGCGCCGGGCCGTGGCGAGGATCAGGTCGGCGTGGGCGCCGTAGGAGATCACCGACGCGTCCTTGCCGAGGGCGAAGACCTCGCCGGCGGTCTCCACGGCGCAGAGGCTGTTGCGCAGGTCGCCGCCGATGCCCGCCTCGGTGGTCGAGGAGGCGACCAGCAGCTGCTCGCGCGCGATGCGCTCCATCAGGCGTCCGTGCCACGGGCTGTCGAGGCCGTGCGTCACGAGGCTGGACACCTTGATGTGGTGCATCGCGAAGACCATCGCGGCCGCGCTGCAGGCCTGCCCGAGCGTGCTGCACAGCTCGGCGATCTGCACCAGCCCGGCCCCCTCACCGCCGAACTGCCCCGGGATCTGAAGGCCGAGCAGCTGCTCGGCCTTCATCGCGGCCACGGCCTCCTCGGGAAAGCGGCCCTCGCGGTCGACAGCGTCGGCGTGGCGGGCCGCCACCGCCGCGGCCCGCTCGGCGCGCGCGGCGAGCGTGCTCATGCGGCTTCCTGCTGGATCAGGGTGGAGACGGCCTCGCGGATCGCGCGGATCGACGAGAACGACTTGCGGTTCAGGAGCTCGTCGGGGAACTCGATATTGAAGCGCTCCTCGAGGCCCAGCATCAGCTGGACCGAACCGAACGAGTCCAGGCCGAGATCGAAAAGGCTGTCGTCCTCGGAGAGCTGGTCGGCCTTCCCGGCGAAGGCTTCGTTCGAGCCCAGAATCTCACGGATATCTTGAGCGATGTTCAAGGCGGAACTCCTTATACCGGTTGTCGCGACGCTATTGAACGGATCGGCCCGCCGTCAAATTATCTATTGATTAATAGTAAATAGCGGTCCGCACTGGTCAGGACAGGGCTGCGGGCCGTGCAATCAGGAGCCCGATGCAGCCGGTGGCCCACATTTGGCGGCGCCACCTTTACGATCACTTTCCAGCTCTTGATTTCGTGATCGTCCGTCCAGCGATTTCGCGGATCTAGCGGCTCAAGCGCGTAAATGGCCAGCGTGGTCTTAATTCGGTACGCGGCGGCATTTAGGACGATTCCGGACTCGTCGTGACGCGGCGGGGCCATGTCGGCCATAAGGGTGCAGCGTCGCCCGTCCCGGGCGGGCCCAGCGATCTGCCGGCGCGCGATGATCTACAACCTGCAAATCCTGCGCGCCCTCGCGTCGTACCTCGTCTTCCTCACGCATTTCGGTCTCTACATCGGCCCCGTGCTGCCGCGACCGGACCTGCTCGCCTTCGGCGCGAGCGGAGTCGACGTGTTCTTCGTGCTCTCCGGGTTCATCATGTTCGTGAGCACGAGCGGGCGCCGCGAGAGACCGGGCGAGTTCCTGCTCCGCCGCGCGTCGCGCGTCGTCCCGGTCTACTGGTTCGTCACGATCGGCCTGGCGCTGATCGCGCTGACCGGCTTGAAGCCCATCGGGATCGTGGAGATGCGGCCGGACTACGTCGTCCAGTCCCTGCTGTTCCTGCCGTTCTCCCGGGGCGGCTACATCGAGCCGCTGAACTCCGTGGGCTGGACCCTCAATTACGAGATGTTCTTCTACGTGGTCTTCGCGGGACTGCTGCTGGTGCCGAGGCCCGCCTTCCGGGCGCTCGGCGCGGGCGCGATCTTCCTGGCGCTGATCCTCCTCGGATTGCTGCCCGCGTCGAGCCTCTACTGGGCGTACTACACGAAACCGATCCTCATCGAGTTCGCCGCCGGCATCGGGCTGGGCTACGCCTATCTGAGGCTGGGAGCGCCGCCCGCGGGCTTCCCGGTCCGACGGGTCGCCGGCGCGGCCGGCGCGGCGGCGCTGGTGCTCATCCTCGGCGGCCAGATCGTGACCGAAGCGCTCGGCGCCAGTCCCGAACTGTCGGGGTTCGCCCGCCCGCTCGTCTGGGGGGCCGCGGCCGTCCTGATCGTGGGTGCGATGCTGCTGCTGGAGCGGGCCGGCATCGCCCTGAAGTCGCGCTGGCTCCTGTCCCAGGGCAATGCCAGCTATTCCTTCTACCTGGTTCACAACCTGCTGCTGCACAGCGCCGCCAAGATCGCGTCCCTCGTCGCGGCGCCTGGACTCGCGCGCGCCGCCCTGATCTTCGCGATCGCGTTCCCGGCGGCGGTCGCCTCCGGGGAGCTGCTGTTCCGGTACGTCGAGACGCCGGTGATCGCGGCCCTGCGGCGTCGGCTCGACCGGCGGCAGTCTCCCGCCCTCCTGCCCGCTCCGGCCGCTTCGTAGGCCGCGTGGCTGAACCTCGGCCGGCCGTCTGCCGACATCGCGCAGCGAGCGCCCGCCGAAGGTCGAGCCAGAGACTGCACCTCTAACAAAACCCGTTGCTTAACCTTAATTATTCGCAAAAATTAAGTTTACACCTCGCATCTCGGGTCTAAATCGGCACTATTTTCGACTGTTGCCGGCTCGGTGACCGCTTTTTTAGAGATCACGTCGCTATTACCCTCTCGTGTGTGCCTTGGCCCGCTGTCGCAGGCGGGACCGGCAGGACGGAATGCATGGTCCAGCGTCCGGCGCACCGACGAGGAAGCTGTGATGCGTGTCGCGATTGTTCACGACTGGTTGTACATCGTCGGTGGCGCCGAGCGTGTCCTCGAGCAGCTGCTGCGGATCTATCCGGACGCCGATGTCTTCGCGCTCTTCGACTTCCTGCCGGAGGCGGACCGGGCGCGTCTGGGATACACCCGGGCGCGTACGAGCTTCATCCAGCGCATGCCGTTCGCGCGAACGCGGCACCGCAACTACCTGCCGCTGATGCCGCTCGCGATCGAGCAGTTCGACCTGTCGGCCTACGATCTCATCATCTCGAGCAGCTACGCGGTGGCGAAGGGCGTCCTGACCGGGCCCGATCAGCTCCACGTCTCCTACATCCACTCGCCCATGCGCTACGCCTGGGACATGCAGCACACCTACCTGCGAGAGAGCGGCTGCGACGCGGGCATGAAAAGCCTGCTCGCCCGGCTGATCCTGCACCGGATGCGCGTCTGGGATTTCCGCACGGCGGCCGGCCCCAACGCGATCGTGGCCAACTCGGCCTTCGTCGCCCGCCGCATCCACAAGGTCTACGGCCGCACCGCCGAGGTCATCCACCCACCGATCACGCTGCCGAGCCAGCGGTACGACGGGCCGCGCGGCAACCACTTCCTCGTGGCCAGCCGGCTCGTGCCGTACAAGAACGTCGAGGCGGTGATCCGCGCCTTCGCGCTGCTTCCCGACCTCGAACTCGTGGTGGCGGGCACCGGACCCGATGCCGCGCGGCTGCGCGAGATCGCCGGGCCCAACGTGTCGTTCTCCGGCTTCGTGCCCGACGCGGAGCTGCGCCACCTCATGGCGACGGCCCGCGCCTTCATCTTCGCGGCCGAGGAGGATTTCGGGATCATCGTGGTCGAGGCCACGTCGGAGGGCACGCCGGTCCTCGCGCTCGGCCGCGGCGGCGCCCGCGAGACGGTCCAGACCCGCGGCCCGCAGCGCACCGGGATGTTCTTCGACGTGCCCGAACCCGAGGCGGTCGCCGAGTGCGTCCACCGCTTCCTGCTTCAGGAGAGCCACTTCACCCGCGAGGCCTGTTGGGCGCAGGCCGAGATGTTCTCGGCCGAGCTGTTCCGCAGCCGGTTCTCGAACTTCGTCGACGAGCAGATGGCCCTGCACCTTGCCGCCTGCGAGACGCGCCCGCGGATCCTGCCGCGCCTCGAAGCCGTCGGCTGAGGGCGGGCCGCATGTCCTTCCTGACTGTCGATCTGGCCGACCGGACGCCGGTTCGCGCCCTCGCCCAGGAACCGGCGCGCGGCGGTCCACTGGCCGCCGCCGTTTCGCGGATCTGGCATCGCCGCTACCTGTTCGCGGCGGTGTTCGCCGCGATCTTCGGCCTCGCCGTCACCGCCCTGCTGATGATCCAGCCGCAATACGTGGCGAGCGGCTCGGTGATCGTCGCCGAGGCGGAGCCGGGCGCCAACAACGCCTCGATGGCCTGGATCCAGAAGATCGGCGACCCGGCCGACATCGAGAGCCAGATCCTGGTGATCCGCTCCCCGCGGCTCCTGCGCCTCGCGATCGACGACAACCTCGTCGCCGCGGTCCTGGCCGAGTGCCGCTACGCGGCCACCCGCGGGCAGCCGGACCGGATCAGCGACAAGAAGGAGGCCGCCTGCACGAAGCTCACGACCGACCGCAACGCCCTCGTCGAGTACCTGCAGAAGCGCTACACGGTGCTGAGTTCCGGCCGCTCGCGCATCATCACCATCGGCTACAAGTCGCCGCTGCCCGAGACGGCGCAGACGATGGCAAACGGCGTGATCAACGCCTTCCTGGACGACCAGCGGGAGGCGCAGGCCTCCAGCCGCAAGGCGGCGGCCGACTGGCTGCACACCGAGATCGGCCAGCTGGACGCCTCGATCCGGGCCGACGAGACGCGGATCCAGACCTTCCGGCGCCGCAAGGGCCTGCTCAAGGGCTCGCTGGCCCCGATCAGCGCGGAGCGGCTCACCAGCATCAGCCAGCAGCTCTCGGCCGCCGAGACCGCCAAGGCGGACGCCGCCGCGCGGCTCTCCGAGATCGAGGCCAAGGGCGCCCGCGGTGCCGACAGCGCCCCGGCCGTCCTGGCGAGCCCGACCATCGTCTCGCTGAAGCAGCAGCTCAGCGGCGTCAGCGCGCAGCTCGCCAACCAGAGCACCCTCCTGGGCGCGAACCACCCCGTCATCCGGGCGCTCGAGACCGAGCAGGCGAGCCTGCGCGCGCGGATCGAGCAGGAGGTCGGGAACGTCGCCCGGGGACTGCGCAAGTCCTACGAGGCCTCGAACGCCCTCGCCAAATCGCTGCGCGTCCAGCTCGAGACCGCGAAGACCGACGCCGCCGCCGCGATGGACGACGAGGCCTCGATCGAGGGCATGGTGCGGAACGCGGAGATCAAGCGCACCCGCTACGCCGATCTCGTGAAGCGGGCGGGCGAGCTGGAGACGGAGCGGCGCATCCTCACCGGCAGCACGCGGCTGGTCAGCCTCGCCGAGCTGCCGCAGGAGCCGTTCTCCCCCAAGGCCGTCCCGCTCCTGGCGGGCGGCATCGTGCTCGCGGGCGTGCTCGCCGCCGCCGCCGCGCTGCTGCGGGACTTCACCGACCGCCGCGTGCGCACCTCGGCGCAGCTGATCGCCGGCACCGGCGCGCCGGTCTTCGCGCAGCTGCCGAGCCTGGAGCCCGCCGGCCTGGTCGGCCGCTTCTCCGAGCGCCAGCGCGAACTCGACCTGGCAGAAGCCCTGGCGCGGGCGCGGGTCGAGCCGGTGATGCAGAACGTCCTGCGCAACCTGCACGCCCATCTCGTGCTGGCGGGCGGCGGCAAATCCCGCGTCATCCTGGTGACCTCGGCGAAGCCGCGGGAGGGCAAGTCCTTCACGGCCTTCGCGCTCGCCGGGATCGGCGCCGCGAGCGGCCGACGGGTGCTCGTGGTCGAGTGCGACCTGCGGCGGCCGAACTTCGAGGCCTCCCTCGGGCTCGGCCGCGGCCCCGGCCTCGGCGGCGTGCTCCGCGGCGAGATCGACCCGGCCGAGGCCGTGGTCCAGGCCGGACGCTTCGACGTCATCCCGGCCGGGACGCCCACCGCCGACTCGACCGAGCTCCTGATGGGCGACCGGATGGCGGAGTTCCTCAGGTGGAGCCGCCGCTACGACCTCGTCCTCCTCGACACCCCGCCCACCAGCCTCCTGATGGACGCGGCGATGCTCGCCCGCCACGTCGACGGCGTGCTCTGCTGCGCCCGCTACGGCCGCTCGCAGCTCTCCGACACCGTCGAGACCGTGGCGAACCTGCGCCGCGCCGGCGGGCACGTGCTCGGGATCGCCATGACGATGGTCCGGCCGGGCCACCAGTCGACCTACGACGTGATGCCGCTGCCCGATCCCCGCACGGCCGCGAGCGCGCGATGACCGAGGTTCTTCCCGTCCACGCGCTCGCGGAGCGCGGCCCCAGGGACCGGGCGCGGGCGGCGCGCTCAGGCGTCGCCGCGCGGCCGCGCGTCCTGTTCGTGAGCCATACCGGTACCATGTCGGGGGCCGAGCTGGTGCTCCGCGACGCGGTCCGGCCCTGGGCGGGCTCGAGCGCCTTCCTGTTCGAGGACGGCGCGCTGACCGAGGCCCTCCGCAATGAGGGTCTGGAGATCCGCCTCGCGCGCCGCCGGTCCGCCCTGGCGGGCCTCAAGCGCGATGTCTCCCCGTTGAGCGCCCTGCCGGTCCTGGGCCAGCTCGGCGCCCTGGCGCTGGAGATCGCCGGGGCGGCCCGGTCCTACGATGTGGTCTACGCCAACTCGCAGAAGGCGTTCCTGCTCTCGTCCCTGGCGGCCCGCGCCGTCGGGCGTCCCCTGATCTGGCACCTGCACGACATCCTCGACGGCGCGCATTTCGGCCGGGTGCAGCGCGTCCTGCAGGTCCGGCTCGCCAATCTCTGCGCTGCCCGGGTGATCGTGCCCTCCGAGGCCGCCGCGCGGGCCTTCGTCCAGGCCGGCGGCCGTCGGTCCCTCATCCGTATCGTGCCGAACGGCCTCGACGTCGATCCGGCGCCCTGCCCCGCCGCGACGCTGCGCGCGGAGCTCGGCCTGCCGGACGGCCCCCTCGTCGGCGTCTTCAGCCGCCTCGCCCCGTGGAAGGGCCAGGACATCCTGATCGAGGCGCTCGCGACCCTGCCCGGCCTCGGCTGCATCGTGGTGGGGGCGCCGCTCTTCGGCGAGGATGCCTACGCGGCGCACCTGCGGGATCTCGCGGCGCGCCAAGGGCTGTCGGACCGGGTGCTGTTCCTCGGTCAGCGCGACGACGTTCCCCGGCTGATGCGGGCAGTCGACGCGGTCGTGCACCCCTCGGTCGATCCCGAACCGTTCGGCCGCACCCTGGTCGAGGCGATGCTGGTCGGCGTGCCGGTAATCGCCACCGATGCCGGCGCGTCCGCCGAGATCCTCGACGGCGGCGCGGCCGGGACGCTGGTGCCACCGCGGCGACCGGACCGCCTCGCGGCAGCCCTGTCGGGGCTGTTCGCCGATCCCGATTCCTTCCGGGCGCGCACCGCGCTCGCCCAGGAGCGGGCGCTGTCCCGCTACGGCGCCGACCGCATGCAGCGCGATCTCGCCGACCTCATCCTCCAGGTCGCCGGCCAGGCCTGACGGGCCGGCGATCCCCCCTCATCCCGTTCGGAGCCGTCAGAGCCGCCATGCCGCGTGTCCTCGTCAACATGCCGAGCCAGCATGCCGGTCGGCCGTCGGGCGTGGCGCTCGTCGCCTTCCGGGTGATCGCCGGTCTGGTCGCGCGCGGCACCTTCGCGGTGGTGCTCCGCTCTCCCTGGCGTCGCGACCAGCTGCCGGCGGCGATCCGCGACCGCGTCGAGGTCGTGACGGTGCCGCGACCGCGGATCATGCTGCTCGACGTCCTGCGCCAGTGCCTCGCCGTCCCACGGCTGTGCCGCGCCCGCGCCATCGACGTGGTGCTGAACATCGATCCCTACGGTGCGGCCTTCGGTGGCCGCGCCCGCGTCAGCGTCGTGCACGACCTCTACTTCCGCACGCTGCCCGAGCGCATCCGGTCCCGCGAGGCCCTGACCACCGACCCGATCTTCCGCCTGGTCCTCGGCAACAGCGCCCGGGTGATCGCCGTCTCGGAGGCGACGCGGCGCGATCTGGAGCACCATTACCCGCGCCTCCGCGGCCGGACCCAGACCGTGCGGTCCGCGGCCATGCTCGACCCGAAGGCGGGCGGATCCGCCGCCGGGGTCCCCGCGGGGCCGTACGTGCTGGCGGTCGGCAACGCCCTCTACAACAAGAACTTCGCCACCCTCGCGTGCGCCGTGGTCGGCCTCGGCCGGGCGGGGATCGGGATCGTCCACGTCGGCGAGGATCCCGACGAGGCGATCGCCGCCGCGCTCGGCGACGCGCCGGTCCCGCTGACCCGCCTGTCGCGCATCGGCGACGACAGGCTGGCGGCCCTCTATCGCGGGGCGCTGTGCCTGTGCGTCCCGTCCTTCGCAGAGGGGTTCTGCCTGCCCGTGCTGGAGGCGCAGGCCCTCGACTGCCCGGTGATCTGCTCGGACCGCTCCGCGACGCCCGAGATCGCCGGAGCGGGCGCCCTCACCTTCGATCCAGCCGACGCGGCGGCGCTGACCGAGTGCCTGCGCCGCCTGCTCGACCAGCCCGAGCTCCGGGCCGCGCTGATCGCCCGCGGCCGCGACAATGTTCGGCGCTACGACTGGGCCGAGACCGCCCGCCGTTACGAAACTCTGCTGCTCGACGCGCTGCGGGACGGCGCGTCGGCACAACCCGCCCGGGAGGTGCCGCATGCGCATCCTGCACCTTAGCTCGCTGTACCCGCCCGAGCAGGTCGGCGGCGCCGAACTGATGGTCGAGACGCTCGCCCGGACCCAGGCGGATCTCGGCCACGGCGTCGCCGTCGCCTGCCCGGCGCGGACGGAGGGCGGACCGGCCCTGCAGGACGGCGTCACCGTCTACCGGACCGGGTACGGAACGCCGTTCCACATCCTCGACTGGCCGCAGCGCGGGCGGGCCGACCGCCTCCGCTACAAGCTCGCGGCGCAGTGGAACCGCCACGCCCTCGACCGGATGGCGGGGGCGGTCCGCGACTTCGGCCCCGACCTCGTGAACACGCACTCCATCTCCGAGCTGCCGCCGGCGCTCTGGCCGATGCTCCGGCGGATCGGAGTGCCGATCGTGCACACGCTACACGACTTCACCAGCCTCTGCACCAACGGCGCGATGGTGCGCCACGGGCGTCCCTGCGCCCGGCAGCACCTGAAGTGCCGCCTCTACGCCGCGCCGCACCGGCGCTGCCAGCGCGCCGTGACGGCCGTCACCGCCGTAGGCACGGACATCCTCGACCGCCACCTCGCCGCCGGCCTCTTCACCCAGGTCCCGCCGTCGCTGCGCCGGGTGATCTGGAACCCGATCCCGTCCGGTTCGCCGGTGGCGCGGGGGAAGCGGGCGCCCGGCGCGCCGATCCGGTTCGGCTACCTGGGCCGGATCGAGGGCGCGAAGGGCTTCGACGTCCTCCTCGACGCCTGCAGACGCCTGCCGGAATCGGGCTGGAGCCTCGCCGTCGCGGGCCGCGCCGTGGACGGGCTGGACCGCTACCGCGGCCTGGCCGAGGGCCTGCCCGTGTCCTTCCTGGGCTACGCGGAGCGCGACGCCTTCCTCGATGATCTGGACTGTCTCGTCGTCCCGCCGACCTGGCCCGAGCCCTTCGGCCGGACGGTGGCGGAGGCCTACGGGCGCGGCGTCCCGGTGATCGGCACCGCCACCGGCGGCATCGGCGAGCAGATCGGGCCCGGCCCCTGGCTGGTGCCGCCGGGCGACGCGCCGGCGCTCGCCGCCGCGATGGCGCGGATCGTCGCGGAGCCGGCCCGCCTCGCCGAAGGGCTCGCCCGCGCTGCCCGGATCCGCGCCGGCACCGATCCGGTCGCCGTCGCGACCGCCTACCTGGACCTCTACGCCGCGACCCGCGACGCAACCCGCACCGAACCGCTTCCCGAGCTTTCCGCCCGCGCGGAGCGCCCGCACCTCAGCGAGTGCCGTTCATGATGACCCCCACCCTGTCGTCGAACTATGCCCGGGTCCTCGCCGAGGAGCCGCGCGCCCATGACCAAGACCGGCCGAGGGAGCGGGCCGCCGCGCGCGCGGTGACCGGCCCCCTGCGGATCCTGCATCTCAGCGCCCTCTACCCGCCCTACATCGTGGGCGGCGCCGAGCGCTCGGTGGAGCACCTCGCCGAGGAGCTCGTCGCGGCCGGCCACACGGTGGCGGCGGCCTGCATCGCCCGGGAACCCGAGCCCAAGAGCGTGCGCGGCGGCGTCACCGTCTACCGCATGGCTCACCACAACGATTTCTGGCTGGAGGACTGGCCCAAGGCGAGCCGGTTCGGCCGGGCCTGGGCCAAGCTCAAGCAGCAGTGGAATTTCGCCGTCGCGGCCGAGTTCGGCCGCGTCCTCGACGATTTCCGCCCCGACATCGTCAACACGCACTCGCTGCTCGACGTCTCGACCCTCGTCTGGCGCGAGGCGGCCAAGCGCGGAATCCCGATCGTCCACACGGTCTGCGAGTACGACCTGATCTGCGGCAACGCCGCGATGTTCAAGGACGGCAAGCCGTGCGACCGCTGGCACCTGGGCTGCAAGGTGGTCAACGCCGGCAAGCAGATCACCAACCGGTCGGTGGACGCCGTCGTCAGCGTCGGGACCGAGATTCTCAAGACCCATGTCGATCACGGGTTGTTCGCGCATCTCGCGCCCGAGCGGCGGCGCGTGATCTTCTATTCCTGCACCGTTCCAGAGGGCGACCCGGAGGCTCGGCGCCGGATCGATCGGACCGGCCAGCCGATGTCCTTCGGCTATCTCGGCCGGATCAACACCGAGAAGGGGGTCGGCACGATGATCGACGCCTTCCGGCGGCTCGGTCCCGGCGACTGGCGCTGCCTCGTCGCCGGCCACGCGATGGACGACTCGATCGAGCGCTTCAAGGCCCAGGCCGAGGGCCTGCCGATCGACTTCGTCGGCTGGGCGAAGCCCGCCGAGTTCCTCAGCGCCATCGACGTGCTCATCGTCCCGTCGTTCTGGGCCGAGCCGTCGCCGCGGACGATCTACGAGGCCTACACGATGGGCGTTCCGGTGATCGGAGCGGCCTCGGGCGGGATCCCCGAGCTGATCGGCGAGGACAACGCCGACTGGCTGTTCACGCCGGGCGACGACGCCGACCTCGCCGCGCGGCTGCGGAGCGTGATCGACCGCGGCCGCGGCGACCTGCCGGACGAGCGCGCCTTCCAGCACGTCATCCGCGAGTCGACCTCGGAGCGCGTCGCCGAGAAGTATCTCGATCTCTACGCCGAACTCGTCGCCGAGCGTCGGGCATCTCGCCCGTGAGCGCCGCCGCGCCGGTCCTGTCGGAGGCCGCGGCCGCCGAGGAGGAGCCGGGGCTCGCCTCCGGCGCCGCGGTGACGCGCCGCTCGTTCGACGCGGCGCGCTGGGTGGCGGTCGCCTCCGTCGGCAACGTCGTCCTGAGCTTCGGGGTGTTCCTCGTGCTCGCGCGCCTCATCGGGCCCGCCGAGTTCGGGATGGTGGCGATCGCCGCGGTCTTCATCGACATCCTGCAGATCGTGGCCCGCTGCGGTCTGCCGGACGCGGTGGTCCAGCGCGCCGACCTCGACGAGGACTTCGCCGCCACCGCCTTCTGGGTGATGCTCGTTACGGGCATCCTGTGCGCCGTGGGCCTCGTGGCCCTGGCCGGCCCGATCGCCTGGATCTTCGACCTGCCGGCGCTGCAGCCGGTCCTGTGCGCGCTCTCCGCCTGCTTCGTGATCACGGCCGCGGGCGCGATCCACGAGGCGCGGCTCCAGCGGAGCTTCGGCTTCCGCAAGCTCGCCTTGCGGGCGCTCGGCGCCAACGTGCTCGGCGGGGCCGCGGCCCTCGTGCTGGCCCTCGACGGCTACGGCGTCTGGAGCCTGGTGGTCCAGCGGCTCGTCGCCGCGACCGCGACCACGCTCCTGACCTGGGCGGCGGCCCGCTGGATCCCGCCCCTGCGGCTGCACCTCGCCTCCGTGCGCGAGCAGGTCGCGTTCGGCTCGCGGCTGTTCTGCACCTACCTGCTGCTCGTCGCCTCGATCCGGAGCCAGGAGGTGATCGCGGCCTACTTCCTGTCCGCGACCGATGTCGGATACCTGCGCCTCGCGTGGCGCTGCATCGACCTCGTGAGCCAATTGGCTGTCATCCCGCTCACCACGGTCGGGCTGACCACCTACGCGCGCCTCCAGGACCGGCCCGGCGAGCTGGCCGCGGCCTTCCACGGCTTCACCGAGGCCTCCGCGTTCCTGGCCGTCCCCGCCTTCTTCGGCATGGCGGCCGTGGCCCCGACCCTCATCCCGTTCCTGTTCGGCGACCAGTGGCACGCCGCGGCGCCGGTGCTGCGGACGCTGGCGCTCCTCGCCCCGGAATTCGTCGCCACCTCGATGCTGTGGATGATCTTCACGGCCCTGGGCCGCAACGGCACGGCCCTGCGGCTCGCCGGCGCGCAGTTCGGCCTCGGCGCCGTGGCGGCAGTCGTGACCGCGCCCTTCGGCCTCGCCGCCCTGGTCGCCGGGCACGTGGTGCGGGCCTACCTGTTCACGCCCGCGGTCGTCGCCAGCGCGGGGCGCGTCGTCCCGGTCACGAACGGGCGGCTCGTGCGGCTCCTCGCGCCGATCACGCTCTGCGCCGGCGCGATGGCCGGGGTCGTGCTGCTCGTCCAGAGTCCGATCCACGCCGCGCTCGGGGACCGGTTCGGCCTGTTCGCCGCGGTCGGACTCGGGATCGCGGCCTATCTGGGCCTCGCCTGGATCTTCATGCGCGGTACGCTCCGCACGGCCGTCGGCGTGTTCCTGAGACGCCCCGCCTGATCTGCACCCTCCGCCAACCTTTGTGGGCGACACTGCCGGCCGAAGGCCGCGGCCGGCGGTGGGTTCATCGGCGGCCGGTGCGCGGGGACGGTGCAGGGTGATGGCGGGACAGGCGTTGCCGATCGGGACGAGTGCGCCGGCCGCGTCCCTCCTCGCGGACCGCGTCGCCGTGTTCCTGCTCGGCGCCGCCCTGAACTTCAACGTCCTGACCTCGACCTTCGGGCTGCCGTTCCAGCGCCTGTCCGACCTGCTGCCGTTCCTGCTCATCCCCTGGCTCGGGTTGCGCCGCGCCGTCGTCGCGGAGGCGGTGCGGCAGGCCGCACCGCTCGCCGGCATCCTGGCGCTGATCGCGGCCTCGCTGGTGCTGAAGGCGCACAAGCAGGCGGGCGACGTCTACCTGACCCTCGTCCTGCTGCTCTACGTGGTCCAGGCGTTCATCCTGCTGGTGATGTTCCGCGACCGGCGCGTCGAGGACGCGTTCTGCGTCGGTCTGCTCGCCGGCATGCTCGCCTCCCTGGCGGTGCTGCTGCTCGCCGCCTCCGGCACGCCGCTCGACCGGTTCGGGCTCGCGGTCCCCACGGACGGGCTCGACGAGGAGTTGAAGCTGTTCGTGCAGGACAAGCAGGGCGGCCTCTGGGCCTCCGGCAACGAGACCGGCCACGTCTTCGCGCTGGCCGGGGCCGCGGCCCTGCTGCTCAGCCTGCGCTACCGCCTCAAGATCATCTATCTCGCCTACTTCGCGGCCCTGCTGGCGAGCTTCCCGTTCACCAACAACCGCGCCGGCCTGTTCATGCCGGTCCTGTTCCTCGGCCTGCTGATGCGCCGGAACCTCAAGGCACCGGCGGTGCTGGCCGCGCTCGGCGTCCTGGGCGTCCTGCTCGTGGCCTGGGCGGTGACGGGGGAATTCCCGCTGCCGGGGACCCTGTCCCAGGCGATCGAGCGGCGCTTCGCCGAGGACCACAACGTCACGGGCAATTTCGACGAGCGATTCCTGTCCGGCGTGACCGCGCTCCAGCTCGTCGTCGAGTACCCGTTCGGCGTCGGCGAGGTCGCCCGCCGGGAGGAGCTGCAGGCGCTGACCGGACTCGTGACGCCCCATAACGGCTTCGTCTCGCTGGCGCTCCAGAGCGGCATCGCCACGGCGCTGCTGCTCGTCGCCGGCCTCGGGCGGGTCCTGCTGGCGCCCGCCGCGTTCGGGCCGTTCCTGACCTACAGCGCGGTGTTCCTGATCCCGTCGCTGATGTTCGAGGAGCTGTCGGTCAACCAGTACTTCCTCTTCTTCATGGGCTTCATCCTGGCGTCCCTCGCGCTGCCGCCGGACCGGGCGCAGTCCGGGACCCGATAGGGGTCGCGCCGCGACGATCCGCGGCGCGCCTTCACCGCATGACGAAGGGGTTCTCCGGGGCGTCGCGGCTCGTGGAGATCCAGACGCTCTTGGTCTCCAGGTACTCGCGGATCGACTCGATGCCGCTCTCGCGGCCGATGCCCGAGCGCTTCATGCCGCCGAACGGCATCATGTAGCTCACCGCCCGGTAGGTGTTCACCCAGACGGTGCCGGCCCGCAGCCCCTTCGACATGCGCATCGCGCGGCCGATATCCTGGGTCCAGACGCCCGCCGCGAGCCCGTAGATCACGTCGTTGCCGACCCTCAGGGCCTCGGCCTCGTCCTCGAAGCCGATGATCGACAGCACCGGGCCGAACACCTCCTCCTGGGCGATGCGCATGTCGTTGGTGACGCCGGTGAAGATGGTCGGCTCGACGAACTGGCCGCCGAGCACGCCGGGACCGGAGGCGGGGTTGCCGCCGAACACGCAGCGCGCGCCCTCGCTCTTGGCGAGCGCGATGTAGTCGAGCACCTTCGTGTACTGGGGCGGCGTCGTGATCGGCCCGATATTGGTGTCGGCCTGCATCGGGTCGCCGAGCTTGGCGGTGCGGGCGAGCTCGACCAGGCGCTCGGTGAATTCCTGGCGGATGCTGTTCTGGACCAGGAGGCGCGAGCCGGCGATGCAGGTCTGCCCGGTGGCCGCGAAGATGCCCGAGATCGCCCCCGCGGCGGCCGCCTTCAGGTCGGCATCGGCGAAGACGATGTTGGGCGACTTGCCGCCGAGCTCCAGGGAGACGCGCTTGATCTGCCGCGCGGCCGCCTCGTAGACCTTCGCGCCGGTGACGTCGGAGCCCGTGAAGGTGATCTTGGCGACGTCGGGATGCTCGACGATGGCGGTGCCGGCCTCGCCGCCGAAACCGGTGACGACGTTGAACATGCCGTCGGGCAGCCCCGCCTCCTTGGTCAGGCGGGCGAATTCCAGCGTGCTCGCGGAGGCGAATTCGGAGGGCTTCACCACGACCGCGCAACCGGCCGCGAGCGCGGGGGCGCATTTCCAGGCGACGAACAGGAGCGGCGAGTTCCACGCCGTCAGCGCCCCGACCACGCCGACCGGCTCGTGCCGCGTGAACGCGAAGGTCTCGGGCTTGTCGATCGGCACCTGGGCGCCCTCGACCTTGTCGGCGAGCCCCGCGTAGTACCACCACCATTCCGGCTGGTAGCGGGTCTGGCCGTACATCTCGGCGAACAGCTTGCCGTTATCGCGGACCTCGACCTCGGCCAGCGCCTTGGCCTCGCGCTCGACGAGGTCGCCGATCCGGCGCAGGATCTTGCCGCGGGCCGAGGCCGTCATGGTCGCCCAAGGACCGTCCCACATGGCGCGCTTGGCGGCGGCCACCGCCCGGTCGGCGTCGACGCGCCCCGCGCGCGGGATCCGCGCCCAGGGCTCGCCGCGATAGGGGTCGATGGACTCGAACCACGAGCCCTCGACCGGATCGACGGACTGCCCGTCGATGTAGAGCTGGTAGGTCTTCACGGCACGCCTCTCCGTCCGGGGATGCGCGCCATATGGATCCGAAGCCCGCCCGCGGCGAGCCCGACGGCTCAGGCGTTGGTGCTGAGGCGCTTGAGGTCGGCGTCGACCATCTCGGTGATCAGCGCCTCGAGGCTGGTCTCGGCCTCCCAGCCGAACGTTGCCTTGGCCTTGGCGGGGTTGCCCAGCAACACCTCGACCTCCGCCGGGCGGAACAGCGCCGGGTCGACGATCAGGTGGTCGTCCACCTTCAGGCCGACGTGCTTGAACGCGATCTCACACATGTCCCGGACCGTCGTGGTCCGGCCGGTGGCGATCACGTAGTCGTCCGGGCGGTCCTGCTGCAGCATCAGCCACATCGCCTGCACGTAATCCCGGGCATGGCCCCAGTCGCGCTTGGCGTCGATGTTGCCAAGCCGCAGCTCCTTCTGCTTGCCGAGCTTGATCCGCGCCACCGCGTCGGTGACCTTGCGGGTGACGAACTCGACGCCGCGCAGCGGGCTCTCGTGGTTGAACAGGATGCCGTTCGACGCGTGCAGCCCGAAGCTCTCGCGGTAGTTGATGGTCATCCAGTGCGCGTAGAGCTTGGCCACACCGTAGGGCGAGCGCGGGTAGAACGGCGTCGACTCGCTCTGCTTGGCCTCCTGGATCAGGCCGAACATCTCGGAGGTCGAGGCCTGGTAGTAGCGCGCTTGGGGCGCCGCCGAGCGCAGGCATTCCAGCATGTGCACCGCGCCGAGGCCGGTGACCTGCCCGGTGAGCAGCGGCTGCTGCCAGGACGAGGTCACGAAGGACTGGGCGGCGAGGTTGTAGATCTCGTCGGGCTTCGTGGCCTGGACGATGCGCAGCAGCGCGGACTGGTCGAGCAGGTTGCCGTCGACCAGCTCGACATCGTCGAGGATGCCGAGCCACTTCAACCGGTGATCGAAGACGCCGGCGTGGCTGGAGCGCCGCACGATGCCGGTGACGGCGTAGCCCTTCTGCAGGAGCAGCTGCGCCAGATACGCGCCGTCCTGGCCCGTCACACCCGTGATCAGCGCTCGCTTGGCCGTCATGAACCCGTCCCGTCCCGATGATGCCCGGCTGCTACGACCGCAACCGGCCGCGCGTCAAGGCGAGGTGTCGACATCAGTATTGTGCCAAGCAAGCTGTGCCGGACGGGCACATCACCAGACTAGCGTCGCAGGGGTACAACCATCCGCAACGGTTGTGCGGCATCTGCGCGGCGTGGCTAAGTTCGCGCGAGCCAGTCCGCCACGCCGCCGAGAGAGCGGAATTCCTCGACGGCGTGGACGCGCGCTGCCGGGAGCGCGGCCCGGGCCATCGTGGCGAGCGCGTGGCCAGGCCCGAGTTCGAGCACGCGGTCCGCGCCGTACTCGCGGCACGCCTCCAGGCAGGCGGCCCAGTCGATCGTGCGCGAGATCTGGAGCGCCAGCTTCTCCCGACCGTCCGCGTCGCGGAACACCGTGCTCCCGTCCAGCCCGCTGACCAGCCGCGGCGCGCGGGGCGGCGGGCGGAGCGGCGACACGGCGGCGAGGGCGTCCCGGAAGGCTGCCGTCGCGGCGTCGAGCAGCGGCGTGTGCGACGGCGTGTGGACCGGCAGGACCACGGCCCGCTGCGCGCCCGAGGCGGCCGCCTCCCGGCACAGTGCCTCGAGCGCCGCGCGCGAACCGCCGACGACGCCGCTGTCGGCCGCGTTGCGGATGGCGAGGTGGCAGCCGTGGCGCGCCGCGAGATCTCCGAGCGCGTCGAGGCTCAGGCCGCGGATCCCCGCCAGCCCGAACCCCGCGCCGGAGGCCGCGTCCATGACCTCCGCCCGCCGGGCCGCCAGGGCCAGCACGTCCGCGGGGTCGAGGCGCCCGGCGACGCCCCATGCCGCGAGATCGCCGATGCTGTAGCCGGCCACGATCGACCGGTCCGGCTCCGCTTCGGCCAGGGCTCGCCACGCCGCCAGGGCGGCGACGCAGCACAGGATCTGGCCGGTCCTATTCGCGTGCAGGTTGTCGCCGCCCGCGCGGACAAGCTCGCGCGGGTCGGCGCCGCCGAGGACCGGTCTGGCGGCCGCGAACACGTCCTGAGCCGCCGGATGATCGGCCGTGAGGTCGAACATAGCCGGGTGCTGACCGCCCTGGCCGGAGAGGAGGATCGCGACGGTCATGCCGCGCCCGGACCGCGGAGGCCCGCGACCGGCCGCAGAAGCAGCCGGTCCAGGCTCTTGGCGAGCACCGAACCGTCCTCCGGCGCGTCGCGCAGCTCGCGCCAATGCAGACCGGCGCCGTCCGGCAGCAGGATCTCGCCGTCGATGCCCATCGGCGCCGTCTCCGCCACGGCGGCGATGCCGTCGAGAAGGCCGACCGGCACCGGTGCCGTGCATCGCCAGAGCAAGTCGAGGTCGGAGGTGGCGCTCAGGTAGGTCAGGCCCGTCACAGCTTGCCAGAGGAGGCTGCCGAAGGGGCGCGGAACGAGGCCGTGCCGTCGGCCGAGTGCCGTCAGCGCGTCGAGCGCCGCGCCCCAGGCCGCCGGCGCGTGAATGGCGGCCTCGGCGAGTGTCACCACCGGAGCGGGCGACAGCGCGGATACCGGCAGCGCGAGCCTGATCCGCCGCTTGCCGTCCGCGGGCGGCAGCGGCAGGCCGAGCGGCACCGCGTCGCCGGTCTCTCCGGGGACGCGGCGGCGGACGATCAGCGGCAGGCCCAAATTCGCCCAGTCCTCGAGATGCGGGACGTCGCCGAGATCGGGCCGGTCCGCGCGCCACGCCGCCCAGGCCGCCGGGTCGACCCGGACGAGATCGTGGCGTCGGAGAGGCTCAGCCAAGGCGGGCTTGTTCGATGACGGCCGCCGCGACGGCGCGGGCGACCGGGCGACCGCCCCGCTCGGCGCCCAGCCGGTCGCGGACGTCCTCCGCCGGCAGGGTGTCGATCACCGCGCGGATCTGGCCCTCGAGGGGCCGGTCCGGGTCCAGAACCACGTGGACGGCGCCGGTCGCCACCATGTTGTCGAGGCCGGGCGCGAAGACGGGCGTCGACTTCGCCATGTCCTTCAGCGTGTCGAGGGGCAGCTTGGTCACCCGGGCGACCGACGGCAGGTCCATCACACTCGGATTCGCCCCGGGCAGGGCCGCGAGGACCCGCGTCGCGAGGGCCGTGGCGATGAAGGCGCCGGCGGCCGAGTGGCCGTAGATCAGCCCGATCGTCGGATGGCCCGACCGGTCGGCCAGGAGCAGCGCCTTGGCGAGGTGCGCGAGGCACTCGTTGAGGCCCAGCAGCTCGTCGCGGCGGCTCATGCGCTGGCTGTCGGAATCCACCGCCACGAGGATCGGCGCGCGGTCGCCGGCCCGCACGGCGTCGAGCACGGCGCGCGACAGGACGAGCGCCCCGTCGACGCCCAGCGGCGTGTCGCCGTCGACGCCGACCACGTGCATCCGGCCGCCCGCGAAGGGACCGGTGCCGGTCACGAGGCCGTCGCGCACCGCGACCGCGTGGCCCTGCGGGAACAGGGATGCGAGGATCTCAGCGAGCGTCATGGTCGGCCTCCGGGCTCCGGGCCACGGTCTCGTCGAAGGCGGCCGTGTCCATCGCGGGCACGGATTCGGGATCGTTCACGCCGAGGCGCGCCCAGACATCCGTGGCGTCGCGGCAGTCGCCGAACCGGTCGATCCGGGCCTCCAGGCGCGCCTGCTCGGCCTCCAGAGTGTCCAGGTCGAGGGCCGGCGCGCGGCCGACGAGGTCGCGGGCGGCCGCGCGGAAGGCCGCGACCGTGTCGGCGCAGAACGCGTCGGCGCCCCCGATCAGGCGGCGGTGCTTGCCGCCCATGGTCCGCCAGACCAGCGCCCGGTCGCGGGAATCGAACTCCTCGGCGCCCTTGTTGGTCTCGATCACCTCGGGGCCGGAGACCGAGATGCGCCCGCCCTCCGACACGGCGAGCCGCGAGCAGGTGCCGGCGATCAGGCCGCCGCCGCCGTAGCAGCCGGCCCGCCCGCCGATCAGCCCGACGACCGGGATGCCGGCCGCGCGGACGTCGACGATGGCCCGCATGGTCTCGGCGATGGCCGTCTCGCCGGCATTGGCCTCCTGCAGGCGGACGCCGCCGGTGTCGAACAGGATCAGGACCGCCCTCGGCTTCAGCTCCAGGGCCGCCCGGAGCAGGCCGACCAGCTTGCCCCCGTGCACCTCGCCGAAGGCGCCGCCCATGAAGCGGCCCTCCTGGGCGGCGACCAGGACCGGGTCGCCGTCGAGGCGCGCGCTTCCGACCACGATGCCGTCGTCGAAGGCGCGGGGCAGGTCGAAGAGCGGCAGGTGCGGGCTCATGCGCCGCTCGGTCGGCGGCAGGATTTCGCGGAAGCTGCCCGGATCGGTCAGCGCCAGCACGCGCTGGCGGGCGGTGGCCTCGTACCAGCTCAGGGCGTCCGGATCGAAGCTGGCGGCGCGGTCGGCAGCCATGGTCAGGCCTCCATCAGCCGCGCGCCCTGGAGCAGGCGCAGCGACACGGTGTCGGGGCGGGCGCCGCCGTCGTTGATGCTGATGCGGAGGCCGCCGGGCTGCGCCCGGGCGACGAAATCGGCCACCACCGCCTCCCAGACGTCGCCGTAGCCGGCGATCGGGGTCTCGATGGCCACCTCGCAGGCATCCGGCGGCAGGACCCGCTCCAGCAGGATCTCCAGGTTGCCGGACGCCACGACGCCGGTGATCGCGCTCGGCGCCGAGCCGGTGAGCGGCTTCTTCGTGGTGTGGCGGAAGGTCAGGGATTCCATCGCCGGCTCCTCGAGTGCGGATACGTCATCGCGCGACGCTCACCAGTTCCGGAACCGGGCCGGCGGCTCGTAGAGCCCGCCGGACCAGTGCACGAGATCCTTGATCGACTTCGCGGCGAGCAGCGCGCGGTCGGCGTCGAGGGGCTCGATGCCGAGATCCTCCGGGCGGCGGATGACGCCCCGGGCGCGCAGCTCCTCGACCTTCGCCCGGTCGCGGCCGCGACCGACCTCGGTGTAGCCGGCCACGCCGCGGATCGCCTGCTCGCGCTCGTCCGCGTCCCGGCAGAGCAGCAGGTTGGCGATGCCCTCCTCGGTGACGATGTGGGTCACGTCGTCGGCGTAGATCATCACCGGCGCCAGCTCGAGGCCGATCTTCCTCGCCAGTTCGAGGGCGTCGAGCTTCTCCACGAAGGTCGGGACCAGCTTGTCGCCGAAGGTCTCGACCAGCTGCACCACGAGCTTGCGCCCGCGCATCAGCGCCGGGTCGCCGACGATCTCGCCCTCGCGGCCGGCCTTCATCCAGGCGTCGGAGGGGTGGCGGCGGCCGTGCGGGTCCGAGCCCATGTTGGGCGCCCCGCCGAAGCCCGCCACCCGCGACTGGGTGATGGTCGAGGAATGGCCCATCAGGTCGATCTGGAGCGTCGCGCCGATGAACATGTCGCAGGCGTAGAGGCCGGCGGTCTGGCAGAACGCCCGGTTCGAGCGGAGGCTCCCGTCGGCGCCGGTGAAGAAGACGTCGGGCCGCTCCCGGATGTAGCGGTCCATCCCGACCTCGGAGCCGAAGCAGTGGACCTGCTTGACCCAGCCGGACTCGATCGCCGGGATGAGGGTCGGGTGCGGGTTGAGCGCCCAGTGGGTGGCGATCTTGCCCCTGAGGCCGAGCCTCTCGCCGTAGGTCGGCAGCAGCAGCTCGATCGCCGCCGTGCCGAACCCGATGCCGTGGTTGAGCCGCTTGATGCCGTACTCGGCGTAGATCCCCTTGATCGCCATCATGGCGATCAGGATCTGCGTCTCGGTCATCGCCGCCGGGTCGCGGGTGAAGAGCGGCTCCACGTAGAAGGGCTTGTCGGCCTCGACCACGAAGTCGATCCGGTCGCCCGGGATGTCGACCCGCGGGACCGTGTCGACGATCTCGTTGACCTGCGCGACCACGACACCGTTCTTGAAGGCGGTCGCCTCCACGACGGTCGGCGTGTCCTCGGTGTTCGGCCCCGTATACAGGTTGCCGTTCCGGTCGGCCGAGACGCCCGCGATCAGCGCCACGTTGGGCGTCAGGTCGACGAAGTAGCGGGCGAACAGCTCCAGGTAAGTGTGGACCGCCCCGAGCTCGATCTGGCCGCCGTAGAGCATCTTGGCGATGCGGGCGCCCTGCGGACCCGAGTACGAGTAGTCGAGCCGCTTGGCGATCCCGGTCTCGAACACGTCGAGGTGCTCGGGCAGCACGATCCCCGACTGGACCATGTGCAGGTCGTGGATCTTCCCGGGATCGCAGGCGCTCAGGCCGCGGGCGAGGCAGTCGGCCTGCTTCTGGTTGTCGCCCTCGAGGCAGACGCGGTCGCCGGGCCGGAGGATCGCCTCCAGCAGGTCGACCACGGAACCGGCCGGCACGACCTTGCCGTCCGCGTGGGCGCGCCCCGCCGCGATGCGCGCGTCGCGCGCCTGCCTCTCACCGCGCCACTCGCCCATCCGCGTGCTCCAACCGGTGTACCGAACGTCACATAGCCGCCGTTCCGGTATTTTCAAACCCGTCTCAATCACAGTTTCGTATACCGGATTGCGGTTCTGTCAATATCTTGCATACTTTCCGCAACAATTCAGAGACCGACCCGGGAAGGAAACGCTCCATGACGCACGCGTCCACAGGGCCGCAGGATGCGGTCGGAGGAACCGCTCCATCGAAGGGGCAACGCCGATGATCGTCCTCGGTGTCGCCCTGCTCGCCGCCTGCACGCTGATCGGCGTGTATCTCGGTGACCTCCTCGGCCTCGCCCTCGGCGTGAAGGCCAATGTCGGCGGTGTCGGCATCGCCATGATCCTGCTCATCGCCGCGCGCCTGTGGCTGTCCCGGCGGGGCCGCCTGACCAAGGGCGTCCAGTTCGGCGTCGAGTTCTGGGCGGGGATGTACATCCCGATCGTGGTCGCCATGGCGGCCCAGCAGAACGTCGTCGCGGCCGTGAGCGGCGGCCCGATCGTGCTGATCGCGGCGACCGGCTCCCTGGTCCTGTGCTTCGGCGCCGTCGCCCTGCTCAGCCGGATCGGCCGGCGCGATCCCGGCGGCGGCGCCGTCGCGCACGGCGGCTCCGTGATCGGCGGCGACGCCGAGCCCGACGCGGTCGCGCCGGCCGCCGTGCCCGTCGCCAGGAAGGTGTGAACGCCATGGGACACGACATCTGGCACGGCATCGAGCACGTCTTCGTCGAGCAGAGCCTCGTGGCCGCCTTCGCGGTGGTCGGCGCGCTGATCCTGGTCTCGAACCTCGCTGCCAAGCACCTCACCAACGGTCGCGTCCACGGCTCCGCGATCGCGATCGTGCTGGGGCTGGTGCTCGCCTACGCCGGCGGGCTCTACACGGGCGGGAGGAAGGGCCTCGCCGACATCCCGGCGCTCGCCGGGATCGGCCTCATGGGCGGGGCGATGCTGCGCGACTTCGCCATCGTCGCCACGGCCTTCGAGGTCGACGTGATCGAGGCGCGGCGCGCGGGCCTGCTGGGTGTCCTGGCGCTCGCGCTGGGCACGATCCTGCCGTTCATCGTCGGCACCCTGACCGCCGTGGCCTTCGGCTACCACGACGCGGTCTCGATCACGACGATCGGCGCTGGGGCGATCACCTACATCGTCGGGCCCGTCACCGGCGCGGCGATCGGCGCGGATTCCACCGTGATGGCGTTGTCCATCGCCACCGGTGTGACGAAGGCGGTCATGGTGATGGTCGGGACGCCCCTGGTGGCCCGGCTGATCGGCCTCGACAACCCGCGCTCGGCCATGGCGTATGGCGGCCTGATGGGCACGGTCAGCGGGGTCGCGGGCGGCCTCGCGGCGACCGATCCGAAGCTCGTCCCCTACGGCGCGCTGACGGCGACGTTCCACACCGGCATCGGCTGCCTCGTCGGACCCTCGATCCTGTTCCTGACGGTGCGGGCCCTGGTCGGCTGACGCGCCGGCTCACCGGCCTCCCGGCCGAAAAGCGGATCGGCACGCGCGGATTAGGGTATGGTCCCGCATCGTCTTCCCGAGGACTGGCAGGCGCCGCTCACGGGACGCTCGAGGAACGGCGCATGCACGGCGACTTCCAGAAGATCGACAGCGGGCTGCTCTCGGACCGGATCCGCGACGCACTCACCGACGCCATCGCGTCGGGGACGATCGCGGCCGGCACGGCCCTCGACGAGCAGAACCTGGCCGATCGCTACGGCGCGTCGCGCACGCCCGTCCGGGAAGCGCTGCGCCAGCTCGCGGCCTCGGGGCTCGTCGAGATCCGGCCCCGCCGGGGCGTGGTGGTGGCGCGCCTGACGCCGCAGCGGATCGCCGACATGTTCGAGACGACCGCCGAGATCGAGGCGATGTGCGCCCGGCTCGCCACCTATCGGATGACGCCCCTGGAGCGCGGGGAGCTGATGGAGCTCCACGAGGAGTCGGCCAAGGCGGTCGAGGCGGGCGACGTCGACGCCTACGACCGGTTCAACCGCGCCTTCCACGAGGCGCTCTACACGGCGACCCACAACGGCTTCATGGCCGAGCAGGCTCTGGCGATCCGCGAGCGGCTCGCCGCGTTCCGGCGCACGCAGCTCCGCCACGCCGACCGGATCCGCCGCTCGCGGGAGGAGCACGGCGAGATCCTGGCGGCGATCGCCGAGGGGGACGGCGAGACGGCCGCCCGGCGGATGCGCGCCCACATGCTCCGGGCCGCGGCGGCGCTGGGGCGCTACATCGCCGAGACGGAGTGACGGGCCGGCGCGGGCTCAGAGCCGCGCGACGGCGTCGCCCACCGTGGACCGGTAGGGCGTCGTCGGCCTGCCGATCAGCGCGCTCAGCTGACGCGTGTCGTCGTTGAGGGCGCCGCGGGCCGCGGCCGCGTCCGAGTCGGCGAGCAGCGCCGTGAAGTCCGCCGGCATCCCGGCGGCGACCAGCGCCGCCTCGTACTCGGCCTGCGGCAGATCGCGGTACGCGACCGGCTTGCGGGCGGCCGCAGCGATCGCCGCGGCGAACTCGGTCAGCGTGTAGGCCTCGTCGCCCGCCAGCTCGTAGACGCGGCCGCCCTGCCCCTCGCCGGTGAGAACCGCCGCCGCCGCCTCGGCGTAGTCGGCCCGCGCGGCCGAAGCGATCCGCCCGTCGCCCGCGCAGCCGAGGACGGCCCCGTGGGCGAGCGCCGGCGCGATGCCGGCGGCGTAGTTCTCCGTGTACCAGCCGTTGCGCAACACGGCGAACGGCACGCCGGAGGCTTCGAGCAGACGCTCGGTTCGACGATGCTCCTCGGCCAGGGCGAGGGCCGAAGTGTCGGCGTGCAGGACGCTCGTGTAGGCGATGAAGTCGACGCCGGCCCGCTTGGCGCTGTCGATGACGTTGCGATGCTGCGCAACCCGCCGGCCGATCTCGCTCGACGAGATCAGCAGGAGACGCTCGATGCCCTGGAACGCCGCGTCCAGGCTCGCCGGGTCCGCGTAGTCGGCCCGTCGGACGGCGACCCCCAGGCTTCGCAGGCCGCGCGCCGCGTCGCCCTCGGCGTCGCGCGCGCCGGCCACCACCGCGGCGGCCGGCACGCGCTCCAGCAGCGCCGTGATGACTTGGCGGCCGAGCTGGCCCGTGGCCCCTGTCACGAAGTAGGTCGGCTGACTGGTCGGGCTCATGCTCGCTCCTTGAGGTTCAATCCCGGAACAAGGTCACTAGATGAGACCGTAGGGGTGGTGAAGGAGGCAGGATTTTGGGACCAGGTTACTCGGAGGAGACCGCCGTGCCGCCCGCCCGCCTCGAGCTGGCGGCCAAGTACGCGGCGTGGCAGGCCGGCACCCTCGATCCGGCGGCGTGCCCGGTCCGGGACGTGCTGGACCGGGTCGGCGACAAGTGGTCGATGCTGCTCCTGATCGCCCTTGCCGACGGGCCGCACCGGTTCAGCGCCCTCCTCCGCACGCTGCCCGACATCTCGAAACGGATGCTGACGCAGACGCTGCGGGACCTGGAGCGGAACGGTTTCGTCGCGCGGACGGTGTTCCCGACGAAGCCGCCCAGCGTCGAGTACCGGCTCACGGATCTCGGGGTCGCGCTGCTCGAGCCGCTCGCGCGCCTCGTCCAATGGGCGGAGGAGAGCCACGGCGCCATCCAGGCGGCGCGCACCCGGTTCGACGCGACTCCCTCCTAGAGCCGGTCCCGATCAAGGTGAGGCGGAGGCGCGCTGAGCCCGTGCCGCACGGGGCGCGTCGATCTCGGGCTCGATCCTGAGACTTCTCGGCCCTCACCCCGGCCCTCTCCCGCACGGCGGAGGGGGCATGGCGCGGCTGTCTCGACCGGGATCGTCGTCCTTCCCGACCGTCGCAAGACGATCGGGAACCGCTCTCGAAGAGTCGCGCGCGGCCTGTCTCGGTTCCACTCGGACGTCGGCCCACGCGAAGCCCGTCCGCGCACCGAGGGTCAGGCCCGCGGCGCCGACCCGCCGAGGGCGTCGGCGAGCCTCCCGATATGCTCGGCCGCCCGACCGATCCCGAACGCGGCCCGCTCGGCATCCTCCGCCCGCCCCCGCTCCGCGGTCTCGGCGGCGGCGCGCAGCTCCGCGACGTCGCCTTCCAGCGCCGCGATCCGCGAACGCAGCTCCGCGAGCTCGTCGGCGATGGTCAGCGCCGCCATGACCTGCAGGCGCATGTCGCCGATCTCGCCGAAGCTCTTGCGCATCTCGGCGATGCGCCCGTCGAGGGTGGCGGCGAGACCCGTGAGATGCGCCTCCTCCCCCGCGCCGCAGGCCATGCGGTAGCTGCGGCCGTCGATGGTCACGTTGATCTGCGGCAAGGGTGGCTCCGCTGGTCGCTCCGACGGGCGTGGGCGGTGGGGTCAGGCGCGTCCGAGCACATCCTGAACGGTCTCGATGGCCCGGTCGAGCCGGTGCCCGACCTCCCCGGTCGTCGCCGAGACCGTGGCGAGGCGGGCGCTCGCCGCGTCGAGGGCGGCGGCGAGCCGGGCCCGATCCTCGTCCATCAGGGCGAGTTCCGCGTCCCGGTCGTCGGGCTGCGCGTCGGTCTCGAGGCGGTGCTGGACGACGGCGTCGAGGCGGTTGATCGCCGCTTCGAGCCGGCTGAGCGCATCGTCGATGGAACGGGTCTCGGTCTCGTCGGCCATGGTTCTTCGTCTACCCCGAGGCGAAGCTTTCCGTCGAATGCAGGCGAAATTCCAGCGCGAAAACGCGTTCGATCCCCGATCTGCCCGTTGGCCGAATGGATTGTCGCGACTCCTGTTTATTGGTCGGTGGATCGAAGGTCTTTGTCACAGCGACGCGTTTGACAGGTCGAGGCTCCATGCTAGACAGCCGCGCGATCCCGAGAGGGACCGCGCGAGACATGCCGGAGGGCCGGTCCGCGACAGTTCCGAGGCCTCAGCCGACACCGTCCGATCCGACGGTCACGGGCGTGGAAGCCCGGCCTCTCCCGGTCCGGTTCATCGCAGGTTCAAACCCGCCCGCCCAGATCCCGCCCGGCCCGGCCCGGACGGTACGGCGGGCCGCCGAGACCGCTCCGCGGACCGCCCCGAGGTCCGGCGGGCGGCGAGCCGCATCAGGAAGGAGTCACGCCGTGACGAAGGTTGCCATCAACGGGTTCGGACGCATCGGCCGCAACGTCCTGCGGGCGATCGCGGAAGCCGGCCGCAGCGACATCGAGGTCGTGGCGATCAACGATCTCGGCCCGGTGGAGACCAACGCCCACCTGCTCCGCTACGACTCGGTGCACGGCCGCTTCCCCGGCGAGGTGGCGGTGGACGGCGAGTTCCTGGTGGTGAACGGCAAGCGCATCAAGGTCACGGCCGTGCGCAACCCGGCCGAGCTGCCGCACCGCGACCTCGGCGTCGACATCGCGCTCGAGTGCACCGGCATCTTCACCTCGAAGGACAAGGCCAAGGCCCATCTCGACGCCGGCGCCAAGCGCGTCCTCGTCTCGGCCCCGGCCGACGGCGCCGACCTGACGGTGGTCTACGGCGTCAACCATGACAAGCTCACCAGCGAGCACCACGTCGTGTCGAACGCCTCCTGCACCACGAACTGCCTCGCCCCGGTCGCGCAGGTGCTGGACGCGGCGGTCGGCATCGAGCGCGGCTTCATGACCACGATCCACTCCTACACCAACGACCAGCCCTCGCTGGACCAGATGCACAAGGATCTCTACCGGGCCCGCGCCGCGGCGCTCTCGATGATCCCGACCTCGACCGGCGCCGCCAAGGCCGTCGGCCTCGTGCTCCCCGAGCTGAAGGGCAAGCTCGACGGCACCGCGATCCGCGTGCCGACCCCGAACGTCTCGGCGGTGGACCTCGTGTTCACGGCCAAGCGCGCGACCACGGTCCAGGAGATCAACGACGCGATCAAGGCCGCGGCCGCGGGCCCGCTGAAGGGCGTGCTCGGCGTCACCGACCGGCCGAACGTCTCGATCGACTTCAACCACGATCCGCACTCGTCGACCTTCCACCTCGACCAGACCAAGGTCATGGACGGCGTGCTGGTGCGCATTCTGACTTGGTACGACAACGAGTGGGGCTTCTCGAACCGCATGGCCGACACGGCCGTGGCGATGGCCAAGCTCATCTGAGCCGGACTGCAGCGGCCGCCGCCTCCCGAGGGGTCGGCGGCCGCACCTCTCTTCGGACGGCCTATCTTCGAACCAGGGACTCTCCAGGGATGACCGACGCTTCGCAGGGCACGTCGAGCGGGCCGGCTGCCGTGCCGCCCGCCCCCAGGCCGGCTCCGCCGCCGCCCACCGCACCCGCCGTGGCACCGACCGCGGCACCCGCATCCTCCGCGGTCCCGTCGCACGCGCTCCCGGCCAACCAGCTCTTCGATCAGCTCGCGCGCATCGAGGACAAGTGCTCGCGCATCGAGGACAAGTACGCCCGCTCCGAGGCGCTGCTGTCCCGGGTCGAGGACAAGGTCGAGAACGCCGCGAACCGGATGAACGAATCCGCGCGCCAGTCCGACCTCGCGGCGCTCCGGACGGAGATGCGCGGCCTCGCCGAGCGCACCCGGCGCCTGCCCGGGACCGGCGCCCTGGTCCTCACCGCCGTGATCACCGCCATCCTCACCGTCGTCCTGATGGTCGCCGTCCAGCGGCTCAATCTCGACCGCCTGCTGCCGCAGCGGGCCACCATCGGCACCACCGCGCAGTAATCGCCCTCGCCCCGCACAGGACCGCACCAGACCGCATGAGCGCCTTCCGCACCCTCGACGACGCCGGCTCCCTCAAGGGCAAGCGGGTCCTCATGCGCGTCGACCTGAACGTGCCCATGGAGAGCGGGCGGGTGACCGACGCGACCCGCATCGAGCGCGTCGCGCCGACGATCCGCGAGGTCGCCGAGCAGGGCGCCAGGGTGATCCTGCTCGCCCATTTCGGCCGGCCGAAGGGCAAGCGCGAGCCGAAGGATTCGCTGGAGCCGGTGGTTCCCGCCCTCGGCAACGCCCTCGGGCGCAGCGTCGCCTTCGCGGCGGACTGCGTCGGCGACGCGGCCGCGCAGGCGGTGGCGGCCCTGAAGGACGGTGACGTCCTCCTCCTCGAGAACACCCGCTACCACGCGGGTGAGGAGAAGAACGACGCGGCCTTCGCGGACGCCCTGGCGGCGAACGGTGACGTCTACGTCAACGAGGCGTTCTCGGCGGCCCACCGCGCCCACGCGTCGACCGAGGGTCTGGCGCACCGGCTGCCGGCCTACGCGGGCCGCGAGATGCAGGCCGAGCTCGACGCGTTGACCAAGGGCCTGGAATCGCCCCAGCGCCCGGTGATCGCGCTGGTCGGCGGCGCCAAGGTCTCGTCGAAGATCGATCTCCTGGAGAACCTCGTCGCCAAGGTCGACATGCTGGTGATCGGCGGCGGCATGGCCAACACCTTCCTGCACGCGCAGGGCAAGGCGGTGGGCAAGTCCCTCTGCGAGAAGGATCTCGCCGAGACAGCCACGCGCATCCTGGCGGCGGCCGAGAAGGCCGGGTGCCGGATCATCCTGCCGGTCGACGCGGTCGCCGCGAGCGAGTTCAAGGCGCAGGCCCCCCACGAGACCGTGCCGGTGGGCGCCGTGCCGGACGCGAGCATGATCCTCGATGCCGGCCCGCGCTCGGTCGCCGAGATCAACGCCGCCATCGACGGGGCCAAGACCCTGGTGTGGAACGGCCCGCTCGGCGCCTTCGAGCTCGCCCCGTTCGACGCCGCGACCGTGGCCGCCGCCAAGCACGCGGCCGCGCGGACGAAGGACGGGCAGCTCGTCTCGGTGGCGGGCGGCGGCGACACCGTGGCCGCGCTCAACCACGCCGGCGTGGCGCAGGACTTCACCTACGTGTCGACCGCCGGCGGCGCCTTCCTCGAGTGGCTGGAAGGCAAGGCCCTCCCGGGGGTCGAGGCGCTGCGGGCGAAGGGCTGAAAGGGCGCCTTGCTCTCCTCCCCCTGCTGCCCGACCCTGTCTATACTGCCGGCCTTCATCGGCCGGGGGGCCGAGTCGATGGGTGACGACGTGGAGAGCGCGACCTTCGAGATCCTGAAGGGCATCCGGGCGAGCTTGGCGGATCTGTGGCCCGAGACGGTCGTGATGATGCGCGCCACGGCGGGCGACCTCGACGCGCGGGTCGGCGAGGTCGAGGAGCGCGTCGCGGCCCCGGAGAGCCGGACCGGGCGAGGATCATCCGCCGAAAGAATGCCCTGCGCCGCGTCGGAGATTGACCGAGAGCAGGGCACTCGGCAGAGCGACACGATACAGCTCAGCTGAGGGCCACACGGCGCCTCCGGCGATCGGGCGGACGACGAAACGGGAAACGGGAAGACACGCACGATGGCACGCATCACCCTCCGGCAGCTCCTCGATCACGCCGCTGAGTACGAGTACGGCGTGCCCGCGTTCAACCTGAACAACATGGAGCAGGGGCTCGCCATCATGGCGGCCGCCGACGCCACCGACTCGCCGGTGATCCTCCAGGCGAGCCGCGGCGCCCGCGCCTACGCCAACGACGTCGTGCTGGCCAAGCTGATCGACGGCCTCGTCGAGATCTACCCGCACATCCCGGTCTGCATGCATCTCGACCACGGCAACAACGAAGCCACCTGCGCCACCGCCATCCAGTACAGCTTCACCTCGGTGATGATGGACGGCTCGCTGAAGGCCGACGGCAAGACCCCGGCCGACTACAACTACAACGTCGAGATCACCCGCAACGTGACCAAGATGGCCCACTGGGCCGGCGTCTCGGTCGAGGGCGAGCTGGGCGTGCTCGGCTCGCTGGAGAGCGGCCAGGGCGAGGCCGAGGACGGCCACGGCGCCGAGGGCACGCTGAGCCACGACCAGCTCCTGACCGACCCGGAAGAGGCGGTGAAGTTCGTCGAGGCCACCAAGGTGGACGCGCTGGCGGTGGCCATGGGCACAAGCCACGGCGCCTACAAGTTCACTCGCAAGCCCGACGGCGAGGTGCTGGCGATGAACGTGATCGAGGAGATCCACCGCCGGTTGCCGACGACCCACCTCGTCATGCACGGCTCCTCGTCGGTGCCGCAGGACCTGCAGGACATCATCAACCAGTACGGCGGCCAGATGAAGCCGACCTGGGGCGTCCCGGTCGAGGAGATCCAGCGCGGCATCAAGCACGGCGTGCGCAAGATCAACATCGACACCGACAACCGCATGGCGATGACCGGCCAGATCCGGAAGGTGCTCACCGAGAACCCGTCCGAGTTCGACCCGCGCAAGTACCTGAAGCCCGCCATGGAGGCGATGACGAAGCTCTGCAAGCAGCGCTTCGAGGAGTTCAACACCGCCGGCAAGGGCTCGAAGATCCGCCCGATCTCCGTCGCCGAGATGGCCAAGCGCTACGCCAGCGGCGCCCTCGACCCGAAGATCGGCCCGCAGTAGGCGCTGGTTGTCGGCCGCGATGAGCACCAGCGCCCGTCTCGCCCTACTCGGACCGCACGGTCTCGACGCGGAGGGCCTAGCGGATTTCGTGGCGGCCCTGAAGGCCGCCAGCGAAGCCGGCGATGTCGCCGCCGTGATCCTGAGGCTCGCGACCACCGACGAGCGCGGGCTGACGGCCCGCGTCAAGTCGGCCGCCCCGATCGTGCAGGAGCGCGGCGCGGCCCTGGTCGTCGCCTGCCCGGGCTTCGCCGGCGACCTCGCCACGGTGGCGATCCGCGGTGGGGCCGACGGCATCCACGTCGACAAGCCGCGCGACCTGAAGGACCTGCGCGGCCGGCTCCGAGAGGGGCGCATCCTCGGCGCCGGCGGCCTGGAGACCAAGCACGGCGCGATGGAGGCCGGCGAGGCCGGGATCGACTACCTGATGTTCGGCGGCCTGTACCCGGACGGCGTCGCGCCCGAGGCGGAGACCGTGCGGGCGCGCGCCGCGTGGTGGGCCGAGATCTTCGAGACGCCCTGCATCGCGGTGGCCGCCGCCGCCGACGAGATCGCGCCGCTCGCCGCGACGGGTGCGGAGTTCGTCGGCCTGGAGAGCGGCCTCTGGCTGCAGGACCCGGGCGCGGTCGAGCGGGCCCAGCGTGCCGTCCGGGAGACCGAGGCGTGAGGAGCCGCGACGTTCGTCTGGCGGCCTTCGCCGGCGCCGCGCTTCTGGCACTGCCGGCCTCGGCGGCCTCGGGGGCGGCCGACCCGGCTCGGACCGCGGCGCCCGGGTCGATCGGTCCCGCGGCGCAGACCGGCAAGACGCCGATGCCGGAACTGCCGAGCCCGTACACGCCGAACTACTCGCGCGGCGCCGTGCCGCCGGCGGGCGGCCAGCCGCCGGATTTCGCCTACGGCGCCTACCAGAAGGGCCAGTACGTCACCGCCTTCCGCGAGGCGACGAAGCGCATTGAGGCGAATCCCAAGGATGCCGCCGCCATGACGCTGCTCGGCGAGCTGTACAATCAGGGCCTCGGCGTGAAGCAGAATCCGGTCAAGGCAGCCGACTGGTACCGCCTGGCCGCCGCGCAGAACGACGCGTCCGCCATGGCCTCGCTGGGCTTGATGGCCCTCGACGGCCGCGGCATGCCGAAGGATCCGAAGGCCGGGCGACGCTGGCTCGAGCAGGCGACGGCCCACGGTTCGCCGACCGCGGCCTACAATCTCGGCCTGATCCTGATCGGCACCGGCGCGACCGCCGACGAGGCGGCGGCGGCCGCGCAGTTCCGCAAGGCGGCCGACGCCGAGATCGGCCCGGCCCAGCACGACCTGGGCGTGCTCTACCTGCAGGGCCGCGGCGTGGCGAAGGATCCCTCGAAGGCCGCGGAGCTGTTCCGGCGCGGCGCCGACAACGGCGATCTCGCCAGCGAGGTCGAGTACGCGATCCTGCTGTTCAACGGCAACGGCGTCACCAAGGACGAGCGGGCGGCCGCCCGATACTTCCTGCACGCGGCCTCGCGCGGCAACGCCATCGCGCAGAACCGCGTGGCGCGGCTCTACGCCGTGGGCCGCGGCGTGAACAAGAATCCCGTGGAGGCGGCGGCGTGGAACCTCGCTGCCGCCGGACAGGGCCTGTCCGACGCGTGGCTGGATCAGACCCTCTCCGGTCTGTCGGCCGACGAGCGCACCCGGGCGGAGCGCCTCGCCAACGAGCGGATCGAGCAGCGCTGAGCCGCTAGGCCTCGGCCTTGGACCAGTCGACGCCCGCCTCGAGGTGCGGCAGCAGGACGACGCTCTCCTGCTCGTTCGGGTCCGTCCGGGAGATCACGGCCGTGACGGGCTCCGTCTGGCTGCGGTTGTAGGGCAGGTGCGGCACGTCGGCGGCGATGTAGACGAACTCGCCGGCACCCGCGATCGCGTGATTCTCCAGCCGCTCGCCCCAGAAGCAGCCCGATACACCCGACAGCACGTAGATCGCGGTCTCGTGGGATTCGTGCTTGTGGGCGTGGGCCCGCTCGCCGGGCGGGATCTCGAGGAGCTGCATGTGCAGCGCCCGCGAGCCCACGGCCTCGGCCGAGATCGCCGGCCGGTAGATGTGTCCCTGCTTGCCGCGGAACGGCGCACTCTCGTGCACCACCCGGAACCCCTGGTTCTCCGTGTCGGACGCGGAACTCATGGACCTTCCTCCACTCTGAAGGCGGGATCGACCGGGACCTGCAGGCCGTTGACCAGCGCGTTCGTCTGGTTGGCCATCCCGACCACCGCCAGGAACTCGCCGTGCTGGGCGTCCGTCAAGCCCTTGGCCCGCGCCGCCGCGGTGTGCGAGTGGATGCAGTACGGGCAGCCATTGGCGATCGAGACCGCGATGTAGACCAGTTCCTTGGTGACGGGATCGAGTGTCCCCGGCCCCATGACGATCTTCAGGGTGGACCACGTGCGCTCGAGCAGCGCCGGATCGTTGGCGAGGCCGCGCCAGAAATTGTTGACGAAGTCGGATCCCCGGGTCGCCCGGATGTCGGCGAAGACCGCGCGGACGCGCGAGTCGGCCTCGGCCTCGGCCTCGGCGTCGGACCAGAGTTTCACGGTCGCCATGGCAGCCCCCTCCCCGCTGGTCCCGTCCTCACAGCTTGCACGCACCCTCGAGCGCGCGGTTCTCCGCCTCGGAGAACAGGCGCGAGCGGATATGGAAGCGCTTCTCCCGCCCGTTCTCCAGCGAGAACATGCCGCCGCGGCCCGGCACCACGTCGAGGATCAGGTGCGTGTGCTTCCAGACCTCGAACTGGGACCGGCTGATGAAGAAGTCCGCGCCCCCCACCGTGCCGAGATTCACGTCGCCATCGCTCACCAGGAAGTCGCCCACCGGGTAGCACATGGGCGAGGAGCCGTCGCAGCAGCCGCCCGACTGGTGGAACATGACCGGGCCGTACTCGCTCCGCAGCTCCTCGATCAGGGCGAGGGCCACCGGGGTGGCGGTGACCCGCAGGGGTGTCCCGTCGACGCCGGCCTGCTCGGCGACATTGGCGTCCGTGATCTGGTCCGAACTCATATGCTCCTCCCTGGCGATGCCTGAATATGCGGCGTTCCCGGCGGGTTTCCACTGCGCGGCGCGCCGGATGCCGGCCCCGAGCGGTCGCGTCGCGCATTGTGTCGGCGAAGGGTGGCGGTCACCGCCCGGCGGACGGGGAGCCCGCACGACGTCGGTTCGAACACGCGCCGCCTGCCTGGTCCTGGCCCCGATCGGTCTCGCCGGCCCAGCCGACGCCGGGCCGGTCGTCCTCCGCGTCCGGCCCCACTGGCATCCCCTGTTCGTGCAGCACGCGCGGCGCGTCGCGGGAAATCCCGACGTCGCGACCGACAACCCGATGGGCGTGGTCGGCCGGGACGGCCCGCCGGACGACGTGCCGAGCGTCGGCGGCGATTCCGGGCCGATGCCCCCCGGCTCGATCGTCAGCGCGCCGGTCGAAGGTCACGGCCTCGGCCTCCACTGAGCGGGGCGATCCGGGATCGAAAAAGCCCCAGCCTTGCGGCCGGGGCTGAAGTTGTCTCGGGGGGTTAACCCGGGAAGAAACTCAGAAGAACCCGAGCTTCTTGGCCGAGTAGCTGACCAGCATGTTCTTGGTCTGCTGGTAGTGATCGAGCATCATCTTGTGGGTCTCGCGGCCGATGCCGGACTGCTTGTAGCCGCCGAAAGCCGCGTGGGCCGGGTAGGCGTGGTAGCAGTTCGTCCAGACGCGGCCGGCCTGGATCGCCCGGCCGAAGCGGTAGGCGCGGGTCCCGTCGCGGGTCCAGACACCGGCGCCGAGGCCGTAGAGCGTGTCGTTGGCGATGGAGAGCGCCTCGGCGTCGTCCTTGAAGGTCGTGACCGACAGGACCGGCCCGAAGATCTCCTCCTGGAAGATGCGCATCTTGTTGTGGCCGCGGAACACCGTCGGCTTCACGTAGAAGCCCTCGGCGAACTCGCCGTCCTTGACGTTCCGCTCGCCGCCCGTGAGCAGCTGCGCGCCCTCCTGCCGGCCGATGTCGATGTAGGAGAGGATCTTCTCCATCTGCTCGCCCGACGCCTGGGCGCCGATCATCGTGGCCGGATCCAGCGGCGAGCCCTGGGTGATCGCCTCGACGCGCTTCACCGCGCGCTCCATGAACCGGTCGTAGATCGATTCGTGCACGAGCGCGCGGCTCGGGCAGGTGCAGACTTCGCCCTGGTTGAGGGCGAACATCGTGAAGCCCTCGAGGGCCTTGTCGAAGAAGTCGTCGTCCTCGTTCGCCACGTCGGCGAAGAAGATGTTCGGCGACTTGCCGCCGAGCTCCAGCGTCACCGGGATCAGGTTCTGCGACGCGTACTGCATGATGAGGCGGCCGGTGGTCGTCTCACCCGTGAAGGCGATCTTGGCGATCCGCGGCGACGAGGCGAGCGGCTTGCCCGCCTCGAGGCCGAAGCCGTTGACGATGTTGAGCACGCCCGGCGGCAGCAGATCGCCGATGATCTCCATCAGCACCAGCACGGAGGCCGGGGTCTGCTCGGCGGGCTTCAGGACCACGCAGTTGCCGGCAGCGAGCGCCGGAGCCAGCTTCCACACCGCCATCAGGATCGGGAAGTTCCACGGGATGATCTGGCCGACGACGCCCAGCGGCTCGTGGAAGTGGTAGGCCACCGTGTCGTGGTCGATCTCGGAGATCGAGCCTTCCTGTGCCCGCACGCAGCCGGCGAAGTAGCGGAAATGATCGATGGCGAGCGGAATGTCGGCGTGCGTCGTCTCGCGGATCGGCTTGCCGTTGTCCCAGGTCTCGGCGAGCGCGATCAGATCGAGGTTCTCCTCCATCCGGTCGGCCATCTTGAGGAGGATGCGGGCGCGCTCGGCCGGCGCCGTGCGGCCCCAGGCCTCCTTGGCGGTATGGGCGGCGTCGAGGGCCTTCTCGATGTCCTGGGCGTCGGAGCGGGCCACCTCGCACACCACCTTGCCGGTGATCGGCGAGGTGTTCTCGAAGTAGCGGCCGGCCGCGGGGGCGACCCACTGGCCGCCGATGAAGTTGTCGTAGCGGGCCGAGAAGGGCGACTTGACCTTCGAGTCGCCGAGGAATTCCGGCTTGTTCATGGCTATGTTCCCTCCGTGGGCCCCGGCCTCGCGAACCGCGGCTCTTGGGCTTAAGCTGGCGCTCGAGCGACCGATCGTGGGGGTCGCATCCGCTTCCGCTCTGTTCGCAGCCAATGGCTTTTGGCCTGCCGAATCAAGGTGGACTTTTGGCCAGTGCGCGAGTGGGGCGATCCTACGCGCTTCCCGGCGTCATCGCGAGCGGGCAAAATTCCCGGCTCGGACCCGTCCCGTTCCACCACGCGCGGCCGCCGAGCCGCTCGGACGATTGGCCGAATCACCGTGCGCGCCGGAGGCCCGCGCGGCGGCTCAGCCGAGCAGGGCGAGCGGAACGGCCGCCGCCGCGAGCGGGAGCGCCGCCAGGGCCGCGGTCCGCAGCCAGGTCGGCCGATAGGCGACGATCGCCACCACGGCCAGCGCGGAGCCGGTCAGCGACCCGACCCACTGCACCGGGCCGAAATTCCAGCCCGCCACCGCGACGGCCGCCGCGAACGAGAGCCCGAGCCCGCACCAGCCCGCCATCCGCAGGCTGCCGACGCGCGCCTTCGGCACGCCGACGCGGTAGGCGGCCCGGTGATGCCGGTCGAGGCTGAGGGCCAGGGCCGCGAAGCCCGAGAAGCTCAGGAGCAGGCTGAGGATCAGCGCGGCGGATGTCATGCTTCGACCGTCCGTGACAGGCTGGCCTCGGCGGGGCGCGCCGCCGCCAGCGTTCGCCGGGTCGCCAGCCAGGATCCGAGGCCGAGGGTGACGCCCACGGCCAGCAGGGCGGCGTCGAAGGCGAGGAAGCGCTGCTGACCGACGAGGAGCGCGTCCACCAGCGGGATCGCCAGGAAGGCGCAGGCCGGCACGGCCAGGGCGAGCGACCACGCCCGCGGCCGCGGATACAGGGCCGCGGCGAGGGCGGCGACGACCCAGGCGGCGAAGAACGCGCGCACCTCCCAGTCCGCCCGGGCCCCGAGCCCGTCGGGCAGCAACCGGTTCGCGAGGAGATAGGCGGCGAGGCCCACCGGCAGACCCGCGATGGTGCCGAGGTTGAGGAACCGCACGAGCCGCAGGCCGAAGCCCTCGGGATCCGCGCCCTTCGGCGCCCGCGCCACGGTCCAGAGCACGAGGCCGCTCGCGACCGTGGCGGCGCCCATCACGCCGCAGAGGAAGAACAGGAGGCGCAGGGGCGCGGCGGCGAAGTGCGCCTCGTGCAGTCCCGCCATCACGGCCCCGGTCCGGGTCGCGGCGCCGGCCTCGCCGACGCGGGCGATCTCCGCGCCGGTATCGGCCGCGTAGGCGATCTGCGGGTGCAGGTGCGCGAGCCCGTGCGGCTCCTCGAAATACGCCGTCACGGTGGCGCCGGCATCGCCCGGATGGGAGACGAGCATGACCTCGGGCACTTCCCCGCCGGCCGCCGTGGCGCGGGCGACGATCTCGCCGAGCGGCAGCGGCGTGCCGGGGCGCCCGGCCGGGGCCGCGCCCGGCGTCGCGAGGCCGGCCTCGGCGTAGTAGCGCAGCATGTCGTTGCCGTAGACGGCCTTCAGCCCCCAGGGCATCAGCATCGCCGAAAGGGTGACGAGGCCCGTGTAGACGATCATCAGGTGGAAGGGCAGCGCCAGCACGCCGACCACGTTGTGGGCGTCGAGCCAGCCGCGCTGCGCCGAGCGGTCGCGCCGGAAGGTGAAGAAGTCCGCGAAGATGCGCCGGTGCGTCACGATCCCGGAGATCAGCGCGATCAGCAGGACCATGGCGCAGGCCGACACGATCCAGCGGCCCCAGATCGGCGGCAGGCTCAACTCGAAGTGGAAGCGGTACAGGAATTCGCCGCCGCGCGTGTCGCGGACGCCCGCGGGCTCGCCCGTGGCGGGATCGAGCAGCGCGTGGTGGAACGGGCCGCCCGGATGCTGCCACCAGTACACCTCGACGGCCGAGGTCTCGGCGCTCGGCAGCTTGATCGACCAGCCGGCCGCGTCCGGCATGGTCTGGCGCAGGAACGCCCCGGCCCGCGTCGCCGCGGCCGCCGGATCAGGGGCCGTCGCGGACAGTTCCGGCCGCATCCACTGCGAGATGTCGGTGCGGTAATAGCTGGCGGTGCCGGTGACGAAGATGGCGAACAGCACCCAGCCGACCACGAGGCCCGACCACGTGTGCAGCCACGCCATCGCCTGGCGGAAGCTCCGTGCCGGGCTCAAGCGACCGCTCCGGGCGCGAAAGCGCCGGCGAGCCACAGGGCGCCGGTCAGCAGGAGCGTCGTCAGGCCGAGGACCAGGGCCGCCCGGCCGAGGGTGCGGGCCGCGAACACCCAGATCACCGCGCCCGCCATGATGGCGAAGCTCGCCAGCGTTCCGGCCGAGACCGCCTCGGCCCGCGGAAGGGGAAGAATCAGGGCCAGCAGCGCGCTCGCCAGGGCTGCGACCGTGTAGCCGCCGAGCGTCGCGAGCAGCACCCGCCCGGCGACCGCCGCGCGATCGGCCAGCGTCGGCATGGTACGGGCGCTCATGGCGCCACCTGTCGTTCCCGTGAGCCCATGGCGCGACCTAGCAGCGGCCGAGGCCGCGGCGCAACGCCTATATTCCGGAACGATTCCAGTGTGAAAAGAGGTGTTTAGGACGGGGCGTCGCCGCGCGCGGCGGTGCTCCAGCGCGCCCGGCGCCTGTTCTCAGAAGCCGGCGGCTCCCGGTGCTCCGTCGCGCGCGGACTTGCGGATCGCCACGGCCGCGCTCCGGGCACTCGGCGGGAGATCGGCCCCGGGATCCGGTCTGGTGGAGGCCGCGGCGGATCCGGGCGCCGGGCCCGTGGCGCGGCCGTCACGCGCGTGTCCCCAGCCGTAGCCGGCGTTGACCCCGGCGTAGAAGCCCGTGAAGTCCTCCGCCCGGGCACTCCCCGCGAGCAACATCAGAGCCGTGGACAGCAGCAGGCGGCGCATGGGTCGTCCCGAAACGAGGAAGGCGGCGGCCCCGCAGGGAGCCGCCGCCTCGCAGTCTTCGCGCGGATCGCGGCGGCAGAGAGACCGCCGCGTGATCCTCAATCCTCGACGTTGATGCTCTGGGCCTCGCGGCCCTTCTGGCCCTCGACCACGCCGAGCGTGACCTGCTGACCTTCGGCGAGCGAATCGAGACCGGCGCGGGACAGAGCGGAGCGGTGGACGAACACGTCCTTGCCGCCGTCGTTGACCGAGACGAAGCCGAAGCCCTTGGCGGGATCGTACCACTTCACGGTCCCGCTCATCTCGACCGACGGGCCGCCGGCGGAACGGCCACCGCCGCCACCACCGTAGCCGCCACCACCGCCGCCGCCGTAGCCGCCACCACCGCCGCCGTAGCCGCCGCGGTCGCGATCACCGTAGCCGCCGCCGGCACCAGCGCCGAAGCCGCCGGTGCGCGGACGGAACTCACGCCGGGGCGCGGGCGCCTCGGCCGTGGATGTGTCAACGCTGGTGACGCTCGTGACCTGCGGGCCCTTCTGGCCCTGGGCCGTCGTGACCGTCAGCCGGGTGCCCGGCATCAGATCGTCGTGGCCGGCCGCCTCGACAGCGCGGATGTGGAGGAAGGCATCGCCCGAACCGTCGCCGAGTTCGACGAAGCCGAAGCCCTTCTCCTTGTTGAACCACTTGACCGTCGCATCGCGCTCCGGCCCGGACGCGACCGGAGCCGCGCCACGCGACGGGCCGCGATCGAAACCGCCCCCGCCGAAACCACCGCCGCCACCGCCGAAACCACCGCCGCCGCCGTATCCGCCGCTGGGGGGAGCCTGATCAGGCCATCTCGGCTCGCCACTCTCGTCGAAGCCGCGCTTCTGCGGCCCTCTGAAATCACGACCACGTCCCATAGAAAGCTCGCAAAAACCGTCCGCCGCCCTTGTCTCGAATACCGCGTGCGCGCCATCCCAGACAGCCCACGCCCCGCACTATCATTACCCCAGGTCGCGGTAACCAAGAATAACGCCCCAGTCCTGACGCAATTGGGCCTTGACCGCAAGGACCTTCTTGGCCCAGAGGCGCCCGTTTCGTTACTTTCTTGCGGCAAACAACGGAGTCCGCCCCCGCCTCCCGGCCGACCCTTTCTCATTCGAGGGAGTACGTTAGCGAAACGCAAAGGCTGTCCGGCTAGACTCGGCCCCGCGCCCCGCAGAACCGGCCGGCCATGATCGCGACACCGACTTTCCCCGATCTCTCCGCTCTTGTGGTCGACGAGAGTCTCTACATCCGCCGAATCGTGCGCGACATGCTGATGCGAGTCGGCATCAAGCGGGTGCTCGAAGCGCCGGACGGGGCCGAGGCGCTCGGCGTGCTCGCCGAGAGCAAGCCCGACATCAGCATCATCGACTGGGACCTGTCGATCCTGTCGGGCGAGGAGTTCATCCGGCTGGCGCGGACGCCGACCACCTCCCCCTGCCCCACGATCCCGATCATCCTGATGCTGGCCCAGCCGCGCCGGAACGTGGTCGACCGGGCGGTGACGCTCGGCGTCAACGAGATCATCGCCAAGCCGTTCTCGCCGAAGACGCTGTGGTCGCGGCTGGACGAGGTGATCAACCGGCCCCGCCCCTACTCGCAGGTGAAGAGCCTTCTCCGGCCGATCCCGCGCCGGGCCAGCGCAATGAAGGCCGTCGCCTGACCGCGACCGCGATGGGACATTGCAGTTCGCCGCCGAGCCTGTAGGGTCGCAGATCAACAAAGGCCGAGCGCGCTGCTCAAGGCCGACCCGAAGGATCGACGGCCGCGCCGATGAGGGACGAGACCGCCGCGGCCGCGCCGTCCCGAATTCAGACCGGCGCGGTGCCGCTTCAGACGCAAGCGTCTGCTTCTATACCGGGCCGTGAGCGTCGGCGCGCTGCCTACGCGGCGCTCGACCTCGGCACCAACAACTGCCGCCTGCTGGTCGCCGAGCCGACCTTCAGCGGCTTCCGCGTGATCGACGCGTTCTCGCGGATCGTGCGCCTCGGCGAGGGTCTCGGCACGTCCGACCGCCTGAGCGAGGCGGCGATCGAGCGGACCGTCGAGGCCCTGCGGATCTGCCGGGCCAAGATGCAGGCCCGCGGGGTGCAGCGGGCCAAGATCATCGCCACCGAAGCCTGCCGCCTCGCGGTCAACGGCGGCGCCTTCGTGGAACGCGTCCGCCGCGGCGTCGGCCTCGACCTCGAGATTGTCGACCGGCAGACCGAGGCCTATCTCGCTGTCACCGGCTGCGCGGCGCTCGCGGATCCGATGGCCGAATCGGTCATCATCTTCGACATCGGCGGCGGCTCGACCGAGATCGCGTGGCTGGACGGCGCGGCCGCCAACCCGTCGACCGACCCGACGCTGCGGATCCGGGCCTGGGATTCGCTTCCGGTCGGCGTGGTGACGCTGGCCGAGCGCCACGGCGGCGCCGAGGTCACCCGACGGATGTTCGAGGGCATGGTCGAGGAGGTGGCCGAGAAGCTCTCGGCCTTCGCGCTCCGGGCCGCCCCCGCGGCGACGGCGCCGCATTTCCACCTGCTCGGCACTTCGGGTACCGTGACGACCATCGCCGCGATGCATCTGCGGCTCGCCCGCTACGAGCGTCGGCGCGTCGACGGGTTGTGGATGAGCGACGACGCGGTCTCGACCGCCATCGACGACCTGCTCGACACGCGGCTCGAGCAGCGCGCCGACAACCCCTGCATCGGCCGCGACCGTGCCGATCTGGTGCTCGCGGGCTGCGCGATCCTCGAGGCGATCCGCCGGGCGTTCCCCTCGGAGCGCCTGCGCATCGCCGATCGCGGCCTGCGCGAAGGATTGCTGATGAACATGATGCGGGAGGACGGGGTCTGGAACCGGAAGGCGGTCCGATGAGGGCGGCGCGATGAGCGACCGGCGCGGCGGCGCGAGCTCTGGCGGCGGCGTCCGGGGCGAACTGAAGCAGCGGGTGAAGACCGGCCGCGGACGGACCCTGTCCCAGAAGCGCTGGCTCGAGCGCCAGCTCAACGATCCCTACGTGGCGCGCGCCAAGCGCGAGGGCTACCGGTCGCGGGCCGCCTACAAGCTCCTGGAGATCGACGAGCGCTACAAGCTCCTGCGGCCCGGCCAGAAGATCGTCGATCTCGGCGCCGCGCCGGGGGGCTGGTCGCAGGTGGCCGCGCGGGTTGTCGGGCCGACGGGCCGGGTCGTGGGCATCGATCTCCTGGAGATCGAGCCGATGGCCGGGGTCGAGTTCATCACCCTGGACTTCCTCGATCCCGAGGCCCCTACCCGGCTGACCGGCATGCTGGGCGGCCCGGCCGACCTCGTCATGTCCGACATGGCCGCCAACGCCACCGGCCACAAGAAGACCGACCACCTGCGCATCATCGGCCTCGCCGAGACCGCGGCGGAATTCGCCCGCGAGATCCTGGGTCCCGGCGGCGCCTACCTCGCCAAGGTGCTCCAGGGCGGCACGGAGGGCGCGCTGCTCACCGACCTGAAGCGCGACTTCGCCACGGTGCGCCACGTCAAGCCCGCCGCGAGCCGGGCCGATTCGAGCGAGCTCTACGTCCTGGCGACCGGCTACCGCGGTACGGCGGCCCGGCCCGCGCCCACCGACGAGGACTGAGCCGCCCGGCGATGCTCCTCGCCTGGGTCCTGTCCGTCCTCAACCCGGCGCCGCTGCCCCTGCGCCGGCTCGGCTATGTCCGGCAGAGCGGCCTGCTCCACGCCCGCTCGCGCCGCTGCCGGACAGCCTGGGCGCCCCACCTCGCGCGGGCGCGGAGCGTGATCGCGGCGGCCGCCGAGCGGACCCGGGAGCGCCGGCACGCGGTCGTGCTCGGCTCGGGCCTGCTCGACGACGTCCCGCTCGACGCTCTCGCCCGCCTGTTCGGCCGGGTCAGCCTCGTGGACGCCGTCCATCCCTGGCCGGCGCGCCTCGCCGCCCGCCGGCACCCGAACGTCGCGCTGGTGACGGCCGAGATCAGCGCCGGTCTGGCCGGGGCCTGGGCCGATCTCTGCGCGGACGCCGACCTGATCGTCTCGGCGAACCTGCTGTCGCAGATCCCGCTCGTCCCGATCGACGCCCATGAGGCGCGGGGCCACGAGGCGCCGCCGCGACTCGGCGCGCACCTCGTCGAGGCCCATCTGGCGGCCCTGGACGCCCTCGCGGCGCGCGTCGAGTGCGTCTGCCTGATCACCGACACGGTGCAGCGCGAGGAGGATCGGGCGGGCCGGACCGTCGACAGCGCAGATCTGCTGTTCGGGATCACGGTCCCGCCTCCGCCGGAAACCTGGGACTGGGAGATCGCGCCGTTCGGCGAGATCGGCCGGCGCCGCCGCCTGATCCACCGCATGCACGCCTACCCGGACTGGAAGGCCGCGCGGCGGTCGGCGCGCTGAGCCGAACGTGAAGAAGGCCGCCCCGGTTGCCCGGGACGGCCTCTCGACGGTGTCATCCGTGATGGCGGCTCACTCGGTCGGCACGTCCGCCGCCGGCGTGGTCGCGCCCCCCTCCTCGGCAGCGCTCTCGAAGCGCGGGCGCCGACGGCGGCGGGGCTTGGCGGCCGGGGCCTCCTCGGCCGCCGTCTCCGGCTCGGGAGCGGTCGACGGCTCGGCCGCGGGCGCGGGACGCGCGGGCGCCATCAGGAAGGCCGGCAGGCCCGTGGGCTCCTCGGCCTCCACGGCGGGCGCGGCCTCGCGGCGGCGCTCGCGGCGCGGCGCCGCCTCACCCTGGCGAACGGCCTCGCCGCGCGGTGCCCGCTCGGGCCGGCCCTCGGGACGGGCCTCCTGCCGGTTCTCAGAGCGCGGGGCGTCGCCGCGCCCGTTCTCGTAGCGGCCCTGGTCGCCGCGGTTGTCCTGACGGGCGTCCTGGCGGCTGTCTTGCCGGCCGTCCTGCCGATTGTCCGGACGGTCCTGACGATCCTGCCGGCCCTCGTTCCGATCCTGGCGGTAGTCCGGACGGCCGTAATCCTGGCGGTCCTGACGATCCTGCCGGTTCTCCGGGCGATAGTCCTGCCGCTGGTAGTCCTGGCGCTGATAATCCTGACGCGGCTGGTCCTGGCGCCGGTAATCCTGCCGGCCGTTGTTGTCGAACCGGCGCTGGTCGCGGTTCTGGAACCGGTCACGGTTCTGGCGACCGTCCTGATTCCCGTCCGGACGGCTCTCGTAGGGCTGCGGCTGCTGGCCGGGGTCGTTGTCGTCGTAGCCGTTGTAGGCGTGACCGTTCTGCGATCCGCCATTGCCCTGGGCGTCGTCGTCGCCCTCATCCATGTCGTCGTCGTAGGGACGACTGGCGTAGCCGCCGGTATTGGCCGGGCGAGTCTGGTCCTGAGCGCCAGAGACAATACGGAAGTAGTGCTCGCCGTGCTGAAAGTAGTTTTCGGCCGCAACCGGATCGCCGGCCGCCAGAGCATCCCGCGCGAGCTGCGCGTATTTGTCGGCGATGTGCTGCGCGGTGCCGCGGATTTTGACGTCGGGACCGTTGGATTCGTAGGAGCGCGTCAGCGGATTCGGACCCTTCGGCCGGTTCCGGCCGCGCATCCGTCGATTCTGGTTTGGTCTCATCGGTCTGTAATGACCCTCGTTCACGCAAACGACTGTCTACGGAGGCGCCCGGGCGGATGTCGTGGCGCAGTCCGGCCAAGCGCATCCGGCGGCGCCGCGCGTGGGACCGCTCTTCGGTCCGCGCGTCTGCCTGACCATCCCTCGAACCGAGCGCCCGGTGACAGCCGCCGATCGTCAGTCGATTGTCAGGTTCGAATGTGTCGTCCCGCCGCGCTGGCACCGGCGCGTTCTGGTTCGACGGTTAAGGGGGATCAGCGAACCAATCGGCGACCCATGGTCACCACCGACCTTACAGCCGTCCGTCTTAACGGACGGTTCGCGATCTTCAAGCCGACTCTAGCGTTCCCCGGTTGATGCAACAAGCAATTTTTCGGTGCCGGGATGGTCGACCCAGACTTAGGCATCCCTGTGGCCGGAAAAAAGACCCTCCGGCCGGTCGAAACACAGCACACGGTCGTGACCGGCGAGGTCGCGGGTCAATCCGCGCTCGCGGTAGCCGGCGGCGCGCGCGAGATCCGTCACGGCCGCCGCCTGATCGTAGCCGATCTCGAGCACGAGCAGGCCGCCGGGGGCGAGACGCCCGCCCGCGCCTTCGAGGATCCGCCGGTAGGCGTCGAGGCCGTCGACGCCACCGTCGAGGGCGGCGGCCGGGTCGTGCCCGCGGACCTCGCGCTCCAGGGTCGCGATCACGGCGCGGGCGATGTAGGGCGGGTTCGAGACCACGAGGTCGAAGCGGCCCCGCAGGGCGTCGCACCAGTCGCCGGCGACGAATTGGGCCCGGTCGCCGACGCCGTTCGAGACGGCGTTGTCCCGGGCCACGCGCAGGGCGCCCTCCGAGCGGTCGAGCCCGATGCCGGTGGCCCTCGGTCGCTCGGACAGGAGGGCCGTCAGGATGCAGCCCGTTCCGGTTCCCAGGTCCAGGCAGCGGAGCGGCGCCGCGCGGTCGGGCCGCGCGGCCAGCGCGACCTCGACCAGGATCTCGGTGTCCGGGCGGGGCACGAGCGTGTCGGGGCCCAGCCGGAACGGCAGCCCCCAGAACTCCCAGGCGCCGAGGATGCGGGCGACCGGCTCGCCGGCGAGCCGCCGGGCCAGCGCCGCCGCGAGGGCCGCCGCGCCCGCCGCTCCGACCCGGCGATCCCCCTCGATCAGGAGGTCGCGAGTCTCCAGGCCGAGGATGCCGAGCAGGAGGAAGCGGGCGTCGCCCGCCGCTTCCGCGACGCCGCCGGCGTGCAGGCGCGCCGTCAGCGCGCGCAGCGCTTCGCGGCGGGTCAGGTCCTGCATCGAGTCCGGCGTCACGGCGCGGCTCAGGCCATGCCCTCGGCGGCCAGCAACTCCGCCTGGTGCTCGGTGATCAGGGCGTCGACCACCTCGTCGAGGGCGGTCCCGGCCATGACCTCCTCGAGCTTGTAGAGCGTTAGGTTGATCCGGTGGTCGGTCACCCGGCCCTGCGGGAAGTTGTAGGTCCGGATCCGCTCGCTGCGGTCGCCGGAGCCGACCTGCGCCTTGCGGTCGGCCGCCCGGGCCGAGTCCTTGGCGCTGCGCTCGGCGTCGTAGAGACGCGCCCGCAGGAGCGCCATGGCGCGGGCGCGATTCTTGTGCTGCGACCGCTCCTCCTGGACGAAGACCACGATGCCGGTCGGCAGGTGGGTGATGCGGATCGCCGATTCCGTCTTGTTGACGTGCTGGCCGCCGGCGCCCTGAGCCCGCATCGTGTCGATCTTCAGGTCCGCGTCGTTGACGTGGATGTCGACTTCCTCGGCCTCGGGCAGCACCGCGACGGTGGCGGCCGAGGTGTGGATCCGCCCCTGCGTCTCGGTGTCGGGCACCCGCTGCACCCGGTGGGCGCCGCTCTCGAACTTGAGGCGGGCGAAGACCCCCCGCCCCTTCACCTCGGCCACGACCTCGCGGAACCCGCCGACCGTGCCCTCGCTCTCGGAGATCACCTCGACCCGCCAGCCCTTCGACTCGGCGTACTTCGCGTACATCCGGAACAGGTCACCGGCGAACAGGGCGGCCTCGTCGCCGCCGGTTCCGGCGCGGACTTCGAGGATCGCGCTCTTCTCGTCGGCGGCGTCCTTGGGCAGGAGCAGCAGCTGGAGGTCCCGGTGGGCGGCCTCGAGCGCCTCCTGCGCCTCCGGCTTCTCCTCGGCGGCGAGCGCCCGCATCTCCGGATCCGTGCCCGGCTCGTCGATCAGGGCCTCGACGCCCGCGAGGTTCTCCAGCGCGGCGCGGTAGGCGCGGATCGCCGCCACGACCGGGTCGAGGTCGGAGAGCTCGCGGGAGAGCTGGACCACCGTCTCGGGATCGATCTCGCCCGAGGCGAGCTGCGCGGTGACGATGTCGTGCCGCGCCAGGATGGCGTCGAGGCGCTCGGTGGGAAAGGGGATCATCGCCCGTGTTTCTGCAGGTCTGCGCGTGCGGTTCCGGGCCGGGCGCGGGTCCCGTCCCGCGGGACGGGGACGCGTGGCTTCGAGGGTGTAGGACCCGGCAGGACGTCCCCCGAATCCACGCCTCGTCCGTCCGAGAGCGGAAGCCGCGGCGCGTCGACCGAAATCGTCGTGGCGTTGCCGTACAACCCCGGCCGAATGTTCGGCAAGGGTCGCGTTCGCGCTTAGATAGGGATGCCGCGCGCGTGCGCGAAGGCCGTGAGCGCCGGGCGAAGGGAGTCGCCGTCGTGCATCCGCGCCATCTCGGCGTCGATCAGCTCGGCGATCGCGGCCGCGTCGAGGCTCAGCACCATCGCCTTGACCGGGCCGATGGCGGCCGGCGACATCGAGAGCTGCCGGTAGCCGAGACCGATCAGCGCCATGGCGTCGAGGGGCCGGCCGCCGATCTCGCCGCAGACCGTCACCGGGCAGGAGGCCGCGTTGGCCCGCTCGGCGATCAGCCGGAACGCGCGGAGCGCCGCGACGCTCAGCGGATCGAACCGGTCGGCGACGCGCCGGTTTTCCCGGTCCACCGCGAACAGGAACTGCATCAGGTCGTTCGAGCCGACCGAGAGGAAATCGGCCTCCTTGGCGATCTCGTCGATCTGGAAGAGGAGCGAGGGCACCTCGATCATCGCGCCGAGGCGGCAATCGGTCGGGAGCCGGTAGCCGTGGCGCTTCAGGTAGGCCTTCTCGCGCTCGACGATCCCGCGGGCGCGCACGAACTCGTCCACCGTGGCGACCATCGGGAACATGATCTTGAGCGGGTCGCCGTCGGCCGCCTTCAGGAGGGCGCGCAGCTGCATGCGCAGCAGCGCCGGCCGGTCGAGGCCGATGCGGATCGCCCGCCAGCCCAGCGCCGGATTCTCCTCCTCGAGCTTGGCCATGTACGGCAGGATCTTGTCGCCGCCGATGTCGAGGGTGCGGACCGTGACGGACTTGCCGGCCGAGGCCGCGAAGACCTTGCGGTACAGCTCCTCCTGCTCGGCCGCCGACGGCATCCGCTGCGCCACCATGAATTGTAGCTCGGTGCGGAACAGGCCGACGCCCTCGGCGCCCGTCTCCTGCAGATGGCTGAAATCCACCAGCAGGCCGGCGTTGAGGTGCAGGCCGACGCGCACGCCGTCGCGGGTCTGGGCCGGGACGTCGCGCAGCGCCCGGTACTGCTCCTGCCGGCGGGCGCGCAGGCGCACCATCTCGGCGTAGGCGGCCTCGACCTCGGGACCGGGCCGGACATGGATCTCGCCGGCCACGCCGTCGACGATGATCGCGTCGCCGGCATCGCACAGGGCGGTCGCGTTCTCGACCTCGCCCACCGCCGGGATGCCGAGCGCCCGTGCGACGATGGCCACGTGACTGGTCGGACCGCCCTCCTCCAGGACGATGCCGCGAAGGGTCGAGGCTTCGTAATCGAGGAGCGCCGCCGGCCCCATGGTGCGCGCCACGAGGATGGCATTCTCGGGCAGCACCAGGGCGCCGGCCGCCTCGGGCCCGATCAGCGTGCGCAGGACGCGGTTGGCGAGGTCGTCGAGATCGTGCAGCCGCTCGCGCAGGTACGGATCCGATTGCCGCATCATCCGGGCGCGGTTGTCCGACTGGACCCGCTCGACCGCGGCCTCCGCGGTCAGGCCCGAGCCCACGGCCTCGCGCATCCGGCGGAGCCAGCCCTTGTCGTGGGCGAACATCCGGACGGTCTCGAGGACTTCGCGGGACTCCGCCGTGCCGATCCGGTCGCCGCGCTCCACCAGGGCGTCGATCGCCGAGCGGACCTCCTCGATCGCCGCGTCGAGGCGCGCGACCTCGCGCTCGACGTTCTCGGCGATCAGCGTCTTCACCACGACGCGGGGCTCGTGCAGCACCACGTAGCCGAGGCCGATCCCGTCCGCGAGGGCGATACCCCGGGCCAGGACCGGGCGCCGGGCTGCCGTGCCGGCGTCCGGCGCCAAGCCCTCCAGCTCGCCCGAGGCGATCATCTCCGAGAGCACCATGGCGGTGGTCTGGAGCGCCTCGATCTCCTCCTCGGAGTAGACGCGGTAGGTCTTGTTCTGGACCGTCAGGACGCCGAGCGTGTTGCCGGCGCGCAGCAGCGGCACGCCCAGGAAGGCGTGATAGGCCTCTTCGCCCGTCTCAGGCCGGTACGAGAAGGCCGGGTGGTTCTGGGCGTCGGACAGGGAGAGCGGTTCGGCCGTGCGCGCGATGAGGCCGACGAGGCCCTCGTCGGTGCGCATGCGGGTCTGGTGCACCGCCTCGCGGTTCAGGCCCTCGGTGGCGAACAGCTCGAGGGTGTTGTCGTCGCGCAGCACGTAGACCGAGCAGACCTCGGCCACGACGTTGGCGGCGATCAGGACGACGATGCGGTCGAGGCGCGCCTGGGGGCTGACCGGCTCCGCCATCGCTTCGCGGAGGCGGCGCAGCAGCAGGCGCGGGCCTCCGGGCGCAGCGGGCATCGGTTCGTCGTTCCAGCGTCGGTGAGTGGCCTTGGCGTCGACCACCCTGCAACCTTGGCGCCAAACCCGGGACGGCCGGCGCCGGATGGACCGGACCGCTGGTCCCAGAGGCGGTCTGGGATCGGCGGATCGGCCCGTGACTGTTCAGTTCACACCACGCGCCCCGCTCGAACCCGCGTCCCAGGCTCAGGCCTGATCCAGGCCGTATAGCGAGTGAAGCGTGCGCACGGCAAGCTCCGTATAGGCGGCGTCGATCAGCACGGAGAACTTGATCTCCGAAGTGGTGATCGCGCGGATGTTGATACCCTTCTCGGCGAGCGCCCGGAACGCCTTGGCGGCGACGCCCGCGTGGCTGCGCATCCCGACACCGATCGCCGACACCTTCACCACGTCGGTGGCACCCTCGATCTGCGCGTAGCCGATCTGCGCGCGGGCCTCGTCGAGGATCTTCCGGGCACGCTCGTACTCGGCGGACGGCACCGTGAAGGTCATGTCGGTGGTCGACTGGTCGCCCGACACGGTCTGGATGATCATGTCGACGTTGATGTTGGCGTCGGCCAGCGGCCCGAAGATGGCGGCGGCGACGCCCGGGCTGTCCTTGACCTTGCGCAGGGTGATCTGCGCCTCGTCCCGGGAGAAGGCGATCCCGGTGATGATCTGCTGTTCCACGATGTCGTCCTCGTCGCAGATGAGGGTGCCCGGGCGCGCGGCGTCCGGCGGATCGAAGGAGGACCGGACCGTGGTCGGCACCCGGTGGACCATGGCGAGCTCCACCGAGCGGACCTGCAGCACCTTGGCGCCCAGCGAGGCCATCTCCAGCATCTCCTCGAAGGTCACCCGCTCCATGCGGCGGGCCTTCGGGACGATGCGCGGGTCGGTGGTGTAGACGCCGTCCACGTCCGTGTAGATGTCGCAGCGCTCGGCCCCGATCGCGGCCGCCACGGCCACCGCCGAGGTGTCGGAGCCGCCGCGGCCCAGCGTCGTCACCCTGCCGGTCTCGCCGTGGACCCCCTGGAAGCCGGCGATGACCGCGACCTCGCCCTTGGCGAAGCCCGCCTCGAGGTTCTTGGGGTCGATCTCGGCGATGCGGGCCGAACCGTGCGCGTCCGAGGTCACGACCGGGATCTGCCAGCCCTGCCAGGAACGGGCCTTGACCCCGTCCTTCTGGAGAGCGATCGCCAGGAGGCCGGCGGTGACGAGCTCGCCCGAGGCGACGACGGCGTCGTACTCGCGCGGATCGTAGAGCGGGTTCGCGTCCTTGACCCAATCGACCAGCTCGTTTGTCTTGCCCGACATGGCCGAGACGATCACGGCGACGTCGTAGCCGGCCGCCACCTCGCGGGCGACGTGGCGCGCCACGTTGCGGATACGGTCGACGTTGGCGACGGAGGTGCCGCCGAATTTCATCACCAGACGGGGCATGGTCTCTCGGTCGCGGGTTCCCGGTGGCGATTGGACGGGCCGCTGCAGCCCCGTCCGGACGGTGCCCGGCGGGTACAAGCGGCCCGGGGGAGTGTCAACAACCGGCCAAGCATGGCGCCCGCGCGCCGCGGCGACTTCCGGGCGGCCGCCGTGTTAGAGCGCGGGCACGACGCAGCCACGACGCCGCGCGGCGGATTCCGCCCGCCGGCATGAGGACGGAACGCGCATGGACAGGGCAGCCACCGACCGGGTCACGGACGGGTTCGTCGACCGCGGCGAGGTTGCGCGCTTCGACGCGCTCGCCGCCACGTGGTGGGATGAGACCGGCCCGATGCGGGTCCTGCACCGGTTCAACCCGGTGCGGCTCGCCTACATCCGCGACGCCCTCTGCCGGCGGTTCGGTCGCGATCCGAAGGCCACCTTCCCCCTCGACGGGCTGATGATCTGCGACGTCGGCTGCGGAGGCGGCGTCCTCTCGGAGCCGCTGGCCCGGCTCGGCGCCCGGGTGACCGGGCTCGATCCGGCCGAGCAGAACATCGCGGTCGCCCGGGCCCATGCCGAGGCGGCGGGCGTGCCGGTGGACTACCGCGGGCAGACCATCGAGTCGGTGGTCGCCGGCGGAGAGAGCTTCGACGCGGTGCTGATCATGGAGGTCGTCGAGCACGTGTCCGACATGCCGGCCTTCGTGCGGACCGCCTGCGCGGCCGTGAAGCCCGGCGGGATGTTGTTCGGGGCCACCCTCAACCGGACGCTGCGCTCCTTCGCGCTCGCCATCGTCGGGGCCGAGTACGTGCTCGGCTGGCTGCCGCGCGGCACGCACGACTGGGAGAAGTTCGTGACGCCGGACGAGCTCGCGCGCGCCATCCGGTCCGGTGGGCTCGACGTCACCGACACGGTCGGGGTCGCCTACAACCCGCTCACCGACGGCTGGCGCACGAGCCGCGACAAGGCGGTGAACTATATGGTCGCGGCCGAGCGGTCGGCGTGAACGGGTCGCGTCCCCCGCCGTTGGCGTGCCGGCGGAGGACGCGGCGATGCTCGAGAAGATTCCCAGTGCGGTCGGCGAGGCCCTGTCGAGTCTGAAGGCGGGCCTGGACAAGACGGCCTCCCGCGCGGACTTCCCCGACGTGCCCGAGAGCGTGACCCTGTCGAGCCCGGCCTTCGCCGACGGGGCGGACCTGCCCGCGCGCTTCACGGCCGACGGCGCGGGCGTGTCGCCGCCCCTCGCCTGGAGCGGGCTGCCGGAGGGCACCGCCGCCCTCGTCCTCCTCGTGGAGGATGCGGGCAGCCCGACGCCCCGGCCGCTGGTCCATCTCATCGCCTGGTCGATCCCGCCGGAGCCCACCGAGCTGCCGGAAGGCGCGCTGCCGGGTCCCGGGCACGGGGGCACCGTCCAGGCCGTCGGCCGGAACAGCTTCCTGCGCGCGGAGTGGCTGCCGCCGGATCCGCCCAGCGGCCACGGTCCGCACCCGTACCTCTTCCAGGTCTACGCGCTGCGGCAGCCCCTCGCCCTGGCCGAGGCGCCGGGCCGCGGCGCACTGATCGAGGCCATGCGCGGTCAGGTCCTCGCGAAGGGGATATTGACCGGCGTTTACCATCGCCTCTGATCCGGCCGTTACCACCGCGATACAGCTCAGCCCTGCGGATCTCGCGCGTTGTGCCGCATTGGTGATCTCAGTATTGTGTCGACCAGTGGAGCGGTCTGGACAGACCGCCTGAAAATGGCTGGAGATCGGGCCTGTGGGCGTCGGCGTGCGCACGAAGCGGCGGGGCGGCAGCAGTGTGGCGCGCGCGCTCGCTGTGTCGGATGTCGGGACTTGGACTTGGCACATCGCTGACGACGTTCTCCGGTGCGACCCCGTCGCGGCGACGATGCTGGGCCTGCCCAGGACGAAGAGCGGCAGCGGGACGACCTTCGGAGCCTTCCTCGACCGCATCCACCCGGAGGATCGGCGGAGGATCGCGTCGATCATCGACGACCTGCGCCGGCAGGGCGGCCTGTACATTGCGCAGTACCGGACCGTTCCGGAACCCGGCGAGGTCCGCTGGGTCCTCGCGCGCGGCCGCTTCATCCTGGACCCGCAGGGCAGCGTCAGCGAGGCGCACGGGATCGTCATCGACGTGACCGAGTGCGGCCGCGACGGGTTCCTCGACGAGTCCGCCTTCTGCGCGACCGACGTGGCGGCCGGCGGCATCGACCGCGTCGCCGAGATGGCCCTGGCCCTCTACAACGCCGCCGAGGACGGCCTGCCCCAGCCGGGATTCGAGCGCCTGAAGCCGCTGCTCGACGTGCTGCTGCACGAGATCGGTCGGCAGCTCGTGCTCGCGCCGGCCGTCGCGGATCTCGACAGGGTCCACTGAGCCGCCGTGCCTCCGCGACGCCCGTCGCGCCTTGCCTTCCGGGGGCGAATCCTGATATGGCCGCGCCATCCCGCGATGCGTGAGCCGTGATCGCCGGACGCGACCCCGCGTCCCGCCTCGTGACCACGTTCCCGATACCTTACACAACGGACGGCCCTCCGGGCTCGAGAGACCCATGAAGATCCGCAACTCCCTCAAGTCCCTGCGTGGCCGCCACCGCGACAACCAGCTCGTGCGCCGCAAGGGCCGGGTCTACGTGATCAACAAGACCCAGAAGCGCTTCAAGGCCCGCCAGGGCTGAGGCCGCTCCGCCCGGCCCAGGCCGGGCTAGCGACGATCGACGTTGGGACGGCCGTGCCCGGAGGGGCGCGGCCGTTTCCGCGTGCGCGCGGCACCGCGGCACGTTGACGGATCCGGGGGCGGGGCACAGTCTGGCCGCATGACGCCGACCCGCCTCCTCGTCGCCCTGGTCTGCCTGTCGGCCCTCGCCGTGGACATCTCGGCGGCGCGGGCCGCTCCGGACTCCGCGCGTCCCGGCCGCGCCGCCCCCGAGGCGAAGCCGGCGCCCAAGCCGCCGAGCCTCGACGACCTGTTCGCGCGCCTGCGCGCCAGCGAGGATCCGGCGGAGGCCAAGGGTATCGCGCGGCTGATCGAGCGGCGCATGGCCGGGTCGGGCAGCCCGACCGCCGACCTCCTCACCGACCGCGCCCGTCAGGCGGTCACCGCACACGACTTCCCCCTGGCGGCCGAGCTGATGGACCGCGTCACCGCCCTCGAGCCGAACTGGTCGGAGGGCTGGAACCGGCGCGCGACGGTGTTCTGGCTGCTGTCCGACAAGGACGACGCCCTGGCGGACCTGCAGCGGGCCCTGGTGCTGGAGCCGCGCCACTTCGAGGCCTGGGCGGCGATGGGCCGGATCTACGAATCGCTCGACGACAAGGCACGCGCGCTCTCCGCCTTCCGGCGAGCGCGGGCGCTCTATCCGCAGATGGAGAAGGTCGGCGAGGCGATCAACCGCCTCACTCCGGAGGTCGACGGCCGCGACCTGTGAGCCGGGTGACCGCCGTCCTCCTCACCCTGCTGGCCCTGCCCCTCGCCCTCGCCGGGCTCATCCTCGCGGCCGGCGCGCTGGCGACGCTGGTCATCACCCTGCGGGTCTGCGCCGCCAACCCGCCGGCCGGCCCGTTCGTGGCGGTCACTGGCGGGCGGCTCGCGACCCTGCAGGACGGTCCGGCGGACGGGCCGCCCGTCGTGCTCCTGCACGGCGCCTCGGCCAACGCGTCGGATCCGATGGAGGGGATCGGCCGCCGCCTCGCCGCGCGGGGCTTCCGGGTCATCGCGTTCGACCGGCCCGGCTTCGGCTGGAGTGACCGGATCGGCGGCAGCGATGCCGCGCCCCCCGCCGCGCAGGCTGGCCTGATCGCGGAGGCGCTGGAGCGCTTAGGTGTCGGTCCGGCGCTCGTGTTCGGGCATTCCTGGGCCGGCGCCCTCGCCCTGGCCCTCACCCTGGACCATCCGGACAGGGTGTCGGCCCTCGCCCTCGCGGCGCCGGTGGCGATGCCCATGCCGGACCGGATGCCCGACCTGCCCTGGTACTGGCGGCTCGCCGTGACCCCGCCGGTGGCGTGGCTGCTCAGCCGGACGGTCGGGCCGCCCATCGCGCAACACTTCCTGCCCGAGGCGGCGCGCCGGGTCTTCCAGCCGCAACCGCCGTGGGCGGATTACCCGGACTTGGCGCGGTCGGACCTGGTCCTGCGGCCCGGAACGCTGCTCGCCAACGTCCAGGACCTGCTCGGCCTGCCGCGCGCCCTCGCGGCGCAGAGCCCGCGCTACGGCGCGATCCGTGTGCCCACCCTGGTGATCTCCGGCGAGGCGGACCCGATCGTCCGCGCCGACACGCAGGCGGTGCCGCTGGCCCGCGCGATCCCCGGCGCGCGGCTCGTGCTGCTGCCTGGCATCGGCCACATGCTCCAGTACGTCGCCGCCGATCGCGTCACCGAGGAGGTCGCCCGGCTGGCCGGCGCGACGGGCGCGGCCGGCCCGGAGCCGGCCGTCGCGCACTGACACGCCGGCCGGTCCCGCTCTCGTACTACGGTGCCGTCAGGCCTTCTCGGCGTGCTCGCGGGTGATGAACGTCAGCCGCACCAGGTTGGTGGCGCCCGGCGTGCCGAACGGCAGGCCCGCCACGACGATCACCCGGTCCCCCACGGCGGCGAACTTCTCGCGCACCGCGAACTTGGCGGCGCGGAACGACATGTCGTCCACGTCGCTCGCGTCCTTCGTGACGATCGGGTGCGTGCCCCAGGCCAGGGCGAGGCGCCGGGCGGTCTCGCGCCGCGGCGTCAGGGCGATCACGGTGGCGTTCGGGCGCTCGCGCGACAGCCGCAGCGCCGTCGAGCCGGAATTGGTCCAGGCCATGATCGCGTCGAGGCTCAGCGCGTCGACCATCTGGTGCGCCGCCGCCGCGATGGCGTCGGCCGCCGTCTCGTCGGGGGTCGCGCTCTGCGCCCGGATGATCGACCAGTAGATCGCGTCCCGCTCCACCTGCTCGGCGATGCGGTTCATGGTCTCCACGGCCCCGATCGGGTGGGCGCCCGAGGCGCTCTCCGCGGACAGCATCACGGCGTCGGCCCCCTCGTAGACCGCCGTGGCGACGTCGGAGACCTCGGCGCGGGTCGGCACCGGCGCGGTGATCATCGACTCGAGCATCTGGGTCGCCACGACCACCGGCTTGCCGTAGCGCCGGGCCCCGCGGGTGATGCGCTTCTGCACGCCCGGGACCTGCTCCAGGGGCATCTCCACGCCGAGGTCGCCGCGGGCGACCATCAGACCGTCGGAGATCTCGATGATCTCGTCGAGGCGCGCCAGGGCCTGCGGCTTCTCGATCTTGGCCATCACCAGGGCGCGACCCGCGCAGACCTTCTTCACCTCGGCCACGTCCTCGGGACGCTGGACGAAGGACACGGCGATCCAGTCGGCGCCGGCGTTCAGGCCGGCATCGAGGTCGGCCCGGTCCTTGTCGGTCATCGCCGGCACCGGGATCACGGTGTGCGGCAGGGACACGCCCTTCCGGTTCGAGATCCGGCCGCCCACCTCGACGCGGGTCACGGCCCGGTTGTGCGACGTCTCGAGCACGGTCAGCCGCAGCTTGCCGTCGTCGAGCAGGATGGCGTGGCCCGGCTCCAGGGCCTCGAGGATCTCGGGATGCGGCAGGTGGCAGCGGGCGGCGTCGCCGGGCGTCGGGTCGCCGTCGAGCACGAAGGTGCCGCCGGCCTCGATCATCGCGGCCCCCTCCGCGAAGGTGCCGAGCCGCAGCTTCGGCCCCTGCAGGTCGACCAGGATGCCGATCGGCCGCTTGGCCTCGCGCTCGATGGTGCGGATCGCCTCCACCTTCTCGGGGAGCTTCTCGCGTGGCAGGTGGCTCATGTTGAGCCGGAAGACGTCGACGCCCGCGCGGAACAGCCGCTCGATCATCTCCGGCGAATCGGAGGCCGGACCGAGGGTGGCGACGATCTTCGTGCGGCGGGACCGTTTCAAGCGTATTTCCTCCGTGTTCTCGTTGCCGCGCGGCGTCGAGCACCGGCGGTTGAAAGATCTGGCTCAGAGAGCGCAGACCGGCTGTGAGCATCCCGGGCCGGACAGCGTCAAGACCGCAGTCTCGGCCGCCGCCTTCACATCACGGTTTCGCCGGCGCGTCCGGCCGGTTCGGATCCGTGAGCTGGATGGTCCAGCTCTTCTGCTCGCCGGTGTCGACTTCGAAGAAGCCGTTGCGGTCGTAGCCGCGGGCGAGACAATCCTCGATGCCGCGAATCGTGAACTCCGAATCGCGGGTGCACATCAGCGAACGGCCGCTCCACTCGCCGCCGCGCGTGTAGTCGACCGCGAAGACATAGTAGAACCGCGCCGCCAGCGCGCCCTTGAGCAGCGTCTCGCAAGCCTTCGGCGCGAGGTCCCACCAGCCCTCCGTCACCCAGCCCTGGGGGTCGCGGTAGCCCAGCGAGATCCCGACCTTGCTGGCGGTCTGGTTGCACAGGCGCAGGTCCGCCCTGGCGGGGCTCGCGCCGAGGAGCGCGAGGCCGAGGACCGTGAGAGCCGGGAGGAGCTGAGCCGCCGAGACGCGAGACCTAGTTGACGAGGATGATGCGGCAGTCGTTGACATTGGTGCAGGTCGGACCGGGGTTCACGAGATCGCCGAGGGCCGCGAAGAAGGCGGTGGAGTCGTTCTGCTCCAGCATCGCGGCCGGGTCGAGGCCGGCGGTCCGCGCCCGCTCCAGGGTCGTGGGGTCGATGAGGCCGCCCGCCGGGTCGGTGGCGAGGCCCCGCCCGCCGTCGGTCCCGTCGGTGTCGGCGCTGACGCCGAAGATGCCGGGCTCGCCGTCGAGCGCCACCGCCAGCGCCAGGGCGTATTCCTGGTTCGGACCGCCGTGGCCCTCGCCGCGGATGGTGACGGTGAGCTCGCCGCCGGAGATCAGCGCGACGCGCCGGCCGGCCGCCTTGTGCCGCTTGGCCTCGGCCGCGTGCTCGGCCGCGACCTCGCGGGCCTCGCCCTCCAGGTCGGCGCCGAGCAGGATCGGCTCGTAGCCGGCCGCGCGGGCCGCCTCGGCGGCGGCGTTGAGGGCGTCGATCGGCCGGGCGATGATGCGGTACTCGGCCCGGGCGAAGGCGGGATCGCCGGCCTTCGGCGTCTCGTTGTTCGGGTCGTTGAGAAGGCGGACCGCCTCTTCGGGCAGCGGGATGCCGCGCTTCTCGCAGATGGCCCGGGCATCGGCCAGGGTCGACGGATCGGGCACGGTCGGCCCGGAGGCGATCACCGCGGGATCGTCGAAGGGCACGTCGGAGATCGCCAGGGTCAGGACGCGCCGGGCGTTGCGGGCCGCCAGGGCGAGCCGGCCGCCCTTGATCCGCGAGATGTGCTTGCGCACCGTGTTGATCTCGCCGATCGGCGCGCCGGAGCGGAGCATCGCCCGGGTGATCGCCTGCTTCTCGATGAGCGTCAGGTCGCCGGCGGGGGCGATCCAGTTGGCCGAGCCGCCGCCCGAGAGCAGCACCAGCACCTCGTCGTCCGGCCCGGCCTCGGTGGCGAGCCGCAGCGCCTCCCGCGTCGCCGAGATGCCGGCCTCGTCGGGGACCGGGTGGCCCGCCTCGACCATGTGGATGCCCGGCGCGTCCTGCCCGTAGCCGTGGCGCGCCACCGCGAGGCCGACGATCCGGTCGTCACCGAGGCCGTGCTTCTGCCGGTAGAAGCGGCTCGCCACGGCGCTCATGCTGCCGGCGGCCTTGCCGGCGGCCAGAATGATCAGGCGGCCCGGGCTCGGCTCCGGCAGGTGCGGCGGCAGGCAGAGATCCGGATGGGCGGCGCGGATCGCGGCCGTGAGGATCGAGTCGAGGAGCGCGCGCTGGTCCCGGGTGGCCGCGTCGGTGACGGGCGGAACGGTCTCGGTCATGGCGTCGAACGGGCTCCTCTCTTGTTCGCGTCGCGCACTCCCCGCCCGTTTCTTGTCTGGGCGGCGGGCCCGTTTCTTGCCGTGAGCGCACGATCCTTGATAGGTGATCTGCCCGAGCGGCCGCGCGACGGCAAGCGCCATCGGCGCCCTCGCACAGATCTGAAGACCTCTCTGAAGACCTCGGAGCCCCGTGACCCGTCCGGAGACAGAAACGGCCGTCCCGCCGGCGCATCCCTGCGAGATCATCCCCGGCGACCCCGCCTGCGGCCTCGTCATCGCCTGCGACCACGCCTCGAACTTCGTGCCGGCGGACATCGCGCTCGGCGTGCCCGCGTCGGAATACGCCCGGCACATCGCCTACGACATCGGCGCGGCGGCGGTGACGCGCAGCCTCGCGGCGCAGCTCGGCGCCCCGGCGATCCTCACGAACTTCTCCCGCCTCATCATCGACCCGAATCGCGGGCGCGCCGACCCGACCCTGGTGATGCGCCTGTCCGACGGCGCCGTCGTGCCGGGCAACGCCCGGATCGACGAGGCCGGGAAGCAGGCGCGGATCGCCCGCTTCTACGCGCCGTTCGACGCGGCCATCGACGACGCGATCGCCGCCGCGCAGGCAGCGGGCCGGCCGCCCGTGCTCCTGACCATGCACAGCTTCACGCCCTACTGGCGCGGGATCGCGCGGCCCTGGCAGGTCGGCATCCTGTACGACCGCGACGAGCGCTTCGCCCGCCCGCTCATCCGCGCGCTGGAGGCCGATCCGGCCGGGCTCACCGTCGGCGACAACCAGCCCTACGGCGGCGGCCTGCCGGGCGACACGATCGACCGCCACGCCACCGCGCGCGGCCTCGCGAACGCCCTCGTGGAGATCCGCCAGGACCTGATCGCCGGAGCGGACGGGCAGGCGGAGTGGGCCGCGCGCTTCGCCCGCGTCCTGCGCCCGCTGCTCGCGGCTTGATCTCCGTCCGGCCGGTCCCGAAATCGGGAGCGGCCCGCCCGACCCGAAGAGAGTTGCGACCGATGAGCGAGATCGATCCCCGGACCCAGACGGAACTCGAGGCCGCGGTGTTCCGCCGCCTCGTCGCGCATCTGCGCAACCGGACGGATGTGCAGAACATCGACCTGATGAACCTGGCGGGCTTCTGCCGGAACTGCCTGTCGAACTGGCTCAAGGACGCCGCCGACGAGGCGGGCGTGGCGCTGACCAAGGACGAGAGCCGCGAGACGGTCTACGGGATGCCCTACGCCGAGTGGAAGGCCTGCTTCCAGACCGAGGCGAGCCCAGAGCAGCGGGCGGGCTTCGCGGCCGCGCAGCCCAAGGATCATTGAGGCGGCGACCGGAGTGCGGCGAATCGGCTAAGCTTCCGGTAAGGCCGGACCGTTAACCACGGGTCCAGGGCGCAACCGCGCCGTGCATTCGGGAGAGCCCCATGAACGCCCATTCGATGCCCACCGCCGCGCAGCGGCCCGGCGGCGACGTCTCGTCGGCCGAAGGCGTGGCCGCGGACGAGCTGAAGCAGTTCATCGAGCGCCTGGAGCGTCTCGAGGAGGAGAAGGCCGGCATCATGGGCGACATCAAGGAGGTGTTCGCCGAGCTGAAGGGCCGGGGCTTCGACGCGAAGGCCGTCCGCACGATCCTGCGCATCCGCAAGCAGGACCACAGCGAGCGCCAGGAGCAGGAGGCGATCCTCGAGCTCTACTTGCAGGCCCTCGGCATGGCGTAGCCGGAACGGGCGGCGAGAAGGCCGCTCGGTTCGCGCCTGCCGCATCCGACGGAGCCGCACCGCGGCGGGAGCCGGACGGCGGTGTTCGACGAGGCGACGGTCGGTAACAGCGATCGGGCGTCGGTGAACCGCCCCCCGGCCAGCTTCGGGCCGTCGATGACCGGTACGGTCGCGGCGCTCGAGGAGGCTGCCGCGAAGCCCGTCGGCGATGAACAGCCGGACCGAGCACGAAGTGCGGACACGCCGCGGACGGAAGGTCCGCGCGACCGATCCGCGTCACGAACCCTAGCAGTGACAGACGCGTGACGGATCCTCGGGACCGTGTCCCGAGGATCCGTCGGACAGAGCCCCTCCCCAAGCGGGAGAGGAAACAGTCTCAGGCGGCGCGCTTGGCGCAATTCAGCAGCTTGCGGTTGACCAGCACCTCGGCGATCTGGATCGCGTTGAGGGCCGCGCCCTTGCGCAGGTTGTCCGAGACACACCAGAAGTTCAGGCCATTCTCCACCGTCGCGTCCTCGCGGATGCGCGAGATGTAGGTCGCGTCCTCGCCGGCCGCCTCGTGGGGGGTCATGTAGCCGCCGTTCTCGCGCTTATCGATCACCAGCACGCCGGGGGCGGCGCGCAGGATCTCGGTCGCCTTCTCGGCGGTGAGCGGCTGCTCGAACTCGACGTTCACCGATTCCGCGTGACCGATGAAGACCGGCACGCGGACGGCGGTCGCCGTCAGCTTGATCTTCGGGTCGAGCATCTTCTTGGTCTCGGCGACCATCTTCCACTCTTCCTTCGTGTAGCCATCCTCCATGAACACGTCGATGTGGGGGATGACGTTGAAGGCGATGCGCTTGGTGAACTTGCCGCCCTGCTTGATCTCGCCGGCGGTGAACACGGCGCGGGTCTGGTTGAACAGCTCGTCCATCGCCTCCTTGCCGGCGCCGGAGACCGACTGGTAGGTCGACACGACGACGCGCTTGATCGTGGCCGCCTCGTGGAGGGGCTTCAGCGCGACGACCAGCTGGGCGGTCGAGCAGTTCGGGTTGGCGATGATGTTGCGCTTGGTGAAGCCCACCACCGCGTCGGCGTTCACCTCGGGCACGATCAGCGGCACGTCGGCGTCGTAGCGGAACGCCGACGAGTTATCGATGACCACGCAGCCCTGCTGGCCGATGCGGGGCGACCACTCCTTCGACGCCTCGCCGCCCGCTGACATCAGGCAGATGTCGGTGTCGGAGAAGTCGTACGTGTCCAGCGTTTTGACCTTGAGCGTCTTGTCGCCGTAGGAGACTTCCTGACCCTGGCTGCGGCGCGAGGCCAGCGCCACGACCTCGTCGGCGGGGAAAGCCCGCTCGGCCAGGATATCGAGCATCTCGCGGCCCACGTTGCCCGTGGCGCCGACGACGGCGACCTTGTAACCCATCTCTCGTCTCCGCGCGGAAAACCCCGACCGATCCGGGTGCCGCGCCTGTGCCAGTACAATCGGCCGAAGGATCGTTCGTGCCGGACGCGCCCGCCAAACGGGCGCGGCCGCAGACCCCGTCCTCCGCGGAGGTGGGGGCGACGGCCGGGTCGAGCAAGGCGCGCATGGGCGCGCGCTGTCAAGGCCGCGGGGCGCGCAACACTCGATTCACCCTGCCTCCGGAAACCCGGTGACGGCCTCGGGTCCGGAAAGGGAATTCAATCCTTCGGCGCGACCCTGGCCGCCCATCCCGCGGCCTGCCGTCGCTACGGAGCACGCCACTGACCGGAACAGCGCCCCTCGTCGATCGGATCGGGCTCGGCGTGCCGGGCGGCCGGGCCGCGCGCGCGCCGGACACCCCGGGAACGCCAGGCTCTCTGGGCCTGCGCATCGCCCTGGCCTCGGCGGCGATCGCGCTGCTGTGGGTCATCCCCCGCTGGCCCGGCGAGATGCCGCCAGTCGCTCCGCCGGCCGCGGAAGCCCGCTTCGTCCCCTCCATGCAGGCTTCGCCGGCGCCGCCCGCGGCCGCGGTCGCCCAGTTCGGCCTCGCGGAGCCGGGGCTCGACCCGGTGCGCGTCACCGCACGCGTCGATCCGCGGACCGGGCTGCGCGAGGACACGCTCACCCGCGGCGACTTCGCGGCGATCGAGGCGCCGGCTCTGCGAGTCCAGCTCACCCGCGGGCCCCAGTCCGGCGCACCGCCGACGCTCTTCGTCCTGATGGCCCGGCGCGCCGCGAACGGTCCGGCCCTCGACCGGCCCGCCCTGGCGGTGGCCCGGACCGGCGCGCGCGGGCAGATCCGCACCAAGTTCGGCGCGGTCGAGACCCTGGACGTCACCTTCGCGGGCCCGTCGCAGAGAACCTGCACCGGCTTCGTCACCCGCGACGCGGCGTTCCAGCTCGACGGGTGGCTCTGCGCCCCCCTGGCGCGGCCGCCGGAGCCGCAGGCGCTCGCCTGCATGCTCGACGCGCTGAGCCTCGTCGACCTCGCCGATGCCGGCACGACGGCGGCCTTCGCGGCCGCGCCCGATCCGTCGGGCGCGTGCCCGGCGACGGCCGGGTCGGAGGCTCCGTCCAGGGCCGGATCGTTAATCCGGAAGCCGCAAAATAAAAAATGAGGCCGGAGTGTGGCAAAACGCACAAGCTCAGCCATAAGGGCGGAACAACAGCCTCGCCCAAGCGTCTTATCGTCAAAGGCGGCGAACTGTTAAGCTTCGGTCGCCATACTGATGGCACTCAAGGACAAGGTTGGCCATGCGCTCGCTCAAGATCGCCCTTCTCGGCGTCGTCGCCGCCACCGGCCTCGGCGCTCTGGCCTCCGCGCCCGCCCAGGCTCAGGATGGCTACGTCACCGGCCCGATCTACCGGGTCAGCCGGCCGCTGCCGATCCGCGTGCGTCCGCGCAGCTGGCTCGACGCCGGCAACGTGCCGCTGACCTCGAACGTTCCGGGCGCCGGCGGCTCGCGCAACCCGGCCCTGAACCCCTACCTGATCGCGGCGTCGAACCAGCTGACCCCGCCCTACGGCCCGACGGACCGCTTCGGCCGCGGCATCCTGCCGGACCCGATCACCAACGGACCGTTCATCGGAGCCCGCTCCTCGGCGATCCGCAACGTCGACCTCTCCTTCGTCGACCGGCTGGATCCGACCTCGCCGCTCTACGGCCGCCCCTACTGAGGCGGCCCCTACTGAGGCGGTCCTCCCAGGCCGCATGACGTTCGCGAAGCGCGGGTCCTCGGGCCCGCGTTTTTCGTTGGCGGCCCTGCCCGGCCGCGCCTTCACCAGCGCCGGATATCCTGTATGCCAAACGCTGCGGGAGCGCGTGGGCTGCCGAGGCCGGGAACTGTGCCATGAAGCCGTTCGACTGGGTGACCGGGTATCCGTCGCTGCGGATGCCGATGTTCGGGCGCAACTGCGTGGCGACCTCGCACGCGCTTGCGGCCCAGGCCGGCATTCAGATGCTCCAGGCCGGCGGCAACGCGGTCGACGCCGCGATCGCCACGGCGGCCGCCAAGACCGTCACCGAGCCGTGCAGCAACGGCCTCGGCTCCGACGCCTTCTGCATCCTGTGGGACGGGAAGGCGCTCCACGGCCTCAACGCCTCGGGCGGGGCGCCGGCGGCCTGGAGCCGGGACTACTTCCTGAAGAAGTACGGCGCGGCCGAGCGGCCGCCGATGCGCGGCTGGGATTCGGTCACCGTGCCGGGCGCGGTCGCCGCCTGGGCGGCGCTGAGCGAGCGTTTCGGCCGCCTTCCCTTCGCCGACCTGATGCAGCCCGCGATCCGCATCGCCGAGCGCGGCTACCTCGCGCCGGTCGTGGTCCAGCAGAAGTGGGCCGCCGCCGCGCGGATCGACGCGATCACCCGCCAGCCGGGCTTCTCGGAGTTCTTCCTGCCGCGGGGTCGGGCGCCGGGTGTCGGCGAGCTGGTGACCTTCCCGGGCGCCGAGAAGACCCTGCGCCTGATCGGTGAGACCAAGGGCGAGGCTTTCTACCGGGGCGAGATCGCCGAGGCGATCGCCGCGCACGCGCGGGCCAACGGCGGCGCGATGACGGCCGCCGACCTCGCGGCGTTCCGTCCCGAATGGGTGACGCCGACCGCGAAGGACTATCACGGCTACACGCTGCACGAGATCCCGCCGAACGGCCAGGGAATCGCGGCGCAGATCGCGCTAGGCATCCTCGAGCAGTTCGACCTCGACGGCCTGCCGGTGGACGGGCCGGACTCGCAGCACCTGCAGATCGAGGCGATGAAGCTCGCCTTCAGCGACACCTACCGGTACGTCGCCGACCCGCGCGGGATGGACGTGACCCCCGAGGCCATGCTCGACCCCGCCTACCTCGCGGAGCGCGCCAAGCTGATCGACCGGAACCGCGCCCAGGTCTTCGGACCGGGCAAGCCCCCCGCGGGCGGCACGATCTACCTCACCGCGGCCGACGAATCCGGCATGATGGTGAGCTTCATCCAGTCGAACTTCATGGGCTTCGGCTCGGGCGTCGTCGTCCCCGGCTGGGGCATCTCACTGCAGAATCGCGGCTACGGCTTCGTGCTGGATGCCGAGAGCCCGAACGTTGTGGCGCCCGGCAAGCGCCCGTTCCACACCATCATCCCGGGCTTCCTCACGCAGGACGGCGCGCCGGTGATGAGCTTCGGCGTGATGGGCGGCAACATGCAGCCGCAGGGGCACGTCCAGACCCTGGTGCGGATGATCGACCACGGACAGAACCCGCAGGCGGCCTGCGACGCGCCGCGGTGGCGGGTGAACGAGGGCCTGGACATCAACGTCGAGGCGGCGATGCCGGGAGCGACCCTGGAGCGCCTGAAGGCCCTCGGCCACAAGCTCGAGGTGATCGAGGACAGCTACCAGGATTTCGGCGCCGGCCAGTTCATCTGGCGGATGGGCGATCCGGCCGTCGAGGGCTACGTGGCGGCGAGCGACCCGCGCCGCGACGGGCAGGCCGCCGTGTGGTGAGCCGCTACTTCACCTGAAGGCTGTCCACCACCTGGCGGAACTTGGCGAGGATGCCGTCGCGCTGATCCTGCCGCACGACGCCGAGGGCGCGGATGTAGCCGTCCGGTGCGAACCGGATGGTCTGCATCACGACGACGGGCTGGTTGGTCGGCTGGTCCAGAGCGCGGGCGACGATCTCGTGCCAGTCGACGCCGTTCGAGCGGTAGCTCTGCGCCCGTTCGATGACGAAGTCCTTGAGGGTCTGGTTCGACGCCAGCGCGGCGCGGGCGAAGCCGTCGCGCTGGTCGGCACCGGGTGGCTGCTGCACCGCCTGCGCCAGGACGAGGATCGGTTGCTCCAGATTCTGCATCTGGTCCTTGGGTCCGCTGGTGAGGAGGACCGAGTTGCCGGCCATAACCCGCACCGGTCGGAAGCCCGCCATGTCGGTGATGCGGAAGGGCAGCGCGTCGACCTGCTGGGTGAGCGACAGGGCCGGTCGGAGGGTGACGCCGGTCACCATCTTGCGCATCGACGCCTCGGTCTCGGCGTCGGGCAGCGCCTGCGCGATGATCAGCCCGGTCACGGTCGGCGTTCCCACCACGAGGATCCACTTCCGGATCGCCGGCGCGGACGAGCCCGGATCGGCGGGCTGCTCACCGGTGTAGAGCATGCCCTCGTTCTCGCCGATCTTGACCTCCTCGCGCTTCTCGACCGCGAAGCCCTGGCTGAGCAGGTTGGCGTCGGTGAAGCCGCTGACGAGCTCCGCGAACGCGTTCGCGGGCAATTCGACGACCGACACGGTCGCGCCGCCCTCCTTCCGCTCGAAGCCCGAGAAGCGCCGCGACAGCGACATGTCGGCGGGCGGTTCGAAGCCGAAGCGTGAGCCCGCGGGATAGACGGGATCGCCGGCCCGGGCGGCCGAGCCGAGGCTGGCCGCCAGCGCGGCTGCGCACAGAACCCGTCCGAGACGCAGCGTCAGGTTGCGCATCCGCATCGAAAACCGGTTCTCCTGGTGGACCCAACTTGGGGTTAGTCCGCACGCGATGGGTCTGCCGGGCGACCTGTTCTGTCAAGCCGGCAACGCGGCGCGCCTGCGTTCACGATGAAGGGAAACCGCGAGCCCGGCGGCCGCGCCGATCCCGAGGGCGTAGGCCAAAAGATTCCACTGAGAGAAGATGGAGCCGAGGAGGAGCTGGCCCGGCAGGGTCGTCCGGAAGGCGTCCAGGGCCGGCGTGTGGACGAGCCGGCTGCCCTCGATGATCGCGGCGGCCGCGAAGGCGACGATCAGGCAGGTGCGCAGGCCCCAGCCATCGGGTCGCAGGGCGGCGACCAGCAGGAACAGCATCGCCCCCCACAGGATGCCGCCGCCGTAATGGTGGATCGCGAGCGGCAGGCCCCAGTGCGGCACGCGCAGCAGCAACCCCAGAGCGATCACCGCGGCCGCGAGGCCGAGATGGGTCGCGCGGGCCAGCGGCAGATCCCGCCGCGCCGGCGCCGCCGGCGAGGCCGGCCAGGTTGCGATGCCGTTCACCCGGGCGACCAGGGTGTAGGACACGATCATCAGCAGGAACCAGGACGAGAGCTTGGCCACCGGCACGATCGACCAGTGCTGCCGCTGGCTCGGATAGAGCCAGGTGCCGGAGAGCGTGCCCAGATTCTCCGCGAACCAGATGAACAGCGCGACGAGGAGCAGGCCGAGCAGCAGCGGCATCGTGCGGTGCTCCCGCCAGACCTTGAAGTACACGGTCGCGGGGGCGAAGGCCGCGACCGCGACCGCGATGAGGCCGACGCGCAGGTCGATGCCGCGATGATCGATGAGGAAGTTGACGTAGATCGCCATCGACAGGACGGCGAGCAGGCGCAGGCTCGGGTGCCGCGTGAAGCGGAAATCGAACAGGCGCCAGACGCGGGCGAGATAGCTGCCGACGGCCGCGTACATGAATCCCGTGAACAGCGGGACGCCGCCGAGTCGGAACAGGTTCGCCTCCGGGTAGACCCAGCTGCCGATCGCGGTCTTGTGGATCTCCATCGCCGTGCCGATGACGTGGAAGACCAGGATCACCCGGGCCTCCGACCACGTCTCCATCCGCAGCCGCAACATCGCGACCTGGAGCAAGAGCGCGGCGAGGAACAGCGCGTCGTACCGGGCGAGCGGCGCGTGGGCCGGCCAGACGAGGCGCGTGCCGAGCATGAGCGCCAGGAGCAGGCCGCCGAACAGGCAGGCCCAGCCCTGCTTGAGCCCGAACCGGACGAATTCGTAGAGTCCGGCCGTGACGCCGCCGCGCGCCAGCGCCGCCTCCTGAAGGCGGGCCTCGGCCGCGACGAAGCCGGCGAGGGCCGGCCACTGCGCCGCCGCGCTGACGCGCTCGCCCGGGATCACGGCCGGCATCACGGGCGGCTCGCGGTCCGGGTCCCGCTCGCGCGTCATGTCGGGCCCGGCACCGTGACGCGCCGCAGGGTGAGGTTGCAGCGGCCGCCCGGCGGCAGGAATGCGGGTGCGTCCGCCGCCGCCAGCAGGTCGTCGTCCGGGTAGAGCCGGTCGATGCCGTGGAAGACCAGTCGCGAGGCGCCGCCCATCACCAGCGCGTCGCCTGCCTGCAGGCGGATCGAGCGGGTCGGGCCCGACCGGCACAGGCCGCCGTACCGGAACAGGGCCGCCGCGCCGAGGGACAGCGACACGACCGGCGCGGCGAGATCTGCCTCGTCGCGATCCTGGTGGAGGCCCATGCGGGTGCCCGGCGCGTAGAGGTTGATGAGGCAGGCTTCCGGCGGTGCCGGATAGGCCGCGAGCGCCGCCCAAGCCGCGCGGGCGGTCGGCGGCAGGGCCGGCCAGGGCTGCCCGGTCCCGGGATGTTGCGGCTGGTAGCGGTAGCCCGCGACGTCCGAGACCCAGCCGAGGGGGCCGGCATTCGACATCCGCACCGAGAACGGCTTGCCGGTGCGGGGCATCCGCGGCGTGACGGGCGGCGCCTCGGCGAGGATCGCGGTGATCTCGGCGGCGAGGCGCACGCGGGCGGCCGCGTCGAGGAAGCCCGGATGGTGGATCAGGCCCGGAGCGAGTTCCGTCGCCACTCAGCGGCCCGCGTCGACGTCCTGATCCAGCACGGTCCTCGACGCGACCGTGGTATCGGCGTTCAGGCGGTAGACCAGCGGCACGCCGGTCCGGATCTGCAGATCCGGCACCTCCGCCTCGGTCAGGCCGTCGAGGACCATGACCAGCGCGCGCAGTGAGTTGCCGTGGGCCGCCACCAGCACCCGCTGGCCGGCCATCACGCGCGGCAGGATCGTCGCGACGTAGCAGGGCAGCACCCGCGCGGCCGTGTCCTTCAGGCTCTCGCCGCCGGGCGGCCGCACGTCGTAGCCCCGGCGCCAGGCGTGGACCTGCGCGTCGCCCCAGCGGGCGCGGGCCTCGTCCTTGTTGAGGCCGGAGAGGTCGCCGTAATCGCGCTCGTTCAGGGCGCGCTCGCGCAGGACCGGGATAGCGGACAGGCCCATCTCCTCCAGGATCAGCGCGCAGGTCCGCTGCGCCCGGATCAGCTCGGAGGTGAACGCCACGTCGAAGCCGTAGCCGTCCCGTCGCAGACCGCGGCCGGCGGCCCGGGCCTCGGCGACGCCGCGCTCGGTCAGGTCCGGGTCGCGCCAGCCGGTGAACAGGTTCTGGAGGTTCCACTCGCTCTGGCCGTGCCGGACGAGGACGAGGAGCCGCTCCATCGCCGCCGCGCCGCCGGTCACAGGCCGAGCACGTCGGTCATGGAGTAGAGCCCCGGCGGCTTGGGATGCGCCCAGAGCGCGGCCTTGACGGCGCCCGTGGCGAACAGGCCTCGGTCGGCGGCGTGGTGGCTGATCGTCAGGCTCTCACCGGTGCCGGCGAAGATCACGCTGTGGTCGCCCACGACGCTCCCGCCCCGCAGGGTGGCGAAGCCGATGTCGCCCGCCCGGCGGGCGCCGGTATGCCCGTCCCGGGTCGAGACCCGGACCGCCTTCAGGTCGACGCCGCGGCCCTCCGCGGCGGCCTCGCCCAGCATCAGGGCGGTGCCGGAGGGGGCGTCCACCTTCATGCGGTGGTGCATCTCGGCGATCTCGATGTCGAACTCGTCGCCGAGGGCCTTCGCGACCCGGCGGACCAGGGCGGCCATGAGGTTGATGCCGAGCGACATGTTGCCCGACTGGACGATGCGGGCGTGGTAGGAGGCCGCCTTCAACTTGGCGAAGTCCTCCTCCGACAGGCCGGTCGTGCCGACCACGTGGACGATGCGCGCCTGGGCGGCGAGTTCCGCGAACGCCACCGTGGCGGCCGGCGCGGTGAAGTCGAGGACGCCGTCCGCGGCCGCGAAGGCCGTGAGAGCGTCGTCGGTGACGGGCACGTCGAGGGGCGGCAGCCCGGCGAGCACGCCGGCGTCCTGGCCGAGCGCCGGCGAGCCGTCGCGCTCGATGGCCGCGGAGAGCGTGCAGCCCTCGGCCTGCGCCACCGCGCGGATCAGCATCCGCCCCATGCGCCCGTCGGCGCCGACCACCACGAGCCGCATTCCGTTCCCCAGCTTGCCGTCTCACGCGCGCAGGGACCGGGCCGCTTCGGCCCCGCCCCTGCCCGCCTCGCTGTCCGGACTCCCGCTCCGCCGCGCGGCCGGCGGGAGCCCGGTCGCTCTCACTCCTTCTCGGGGGCGATCTGCTCGAGCCCGCCGATATGCTTCTGCGCGTAGAGCGGCAGGCCGATCTGCTTGATCAGCTCCAGCTGGGTCTCGAGGAAGTCGATGTGACCCTCCTCGTCCTCGGCCAGATCCTCGAAGAGGCGCTTGGACACGCGGTCGTTGATCGAGTCGCAGTACTTCGCGGCCTCGAGGTAGAGGCTGCGGGCCTCGTTCTCGGCGGCGAGATCCGAATCCAGGATCTCTTGGACGTTCTGGCCGATCCGCAGCGGGTCGAGCTCCTGCAGGTTCGGGAACCCGTCGAGGAACAGGATCCGGTCGATGAACCGGTCGGCGTGGTTCATCTCCTCGATCGATTCTTTGCGCCAGAATTTCGCCAGCTCGACGTAGCCCCAGTCATTGAGCATGCGAAAATGCAGCCAGTACTGGCTGACGGCGGTCAGCTCGCTGCGCAGGCCGCGATTCAGATACTCGATGACCTTGGTGTCGCCCTTCATGCCCCCGTACTCCTTACCGTGCTCTCAGGCGGGGGGTAGAAGCATCAGGCCGCGACTCCCTCATCCGCAGTTTGGAATTTCACCAAACTACAGGCGCTCGCGCAAGCCGTCGTGCAAGCATGGCTGCTCTCCGCTGGCGCGGACTGGCCCAACGCGTTCTGCATGATCGCCCGGATCGTGCGGGCGCAACGCCCGCATTTCGGGCTGCAGCCGAGACAGGCGTAGACCTGTGCCGGCGTGCGCGGACAGCCGGGTCCGGGCGCGAGGCAGCCGCGGACCGCGCCGTCCGATATGACGTTACAAGAACAGACGATCATGCGCGCCGCAAATCCCGTCATCCCCGTGCCCGCCGCGGTCGTCGACGACCGTCCCGAGCACCCGCGCCAGTTTAGAAGAGTTGAAAAGTAGCAGACTTTTCAATGTCTTACTGGTTGCGGTCGACATGGCACCGCGGCTCGCGCAGGTCAAGGGCGCGCGATCTGACTGCGCCCCAACGGTCAGCTCGGGCTGTCAGCGGGCGAGTTCGCGCAGGCCGAGCCGGATGAGCACCTTGGCCTCCGCGCCCTCCCCCGCGCTCTTGAGCGCGGCCGCGATGGCGGCGGCGGCCTGGACCTGCGGGTAGCCGAGATTGACCAGGGCCGAGACGGCGTCCGCCACCGGCCGCGGGGCGGCGCCCTCCTCGACGGCGCCCGCGAGGGCGACCAGCGCCGGGTCGACGGGCGCGAAGGCCGGGGCCTTGTCCTTGAGCTCGGCGGCGAGCCGGGCGGCGAGGCGCGGCCCGACCCCCGGGGCGCGGCTGATCGAGCCCTTGTCGCCGGTGGCGATGGCGCTCGCCAGCGCCTCGGGTTCCAGCACCGAGAGCACGCCGAGCGCCACCCGCGCACCGACGCCTTGGACGGTCTGGAGCAGGCGGAACCATTCCCGCTCGGCGTCCGAGCGGAAGCCGTAGAGGCGGATCATGTCCTCGCGGACGTGGGTCTCGATCGACAGCTCCGCGGGCTCGCCGACCTTGGGCATGCGCTGCAGGGTCCGCGCCGAGCAGTGCGCGATGTAGCCGACTCCCGACACGTCGAGGATCACGAAATCCTCGCCGAACGAGTCCACGACGCCCTTGAGCTTGCCGATCATGCCACGCCTGCCGCTGCCTCGGCTTGCCTACAGAACCGCGGCGGCCTCCGCCAGACGTGCTTGAGCGCGCAGGGAGATCATGGAATCACGGGCCCGCGCCGGCCGAGCTTGGCCGGTCACGGGGGGATGACATGCGCGCGCTACTTCTTGTCCTGATCGGCCTACTCTGCGCCGGCCCGGCCCGGGCGGCGGACAACCCGGCCGCCCCGCCCGCACCGGTCGCGCCGAGCGCGGATCCGACGCAGGTCCGGCCCGGCAGCTACGTGCTCGATCCCGACCACGGCAAGATCACGTGGTCGGTCTCGCATCTCGGCTACTCGACCTATTACGGCCAGTTCGCCGGCCTCAGCGGCACGCTCCAGCTCGATCCGAAGGCGCCGGAGAAGAGCCGCCTCGAGGTCACCGTGCCGCTCGGCGGCGTCATCACCGGCAGCACCCGGCTGAACGAGCACCTCGCGGCCCCCGATTTCTTCGACGCGGCCAAGTTCCCGACGGCGACCTTCACCGCCACGAAGGTCGAACCCACCAGCCCGACGACCGCGCGGATCACCGGTGACCTCAACCTGCGGGGGACGGTCCGGCCGTTCGCGATCGACGCCACCTTCAACCAGGCCGGCATCCATCCGGTGGATCAGCGCTACACGGTGGGCTTCGACGGGCGCGCGGTCGTCAAGCGCTCGGATTTCGGCATCAACGCCTACCTGCCGCAGCTCGGCGACGAGGTCAGCCTGCGCATCGAGGGCGAGTTCAAGGCCGCGCCCTGACGGCCGGTCCGGCCGCCGGCGGCGATCACTTCCCTGCGGGGACTCCGCGGCGCCGGCGCTCCGCGCGCGCGGCCGCCGACCTCGATGATCGCCGGCCTTCCGAAAGAACGGTGCCGGGCCGCGAGGCGAGCCGACGCGGCGGGTGACGCCCCGTCGCCGGGGGTGTAGTCAGCCGCCGTCGCGGCGCCGCGGCGAGGGCTGGCCTCACAGGACCACGCGTCTCCCGGGCGGCGCCCGGCCTCGTCCCGAGCGGGCCGCGTCACCGCGCCGATCGATGCTTTCTGGAGGTCAGAGCCGTGCGGCGTGTCGGTGTCCCCACTCTTGCCCTGACGCTGAGTCTCGCGGGGACGGCCGCCGCCCAGGTGCCGGCCGCGCCGGCCTCGCCCCTCGACAACTACGCGTCGGCGGCGGCGACGACCATCATCGCCGAGCAGGCCTGCCCGGGCGTGCAGGTCCGGGCCGGGCAGCTGACGACGCTCCGCCTCGCGGCCCGGGTCAATGCCGGGCAGGAGGCGATGCTGGAGGAGAAGCTGCGGACCCGCGCCACGCAGGTGCGCCAGCAGCTCGCCGCCGACGGCCGCGAGACTTGGTGCGCGCAGGCGCTCGCCGCCTTCGGCCCGGAGGGCAGCGTCGCGAAGGGCATCCTGGCGACCGGCGCGCCGATCCGCTGAGACCGCCCGGCAGGCCGCCGCGGATTGACACGGCGGCGTCGCGCTCGTACTGACCCCGCATGGCGCGCGGCCTCAGCTGGGGTCCGCGCGTTTCGCGTTGTCCGGGCCGAACGCCCGCGCAATGACTTCAAACAAGAAGCCGGTCCAGGGGCAGCCGCCCCGGAGGCCGTTCGAGAACACGAGAGAACGATGTTCGCAGTCATCAAGACGGGCGGTAAGCAGTACCGCGTCGCCGCCAACGACACCATCACCATCGCCTCCCTGGCGGGCGAGGCCGGCGAGGCCGTGACCTTCGGCGAGGTCCTCCTGTTCGCCGACGGCGCGGGCGCGACCCAGGTCGGCGCCCCGACCCTGTCGGGCATCAGCGTCACGGGCGAGATCGTGCGCCACGGCCGCGACAAGAAGGTCATCGCCTTCAAGAAGCGCCGCCGGCAGAACTCCCGCCGCAAGCGCGGCCATCGCCAGGACCACACGGTCGTGCGCATCACCGGCATTTCGGCCTGACGCACGCCAGACGCTGGGCGCGTACGGTCCCCTGAGGGACCGATCCGCGACCGCATCCAAGCCACTCAGATTTCGGAGCTCATCCCATGGCACACAAGAAGGCTGGCGGTTCGTCCCGCAACGGTCGCGACTCGGAAGGCCGTCGCCTCGGCGTCAAGAAATTCGGCTCGGAGGCCGTGATTCCGGGCAACATCATCGTGCGTCAGCGCGGCACCAAATGGCATCCCGGCGCCAATGTCGGCATGGGCAAGGACCACACGATCTTCGCGCTGGTACCGGGCCATGTCCGCTTCGAGACGCGCCGCGGGCGCGCCTTCGTAGGTGTTACCCCGCTGGCCGAGGCCGCGGAATAAGAGGCGGGCGCCCTGAGTGGCGAAGCTGGCGTCCCGCCCGGTGTCCCACACCGGACCGGAGACGTCGTTGCCGAGCCCCTGACGGGCCAGGTCGGACGGAACACCGGGGAGGATGGGACGCCATCCTCCCCTTCGTCGTCTTGAGGCGGTGCCCCGGAGCCGGGAGCGCCGCCCTGCGAGGGCACGATGTTCCCCGATCTGACCCGTGATGACGTTTTCCGGATCGAGACGCGGCGGCTGTGGCTGCGCTGGCCGACCGCCAAGGATAGGGACGCGATCCTGAAGCTGGCCGGCGACCCGTCGGTCGCCGCGATGCTGGCGCGGGTGCCGCACCCGCTCCCGGCCCCGGCGGTGGACGCGTTCGTGCTGCAGGCACGCTCGCAGAACGCCGCCGGGTCGGCGCTCACGCTCGCCCTCGCGCCGCGGGCGGCGCCCGGCAGCCTCGTCGGTGTGATCAGCATCGAGGAGCGGGCCGACGGGCCGCCTGAACTCGGCTACTGGCTCGGGCAGCCCTACTGGGGCACCGGCCTGATGGCCGAGGCCGTGACGGCCCTGTGCCACGCCTTCTTCGCCTATACCGGCGGGACGGACCTCGCCGCGTCGGCCCGCACGGTCAACCCGGCGTCCCGGCGCGTGCTGGAGACCTGCGGCTTCGTGCAGGACGGCAGCGCGACCCGGCCGTTCCCGGCGCGCGGCGCGGATCTGCCGGTCGACCTCTTCAGCCTCGACCGGCGGCGCTGGGAGAATCCGCCGTCGGAGCCGGCGATGACGCAGGCCGCCTGAGGCGGCCCCGCGGCGCCGGGGCTGGCCGGCGGCCGTCGACAGGGTGATGGTGCGGGTCGCGAATCCGCGCCCGACAAAGGATTCAGGTCGTGAAGTTCCTCGACGAAGCCAAGGTCTATGTCCGCTCCGGTGACGGCGGTCCGGGCTGCGTCTCGTTCCGACGCGAGAAGTTCATCGAGTTCGGTGGACCGAACGGCGGCGACGGCGGCCGCGGCGGCGATGTCTGGGTGGAGTGCGTCGAGGGTCTCAACACCCTGATCGACTACCGCTACCAGCAGCACTTCAAGGCCAAGAAGGGCGAGCACGGCATGGGCTCGAACTGCCACGGCGCCAACGGCGCCGACACGGTCCTGAAGGTCCCGGCCGGCACGCAGATCTTCTCCGAGGACGGCGAGACGCTGCTCGCCGACCTCACCGAGGTCGGCCAGAGGATCCGCCTCGCGAAGGGCGGCAACGGCGGCTTCGGCAACGCCTACTTCACGACCTCCACGAACCGCGCCCCGAAGCACGCCAATCCCGGCCTGGAAGGCCAGGAGATGTGGATCTGGCTGCGGCTCAAGCTGATCGCCGATGCCGGCCTCGTCGGTCTCCCGAATGCCGGCAAGTCGACCTTCCTGGCCAGCGTCACCGCGGCGAAGCCGAAGATCGCCGACTACCCGTTCACGACCCTGCATCCCGGCCTCGGCGTGGTGCGCTCGGACGGGCGCGAGTTCGTGCTCGCCGACATCCCGGGCCTGATCGAGGGCGCCCACGAGGGCGTCGGCCTCGGCGACAAGTTCCTCGCCCACGTCGAGCGCTGCCGGGTGCTGCTGCACCTCGTGGACGGCACGAGCGAGCATGCCGGCAAGACCTACAAGCTGGTGCGCGGCGAGATCGAGGCCTACGGCAACGGCCTCGCGGAGAAGCCCGAGATCGTGGCGCTCTCGAAGGCCGACGCCCTCGACGCCGAAACGCTCAAGAGCCAGGTGGCCAAGCTGAAGCGCGCCGCCGGCCGCGCGCCGCTGGTCCTGTCCTCGGCGAGCCGGAAGGGCGTCCCCGAGGCGCTCCGGGCGATCCAGTCCGAGATCGACGCCAGCGCCGAGGCCAAACGGAAGCCCGTGGCCGCCTGGCAGCCGTAGCCCTAGCCCTAGCCCTAGCCCTCGAGCGGCTGTTCAAAGGGCGGGTCTCGGTCCACACCCGCCGCGAACGCGCGTCCCCGCGAGAATCATGATCCCTGCCCTCGAAGAATTCCGCCGCGTGGTCATCAAAGTCGGTTCGGCCCTGCTGGTCGACCGCAGCGCCGGCCGCCTGCGCCACGCCTGGCTCGCGGCGCTGGCCGAGGACATCGCGGAGCTGCACGGGCGGGGCGTCGACGTGCTGGTCGTGTCCTCCGGCAGCATCGCCCTCGGCCGGACGGTGCTGGGCCTGCCGCCCGGCGCCCTGCGCCTGGAGGAGAGCCAGGGCGCGGCCTCGGTGGGGCAGATCACGCTGGCCCGCCACTGGGCCGAGGCTCTGGGCCACCACGGGATCGTCGCCGGCCAGATCCTCGTGACGCCGCAGGACACCGAGGAGCGCCGCCGCTACCTCAACGCCCGCGCCACCGTGCTGAAGCTGCTGGAGATGCGCGCGGTCCCGGTCGTGAACGAGAACGACACGGTGGCGACCTCGGAGATCCGCTACGGCGACAACGACCGGCTCGCCGCCCGGGTCGCCACCATGATCGACGCCGACGTGCTGGTGCTGTTCTCGGACATCGACGGCCTCTACACCGCGCCGCCCAAGAGCGATCCGGACGCCCGCCACCTCGCGGTGGTCGAGCGCATCACCCCGGAGATCGAGGCGATGGCCGGCGGCCCGGCCTCCGAGCTGTCGCGGGGCGGCATGCGCACCAAGGTCGAGGCCGCCAAGATCGCGGCCTCGGGCGGCACGCACCTGGTCATCGCGGACGGGCGCGGGAAGAACCCGCTCAGGGCCGTGCGGGACGGCGCGCGCTGCACGTGGTTCCTCTCCGGCTCCACGCCCACGGCCGCCCGGAAGACCTGGATCGCCGGCTCCCTGGAGCCGCGCGGCACCCTGACGATCGACGCGGGCGCCGAGCAGGCGCTCCGGAGCGGGGCCAGCCTGCTCCCGGTGGGCGTGCGGGCGATCGAGGGCAGCTTCTCCCGCGGCGACGCCGTCATGATCCGCGATCCGGAAGGCCGGATCCTCGGCCGCGGCCTGGTGGCGTACGACAGCGCCGAGGCCGCGCTGATCATCGGTCATCCGAGCGCGCGCATTCCGGAACTGCTCAATTATCCCGGTCGTGCCTGGATGGTGCACCGCGATGACTTGGCACTGTTCTAGAAATCGCCGATACAAGCTAATCTATTTACAATTTTTCGTCTCGATTATCGCCACCCTTCCCGGTCCGGCACTCTTGTCGGGACGGCGCACGATGTGCAAATACGGCGCTTTCCCCCGCCCGGGCCGCGTGCGGCCGTCGACAATCGAGGACGCCAGCGTGCCCGTCCTGAATCTGAGATCGGACTTCGCCGACGCCGACGCCCTTCCGGAGCAGATGGCGGCGATCGGCCGCCGCGCCCGGGCGGCGGCGCGGCGCATGGCGCTGGCCTCGGCGCGGACCAAGGACGTGGCGCTCAAGCTGATCGCCGAGCGGATCCGCGCGAGCGCCGACGAGATCCTGGGCGAGAACGCCCGGGACGTGGCCGCCGCCCGGAGCGCGGGCCAGACCGCCGCGCTGATCGACCGGCTCACCCTCGACCCCGCGCGCCTCGCGGCGATCGCGGACGCCGTCGAGAAGGTCGGGTCGCTGGCCGACCCGGTCGGCCGCCAGCTCGCCGCGATCGAGCGGCCGAACGGCCTGCTGATCGAGCGCATCGCGGTGCCGCTCGGCGTCGTCGGCGTCATCTTCGAGGCGCGCCCCAACGTGACGGCGGATGCCGGCGCGCTCTGCCTCAAGGCCGGCAACGCGGCGATCCTCCGCGCCGGCTCGGACAGCCACCGCAGCGCCATGGCGATCGCGAAGGCGATGAGCCGCGGGCTCGCCGACGCGGGCCTGCCGGAGGACGCGATCCAGCTGGTGCCGACCCGCGACCGCGCCGCGGTCGGGCTGATGCTCGCCGGCCTCGACGGCTGCGTCGACGTGATCGTCCCGCGCGGCGGCCGCGGCCTCGTGGAGCGCGTCCAGGCCGAGGCGCGCGTGCCGGTCTTCGCCCATCTCGACGGCATCAACCACGTCTACGTCGCCGCCGCGGCCGACCTCGACATGGCCCGCGCCGTGCTGCTCAACAGCAAGATGCGCCGCACCAGCGTCTGCGGCGCCGCCGAGACCCTGCTGGTCGACCGCGCCTGCGCGGCGACGCACCTCGCGCCGCTGGTCCAGGCCCTGCTCGACGCCGGCTGCGCGGTCCGGGGCGATACCGCGACGCGCGCGGTCGATCCGCGCGTGACCGCCGCCTCCGAGGAGGACTGGCACACCGAGTACCTCGACGCGATCATCGCGGTGCGGGTGGTCGACGGGATCGAGGCCGCCATCGAGCACATCGAGACCTACGGATCGCACCACACCGACGCGATCGTCACCGAGAACGACGCCGAGGCGACCCGCTTCCTGGCCGAGGTCGACTCGGCGATCGTCACGCACAACGCCTCCACGCAGTTCGCCGACGGCGGCGAGTTCGGCTTCGGGGCCGAGATCGGCATCGCCACCGGGCGGATGCACGCGCGCGGACCGGTGGGCGTCGAGCAGCTGACCACCTTTAAGTACCGGGTCCACGGCACCGGCCAGATCCGCCCGTGATCCGAGTTGACGGTTCGGCGTGCGGCTGACCCTGCCGCCGAGCGCCCCCGGCATGCGGATCGGCCTCTACGGCGGATCCTTCAATCCCGCCCATCTGGGCCACCGGCACGTGACGCTCGCGGCCCTGCGTCGCCTCGGGCTCGATCGGGTCTGGTGGCTGGTGAGCCCGGGGAACCCGCTCAAGAGCCGGAGCGCCCTCCCCTCCGTCGCGGAGCGGTGCGCCCAGGCGCGCGAGATCGCCCGGCACCCGCGGATCGCCGTGACCGGGATCGAGGCGGCGCTCGGCGTCCGCTTCACGGTCCAGACGCTGCGGTTCCTCACGCGCCGGTGTCCGGGCGTTCACTTCGTCTGGATCATGGGGGCCGATTCTCTCGGCACCTTCCATCGCTGGAAGGGTTTCGCCGAGATCGCGCGCCTCGTGCCGATCGCCGTCATCGACCGGCCCGGCTTCACCATGACGCCGCTGAGCGCCCGGGCCGCCCGTCGCCTCGCCGACGCCCGGGTCCCCGAGGCGGCGGCACCGACGCTCGCGCTGCGGTCGCCGCCGGCCTGGATGTTCCTGCACGGCCCCCGCTCGACCCTGTCGTCCACGCAGATCCGCGCGCGCATGGGCGCGCGGATGCCCCGACCGCGGCCTGCGCGGTTGCAATCGGGGCGCGATACCGCCAATTTCACCTGATCCCGCAAGGCCCGACGTCGCCGTGCGGCAGAACGAGGAACCAGGACTCTGCCCGAGACCAGTCACACGGAGACGATCCGCACCCCCGTCCAGGCCCCGGTCGAAGCCGGTCAGGCGCGCTCGGACGACCTGAAGGCGCTCGCCCTCGAATGCCTCGACGACATGAAGGCCGAGGAGACGATCGCGATCGATCTGGCCGGCAAGACCTCGCTCGCCGACACGATGATCATCACGTCGGGTCGCTCGCAGCGGCATGTCGGTTCGATCGCCGACAAGATCATCCAAGAGATGAAGAACCGCGGCTACGGCAACGCCCGGGTCGAGGGCATGCCGGCCTGCGACTGGGTGCTGATCGACGCGGGCGACGTGCTGGTGCACATCTTCCGCCCCGAGGTCCGCGGCTTCTACAATCTCGAGAAGATGTGGGGCGCCGACCGCCCCGTCGGGATCGCGGCCGGCTAGGCCGGACAGGCATCCGTGCGCCTGATCCTGGCCGCGGTCGGACGGCTGAAGGCCGGGCCGGAGCGCGAACTCGCGTCACGATATCGCGACCGCGCCGCGCAGTTGGGACGCGGCCTCGGCTTCCCGTCCTGCGACACCGCCGAGATCCCGGAATCCCGGGCCCGTCGCGCGCCCGACCGGTGCGCCGAGGAGGCGGCGGCGCTCGCGACCCATCTGCCCGCCGGCGGTGTGCTCGTCGCCTACGACGAGCGCGGCCGGGCCGATCTCGGCAGCGAGGCCCTGGCCGAGCGCGTCGCCGGCTGGCGCGACGCGGCCCGGCCGGCCCTGGTCGTGGCGATCGGCGGGCCGGACGGGCTGGACGCCTCAATTCGGACGCGGGCCGAGTTGATCCTGTCGTTCGGGGCCGCCACCCTGCCCCACGGACTCGTTCGCGTGCTCGCCCTCGAACAACTCTATCGCAGCCTCACGATCCTCGCCGGACACCCGTACCATCGCGGTGAGGCGGGCTGAACGGCCGTGGGGATATCCGAGACCGAGGCGGAGTCGAAGCCTGTGCCGCGGCGCGCGCCCGCGGCACTCGCCCTGCTGGCCGCGCTGTCGGTCACCGTGGCCGCGCGCGCCGAGGCCCCGAAGCCCACGGATCCCGAGGCGATCCAGCGCGCCAACGAGGAGCGGGAGCGCCGGGCCGAGAACCTGAAGCGCGTGCAGGACGCCCTCGCCGCCAGCGCCGGACAGCGCGCGCAGTTCGAGTCCGAGATCGCCGCGATCGGGTCCGATCGCGCGAAATTCGACACCGCCCTCCTCGACGCGAACCGGCAGGCGCAGGCGACGGAAGATCGCCTGAGCCGCCTGGAGGAGCGCCTGAAGGCGATGAGCGAGAGCGAGGCCGCGATCCGGCACTCGCTGCAGGGCCGGCGCGGCATCGTCGCCGAGATCCTGGCGGCGCTCCAGCGCATGGGCCGTCGGCCGCCACCGGCCGTGCTGGTGAGTCCAGAGGACGTGCTGGCCGCGATCCGGACCTCGATGCTGCTCGGCGCGGTGGTGCCGGAGCTGCGCGGCGAGGTCGACACGCTCGCGGCCGATCTCGCGGAAATGATCAGGCTGCGCGGTTTGATCGCGCAGGACAAGGAAGGCCTCTCGAACGATCTCGCCGGCTGGGCGCGGGAGCAGCAGCGCCTGCAGGCGCTCGTCGCCGCCCGGCGCGCACGGCAGTCGGAGGTGGAGAGCGGCCTCACGGCCGAACGACGCCGCGCCACCGAGCTCGGTGCGCAGGCCAAGAACTTGAAGGACCTGCTCGACCGCACGGAGGCGGAGGTCGCGGCGGCGAGGCGCTCCGCCGAGGAGGCGAAGGCCGCCGCGGAGCGCGAGGTGCGCATCACCCAGGAGCGGTTCGCCGCGGCCGGCTTCCGCGATCCCGCGCGGCTGGCACCCAAGGTGCACTTCGCCGAGGCACGGGGCGAAGTGCCGCGGCCGGTGAGTGGTCGCGTCGCACGGGGCTTCAATCAGCCCGATGGCAATGGGGGAACGACGCGCGGCGTGTCGTTCACGACCCGCCCGAAGGCCTCGGTCTCCTCCCCGGCCGACGGATGGGTGCAGTTCGCCGGGCCGTTTCGGTCCTATGGCCAACTCTTGATCATCAACGCGGGCGACGGCTACTATCTTCTGCTCGCGGGAATGGACCAGATCAGCGTCGAGGTCGGTCAGTTCGTGCTCGCGGGCGAACCGGTCGGCAGCATGGGCGACAAGGGTGCGGGTCCCGGCGGGTCCGAGGGTGATCCCACGCTCTACGTCGAGTTCAAGAAGGACGGCGGCTCCATCGATCCGGAGCCGTGGTGGGCGAAGAGCCCGAGTAATACGGTACTTGGCGAGAAGGTTCGCGGCTGATGCGCAAGACTTCCCTGATCATGCTCGGCGCCTTCCTCGGTGCCGGAACGTCCATGGTGGCGACCCAGACCGACTTCCTGTCGGGTCCGCGGGCCGTGGCCGCCTCGGCCGAGACCTACCGCCAGCTCAGCCTGTTCGGCGACGTCTTCGAGAAGGTCCGCACCGACTACGTCGAGAAGCCGGACGAGTCGAAGATGATCGAGGCGGCCGTCAACGGCATGCTGACGTCGCTCGATCCGCACTCGAGCTACATGGACGCCAAGGCGTTCCGCGACATGCAGACCACCACCCGCGGCGAGTTCGGCGGGCTCGGCATCGAGGTCACGATGGAGGACGGCCTGATCAAGGTCGTCACGCCGATCGACGACACCCCCGCGGCGAAGGCGGGCCTGCTCGCGAACGACATTATCACGCAGATCGACGACGACCAGGTCCAGGGCCTCACCCTGAACCAGGCGGTCGACAAGATGCGCGGCCCGGTGAACTCGAGCGTCAAGCTCAAGATCAGCCGCAAGGAGTCGAAGGATCCGATCGACGTCACGCTCACCCGCGACGTGATCAAGATCAAGCCGGTGCGCTCGAAGATCGAGGGCGGCGACGTCGCCTACATCCGCCTGACCCAGTTCAACGAGCAGACCTTCGACGGGATGCGGGCCGCGATCGACAAGCTCACGGGCGAGATCGGTGCCGACAAGATCAAGGGCTACATCGTCGACCTGCGCAACAACCCGGGCGGCCTGCTCGACCAGGCCGTGATGGTCTCCGACGCGTTCCTCGATCGCGGCGAGATCGTCTCCACCCGCGGCCGCAACCCGGACGAGACCCAGCGCTTCTCCGCCAAATCCGGCGATCTGACCAAGGGCAAGCCCATCGTGGTGCTGGTCAACGGCGGCTCCGCCTCGGCCTCCGAGATCGTGGCCGGCGCCCTTCAGGATCACAAGCGCGCGACCATCATGGGCACGCGCTCGTTCGGCAAGGGCTCGGTCCAGTCGATCATCCCGCTCGGCGGCTCCGGCGCCCTCCGGCTCACCACGGCGCGCTACTACACGCCGTCGGGCCGCTCGATCCAGGCGAAGGGCATCGAGCCGGACGTCGAGGTCACGCAGGACGTGCCGGACGAGCTGAAGGGCAAGGACGAGACCAAGGGTGAGGCCGGGCTGAAGGGCCACCTGAAGCAGAAGGACACCGACGAGCGCGGCGGATCCTCCGCCTACGTCCCGCCGGATCCGGCCAAGGACAAGCAGCTGATCTCGGCCGTCGACTTCCTCCACGGCATCCAGAAGGGCGCCGCCAACGGAACGCCCGCGCCGCAGCAGCAGAAGCCGAGCCTGCCGAACTGATCGCGCGGTACCCCGCGGCGCTATGACCCGATCCCGTCCGGCCCCGCGCCGGGCGGGATTTCCCGTTCTGGGACCGGACGTTAGCGGAACGTTAACCATACCCGGCCGCAATGGATGCGAGGGTTGGGACCGCGCCGACCGGCGCAGGAACCGCGATCCCGTATCGAGAGCCGCTTGACCGAGTCCACCGACGATATCCTCACGCGCCCCCTCGGGGTGCCGGAGGCGGCGCCGGCGCAGCCCGCGGGCCGGATCGGACGCCTCATCGCGGCTGGTCGCCGGCCCCGGATCGCGGCCGCGGCGCTCGTGACCAGCTTCGTGGCGGCGGCCGGCCTGGTGCTCGCCCTGGGCGATCCCCGCGGCGGTGAGCCCCGCGTCCAAGTGGCGATCACGATGCGCGAACCCGCGGCCCGACCGGCCGCGCAGGCCCCGGCCGCCCAGCAGCCCCAGGTCATCACGTCGGCGCCGGGAACGACGCCGCTCCAGCGCAGCGCCGAGGAGGTCGAGACCGCCTCCGGCGTCACGGTCGTGCGCCCGCCCGGCAGCGGGCCGAGCGAGGCGGTGGTGATCCGTGTGCCGCCGCCGAGCGCTCCCCGACTCGCCCCGGCCCCGGATCCGCGGATCAGCGAATCCGGACGCCACGGCCTCATGCCGAAGCTGGGCGAGGGCCGCGTCCGCGCCCTCGACGTCTACGCCCGTTCCGAGGAGGCCGGCACCGGGCCGCGCATCGCGATCGTGGTGACCGGTCTCGGTGTCGGCCAGGCCGCCACCGCCGGCGCCACCGCGCGCCTGCCCGCCGCCGTGAGCCTCGCCTTCCTGCCTTACGGCGGCGAGGTCGAGCGCGCCGCCGCGCGCGCCAGGGACGCGGGCCACGAGGTCTTCCTGCAACTCCCGATGGAGCCCTTCGACTATCCCGACAGCGACCCGGGCCCGCAGACGCTGCTGACCGCGCTGAAGGGGCTGGAGAACGCCGACCGGCTCGCCTGGGCGATGGCGCGCTTCCCGGGCTACGTCGGCGTGGTGAACTTCATGGGCTCCAAGCTCATGGCCGACGCGGCCTTCGAGCCGATCCTGCGCGAGATCGGCGCCCGCGGCCTGGGGTTCGTCGACGACGGCACGGCTCCGAAGCCCGCGGTCGCGGCCGCCAACAAGGGCAAGACGCCGGTCGCCCGCGCCGAGATCGTCCTCGACGCCGCGCCGCGCGCCGACGCGATCGACGCCGCGCTCGCTCAGGCCGAGGCCCGGGCCCGCGCCAACGGCTTCGCCCTGGTCTCGGCGACCGGAACGCCGCTCAGCGTCGATCGCATCGCGCGCTGGGCGAAGGAGATCGAGTCCCGCGGGCTGCGCCTCGTGCCGGCGAGCGTGGCGCTGCGCGGCGCCCGCGACAAGCGGGTCTCCACGGCTGATTGAGCGCGAGCGTGTCTGAAGTCAGCGCAAGTAGATCCGGCACCGTCCGGGTCGGTGAAGACTTGGTCGACGTTGCCGCCTCGCCCACCCCTGACCTATGGTCGCCGCGATGGTAACGGATTCGGACCCGGGCACGGCCCTGCCCTACCGCCCCTGCGTGGGGATCGCCCTGATCGCGCCGTCCGGCGGCGTCTTCGTCGGGCGTCGCAGCAAGGAGGCCGGTCCCGAGCACGTCGCCGGTCCGCACATGTGGCAGATGCCGCAGGGCGGCATCGATCCCGGCGAGGACGCGGAGGCCGCCGCCCGCCGCGAGCTCTACGAGGAGACCAACGTTCCGCCCGAGGCCGTGAAGCTCCTCGCCGAGATCCCGGACTGGCTGCCCTACGACCTGCCGCCGGCGGTGATGAAGCAGGCCTGGAAGGGCCGCTACCGCGGCCAGACGCAGAAATGGTTCGCCTACGGCTTCGTCGGCAGCGAGGACCTGATCGACGTGCTCCGGCCCGGCGGCGGCGCCCACAAGGCGGAGTTCGACGCCTGGCGCTGGGCGCGGTTCTCCGAGCTTCCGGACCTGATCGTGCCCTTCAAGCGACCGGTCTACGAGCGCGTCGTCGCGGCCTTTTCCGGCCTCGACCGTTGGGCGGCGCGGTCATGACCGCGCGGACGGGGCGCTGAGGCCGTGCGCTGGCTCGCGGTCCCGGTCGCCCTCGCCCTCGCGTGGCTCGCCTTCACGATGAGCCCGCTCTGGTCGCTCTACGACCTCGCGCAGGCCGTGCGCCGGCACGACGCCGCCTACGTCGAGAGCCACGTGAACTTCCGGACGCTGCGCCTGTCGCTGGTCCGGCAGATCACCGCCGCGATGCGCGCGGCCTCCGAGACCGATCCCGACCTGGAGCCCCGCGACCGCCAGCGCCTCAACGACGCCGCCTACGGTCTCGCCCTGGCGCTCGCCGAGACGATGGTTACGCCGGAGACCGTGATGGATCTGCTGGCCAACGGCTGGCCCGACAAGCTCGACGTCGAGCGGCCGGCCGGTACCCGGCCGGAGGGTCTAGTCATCCGCAGCGTCGGGCGGCTGATGCCGTACTACGCGGCCCTCGAGATGCGCGGCTTCCGCGCGGTCGTGATCCCGATCCCGCCGGAGGGGTCCCGCGCCGAGCGGACGCGGATCCGGCTGCGGCTGCGCGGCCTGAGCTGGCGCCTCGTGGATATCGAGATGGCCGACACGCTGCGCGCGCAGATCGCCGCCAAGCTCAGCCGCGCCCTGGCGCGCGCCAAGATCGGGGCCAGCGCCGGCGAGGAGCGCTGACCGGCGCGGCGCCGGCCGCTACTTCGCTCTCGGGGCGCCCGCCGCGTCCTTGGGCTGGCGCGCCTCGATCAGGTCCTCGGCCTTCTCCTCGTCGGTGTCGCCGCTCTGCTCGATCGTCTTGCTCGGATTGGCGAGCAGGGAGCGCACGATCCCGAGAAGGACCTCGCACTCGCCGGGAAACTTGTAGCTCTCGAGGACGATCGCGGCGTCGCGCAGGGTCCGCAGGTCGCGCACCAGCTGGGCGTTGGCGTCCTCGCGGAGCTCGCTCTTCCTGGCGATCGCCTCCTCGATCTGCGCGCCCTTCACGTCGCAGGCGGCCCGGGCCGGCGATGCAGCGACCGCGGCGGCGAGCGCGAGGCCGATTGCGGGAAGAGAGCGCCACATGGCGGGTATCCTCGAAGGTCCGTTTCAGAGGGTGTGAACGAGCGCGGTGCGCAGGACGTCCTGCGTCAGCGCCACGAGTTGGCTCGGACGGTAGGGCTTCGGCACGAAGACCGAGCCCGGAACCGCCTCGCAGGCCGCCAGGGAAGCCCGGCCCCCGGAGGTGTAGACCACCGGGAGATCGGGCGAGAGCCGGCGGGCGCACCGGGCGAGCGAAAGGCCGTCCGTGTTGCGGGCCAGATCGATATCGGTGAAGAGCAGGTCGACGCTCTCCCGGGCCAGAATCGCCTCGGCCTCCCAGGCATCCGCGGCGGTGAGCACCCGGTACCCCTCGTCGAGGAGTGCCTCGGCGGCCAGTTCGCACACGGTCGGCTCATCCTCGACAACCAGGATCGTGGCGACGCCCCGGTCCGGGACGGGCAGGGTCGGGCAGACGAAAGCGGCGGCGAACGGAACCATGACGCAACTCCCACTCACCCGGCGGGGGCACGGTGTCCCCGAGCCGGATCGATGGGGCAACGACCCCTTCCGACGCGGCGTTCACCGTGTTTGCATCGAATTGCCCGGGTTTGGTGAGCGGCGCGTTAACCGCGGCCCGGCGTCCGTGAACGAAGGCGTCCGAATGGTTAACAGAGCGTTACCGGCCCGCGACCCGGAGGCCGAAGGGTGAACCGCCGCTGGCAGTTGGGCGTCGGCCTGCTCCTCACGGGAATGGCCGGCTACGTCGACGCCCTCGGCTTCGTGCGGCTGGGCGGCCTCTACACATCCTTCATGAGCGGCAACACCACGCAGCTCGCCGTTCTCGGCGCCCAGGTCGAGCTGCACCGCATGGTCCTTCCCGCGATCCTGATCGTCGCGTTCCTGACGGGATCGGTCCTCGGGAGCGGGCTGGCGATCCTCGTGCCGCCGCGGTGGGCGACGCCGGCGGTCCTCGCCTACGAATCTCTCCTGATCCTCGCCGGTCTGGGGCTCGGCCTCCAATCGCCCGAACTCGGCCTCGCGGCCTTCTTCGTCGCGGTGGCGATGGGATCGCAGAACGCGGTCCTGGCGCAGGTGACGGGCTTTCGGGCCGGCACGACCTTCGTCACCGGCGCGCTGTTCAGCCTCGGCCAGAAGATCGCGCAGGCCCTGACCCGTACCGGCGATCCGCTCGGCTGGCTCGGCGACGCCTCCGTCTGGCTCTCGCTGCTGTTCGGCGCCTACCTGGGCGCGCACGCCTATCAGCAATTCGGCCTCTACGCGCTGATCGCCCCCGCGGCGATCTCGGGCGGGCTGGCGTTGATTACCGCGTTCCTGGTCTTGCGCACCGCGCCGGCGGCCGCAAAGGTCCCCTCGACATGAGCAGCCCCGTCAGCAACCCGTCCCTCACCAGTCACGTCGCCGCGCTGGAGCCCGGCGAGCACGTGCTCGCCGCGCACTTCCTCAAAGATGTGCCGGCCCTGGCGCTCAGCGACGGCACGGTCGCGCTGGTGCGGGAGGACGGGATCTCCCGCGTCGCCGCGCATCCCGACAGCGGGATCCTCGTCGCGGCCGGCGGCGTCGACCGCCTGCTCACGGGGGGCGACGACGGCCGCGTGGTGGCGGTCCGCGCCGACGGGACGACCGAGGAGCTCGGCCTGGCCAAGGGCGGCGCCTGGATCGACGCGCTGGCCGCCCATCCCGACGGCGCCGTGGCGTGGTCGGCCGGCCGCACCGTCGTGGCCCGTGACGCCAAGGGCCGCGAGAACACCTTCGAGGCACCGTCCTCCGCCCGCGGCCTCGTCTTCGCGCCCAAGGGCTACCGGCTCGGCGTCGCCCACTACAACGGCGTGAGCCTCTGGTACCCCAATCTGGAGACGCCCGCCGAGGTGATCACCTGGAAGGGCTCGCATATCGACGTGACGTGGTCGCCGGACGGGCGCTTCGTGGTGTCGACCATGCAGGAGAACAGCCTGCACGGCTGGCGCCTGCAGCCGGACCGCGGCCACATGCGGATGTCGGGCTACCCCGGCAAGGTCCGCTCGATGTCGTGGTCGTTCGACGGGAACTGGCTCGGCACCAGCGGCGCCGAGGCGGCGATCGTGTGGCCCTTCGACTCGAAGGAGGGTCCGACCGGCAAGGCCCCGCGGGAATGCGGCGTCCGACCGGCCCGCGTCTCCCGCGTGGCGTTCCACCCGAAGGCGCCGGTGCTGGCCATGGGCTACGAGGACGGCTGCATCCTGCTCGTCCGCTTCACCGACGCGGCCGAGCTGTTGGTCCGCCCCGCCGTCCAGGGAAGCGGCGTGACGGCGCTTGGGTGGGACGCGCGCGGGAGCCGCCTGCTGTTCGGCTGCGCCGACGGCAAGGCCGGCCTCCTCACGCTGCCGGCCTGAGCCTCCAGAGCCGGTCGTCGTCCGCCGTCGGCTGGAACCGCGGCCGCGCGCGTGCTCTTTGTCGGGGGTCGATTCCCCGCCGGAGGCCAGACATGTTTCGCGTGTTCCGCACCTTCGGCCTCGCCCTCGGCCTGCTCGGAGGCGTGGTCGCCGCGCAGGCCCCGGAGTTCGCGCAGCAATACGCGCAGCGCCTCGGGGGCGCCGCCGACGAGCTCCGTCGGCAGGTGGCGGTCCTCGAATCCGACGCGCAGGCCTCCGGCACGACGCGCGAGGGCGCCGTCGACCGGCTGCGCGCCAACCCGGACCAGCTGGTTTCCCGCCGCGGTGAGGCCGCTCAGGCCGACATCGCCCGCCTCGCCCGCCTGAGCGCTCAGCAGCAGGCCCTCACCGCGGCGACGAGCCCCTTGGGGCGAGTGGTGGCGATGCTGCGCGATCCCGACCTGCCGGTCGCCGAGGCCGCCTATCGCGAGTTCCGCCCGGCCGTACCCACGAGCGCCGACGGCCTCGCCGCGGGTCTGATCGGGTTCTTCGTCGCGTGGGGCGGCTGGCGCGTCGCCTCGGATGTCGGCCGGCGGGCGGTCCGCCGGCGGCCGCGAGAGACCGCGACCGCGGCGTGAGCGCGGTTCGCGCGGGCGAGACTGTGGCGCAACGTCTACAGCGGCTTGCGCGAGCCTTGCGTATCGAGCAGGGATCCGGCCGTCCCGGTCCGGGAGAAGGCGCAAGATGCCGCGCGCGTCGAACTCCACCACCATCGATCCGGCGCTCGACGCCGCCGCGCTGCTGCGGCGTATCGGCTTCTTCGGCCTGTTCGTGGTTCTCCCCGTCCTCGCGCAGGTCGCCCGCCGCGCCTCGGTGATCCTCGCGCCGATCGCCGTGATCCTGCTGATCATCGCCAGCGTCATCGACCGGCGTCAGCGTCCGGTCCGTCCGGCGACCTATCGCCTCCTGACCGCACCCGCCTTCCTGGCCGGCATGCTGGTCGTGCTGTGGTCGGCCCTGTCGCTCACCTGGACGCCCTTCCTCGGGCCGGCGCTGGAGCGGCTCGCCAATCTCGGCGCGACGATCGGCCTCGCTCTGCTGGGCTACCTCGCCCTCCCCGACAGGATGCGCTCGGCGAATCTCTACCTCCTGCCGCTCGGCGTCGTGGCGGGCGCGATCGTGGCGATCATGCTCGGGCTGTTCGGCGCCCACCTCGCGCCGTCCGGCGTCGAGGATGACGGCGCCCTGGATCGCGGCCTCGTCCTGCTCATCCTGCTGCTCTGGCCGGCCCTCGCGTGGCTGCGGTCCCGCCGCCGCGACCGGGAGGCGCTGGGCCTCGCGCTGCTCGTCGCCCTCGCCCTCACGGTCCAGCCGGACGGGACCCAGATCGCCGCTCTGTCGGTGGGCGCCGTCGCCTTCGCGGTGACGAGCTACCGGCTGCGGCTCGGCGTGATGCTCACCGCCATCCTCTCGGCCGCCCTGCTGGCGGCAGCGCCGCTGCTGCCGTTCCTGGCGCGGCCGGTGGGCGCCGCGCTGTTCGGGCCGGTCGCGCCCACGGTTCTGTCGCTGAAGAGCTGGCAGAAGGTCGTGGCCTCCGATCCGGTGCGGCTGATCACCGGGCACGGTTTCGAGACGGCCCTGCGCGGACGTCTAGTCGGCCTCCTGCCGGCCAACGCACCGACCACGGCGCTCTTCGAGTTCTGGTACGAGCTCGGCATCGTCGGCGCCCTGGCCGCCGCCTTCGCCCTCTACGCCTCGATCCGGCGGGCGGGCCGGGACGGCCCGGCGCTGGTTCCCGGCGCGATGGGCTGCTTCGCGGCCGCATTCACGGTGGCCTGCCTGAGCGTCGGACTGACCGCGGTGTGGTGGCTGACGACGCTCGCCATCGCGATCGTGGTCTTCGTCGCGGTGGAGCGCGGCCAGTTCCGGACCAGCCGACCGAAGGTCGCCAAGCTGCACCGCCTGCAGACGCGGGCGGATTGAGCGGTCAGGCGCGCAGGAAGCCGTGCAGGCGGATCCAGGCCAGGAACAGGCCGGGCCACGCCGCCACCGGTGTCCCGGGCGCGCCGAGGCCGAAGCCGTGGCCGCCGCGCTCGAACAGGTGCAGCTCGGCCGGGACCCGCGCCTTCCGCAGCGCCGAGAACATCAGCAGCGGATGGTCGGCCACGGCGACCGGGTCGTCGATCGCCTGGACCAGGAAGGTCGGCGGCGTCTCCGGCCCGACCTGCAGGTCGACCGAGTAGGTCTTCATCTCGTCGGGGGTGACCTCGTCGCCGACCAGGATGCGGCGGGTCGCGGTCCGGTCGAACGGTTTGCGCATGGTGATGACGGGGTAGATCAGACCGGCAAGCGCCGGCCGGGTCGGCTGGGCGTCGGCGGTGTCGACGCCCGCGTACAGGTCCCGGGCGCTGCCGACCGCGGTCTCGCCCATCAGGTGGCCGCCCGCCGAGAACCCGAGCACCCCGACCCGCGCGGGATCGATGCCGAACTCCGCGCCGCGGGACCGGACCAGCCGGAGCGCGCGCTGTGCATCCTGCCGCGGCGCGTCCGGTCCCGAGCCCCAGCCCTCCGCGGGCAGGCGGTAGACGAGGAGGAAGACCGTGATGCCGGCGGCGTTCAGGACGCGGCCGACCGGAACGCCCTCGTTGCCGATGGCGATGAACTCGTACCCGCCGCCCGCCGCGACGATCATCGCGGCGCCGTTGGGATTGGCCGGCCGCATGACCAGCAGACAGGGTCGCGAGACCCGCGTGATGTCGCCGAACGTCCCCTCGACGTAGCGGTAGCCGTCCGCGTTCGGCCCGTCGCCGCCGCCCGGCGAGGCGCCGGGCCACAGCTCGATCACCTGCAGGTCCGCTCCGGGCAGCGAGCGCGGCAGCGCCCGCACCGACTCGTGCGGGGCGGGCTGCGGTGCCGTCTCCGCGGCCACCTCCGCCCGGGCGCCGCGCAGCCCGAGGACGCTCCCGAGACCGGCGAGCAGGAAACGGCGGTCGAGGCGCAAGGATATCTCCCGGATGAGGCCGCGAGCGGGATCGCCGCTCGACGAACCCGGCTCCCGCGGGAGCGCGGGTGCAACGCCCCGGGAAGCGACGCGGGTTCCGTCGCGGCGCGCCTCAGCCCTTTCGCGCGATGACCGCGACGTAGAAGCCGTCGGTCCCGGTCCGCAGCGGGCTCATCTGGATACCGTGGGCCGTCGTCCGCACGGCTGCCCGGAGCGAGTCCGGCCCTGTTGCCAGAACCTCGTCCGCGGGGACGACGTCGAAGCGGCCGCGCCAGCCCGACAGGAGCCCGGAGACGGCCGCGTCGTTCTCCGCCGAGAGCAGCGAGCAGGTGATGTAGACGATCCGACCGCCGGGCCTGACGAGTCGCGCCGCCCGATCGAGGACCTGGGCCTGCTCGGCGGTCCGCAGCGCGAGACTCCCGGGCCGCAGCCGCCACTTGGCATCGGGATTCCGGCGCCACGTGCCGGACCCGGTGCAGGGCGCGTCGACCACGACCCGGTCGACCTTGCCGTCGAGATCCTCGAGGACGTCGGCCCGCGCCTTGCCGCTGCGCGGGGTCCGCACCTCGGCCAGCGCACCGGACCGGCGCAGGCGCTCGTGGATCGGCGCGAGCCGGCGCGGATCACCGTCCGTGGCGATCAGGCGCGCGCCGTTCCCGGTCTCCGCCGCGAGCGCCAGTGTCTTGCCGCCACCGCCGGCGCAGAGGTCGACGATGGTCTCGCCGGCGCGGGGCGCGGCGAGGAGCGCGGCGAGCTGCGATCCCTCGTCCTGGATCTCGTACCAGCCCTCCAGGAACTCCGCCTCGACGTGGAGCGCCGGACCGCGCCCGTCGGCGCCGATCGGGACCCGCAGGCCCGACGGCGCGTGCGGTGTCGGCGCCGCGTCGAAGGCCGCGAGCGCCGGCAGGATCGCGTCGCGGTCGCCGCGCAGGGCGTTCACCCGGATATCGAGGGGCGCCCGCCGCGCCAGTGCCTTCAGCTCCGGAACAAGGTCGTCGCCGAGCGTGGCCGCGAGGTCCGGCAGCACGAAGGCCGGGGCGTCGCCCGCCACCTCCGGCGGCGCGTCCTGCAGCGTCCCGCCGTCGAGGCGCGCGCGCTCCTCGTCGCTGAGGGGGGCCGGCGCGAAGCGCTCGCCCGTGAACAGGGCCGCGACCGAAGCGGCGGCGAGCCCCTGCTGGAGGCGCAGTGTCCCGACCAGGACGGCGCGCGGCGTGTCGGCGCCCATGATCCAGGCCGCCGAGGCCCGCCGCCGCAGTGCGTCGTAGACGAGGCTGGCGATGCCCGCGCGGTCGCCCGAACCGGCGAAGCGGTGCGCGAGACCCCAGTCCTTGAGGGCATCCGCCGCCGGCCGGCGGCGCTCGGCGATATCGGTCAGGACTTCGATGGCGGCGGAGCAGCGAGCGGCGGGGGTCAGGGGTCGGATCCTCCGGAATGCGTCAACGACGCGGTGAACGACGACGTGAAACGGCCACGCTTGGCCCACGATGCCGCCACGTTACGGCCGAGCTTCCTGCACCTTCGCGGCGCAGACCGTGCTGCGGGCGGCCCACCGTGCGGGCCGCCGCGTGTCGTATGGCATCCGCCCGCGCCGGACCAGACCGGTCCCTCGCCGGGCGCATCCCGGGAGTGCCCCAACTTATGACGTCCACCGTTCGCGTCGCCCTCGCGGCCCTGGTCACCGCCTCACTCGCTGCCTGCGCGAGCGCGCCCGCCGCCCAGCCGGAACTGACGCCGGTGCCGCGTCCGCGCGTCGATGCCAAGACGCAGCTGGAATACGGCAACCCGCCCCCGCCGCCGCCCGGCCGCTACTGAGACGTCCGCGCGGGGTGCGGCTCAGGCCGCCTCCCGCGCCCGGCGGGCCTCGTAGGCCTTCAGGCCGGTATAGACCGCGGCCAGGAGCGGGAACGGCGCCTCCGGCGCCAGCCGCTGGCCGCGGGCGATCAGGTCGCCGATCACGTGGTCCGCCTCGATCCGGCCCCGGCTCTCGATGTCGCGCAGCATCGAGGCCGTGAAGGTCGACCCGGCCGCCGTCAGCTGCGCCCGCGCCCGCTCCGCCACGACGGCGCGCGGCTCGTAGCCGCTCGCCGCGGCCACGCTCGTGCACTCCGCGTGCAGCGCGGCGATCAGCGCGGTGCCCTCGGGCGCCGCCACGATGTCGCCGACCGCGGCGCGCATCAGCGTGGTCGCCCCGGCGAGGGTGGCCAGGAACACCCACTTCTCCCACATCTCCTGCAGGATCACGTCGCTCAGGCGCGGCTGGAACTTGAGGCCGCGCATCAGCGCGTCGACCGCCTCGATCCGCGCCGAGCGCGACCCGTCGCGCTCGCCGTAGGTGATGCTGCACAATTCGCTCATGTGGCGGATCGCGCCGTCCGGCGCGAGCGTCGCGGCGATCGCGCACGAACCGCCGAGAACGCGGTCGGCACCGAACCGGGCGTCGAGCACGTCGAGATGTGACATGCCGTTGAGCACGGGCAGGATCGCGGTGTCAGGACCCACGGCCGGCGACAGGTCCGCGACGGCGCTGTCGAGGTCGTAGGCCTTGCACGACAGCAGGATCAGGTCGAACCGCCCCGCCCCGGCCAGCTTGTCGGCCGTGACGGTGGGCGGATCGGGCAGGTGCAGGTCGCCGAGCGGCGAGCGGACGTTCAGGCCGTCCGCCGCCAGCTTCGCCGCCCGCGCCGGCCGGACCAGGAAGGTCACGTCGGCGCCCGCCTCGGCGAGGCGCGCCCCGTAATAGCCGCCGGTCGCGCCGGCCCCGACGATCAGCGTGCGCATCGGTCCCTCAGGTCCGCGACGGGTAGTTCGGGCTCTCGCGGGTGATCGTCACGTCGTGGACGTGGCTCTCGCGCAGGCCGGCATTGGTGATGCGGATGAACTGCGCCCGCTCCTGGAACTCGGGGATCGTGGCACCGCCGACGTAGCCCATGGCGGCGCGCAGGCCGCCGGCGAGCTGGTGCAGGACGTTGCCCACCGGGCCCTTGTAGGGCACCTGCCCCTCGATACCCTCGGGCACGAGCTTGTGGGTGTCGTTCACCTCGGCCTGGAAGTAGCGGTCGGCCGAGCCGCGCGCCATCGCGCCCACCGAGCCCATGCCGCGGTACGACTTGTAGGAGCGGCCCTGGTAGAGGAACACCTCGCCGGGGGCCTCGTCGGTGCCGGCGAGCAGCGAGCCCAGCATCGCCACCGAGGCGCCGGCCGCGATCGCCTTGGCGAGGTCGCCGGAATACTTGATGCCGCCGTCGGCGATGACCGGGATGTCGGCCTCGCCGGCCGCCTCGACGGCCTCGATCAGCGCGGTGAGCTGCGGCACGCCCACGCCCGCCACGATGCGGGTCGTGCAGATCGAGCCCGGACCGATGCCGACCTTGATGGCGTCGGCGCCGGCATCGATCAGCGCCCTGGCGCCGTCCCGCGTCGCGACGTTGCCGGCGATGACCTGAACGGCGTTCGAGAGCTGCTTCACCCGTGCGACGGCGTCGAGCACCTTGATGGAGTGGCCGTGGGCGGTGTCGACCACGATCACGTCGCAGCCGGCATCGATCAGGCGCTCGGCCCGCTCGAAGCCGCTGTCGCCCGTGGTCGTCGCGGCGGCGACGCGCAGGCGGCCCTGCTCGTCCTTGACGGCGTGCGGGTAGGCGACGCGCTTCTCGATGTCCTTGACGGTGATCAGGCCGATGCAGCGGTAATGGTCGTCGACGACCAGCAGCTTCTCGATCCGGAACTGGTGGAGGAGGCGCTTGGCCTCGTCCTGGGTCACGCCCTCGCGGACCGTGATCAGGCGGTCACGGGTCATCAGCTCGGCGACCGGCTGGTTGGAGTTCGTCGCGAAGCGGACGTCGCGGTTGGTCAGGATGCCGACGAGCTTGCCCCGCGAGCCGTTGGGGCCGCGCTCGACGACCGGGATCCCCGAGATCCGGTTGAGCTTCATCACCTCGAAGGCGTCGGCGAGGGTCTCGTCGGGATGGATGGTGATCGGGTTCATCACCATGCCGGACTCGTACTTCTTCACGAGGCGGACCTGCTCGGCCTGCTCCGGCGGCTCCAGGTTGCGGTGGATGACGCCCATGCCGCCGTTGGCCGCCATGGCGATGGCCATCGGCGCCTCGGTAACCGTGTCCATCGCCGAGGCGAGGATCGGCAGGTTCAGGGGAATCGTGCGGGTCAGCCGCGAGGCCACACTGACCTCGGTCGGCATCACCGAGGAGGCGGCGGGCCGCAGGAGCACGTCGTCGAAGGTCAGGCCCTCGATGATCGATGCGGTTTCTACTCGGGCCATGTGCCAACTTTCCTCGTACGGCGGCGCGCTGGGGGGCGCGCTACGGGATCGGGTTGGCAAGGGCCAGTATCACGGGCTCCGCGAAGGCGCCAATGCGCGGTTGATGCGTCGCAGCGCGAAAACGCGCATGGCTCGGGGCTTATCCACCCCCGCCCGACGGGCGCGGCAGTGCCGTGAACGGACGTCCGCGGTCAGACGCGGAGACGCCGCGGGCGCCTCAGCGCATCGCCGGCGTGGTCGGGCCCTTGTCGGTGTATTCGGGCGGCAGGCCGATATAGTCGCCCAGCATGCCGTCGATGCCCGGAGCGCGGCCGAAGGCCTCGCAATCCGGGTCCGAAGGCGCCTCGCCGAGGGTGGTGATGCGGATCCGGTCCCAGGTCGGGATCGTGTTGGGGGCCGTGAACGGGTCGTCGCCGGTCGCCAGCATGTAGCCGAAATCCTGGCCGAACTCGCCGGCGAGGTCGTAGGCGTCGCTGGCGCGGGAGAAGCGCGGCTGGCTGGTGAAGGAGTTGGCCGCTCCGCCCCAGACGATGGCGGCCCGCTGCTCCCGGCGCCGGTCCAGCGCCTCGGCCTCGACCGTCAGGCTCCCGAGCCCGATCGGCACGCGCGGGATCGGCACGCGCCCGACGCCCTCCGCGAAGCTCAGGCCGAGCTGCGACGCGACGGTCACGCCCGCCGAGCCCGCGATGGTCGCGCCGGCCCCGAGGAGATCGGTCGGATCGACGCGGGTCACCTGCGCCCGCACGGTCAGGTCGGCGTCGCGGCTCGTGACGATGTCGTACTTCAGCGACAGGTCGTAGCACAGCGCCCGGTCGGCGGCGTTGGCGATGAGCCGCCGCTCGGCCGCGGTCAGCGGGGCGGCGCCGGACACGTCGGCGTGGAACGCCGTCGGAATGATACGCACGGTGCGGGCCTTCGCCAGGGCCGGCCGGTCGACGTAGATCCGCGAGGCCGAGGCGACCTGATCGCTGGACTTCAGCCGGTCGTAGCGCGTCAGCGAGCCGCGATCGTTGAGCAGGACGGTGCCGCAGGCGGCGACCATCGAGAGAAGGGCGACGCCGGCGGCGATCCGCGCCACGGAGCGGACCTTGCTGGGGCTGGGCTGCATCGAAATCCTCGCGCGCCGGCCCCGGGCCGGCTGGAGCGGCCTCACGGACGCGTGATGGAAACTTAGCCATTGCAGCACCCGCGAAAAAGGTGGCTCCGCACCGCGGCTCAACCTCTGTTGCACGATGGATACATTCGCGAAACACGAGGGTGCGAGGTGGCCGCGCTGCCGTGCAACCGCGGCGGCGCGACATGCGTCTGCTGTGTGATGCCTGCGACCACTCAAAGACCGCTCTGGATCGTCCCCCTGACGGTCGCCACCGCGCTGTTCATGGAGAACACCGATTCCACGGTGATCGCCACGGCGCTCCCCAGCATCGCGGCGAGCCTCCACGAGGACCCGATCGCCCTCAAGCTCGCGCTGACCTCCTATCTGGTCAGCCTGGCGATCTTCATCCCGGTGAGCGGATGGATGGCGGATCGGTACGGGTCGCGGACCGTGTTCCGGGCGGCCCTCGTGGTCTTCATGGCGGGCTCGCTCGCCTGCGCGGCCGCGAACGGGCTCGCGTGGTTCGTCGCCGCGCGGTTCCTCCAGGGCATGGGCGGCGCCATGATGGTGCCGGTCGGGCGGCTCGTGGTGCTGCGCAGCGTGCCGAAATCGCAGCTCGTCACGGCGCTCGCCTACCTGACCTTCCCGGCCCTCGTCGGTCCGGTGATGGGTCCGCCGGTCGGCGGCCTGATCACCACGTGGTTCGACTGGCGCTGGATCTTCTTCATCAACCTGCCGATCGGCTGCGCGGGGATCGTCCTGGCGAGCCTGTACTTCGAGGATGTGCGCGAGCCGGAGCGCCCGCCCCTCGATCTCCTCGGCTTCGTGCTGCTCGGGACCGGCCTCGCCGCCCTGATGCTCGGCCTCGCCTCCCTCGGCCGACACCTGCTGCCGGCAGCCGTCTCGTGGGGCTGCCTCGCCGCGGGCGCGGTGCTCCTGCCCCTCTACTGGGCGCATGCCCGGCGGGTGCCCTACCCGATCGTCCGGCTCGACCTGATGCGGCGGCCGACCTTCCGGGTCGCGGTGCTCGGCGGCAGCCTGTTCCGGATCGGCACCGGGGCGATCCCGTTCTTGCTGCCGCTGATGCTCCAGGTCGGCTTCGGGCTCGACGCGCTGCAGTCCGGCCTGATCACCTTCGCGGCGGCGGCCGGCGCGATGGTCGTGAAGACCCTGGGTCCGCGGATCCTGCGCCGCACCGGCTTCCGGGCCCTGATGGTCTGGAACGCGGTCCTTGCCTCCGCCTTCCTGGCGGTCAACGGGTTCTACACCGCGCAGACACCGCACTGGATCATGGTGATCCTGCTGTTCGTCGGCGGCTGCTCGCGCTCGATCCAGTTCACCTGCGTCAACGCCATCGCGTACGCCGATCTCGAGTCGAAGGAGATGAGCGCGGCCACGAGCTTCGCCAGCGTCTGCCAGCAGCTGTCGCTGAGCCTCGGCGTCACGCTGGGTGCGCTGGCGCTGGAGGGGACCGCCGGGTTCCACGGTCGGACGGAGATCCAGGCCGCCGATTTCGGGCCGGCCTTCTTCGCCGTCGCGGTGATCTCGGCGGCCTCGGCGCTGGCCTTCCGGAATCTGTCGCCGGATGCCGGCGCTGAGATTTCCGGGCGGAAGATGGTCGCGGCAGCGCCGTCCTCGACTGCGGAGATGCGGCCGCGGCACGGCTGATCAGGCCGCGGCCCGGGCGGGTGCACGGCCGGCGGCGCGCTTGCCGGCGCTCCGCGGCGCGTTGCCCTTCCCGGAGGCCTTCGCGGCGGCGGGCTTCGCGCTCGGCGCCGGTGCGCGCGCGCCGGTGCGCCAGCCCTGCCAGCTGAGGGCGCCCGGACCGCTCAGGGCGTACATGAGGAATCCGCCCGCGAGGCCGAGATCGGCCAGCATCAGCGTGCGCTCGGCGACCGCGGCGGGCCCCACATAGTACCAGAACGGGTGGAGCACGAAGGCCATCCCGCCGGCGAAGAGCGCGAGTGCCAGCCCGGTGAGCCCCGGCAGCACGCCCAGGATCAGGGCGAGCGGTCCGAAGACCTGCACGACGACGGCGGCGGTGGCGACGCCGTTGGGAAACGGCATCCCGGCCCCCGCGAGCGTCAGCGCGAACCCCGACACGTTGAGCGCCCGGGCGATCCCGGTGGGCAGGAGCGCGGCGGCGAGCAGCAGGCGCGCGACGAGGAGGGTTCCGTCCTGGGCGCGGGCGAGCATCGGCGTGTCCGGTCGGGTGGATCAGGACAGCAGTGTTGCAACTTTCCGCTGAAGACCCCGTTAAGGACGCCGCCTCAACCGCCGACGCCGCCGCGGAAGAGCCGGCCGCGCTCGGTCCAGGCGACGACGAGGAGCGACAGGGCGCCGAGACTCGCGTAGCCGATCGCCACGGGGAGCACCGTGCCGTCGAAGGACTGGCCGATCAGGAAGCCGCAGAACGCGCCCAGGATCGTCGTGTAGAAGCCCAGGAACGACGAGGCCGTGCCGGCGATGGCGCCGAGGGGCTCCAGCGCGAGGGCGTTGAAGTTCGGCATCGCGAAGCTGATCAGGAACTGGTTCACCGCGAGGATCGACAGGAACAGGGCCAGCGGCGGGTGGCCGTGATAGGCTAGCCCGACGCCGACCTGCGCGAGGCCGACGAGCGTGAAGGCGATGACGCCGCTGTGCGACATCGCCCGCATCCCGAGCCGCCGGACCACGCGGGCGTTGATCAGCGTCGCCGCGCCCATGGCGCCCGCCACAAGTCCGAAGGCCAGCGGGAAGAGCGGTCCGAGGTGGTACAGGCCGGTATCGAAGACCTGCTGGGCCGAGCCGACGTAGCCCATGATGCAACCGGTCATCAGCCCGAGCGCGGTGGCGTAGCCGACGGCGACGCGGGTCTTCAGCGTCAAGCGGATCGCCTGCCAGGTCGCCGCCGGCGAGAGCGGTCGGCGATATTCCGGATGCAGGGTCTCGGGCATCCGCAGGGAGAACCAGAGCGTCAGCCAGAAGGCGAGGACCAGCATCGAGACGAAGACGTAGACCCAGGAGCCCAGCGCCAGCATCATGCCGCCGATCGCCGGCGCGATCATCGGGACGATCAGGAACACCATCATGGTGAGCGACATCACGCTCGCCATCTCGCGGCCAGCGAACCGGTCGCGCACGATCGCCACCGACAGCACCCGCCCGCCGGCGGCGCCGATGCCCTGGATGATCCGCGCGGCGAGCAGCCAGCCGAAGCTCGGCGCCACCATGGCGAGGCCGCAGCCGACCACGTAGATGGCGAGGCTCGCCAGCAGCACCGGGCGGCGGCCGATCGCGTCGGAGATCGGCCCGTAGACGATCTGCGCGAAGCCGAAGCCGATCATGTAGACGTAGACGAGGAGCTGCAGCCGGTTGGGATCGGCCACGGCGAACCGCGCCTCGATGGCCGGAAACGCCGGCAGCAGGTTGTCGATGGAGATCGCCGTCACCGCCATCATCAGGGCGATGATGGCGACGAACTCGGCGAAGCCCGGCCCCGACCAGGGTCGCGGGGCGCGGACGTCCTGGACCGGCGGGACGGGCCGAATCGCGATGGTCACGGCGGGTTCTCGGGATGCTCTGGGACGGGCCGATCAGGGCCCGTCCTTCGCGGCGCAGTTGTGACAACCCCGACCGTGACGCGCAGTTCAGGCCGGCAGCGGGCGCAGGGCCGGCTCCCCGGGCTTGCGGCCCACGAAGGCCGCCATCAGGGCTGCGACCAGGCAGAGCAGGCCGGCCGACACGAAGGCGCCGAGATAGGTGCCGCTCTCGGTCCGGACCATGCCGGCGAGCCACGCCGCGGACGCCGCGCCGATCTGGTGCGCGGCCGCGATCCACCCGAACATCAGCGCGGCGTTCTCCTCCCCGAAGGATTTGCCCGCGAGCTGGACCGTGGGTGGCACCGTGGCGATCCAGTCGAGGCCGTAGAACACCGCGAACAGCGACAGGCCGTAGAAGCTGTAGTCGAACGAGTAGGGCAGGAAGATCAGCGAGAGGCCGCGCAGGCCGTAGTACCAGGCGAGAAGCTTGCGCGAGTCGAACCGGTCGGTCAGCCAGCCCGACGCCGTGGTGCCGATCAGGTCGCAGATCCCCATCAGCGCCAGCAGGCCGGCGGCCGTGACCTCGGCGATGCCGTGATCGATGCAGGCGGGGATCAGGTGGGTGCCGATCAGCCCGTTGGTCGAGGCGCCGCAGATGAAGAACGTCCCGGCGAGCAGCCAGAAGTCCCGGGAGCGCAGGCCGATGCGCAGCCCACGGAGCGCCCGCACGGCCGGGTTCTCGGTCAGAACCGGCGTCGGCGTCACCGCGTCCTCGCCGTAGCGCGGCAGGCCGACATCCGCCGGCCGGTCGCGCAGGAACAGCGCGGCCAGCGGGATCAGCGCCAGGGTCGCGGCGGCGACCACGAGGGAGACGGAGCGCCAGCCCTGCCCGACCGCGAGCGAGGCCAGCATCGGCAGGAAGACGAGCTGACCCGTGGCGCTGCTCGCCGTCAGCAGGCCGAGCACAAGCCCCCGGCGCTTGGCGAACCAGCGTCCCGCCACGGTGGCGCCCAGCACGTTGGCCACCATCCCGGATCCGGATCCGACGACGAGGCCCCAGAGCAGGACCATCTGCCAGGGCGCGGTCATCAGGCTCGTGGCGGCGGTGCCGATCGCCAGGATCAGCAGCGCGCCGCAGACCGAGCGCCGCAGGCCGAACCGCTCGATGATCGCCACCGCGAACGGACCGATCATCCCGTACAGGAAGATGTTAAGCGCGATGCCGACGCTGATCGTGGCCGCGGTCCAGCCGAATTCCCGCTCCCAGGGGACGATCAGCACGCTCGGGGTCGCCCGGACCCCGGCCCCGACGAGCAGGACCAGGAAGGTCACCGCGACGACGATCCAGGCGTAGTGCAGGCGCGAGCCGGGGCGCGTCTCTGTCAGGGCGGTCATGGACGGGCTCCGGAAGCGGGGCGGATCGGTCAGGCGGCGGAGATCAGGGCCTCCGCGACCGCGGAGACGGTCGCGGGATCGACCCGGGCGTTGATGCGGCTCTGCGCCTCGCGCCAGTAGGGCGTCGCAGCCGCGAGGGCCTCGCGGCCCGAGGCGGTCAGGGACACGCGGCGCTCGCGCGGATCCACCGCGCCGGGTGTGACCGAGACGAGTCCGCGGCGCTTGAGCGGGTCGAGGTTGCGGCCCATCGTGGTCCGCTCCAGCGCCGCCTCAGCGGCCAGGCGCGAGACCGGGACCGGCCCGAGCCGGTCGAGATGGCGCAGGATCGCGAACTGCGTCACCCGGAGCCCGGTCGGCTTCAGGGCGGCGTCGTAGCTCGCCGTCAGCGCGCGCGTAGCGCGACGCAGGGCGGAGCAGGTGCACGGCTCGGGCGACGGGGCGCTCATGGCATAGGTGTATATGCACGTATCGCGGTCCCCGCAAGCCGAAGCTGACGGTTCGCGGCGATCGACACCCGTTGGCCCGGAAACGGGCGGGCGCCGTCATCGACACGGCCGGTCACGCTGCTATCGCTTGGGCGAGTGACCCGGTTCGGGAGAAGCGCGATGACACTCGAGACCGCGACGGCGTTGTCCTCCTCGGAGCAGAAGACGGCCCGCACCGGGCTGATAGAGGCGGCCGCCGACCTCGTCACCGAGCAGGGCGGACCGGGCGGCTTCGTCCGCGACCTGTTCGGCCGCGTGACACCGGAGGATCTCGCCCCCTACGACGCCTTGGTCCTGGCGGATCTCGCCGCCCGCGCCCGCGCCTTCCTGTCCGAGCCCCGCAGGCCCGGCGACCCGGCGCGGATGCGGCTGAGCGACAGCGAGCTGGTCCGCGACGGCCGTGCGCGCGAGACGACGGTCCTCGAGGTCATCAACGACAACCGGCCTTTCCTGCTGGACTCGACCCTGGCCGAGCTGACCGAGCAGGGCCTGTCGCCGCAGCTCGTCGCGCACCCGATCCTCGGGGTGGAGCGGGACGGCGCCGGCGGGCTCATCCGGGTGGTCGGGGAGACCACCGCGGACGCGCAGGGGAGTCTCGCGCGCGAGAGCTTCATCCACATCCATCTCGACCCCTTGGCGGCCGAGACCGGCGAGCGCCTCCTGAACGCCCTCGCGACCGTCTACCGGGACGTCGCCCTGGCGGGTGACGACCACGACGCCATGCTGGCGCGCCTCACCGACCTCGCTGCCGATCTCGGGCGCGGTCCGACGCCGATGCCGGAATCGGAGACCGAGGAGGCGCGCGCCTTCCTCGAATGGCTGACGGACGGCCAGTTCCTCATCCTCGGCATGCAGGAGCACGGCATCGCCGGCGACGCCCACCCGCTGGTCGAGGGGTCGAGCCTCGGCGTGCTCCGGGATCCCGGCGCGACGCCCCTGCGCCGGGGCCGGACGCCGGTGGACTACACGCCGGAGATCCTCGCCTTCCTGGAAGAGCCGCAGCCGCTGATCATCACCAAGGCCAGCGTGAAGTCCCGGGTCCACCGTTCGGCCTACCTGGACTATGTCGGCGTCAAGCTGTTCTCCGGCCTCGGCAAGCTGTCGGGCGAGGTGCGGATCGTCGGCCTGTTCACAGCCTCCGCCTACACGAGCCCGGCCCGCGAGGTGCCGGTCCTGCGCCGGAAGGTGGAGGCCGTCGTCCAGCGCGCCGGCCTGGATCCGACGAGCCATGCCGGCCGGAGCCTCCTCGCCGTGCTGGAGAGCTACCCGCGCGACGAGCTCTTCCAGATCGACAGCGAGCGGCTCTACCGATTCACCCTGGCGATCGCCGCCCTGGCCGACCGTCCGCGGGTCCGCGTGCTGTCCCGGCCCGACCGGTTCGGCCGCTTCGTCTCGCTGCTCGTCTACGTCCCGAAGGACCGCTACGACTCGGCGGTCCGCGGCCGGATCGGCAGCTACCTGGCCGAGACCTACGGCGGGCGGCTCAGCGCGGCCTACCCCGACTACCCGGAAGGCTCGCTCGCCCGCATCCACTACATCATCGGCCTGCCCGATCAGGGCAGCCCAGAGCACGATCCCGCCTCCCTGGAGGCCGGGATCGTCGCGCTGGTCCGGACGTGGGGCGACGCGCTGCGGGCGGCGTTGGCCGAATCCCAGGGCGGCGACCGCGCGCGCCAGTTGGCCGCCCGCTACGGCGACGCGTTTTCGGCAGCCTATCGGGACAATTTCCAGCCTGAGGTCGCCGTCGCGGACGTGACGATCCTCGACAGCCTCGGCGAGACGCAGCCGCGGGCCGTCCATCTCGATCGGCGGCCCAGCGACCCCGCCGCGCAGGTCCGCCTGAAGGCGTTTTCGCGCGGCACGGCGATCGCGCTCTCCGACCGGGTCCCGGCGCTCGAGAATCTCGGCTTCCGCGTCATCAACGAGCGCACGTACCAGATCGCGCCGGCCGGGACTGACGAGGCCGCGCGGGTCTGGCTGCACGACATGCTGATCGAGCGCGCCACCGGCGCCCCGATCGACCTCGCGGCACTGGAGCGGCCGCTGGAGGCCGCGATGCTCGCCATCGCGGACGGCATCGCCGAGTCCGACGGCTACAACCGGCTCGTCCTGGAGGCCGCCCTGCCCTGGCGGGAGGCGGCCCTGCTCCGGGCTCTCGGCCGCTACCTGCGCCAGCTGCGCATCCGCTACGGGCAGGACTACCTCGCGGGCACGCTGAGCCGCCACGCCGGGATCGCGCGCGCCGTCGTGGCCCTGTTCCACGCCCGGTTCGACCCGGCCCTCGCCGGCGACCGGACCGCCCAGGAGGCCGAGGTGCGCGCCGGCATCGAGACGGCGCTCGCAGAGGTCACGAGCCTCGACGACGACCGGATCCTGCGCCGGTTCGTCAACCTCGTCGAGGCGGCGGTGCGGACGAACTTCTACCAGACCGGCGCCGACGGGCAGCCGCGGGAGACGATCAGCTTCAAGTTCGCCTGCGCGAAGGTGACGGCGATGCCGCTGCCGCGGCCGTTCTTCGAGATCTTCGTCTACTCGCCCCGCGTCGAGGGCGTGCACCTCCGCTTCGGCTACGTGGCCCGCGGTGGCCTGCGCTGGTCCGACCGGCCGGAGGATTTCCGCACCGAGATCCTCGGCCTCGTGAAGGCCCAGCAGGTGAAGAACGCCGTGATCGTGCCGGTGGGCGCCAAGGGTGGCTTCTTCCCGAAGCGGCTGCCGCCGGCCTCCGACCGCGCCGCCTGGATGCAGGAGGGGACCGAGAGCTACCGGATCTTCATCCGCACGCTGCTCGAACTGACCGACAACATCGTCGACAACGCGATCGTGCCGCCGCCCGACACGGTGCGGCACGATCCCGACGACGCCTATCTGGTGGTCGCCGCCGACAAGGGCACCGCCACTTTCTCGGACATCGCCAACGCCCTCTCGCTGGAGAAGGGCCACTGGCTCGGCGACGCCTTCGCGTCCGGCGGCAGCCAGGGCTACGACCACAAGGGCATGGGCATCACCGCCCGCGGCGCCTGGGAGGCGGTGCGCCGGCATTTCCGCGAGATCGACGTGGACGTGCAGACCGACCCGATCACCGCGGTCGGCGTCGGCGACATGTCGGGCGACGTGTTCGGCAACGGCATGCTGCTCTCCGAGAGCATCCGCCTGATCGCGGCCTTCGACCACCGCGACATCTTCCTGGACCCGAACCCGGACGCCGCCCGCAGCTTCTCCGAGCGGCGGCGGCTGTTCGATCTGGGCCGGTCCTCCTGGGCGGATTACGACAGGAGCCTGATCTCGGAGGGCGGCGGCGTGTTCCCGCGCAGCCTGAAGACCGTGCCGCTCTCGGAGGCGATCCGGTCCGCGCTGGGCTTCGACCGGTCCGAGGCGACGCCCACGGAGCTGATGCAGGCGATCCTGAAGGCGCCCGCCGACCTGCTCTGGTTCGGCGGCATCGGCACCTATGTCCGGGCCACCACCGAGACCGACGAGGATGCCGGCGACCGCGCCAACGACGCCCTGCGCATCACAGGGCCGGAGCTGCGCGCGAAGGTCGTCGGCGAGGGCGCCAATCTCGGCCTGACGCAGCGCGGGCGCATCGAGGCGGCGCGCGCGGGCGTCCGCCTCAACACCGACGCCATCGACAACTCGGCCGGCGTGAACACGTCGGACGTCGAGGTGAACATCAAGATCGCGCTGATGACGCCGGAGCGGGACGGCAGGCTCAGCTACGGGGCGCGCAACACCCTGCTCGCCGATATGACCGACGAGGTCGGGCGCCTCGTGCTGCGCAACAATGAGTTGCAGACGCTCGCCCTGTCTCTCGCCCAGCGCGGCGGCCTGGGCGAGACCGGCTTCGCCATGCGGACGATGCAGGCGCTGGAGGCCGAGAGCCGGCTCGATCGGGCGGTCGAGTACCTGCCGGATGACGGCACGCTCGCCGAGCGGATGCGGCGGAACGAGGGGCTGACCCGCCCGGAATACGCCGTGCTGCTCGCCTACGCGAAGCTGTCGCTGCACGACGCGATCCTCGAGAGCGCCGTGCCGAACGACCCGTACTTCGACCGGGAGCTGCAGCGCTACTTCCCGAAGGCCCTGCGCGAACGCTTCCCCGACGCCGTCAAGGGACACCGCCTGCGCCGCGAGATCATCGCCACGGCGCTCGCCAACATCATCGTCAATCGCGGCGGCCCGTCGCTGGTCACCCGCCTCGTCGACGGCACCGGGGCCGACGCCGCGACCATCGCGAAGGCCTACGCGGTGACCCGCGACGCCTTCGGCCTGATGGAGCTGAACCTCGCCATCGACGGCCTCGCGGGCCGGGTCTCCGGCCAGGGACAGCTCGACCTCTACGCGGAGGTCCAGGATCTGCTGTCGAACCGGATCGTTTGGTTCATCCGCAACCTCGACCTGAGCGGCGGCCTCGCGCCGGTGGTCGCGCGCTATCGGGACGGCATCGCCGCCGTGGAGGCGGCCCTGCCCAAGGTGCTCGGCGACGAGGCGCTGGCGACCATCGGCGCCCGCGAGGCGGAGCTGACCGGGCACGGCATGGCCCCGGCCCAGGCGCGGCGCCTCGCCTCGCTCAGCGCACTGGTCTCCGCCCCCGACATCGTCCGGGTCGCGGAGGCCAGCGGCCGGCCGGTCGAGGACGTCGCGGCGACGCATTTCGCCCTGGAACACGCCTTCCGCCTGGATGACCTCGCCGCCGCGGCGCGGACCGTGCCGGTGGCCGACACGTTCGACCGCGTCGCCCTGGAGCGCGCGGGCGCCGGCATCGCCGCCGCCCACCGGAAGCTGACGGCCGAGGTGGTGGCGGATCTCGGCGCCGGGCCGGAAGCGGTGGAGGCCTGGATCCGGGCGCGCGGCGCCTCGCTGGCCCGGATCCGCGAGGCCGTGGACGCGATCAGCGCCTCCGGCCTGACGGTCTCCAAGGCGACGGTGGCGGCGAGCCTGCTCGGCGACCTCGTCCGGGCCGACTGAGCGATCAGGCCCCGGGCGCGGACGCCCCGGCGACGCCGTGGCGCCCGCGACTGACCGCGGTGAGCACCAGCCCGAGGCCGGCGAGCGACACCGCAGCGGCGATCAGCGGCAGCTGGCCGTAGCCGGCCCCGAGGGTCAGCGCCGTGCCGCCGATCCAGGCACCGGTGGCGTTGCCGAGGTTGAACGCGCCCTGGTTCAGCGTCGAGGCGAGATTCGGCGCGTCGCTGGCTGCCTCCACGACCCAGATCTGCAGGGGCGAGACCAGGGCGAAGACTAGGCCCGACCAGACGACCACCACGGCGACCGTGAGTGCCGGATGGTGCGCGACCGCGGCCAGCACCAGCAGGGCCGCCACGATGCCCAGGAAGCTGCCGACGATGGTCGCCATCGGGCCGCGGTCGGCCAGATGGCCGCCCAGGAGATTGCCGACGGTCAATCCCGTTCCGGCGGCGAACAGCACGCCGGTCACGCCCTGCGGCGTGAAACCGGTCACCCCGGTCAGGAACGGCGTGATGTAGGTGAAGACCGTGAAGAAGCTCACCGAGGACAGGGTCGAGATCAGCATCGGCCGCAGCACCGGCCAGCGCCCGAGCGCCCGGAACTCGCTGACGAGCCGGCCGCGCGTCCCGGGAAGTCCGTCCGGCACGCAGAGCTGGATCGCGAGCCCCGCCGCGAGCCCGATCACGACCACCGCCCAGAAGGTCGAGCGCCAGCCCGCCTCCTGCCCGAGGGCGGTGCCGAGCGGCACGCCGAGCACGTTGGCGAGGGTGAGGCCCGCGAACATCAGCGAGACCGCCTGCGTCCGCTTCTCCCGCGGCACGAGATCCCACGCCACCACGGCGCCGATGCCGAAGAACGCGCCGTGGGCGAAGGCCGTCAGGATCCGCGCGGCCATCAGCAGGCCGTAGCTGGGTGCCAGCGCGCACCCGAGATTGCCCGCGAGGAACACGGCCATCAGCGCGAGGAGCGCGGTCTTGCGCGGCAGGCCCGCGGTGGCGATCGCCACGATCGGCGCGCCGACGACCACGCCCATGGCGTAGCCCGAGACCAGGTAGCCGGCCTGCGGAATGGTGACGCCGAAGCTCTGCGCCACCTCCGGGAGCAGACCCATGATGACGAATTCGGTGGTGCCGATCCCGAACGAGGCGACGGCGAGGGCGAGGATCGGCAGGGGCGGCACGGGGACGTCCTACGGCGCGGGCGGGTCGATGGTGCAGAGCAGCATCGCAGCGCGGTCGCCGTTGGATAGCGTCAGCAGCGCGGCGCACAGTTGCGCGGCGCGCAGGGGCATGGGACGGTCGGTCAGGCGATCGTCGCCTCGGCCGCCGGGTCGGGAAGGACGTGCGTCTTGTCGACGCCCGCGGCAGCGAGGGCCGAGCGCGCGATGGCGGGCCGCCCTCATCGGCCACCGCGGCCTGATCTAGGTGCTGCCGAGATCCCGGTCGTCGCTCCGGGGCTCGAAGCCGCTGAGCCCTGGTCGGCTTCCTTACTCGGCCGGCGCCTTCTTGCGGCCCCGCGATTTGGCGGCCGGCGCGGGCGGCGCCTCGGGTGCGGCCGCGGGCCCGCCGCGGGACTTGCGGCGCTGCTGTCCGAGGCCGAGGGCGCGGGCCAGTTCCGATCGCTGCGCCGAATAGCTCGCCGCGGTCATCGGATAGTCCCGCGGCAAACCCCACTTCTCGCGGTAGGCCTCGGGCGTCAGGCCGCGCAGCGTCAGGTGCCGCCGGAGCGTCTTGTACGGCTTCCCGTCCTCGAAGCTGACAATATGATCAGTCGTGACCGACTTCCGGATCTGCGACGGACTTAGTTTCTCCACCGCCGAGTTCGCGGCACGACCTTGAGTTGTCAACCCGTTCAGCGCCGCGTGGATACCGCCGATCAATCCGGGAAGTTCCGATACGGGAACGGAATTGTTCGACACGTAAGCGGCGACGATATCGACCGCGAGCCCGATCGCCGGGCCGTGCTCGCTGCCTGCGTTCTCACTCACGTCAAACCTCAGGAGTTACAGTTGTTCGGGTCGACCAATCCCTCTCGGATGCGATCGAAGTCTGACCGTCTCTAGCATAGTATACGCAAAATCTCAAACGTATTCGCGATGGACAGGTGAGATTGAATCGTCGCGGCTGAATCCTGCCGCCGTACGGCCGTTGACGGGGCATTAACCACGTCGCCGCTAGGGTTCGTTAACCATGCCGACAACCAGTTCTGGGGCGGCGTGACCTGTGATCTCCGCGCTCTGGTGCCGGGGACTTTGGCGGAGACCGGGATCAGGTGCGGACGGCGGCTGACCGGCGGGAACGGCAGAGGATGCGGCTCGCCGCCGCGGCGCTCGGCGTCGCGCTGGCGGCGCCCGCGGCAGCCCAGCGGTTCGATGCGACCAGCCCCGTCACCGGCCAGCCCGACAATCCCGGCATCGGCCAGGACACGGCCCCGAACGGCCTGCCGACACTCAAGCGCAGCATCCCGGACGGCCTGAGCCGCGATCAGACCCGCGGCGCGCTCGGCGGCGACGCGACCGGCGGCGAGCAGACCGGCGGTGACAGCCTCCGGTCGCCGCTCTCGCCCCCCGCGCAGACGCAGATCCCCGGTCAGACCGGCGTGTCCCAGCTCAGCACCCGCGTCACCTCGGGGGGACGGCGCACCGGCGGATCCTCGACGGCGCCGGCCAACCTCGCGCCGTCGACTCTCCTGCGCACGCGGGCCGCGCCGCCGCGGCGGATCGGCTCCGCGACGCGGCGGGTGACCCAGGACGTGACGCAGACCCCGCCTCCGGCGCTGCGGTTGACACCGATCGTCCAGCAGGCGGTGGTCGGCGTCCCGAACCCGCAGGTCGTGTCGCCGATCCGGCCGATCCTCCCGTTCCAGTCCATCGCGCCGGCCCTCGGTCTCCTGACCCCGGGTTTCATCCTCGGCACCGACCTGGCGCGCGCGATCCCCACCGACCCGGCCTACGCGCCGATCGGCTATCAGGTCGGGACCTTCACGGTGCTCCCGACCTTCGCGCAGAGCGTCGGCTACGATTCGAATCCGGACCAGACCACCCGCCAGATCGCCAAGGGCTCGGTCGCGCTGCGCACCGACGCGACCGTCGACTTCCGGAGCAACTGGTCCTCCAGCTCGCTCCAGGGTTCGCTCCGAGGGTCGTACCTGGAGACGCCGCAGAACGAGGCCGCGAGCCGCCCCGCGGCCGACGGCGTGGTCCGTCTGCGCATCGATGCCAACCGGGACCTGCGCATCGACGCGGAGGGACGGTTCCTGGTGGACACGCAGCGCACCTCGAGCGCCAACCTCCAGGCTGCCACCGCCACGACCCGACCGCTTCTGGCCGTCTACGGCGGCTCGCTCGGGGCGACGGAGACGTTCAACCGCCTGTCGGTCACCCTGCGCGGGTCCGTCGATCGCTCCGAGTTCGACAACGCGCGCCTGGCGGACGGGACGATCGTCAACCAGTCCGACCGCAACCTGAACCAGTACAGTCTGCAGCTGCGCACGGCCTACGAGATCAATCCGGATTTCAGCCCGTTCATCGACCTGCTCGGCGACACGCGCGTCTACGACCAGCGCTTCGACGCGACAGGCGTCCGGCGCGATTCGGACGGCATCGCCGTCGCGTTCGGGACGAGCATCGGCCTCGCGCGCTCGTTGACCGGCGAGATCTCGGCCGGCATCCAGCATCGGACCTACGTCGATCCGAGCCTGCGCGACATCAACGCCCCGCTGCTCAACGCGGCGCTGGTCTGGGCGGCGAGCCCGCTCACCACTGTGCGGTTCACGGCGGCGACCGGCGTCACCGAGACGACGATCCCGGGCTCCAGCGGCGTCCTCACCGAGGTCGCGACGCTGGAAGTGCAGCACGACCTGCTGCGAAACCTCTCGATCGTCCTGGGCGGATCGTATCTCCGGAACGACTACCAGAGCAGCAGCATCCGCGAGAACGGCTTCTCGGCGACCGCGCGGCTCGACTACCATTTCACGCGCTGGCTGACCCTGCGCGGCACTTACATCTATCAGAAGTTCGACAGCACGGTCGCCGGGTCCAGCTTCCGGGAGAACACCTTCCTGCTCGGCCTGCGCGTGAACCCCTGAGGCGGCGTCAGAACCGCTCCGTCCAGGGACGCAGTTCCACCTCGGAAGTCCAGGCGCTCCGGTCCTGGCGCAACAGGTCGAGATAGGCCCGGGCGACGGCGTCGGGATCGAGGTGACTGTCGGGAGCCTCCGGCGGCTCGCCGCCGCGGGCCGGATTGCGGATCGCGCCGTCGACCACGATGTGGGCGACGTGAATGCCCTGGGGCTGCAATTCCCGGGCGAGGCTCTGGCCGAGTCCCCGGAGGGCGAACTTCCCCATCGCGAACGGGGCCGACCCGGCGAAGCCCTTCACGCTCGCCGAGGCGCCGGTGAGCAGGATCGCGCCGTGACGGTGCGGCAGCATGCGGCGCGCGGCGGCCTGTGCCACGAGGAAACCGCCATACGCCGACACCATCAGGGCCTGGGCGACCGCGTCCGGGTCGAGGTCGGTGACCGGGCCGCGCAGGCGACCGCTGGCGTTGTAGACGACGACATCCGGGGGACCGCCGAGCGCGGGTTCGAGGCGGGCGAACAGGGCCTCGACCTCCGCGGGCCGGCTGGCGTCGCAGGCATGCACCGCCGCGCCCGTCTCGGCCGCCAGCGCGGCGAGCTTGTCGACGTTCCGGGCGGCGAGTCCGATCGTCAGGCCGTCGGCCGCGAGCAGGCGCGCGAGCGACGCGCTGAGTCCGAAGCCCGCCCCGACGATCAGGGCTCTGGAATAGGTCGGGATCATCGTGCCCTCCTCTGCTGGCCCGCTGCGGGCCGATAGGAACCTGTCCGCCCGCCCGACGTCGCGTCAGTCCCGGCGCTGCGCGAAGAACGCCCGGAGCAGGGCCGCCGCTTCGCGCTCACGGAAGCCGCCGTAGACCTCCGGGGCGTGGTGACAGGTCGGCTGATCGAAGACGCGCGGCCCGTGCTCGACCCCGCCTCCCTTCGGATCGGCCGCCCCGTAGTAGAGCCGCCGGATCCGCGCGAAGGAGATCGCGCCGGCACACATCGGGCACGGCTCCAGGGTGACGTAGAGATCGCAGCCGACGAGGCGCTCGGTGCCGAGCGCGGCGCAGGCCGCGCGGATCGCCAGGATCTCCGCGTGCGCCGTCGGGTCGTGCAGTTCGCGCGGCCGATTGTGGGCGACCGCCAGGATGACCCCGTCCCGGACCACCGCGGCGCCGACCGGGACCTCCCCGGCAGCGGCGGCGGCGCGGGCGGCCGCGAAAGCGTGATCGAGCGCGGTCAGGCTTCCGGACGGTTCCGCCCGGGCCGGATGGATCGGATCGGCAGCCAAGCTGTTCTCATCCCACTGACGCGACGGGCGCGGGGCGGCGGGCTCGCTTGATCCAAGTCAATGTTAAGGCCTGGAACATTCCGCCGACCGTGACCGTTTCAGGAACCAGTGCGGCGCCGCCGCAGATCGAGCAAGAGGACAATGCCATGAGCAGCACCACCGACAAGATCAAGGGTGTCGCCAACGAGGCCGTCGGCAAGGCAAAGCAGGGCATCGGCGACGCGACCGGCAACGACAAGCTCAAGGCCGAGGGCGCCGCCCAGGAGCTCAAGGGCAAGGCCCAGGGCACCGTCGGCGACGCCAAGAGCGCGGTGAAGTCCGCCACCGACAAGCTCTGATCGTCGAGCGCGACCGGAACGGAACCCGCCGCGCGCGGGTTCCAGAACTGAACCGACCCGAATAACACGAGGATGCCATGATCGGTTGGGCTGTCACGTTTCTCGTCGTCGCTCTCGTGGCGGCGCTCCTCGGTTTCGGCGGCATCGCCGGCACGGCGATGGAGGCGGCCAAGATCGTCTTCTTCGTGGCGATCGCGCTGTTCCTGATCTCCGCCGTGTTCGGCGTGATGCGCGGGCGCTCGCCCAGGCTCTGACGTCGCCGGGTCTTCGACCCGCCATCCAGTCTTCGAGGCGGTCCCGTCGGGCCGCCTCTCTGCGTTGCGGCGACCCGCCCCAGTGCACAACCCGTCTCGCCTGTCGGAACCGGCTCTGATAAGCGGCAGGCATGAGCGACTTGCCGAACGACGATAAGCCGGAGGGGACCGCCCGTTCGGCCCCAGAGCCAGCGCGCACTGAGGGCTGGGCGCCGCCGACCGATGCCGGCCGCGCCGAGACCGAGGGCGACGGGCCCGCCAAGCCCGCCGCGAAGAAGGCTGCCCGAAAGGCCAAGCCGCAGCCCCCTCAGCAGTCGGACCCTGCGCCGGAGCCCGAACCCGCATCGTCATCTGACGCCGAAGGCCTGATCGAGACGCCGCCCGGCGAGCGCATCGCGAAGGCGATGGCGCGGGCCGGCATCGCCTCGCGGCGCGACGCCGAGACGATGATCCTGGCCGGGCGCGTGAGCGTCAACGGCGAGACGCTGACATCCCCCGCCCGCAACGTCACCGAGAACGACCGGATCCTGATCGACGGCGAGCCGATGCCGTCGCGGGAGCGCAGCCGCCTGTGGATCTTCCACAAGCCGCGGGGCGTGGTGACGACGGCCCGGGATCCGGAGGGCCGGCAGACGGTGTTCGACGTGCTCCCGGAGGATCTGCCCCGGGTGGTGGCGGTCGGACGGCTCGACATCAACACCGAGGGGCTGCTGCTCCTCACCAATGACGGCGGTCTCGCCAAGGTGATCGCCCATCCCGACACCGGCTGGCTCCGCCGCTACCGGGTCCGCGCGCACGGCGACACCGATCAGGCCCAGCTCGACAGGCTGGCCAAGGGCGTCACCATCGACGGGATGGAGTACGGTCCGGTCGAGGCGACCCTGGACCGCGTGCAGGGCGACAATGTCTGGCTGACGCTCGGCCTTCGCGAGGGCAAGAACCGCGAGGTCAAGCGCATCCTCGAGCATCTCGGGCTGTCGGTGAACCGGCTCATCCGGCTCTCCTTCGGGCCGTTCCAGCTCGGCGACTTGGAGGTCGGCCTGGTCGAGGAGGTGCGGACCCGCGTCCTCAAGGATCAGCTCGGCAAGAGCCTCGCCGAGCAGGCCGGCGTGGATTTCGACAGCCCGGTCCGCGACCCGATCGCGCCGTTCGGCGGCGGCCGCCCGGCGGATCGGGACGCCCAGTCCGCGCAGCCGGCGCCGTCCCGGCGCAATGCCGCGCGTCCCGCGCCGGCGCCGCGCGTCTCGACCGGAGGCACCGGTCCCGGACCGCGCAACTCCACGTGGCGCGATGAGGACTCGGCGAAGCCCCGGGGCACGCGCGTTCCCCGGCGCGGTGCGGATCCCCGGAGCGCGCAGGCGGCCGCGGCGGAACGCGGCCGCGAGCGCGTCGGCTCGATCCGCGCCGGCGAGCGACGGGTCGTCGTCGAGCGCCTGTCCGCCACGCCCGTGGAGGCCGCACCCGTCGCCGCCCCGAAGCGCCGCTTCGCCGACCGCGGAGCGCCGGACCGGCAGGAACGCCCCCCCGGTCCGCGCAACGAGCGCCGCGGCGACGAGCGCCCGCGCCGCGAGAGCGCGCGGAGCGACGCGCCGCGGGACGAGCGACGCTTCGACGAGCGCGGCGGCAGGCCCGGGGGGCGGCGCGAACGACCGCTCGACGCCGGGCCGGCCGATGGGGCCTCGCGGAAGCCGGGCGGATTCCGTGGCCCGAAGCCCGCCGCCGGTGGAGGCAAGCCCGCGTTCGGCGGCGCGAAGACGGGAGGGGCGCGTCCCGGCGGAAGTCGTCCCGGTGGCAAGCCCGGCGGTTTCGCCGGCAAGGGGGGCGGTCAGGGCGCGCGCGGCGGATCCGGCGGCGGCGGTTCGGGTCCGGGCGGCCGTCCGGGTGCGCCGCGTGGCGGCGCCCGACCCGGCGGCGGCAAGCCCGGCGGCGGCCGGCCGCCGCGCGGGACGCGATGAGGATCGTCGGCGGCGCGTGGCGGGGCCGCGGGCTCGCCACGCCCCGCACCGACGCCATACGGCCGACATCGGACCGGCTCCGCGAATCGTTGTTCAACGTGCTCGCCCACGCCTACGACGACGCCGTGGCCGGTGCCCGGGTCCTCGACCTGTTCGCCGGTACGGGTGCCCTCGGCTTCGAGGCGCTGTCGCGGGGCGCTGCCTACGCACTCCTCGTCGACGAGGGCGCCGAGGCGCGCGCGGTCATCCGCGAGAATATCGAGGCTCTCGGTGCGGAAGGCGTGACCCGCCTGTTCCGGCGGGACGCGACCCGCCTCGGCCCGGCTTCCACGGCGGGCACCTTCTCACTGGTCTTCTGCGATCCGCCCTACGGCCGTGATCTCGCGCCGCGCGCCTTGAGAAGCGCCGCCGAGGGCGCCTGGCTCGCGCCGGGGGCTCTCGTCGTCGTCGAGGAGGTCGAGGCCGCGCGGCTCGTCTGGCCGGCCGGCTTCGCGGAACTGGAGCGGCGCGTCTACGGGGACACGGCCGTGGCGATCGCCCGATTCGGCGCCTGAACCGCTCCTAGTCCCGAGGGCTCGGAGCCGGATCCGAAGCGCCGACCTGGGGCCCGAAGTGGATCGCCAGCCAGACGGTGGGTGAGTCGGTCCACTCGACGCGGTGCCGACGGTGGGGCGCGATCAGCACGGCGTCGCCCGCGACGAGGCGGCGGGCCTCAGCCTCGTCGGCGAACCGCAGGTCGGCCGCGCCCGTCAGGACGGCGACCCATTCGGCGTGCGGCTGGTCGTAGTAGAAGCCCGGCGGGCTCGCCTGACCGGTCGAGACGATGCGCTCCACCCGCAGGCCCGGATCGGAGGCCAGGACCGACACGATCTCGTCGTCCGCCTGGAGCGGCAGATCGGCGAGCAGATGGATCACGCGCGTCGGGAGTGAATCCATGATCCCGCCTGCTGGGCTCGCGCGGCGCCGCATCGGCGCCAAGCGAAGCCGGATGTCACGCGTTGCGCGACGCGCCGCTCGCCTGCGACGCCGCTTCGTCCGCCGACCGGGTATGGCCGATCCGCGCCGCGGACTTCACGAGCGAGAGCACGTCGCGGCGCATCTGATCGTCGGCGATCTGATTGTAGGCCCGGAGCAGTTCGACGGCACCGGCAACGCGCAGCAGCGCGGGCCCGCTATCGGCCGCCGCCTCGGGCTCGGGCTCGAAGAAGCTCGAGACCGGAACGCCGAGCCGCTCGGCGATCGCCTGCAGGCGGCCAGCCCCGACACGGTTCTTGCCGGTCTCGTATTTCTGGACCTGCTGGAAGCTGACGCCCAGCGCGCTGGCCAGCGCGGACTGGCTCAGTCCGTTAGCCGCCCGAAGGAACGCGATGCGGCTGCCGACCCCGTGATCGATGGCTGTGGTCTGCTTCGGCTTGGGGGTTGGGTTCGCCATAGTTGGTAGTCCGGATGTTCTTACTGTTGGCAGGCTTGCTCGCCCGGATCCGGGGCGCCAATCACAACCGACAGGTGCAACATTGCGCGGCCAAGATCCAGACCTGACATCTGTTAGTGCCACAGGTCAGCCGCGCGTGCAACGAATGGTTACGCTTTCGAAATCTTGGGTCCAGAAGACCGCAATCCGGGCCATCCAATGCCCGCCACGAGAACAACTCAGATACCGCGCTGGATCAAATATAAGTGAGCGGGATCAGCTAAAGATTCACTTTTGAAAACTGTCGGGCGCTATTGGGTTGCCTGCACCGCGTTGGCGCCGCGGCGCCGATCCCACCGAAGGCTGTATGGCGGGAAATGGTCAGCTCGTGGCGCGCCGCCGCACGACGACGGCGGAATCACGTCGCTGGGCCGAGCCAATCGGTGACGATTCGCAACTGGTCGTCGTCGAGCAGCGCCGGCGCGTGGCCGCAGTCGGGGATCTCGACGCGCCGCGTCGGCGGGCCCCGCTTGGTCATCTCGTCGGCCGTCGAGGCGAGCAGCAGTTCCGAGCGCTCACCGCGCAGGAGCAGGATTGGACAAGTTATCGCGTCCCAGTCGCGCCACATGCTCACGCTGTAGACCCGGCCCGGACGAAACGCGTCGCCGATGCCGGGATCGTAGTGGGGTCGCCAGCCGCCGTTCGGCTCCTGGAAGAAGCTGTGCTTGGCGATGTGGCGCCACTGCTCGTCGGTGAGCGGCCCGAACGCACCCAGGACCGTGCGCAGGCGCGACTCGCCCGAGGCGAGGTTGTGGTGGAGCCGGGGTGCGTCGCGCAGGCGCGATCCGATCTCGCGGATCGGCGCCCAGGGCAGGAACGGGCCGATATCGTTGATCACCATCCGGCGGATCGGGGAGCGGGCGGCGGCGGCCAGGACCATGCCGGTCAGGCCGCCGAGGGAGGTGCCGACCCAGTCGATCTTCCCGGGAACCCGGAGATGGGCGATGAGCGCGGCCATGTCGGCGGCGTATTGCGGCAGGCCGTAGAGTTCCGGGTCCTTCAACCAGCCGCTCAGGCCGCGCCCGGGCAGGTCCGGGCAGATCACCCGGTAGCCGGACTTCGCCAGCCGATAGCCGAGGGCGTCGAAGTCGCGGCCCTGGCGGCTGAGGCCGTGGACGCAGACGACGACGTGCGGGCTGGCCGGGTCGCCCCACTCCACGTAGGCGATGCGGTGGAAGTCGTGGGGTGCGTAGGCCTGGAAATGGCCGGTCCGGAACGGCACGTCGGCGCGGCTCAGGTCGTCGAGCCGCGGCGTCGTCTCGGGCCCGGGATCCGGTGCCGCAGTTCTGGCGGTCACGGGGTCTCCGTGCGCGCGGCGGCCTCGCGGGCGAGACGGCCGGTCGTCTGGTGGAGGTCGACCATCTGGTCGGTCAGCCTGCGGGCCTGCTCCTGCAGGAACGCGATGTTCAGCGCCGCGATCTCGCGGGCATCGGCCGCCTTGGCGACGCGGTCCGCGAAGTCCAGGCTCGCGCGGACATTGGTATCGGAGGCCACGAGCATCCGGTGGCCGATCTCGCGCATCGCCGCCATGGCGTGGACGGCGTTGTCCTCGAAGGCGTTGTAGAGCCGGGCGCCGGCGGCGTCCCACTGCTCGCGCATCCGGCGGGCACCGGCCACGTTGCTGTCGGTGAGCTGGTGCGCGGTCTCGCGGCTCGATCCCATCACCGTGCGCCAGCCCTCGAAGCTCTGGGCCATCGATGCCTCGAAGGCGTTCAGCGCCATCTCGCCCGCCTCGGCGAAGCGCTCGTACGCCTCGCGCGCCCGGGCGACGCCGCTCTCGGCCACGGCGCGGCCGGTCTCCCCGGAGATCGTCGGCAGGTTGTCGTTCCCCACAATGGTCTCCCCGGATGGGCCGGTCGCGCGCGGCCCCGACGGCGCGTGGCCGGTATACGGGCATCCGCCAGCGCCGTTCCCCCGTCAACCGGGCCCTGTAACAGAATTCGCGCGCGGCCCACATTGTCCCGGCGAGCGCGATTGACAGGCGGGGCGGCCGCGAAATCATCGGCGCGCGGAGCGCACGCCACGCCCGCCGCCCGTTCAGAAGGCTGCACGATGACGGAGACCCGTCCGACCCGAGCCGCGGTCCGCGAGGACGGCGCCCATCCGTTAGAGGTCGGCCTCGCCCGGCGGCCGGCCAACTACGTGCCCCTGACCCCCGTGAGCCTGCTGGCGCGGGCCGCCGCCGCCGCGGGCGCGCGGACCGCCGTGATCGACGGCGACCGGCGCGTCACCTACGCGGACCTCTACGCGCGCTGCCGGCGCCTAGCCGCGGGTCTGGCCGCCCGGGGGATCGGGCCGCTCGACACCGTGGCGATCCTGGCGCCGAACGTCCCGGAGATGATCGAGGCGCATTTCGCCGTGCCGATGCTCGGCGCGGTGCTGAACCCGCTCAACACCCGCCTCGACGCGGCGACGATCGCGTTCTCGCTGCGGCACGGGGGCGCCCGGGCGCTCCTGGTCGAGGCCGAGTACGCCGCTCTGGCCGCGCGGGCGCTCGCGGATCTCGCCGAGCCGATCCTCGTCGTGGCGATCGGCGATTCCGGGATCGACGGGGCCCTGCCGTACGAGGATCTGCTGGCCGGGGGCGATCCGGACTACGCCTGGGCCGGCCCTGAGGACGAGTGGCAGTCGCTCTGCCTGCTCTACACGTCGGGGACGACCGGCGATCCCAAGGGCGCCGTCTACAGCCACCGCGGCGGCTATCTCCAGGCGCTCGGCAACGCGGTCACGTTCGGCCTGACCGGCGAGAGCGTGTACCTCTGGACGCTGCCGATGTTCCACTGCAGCGGCTGGTCCTATCCCTGGGCGAGCGTCGCGGCCTGCGCCACGCAGGTCTGCCTTCGCAAGGTCGAGCCGGCGGCGATCTTCCGGCTGATCGCCGCGCACGGGGTGACGCATCTGTGCGGGGCGCCGATCGTCCTCTCGATGATCGCGCACGCCCCGGCCCGGGAGCGGGTGCCGTTCCCGCAGCGGGTGCGCTGCGCGGTCGGCGGCGCAGCGCCGTCCTCGACGATCATCCGCACCATGGAGGAGCTGGGCTTCCAGGTGACGCATCTCTACGGCGCCACCGAGAGCTACGGACCCGCGACGGTCTGCCTGGCGCAGCCGGACTGGACCGACCTCCCCGACGCGGAGCGCTACGCCCGCATGGCCCGTCAGGGCGTGCCCCTGGCGACGCTCGAGGCGGTGAGCGTCGCTGACACCGCGACCGACGCGCCGGTGCCGCGCGACGGCACGACGGTCGGCGAGATCCGCCTGCGCGGCAACACGGTGATGAAGGGCTACCTCGGCAACCCGGGGGCGACGGAGGAAGCCCTCGCGGGCGGCTGGTACCGGACCGGCGACCTCGCGGTCTGGCATCCCGACGGGTCGGTGGAGATCAAGGACCGGGCGAAGGACATCATCATCTCGGGCGGCGAGAACATCTCCAGCCTGGAGGTGGAGGAGGTGCTGATGCGCCATCCCGCGGTGATGCTGGCGGCCGTCGTGGCGCGTCCGGATCCGACCTGGGGCGAGAGCCCCTGCGCGTTCTTGGAGGTGAAGCCCGGCGCGACGGTGCCGAGTGATCTGGACATGATCGCGTTCTGTCGCGCGCACATGGCGCGATTCAAGGTTCCGAAGACGGTGGTGTTCGGGCCGCTGCCGAAGACCTCGACGGGCAAGATCCAGAAATTCGTTCTGCGCGAGCAGGCGCGGGACCTCTGACCCGCGCTCGCCCCGCGGACGGGCTCGTTCGGGGCGATCGCCGGGGCCGTTCCCGATCGCGTCGAGTCGGGGGTCATCGCCGAGCCCGCGCGGCACGAGGCGCGGGTCCCCTCTCCCGCACGGGAGAGGCGGCGAGGTAGCGCCTCTACAGGCCGGAGACGAGGTGGCCGCCGTCGACCGCCAGGACGCTGCCGGTCATGTAGGCGCCGGCCTCCGAGGCCAGCAGCAGGAGCGGGCCGTCGAGTTCGGCAGCCTCGCCCAGCCGGCGCTGCGGGATGCGCTTGATCAGCGCCCGGCCGGCATCGGACTCGAAGAAGGCGTCGTTCAGCTCCGTCTTGATGTAACCGGGCGCCAGGGCGTTCACCCGGATCCCGTAGCGGGCCCACTCGAGCGCGAGGCTCTTGGTGAGCTGGACGACCGCGGCCTTCGAGGTGGCGTAGGGCGCGAGCCCGCCGGTGACCCGCAGCCCGAGAATCGACGCGATGTTGACGATGCTGCCGCCGGTGCCGTGCCGGACCATCCGCCGGCCGGTGGCCTGGGCGACCTGCCACACGCCCTTGAGATTCGTGTCGAGCACCGCGTCCCAGTCGGCTGCCGCGAGGTCGAGGGCCGGCTTCGTCGCCGTCACGCCGGCATTGTTCACCAGCACCGCCACGGGTCCGAACCGCGCCTCGGCAGCGTCGAGCGCCCGCTCGACGCTCGCGGCATCGGTGACGTCCATGACGACGGCGTGGGCCTCCCCGCCCGCGGACGCGACGCGGGCGACGGTCTCGGCGAGGGCGTCGGCCCGGCGGGCGCCCAGCGACAGGCGCGCGCCGGCGCGGGCCAGGGTCCCGGCGAAGTAACGGCCGAGGCCGCTGGAGGCCCCGGTGACGAGGACGTGGCGGCCGGCGAGGTCGAACGGGTTCGCCATCTCAGCGGGCCGCGGCGACGGCGGCGGCGGCGCTCGGCAGGGCGACCCGGAACGCGCCGGTGATGACGGGATCGGTCATGGATCTGGGCCTCCCCTGCACGCGCCGCCGGTCTTCAGGCCGCGGCGCCAGACCCCGTTGTGGACCGGCTCCGCCGGGTCCGCCAGCGGGCACGTAGCCCCGGCCCGCTCATCGGCGGCCGAACAGCCGCTCGATGTCAGCGAGCTTCAGCTCGATCGAGGTCGGGCGACCGTGGTTGCACTGTCCGGAATTGGGCGTCGCCTCCATCTCGCGCAGCAGGGCGTTCATCTCCTCCGGCCGCAGGCGACGCCCGGCGCGGATCGAGCCGTGGCAGCTCATGCGCGACAGGACCGCGTCGAGACGCCGCCCGAGCGGGCCGCCCTCCGTCGCCGCGACGCCGCCCTCCTCGTCGCCGCTGGCCTCCAGGGCGTCGAGGATGTCGGTGACGAGGTTGCGCGTCGAGGCGCCGATCAGCGCCGCCGGCACCTCCCGCACGAGCACCGCCCCGGGCCCGAAAGCCTCGATGGACAGGCCCAGCCGGTCGAGGTCGGGAGCGGCCGCGACGAGCCGGTCGGCCTCCTCGGGGCTCATCTCGACCACGTCCGGGATCAGGAGGCCCTGCCGGGCGATGCCGCCGGCTTCCTGCTCGGCCTTCATCCGCTCGTAGACGAGGCGCTCGTGGGCGGCGTGCTGATCGACGATCACGAGGCCGTCGCGGGTCTGGGCGAGGATGTAGGTCTCGTGGATCTGGGCGCGGGCGGCCCCCAGGGGATGATCGAGCGCCTCCGCGGTCTCGGCGGCGACGCGGGTGTCGGCCTGGGGCGGGGCCGCCACCGCTTCGGGCTCGGGCTCGGCCCAGACGGCCTGAGCGGCCTCGCCGAAGCCGGCCTGCTCGCCGCGCGCCGGCTGCGGCGCCGGCCGCCACGCCGCCGATGAACGGTAGCCGGGGGGCGCCGCGACCGAGGGCGCCCCGCTGGGGAACAGGCCGGGACGCGTCGGCCGGAACAGGCTCGGGGCGGCGGCGCCGCTGTGGGTCGCGAGCGGCGGTCCCGCCGGGCGCAGGGCGTCGAGGGTCCGCGCGGCGCCGGTGGTGGCCGAGCGGGCGCCGCCGCGGCGCAGGGCGTCGTGGATCGCGCTCACGATCAGCGCCCGCACCAGGCCCGGCTCGCGGAAGCGCACCTCGGTCTTGGCCGGGTGAACGTTGACGTCGACGAGGCCGGGGTCGCACGCGACGGCGAGGCCGAGCACCGGGTGCCGGTCGGAGGCCAGCGTGTCGGCGTAGGCGCCGCGGATCGCCCCGAGCAGGAGCCGGTCGCGCACGGGGCGGCCGTTGACCGCGAGGTGGATATGGGTCGCCGCGCCGCGATGATAGGTCGGCAGGCCGACGTGACCGGCCACCGCGAAGCCCTCCCGGGCCAGGGAAACCGGCAGGGCGTTGGCGAGGAAGTCCTGTCCCAGCACCGCCGCGAGCCGGCGCAGCTCCGCTTCGGCCCCGGTCTCGGCCGGCAGGACCAGGGGCTGCCCGGCATCGGCCCTCAGGGTGAAGCGGATCCCGGGCTGCGTCGCGGCGAGACGGCGCAGCGTCTCGGCGATGGCGGCGTTCTCGGCCCGGTCCGACTTCAGGAACTTGAGCCGCGCCGGCGTCGCGGCGAAGAGCTCGGTCACCTCGATCCGGGTGCCGCGCTGGGCCGGGGCCGGACGAACCTGCCCCTTCAGCCCCGCGTCGACGGTGAGGCTCGCCCCCGCCTCGGCCTCCGGCGTCCGCGTGACGATGGTGAGCCGCGACACCGCGCCGATCGACGGAAGGGCCTCGCCGCGGAATCCGAGGGTGTCGATCGCCGTGAGGTCGCCGCCCGGGAGCTTGGAGGTGGCGTGCCGCTCGACCGCGAGGTCGAGATCGTCCGGCGTCATGCCGCGGCCGTCGTCGACGACCCGGATCAGCCGGCGCCCCCCGGCCTCGACGGTGACCTCGATCGCCCGGGCCCCGGCATCGATCGCGTTCTCGACCAGCTCCTTCACGGCCGAGGCCGGGCGCTCGACCACCTCGCCCGCGGCGATGCGATCGACGAGCACGGGTTCGAGGCGGCGGACAGACGGCGCGGACAGGGAGGACATCGGCGCGCAGGATAGTCCCTGCGCGGCGGCGATCCAATCGGGCCGGTCGTGCCGACCCGTCAGGCGCGGCGCTTCGACCCGCCCAGGGAGATGCGGCCGGCGCCGCCGCGCGTTCCGTGGCTCGCCGCCGCCACGGGACGGCGGGACAGGTCGTAGAGGACGTTCCCGACGAGACCGGCGGTCCGCCGCAGGGTCGCGCCCTCGCAGGTCGCCGCCACGCGGACGCCGATCGCGTGGGTGTGGCTGCGGCCGTACAGCCAGACGGCGAGCCGGGCGCGGGTCGATTCCGGGATCCCGTCGAGCAGGAACGCGGCCCCTTCCGGGTCGGCCTTGATCAGGCGGCCGACCACGTCCGGCGCGACCGGGCAGTCGACGGCGGGATCGTCGATGCTGAGCGTTCGATCCTCGGTCATTGCGGCCCCTGACGGTAAGGAGCCGTCACGGTGGGCAGTCTTGGTTAACGAAAGCTCACCACGGGTTGTGAGCTCTCGTTCCCGCCGCAGGTCGCGTCCGGGCGTTGCGGCGGCGCAACCGGTACCGCGCCCCGGATCCCGTTTCCTAGAGCGGCCGGCGGATCAGCCGGGCGATCAGGCCGACGATGCCCTCGCGGAACAGCAGCACGCAGAGCACGAAGACGCAGCCCTGGATGATCGTCACCCAGGCACCGAACTGCGCCAGGTACGTCTCCATCGTGACGATCACCAGCGCGCCGACGATCGGCCCGAACACCGTCCCCATGCCGCCGACGAGCGTCATCAGTACCACCTCGCCGGACATCGACCAGTGCACGTCGGTGAGCGAGGCGAGCTGGAAGACGATCGCCTTGGTGGAGCCCGCGAGGCCGGCGAGCGTCGCCGAGAGCACGAACACCGCGAGCTTGTACTGGCTGGCGCGGTAGCCGAGCGAGATCGCCCTCGGCTCGTTGTCGCGGATCGCCTTCAGCACCTGTCCGAACGGCGAGTGGATGATCCGGTAGATCAGCAGCATCCCGGCCATGAACACGACGGCCACGACCGCGTACATCACCCGGTCGTCCGCGAGGCTGATCGCGCCGAACAGGTTGCCGCGCGGCACCGCCTGGATGCCGTCCTCGCCGCCGGTGAACTTCGCCTGCAGGGAGAAGAAGAACACCATCTGGGCGAGTGCCAGGGTGATCATCGAGAAGTAGATGCCCTGCCGGCGGATCGCCAGGGCGCCGAAGACCAGCCCCAGCAGCGCGGCCGTGACCGTGCCGGCGAGGATCGCCAGCTCGGGCGTGAAGCCCAGGCTCTTGGCCGTGTAGGCGCAGAGGTAGCTCGCCATGCCGAAATAGGCGGCGTGGCCGAAGGAGAGCAGGCCGCCGTAGCCGAGCAGGAGGTTGAAGGCGAGCGCGAACAGCGCGAAGCACAGCACCTTCATCAGGTAGACGGGGTACAGGACGAGCGGTGCCACGACGAGCAGCACCGCGATGCCCACGAAGATGAGGCAGTGGAGTGCCTTGTCGTCCCGGCTCGTCGGCACGGCGGCGGCGATCGGGGCGGCGTCGAGGGCGGCGGTGTCGGCCATGGGGGTGCCTCAGATCGCGATCAGGCCGTGCGCCCGAACAGGCCGGCGGGTTTGACGAGCAGCACCAGCACCATGATCACGAAGATCACGGTGGCGGACGCCTCCGGATAGAACACCTTGGTCAGCCCCTCGACGAGGCCCAGGGCGAAGCCCGTGATCACCGAGCCGATGATCGAGCCCATGCCGCCGATCACCACCACGGCGAAGACCACGATGATGATGTCGGCGCCCATGTTGGGATTGACCGAGTAGATCGGCGCCGCCAGCACCCCGGCGAAGCCCGCGAGCGCCACGCCGAACCCGTAGGTCAGCGTCAGGAACAGCGGCACGTTCACCCCGAAGGCCTGGACCAGGGTCGGGTTCTCGGTGGCGGCGCGGAGATAGGCGCCGAGCTTGGTCTTCTCGATGACGAGCCAGGTGGCGATGCAGACGGTCAGCGAGGCGACCACCACCCAGGCGCGGTAGTTCGGCAGGAACATGAAGGGCAGGCGCTGGCCGCCCGACAGCTCGGCCGGGATCGCGTAGGGCAGGCCCGAGACGCCGTACTGGTTGCGGAACAGGCCCTGGATGATCAGCGCGAGACCGAAGGTCAGCAGCAGGCCGTAGAGGTGGTCGAGCTTGTAGAGCCGCGCGATCAGCACCCGCTCCAGCACGATGCCGAACGCGCCCACCACCAGCGGGGCGAGCCCCAGCGCCCACCAGTAGCCGAGGCCGACGTAGGTGAGCAGCATCCAGGCCACGAACGCGCCCATCATGTAGAGCGCGCCGTGGGCGAAGTTGATGATGTTCAGGAGCCCGAAGATGATCGCGAGCCCCAGCGACAGGATCGCGTAGAACGAGCCGTTGATCAGGCCGAGCAGCAATTGCCCGAACAGGGCCTGCGTCGGCACACCGAAGATCGTGGTCATGGCCGGTCTCCGCGCCCCGATCCCATTGTCAGCCCTTCACCAGGGGGCAGTTGCCCTCGTTGAGCGGCCGGAAGACCTGATCGCCCGGGATGGTCTCGAGCTTCTTGTAGAGGTCCCACTCGCCCTTCGACTCGGCGGGCTTCTTGACCTCGAACAGGTACATGTCGTGGATCTTGCGGCCGTCGGCGCGGATCACGCCCTTGCCGAACAGCGGGTCGTCGGTCGGCATCGCCTTCATCTTGGCGACCGTGGCGGCGCCGTCGGCGGTCGACTTCGTCTCCGCGACCGCCTTCAGATAGTGGAGCACGTCCGAGTAGACGCCCGCGTGGTTCGCGGTCGGCTTCGAGGCGTTCTTCATCTGCTTGGCGAACCGGTCCGAGAAGGCGCGGGTCTGATCGTTCAGGTCCCAGTAGAACGGCTCGGTCAGCACCAGCCCCTGCGCCACCTTGGTGCCCAGCGAGTGCACGTCCGACGAGAAGACCAGGAGGCCGGCGAGCGCCTGGCCGCCCTCGGTGATGCCGAACTCGCCCGCCTGCTTGATCGCGTTGATCGTGTCGGTGCCGGCATTGGCGAGCCCGATCACCTTGGCGCCCGACCCCTGCGCCTGCAGCAGGAAGGACGAGAAGTCGGAGGTCGGGAACGGGGTCTTCACCGAGCCGACGACCTTGCCGCCGTTCTTGTTGATGACCGCGCTGGTGTCGCGCTGGAGCGTCTGGCCGAAGACGTAGTCGGCGGTGAGGAAGAACCACGTGTTGCCGCCGCGCTTGACCATCGCGCCGCCGGTGCCGTTGGCGAGCGCCACCGTGTCGTAGACCCAGTGGATCGTGTTCGGCGTGCATTGCGGGCCGGTGAGGTCGGCCGTGCCGGCGCCGGTGTCGATGAAGACCTTGTTCTTCTCCTTGGTGACCTGGCTGATGGCCAGCGCCACCGAGGAGGTCACCCCGTCGGTGATCATGTCGACGGCGTCGCGGTCGTACCATTGGCGGGCGATGGCCGCGCCGACATCGGGCTTGTTCTGGTGGTCGGCCGAGACGATCTCGACCTTCAGGCCGTGCTGCTCCGGCTTGAAATCCTCGATCGCCAGCTTCGCGGCCACGACCGAGCCCTCGCCGCTGATGTCCGAGTAGGCGCCCGAGCGGTCGCCCAGGATGCCGATCTTCACGTTCGTCTGCGCGGCTGCGGTGCCCATCATCAGGGCGCCGGCGAGGGCAGCGAGGGTCACGGGCCGGGCGATGCGTCCGAACATTTTCGTTTCCATCCTCCAGCGGCGCGGCGGATCTCCGCCGGCCGAGTATCGGGTCGCCGTTTTCTGGCGCTTCTACGGTTTTCGCGTGCGAGGTTCAGACGCCGAGATAGGCGTGCAGCTTGTCGATATTGGCGTCAAGCTCGGCATTGGGGATCATGTCGACCACCCGCCCCTGCTCGATCACGAAATGCCGGTCCGCCAAAGTCTGGGCGAAGCGGAAATTCTGCTCCACCAGGACGATGGTGTAGCCCTGAGCCTTCAATTGCTGGATCGTTCGGCCGATCTGCTGGACGATGACCGGCGCGAGACCTTCCGTCGGCTCGTCGAGCAGGATCAGCTTGGCGCCGGTGCGCAGGATGCGTCCGATCGCCAGCATCTGCTGCTCGCCGCCCGAGAGCTTGGTGCCCTGGCTGCCGGCGCGCTCCTTGAGGTTCGGGAACAGCGTGTGGATGTCCGCCACCGACATGCCGCCGGGCTTCACCCGCGGCGGCAGCATCAGGTTCTCGTGGACCGTCAGGCTCGCGAAGATGCCCCGCTCCTCCGGCACGTAGCCGATCCCGAGCCGGGCGATGTTGCGCGAGGCCATTCGGACCGTCTCGACGCCGTCGTAGACGATCGAGCCCGAACGCTTGCCGAGGATCCCGATGATCGCCCGCAGGGTCGTGGTCTTGCCCGCGCCGTTGCGGCCGAGCAGCGTGATCACCTCGCCCGCGCGCACGTCGATGTCGATGCCGTGGAGGACGTGGCTCTCGCCGTACCAGCCCTCCAGGCCGCGGACAGTCAGCAGCGCGTCGGTCGCGGCCGCCGGAGGTGTCTTGAGAGCCGCCTCAGGCATGTCCCGCCCCGATATACGCTTCGACCACGCGCGGATCCTTCGAGACCGTGGCGTAGTCGCCCTCGGCCAGCACCTGGCCGCGGGCCAGCACGGTGATCCGATCCGACAGGGAGGCGACCACGGAGAGGTTGTGCTCCACCATCAGGATCGTCCGGTCCTTGGAGACGCGGCGGATGAGCTGCGCCGTGCGCTCGACGTCCTCGTGACCCATGCCGGCCATGGGCTCGTCGAGGAGCAGCATCTCGGGATCGAGGGCGAGCGTGGTGGCGATCTCCAGAGCGCGCTTGCGCCCGTAGGAGAGCTCGACCGCCAGGACGTCGGCGAAGTCCGAGAGGCCCACCGCGTCGACCAGGGCGAGCGCCTCGCCGTTCAGCGCGCGCAGGACCTTCTCGGCCCGCCAGAAGTCGAAGGAATCGCCGCGCCGCCGCCGCTGCAGGGCGATGCGGACGTTCTCCATCACCGTGAGGTGCGGGAACACCGCCGAGATCTGGAAGGACCGCACGAGACCGAGGCGGGCGACGTCCGCCGCCTTCAGCCCGGTGATGTCGCGATCCTTGTAGCGGATCGTCCCGGCGGTCGGGATCAGGAACTTCGTCAGCAGGTTGAAGCAGGTGGTCTTGCCGGCCCCGTTCGGCCCGATGAGCGCGTGGATGGTGCCGCGTTCCACTTGCAACGCCACGCCGTTGACGGCCCGGAATCCGCGGAATTCCATCGTCAGGCCATCGGTCGCCAGGATTACATCCCGTGCCAAGCGTGTCCCTCCCGGGTTTGATTTCTTGCCGCCATATCGCCGATCCGTGCCGGTACAGTCCATCGCAAACGCTCGTGGCGGCGCGACAATCCCCCGGGAGTGATATCAGTCGCCGCGCGTGTCACGGCGGCGACGGGACCGTGCTTGACCGCGCCGCGACGCCCGCTTAACTCAGACAATTCGACACGGGGCTCTCTCAAGGGATTTCGGCATGGGCGGTCGCGCGGCCTACATCGCCGTCGACTGGGGCACGACGAACCGGCGGGCCTACGCCGTGTCGGAAGCGGGAGCCGTCCTCGACAGCCTGCACGACGACCGCGGCATCCTGGCCCTGTCGCCCGGTGCGTATCCTGCGGAGATCGCGGGCCTGCGCGCGCGGCTCGGGGCGCATCCCATCATCGCGGTCGGCATGGTCGGCTCCAACCGGGGCTGGCAGGCGGCGCCCTACGTGGCCGCGCCGGCGACCCTCGCCGCCCTGGCCGCGGCCTGCCTGGAGCCCGCCCCCGACGTCCGGATCGTCCCCGGGGTGGCCCTGCGGGACGGCGCGCGTCCCGACGTGATGCGGGGCGAGGAGATCCAGGTCTTCGGGGCGATCGGAGCGGGCGCGGCGCCCGCGACGGCTCTGTTCTGCCAGCCCGGCACGCACAACAAGTGGATCGAGACGGTCGACGGGGCCATCACGGATTTCACCACTGTGATGACCGGGGAATTCTTCGCCCTCCTCCGGGCGCACGGGATCCTCGCCGGGATGCTCGACGGCGCGGTCGGGGACGGGGATGCCTTCCGGCAGGGCGTTCGGCGCGGTCTCGCGTCCCGGAATCTCGCCGCCACCCTGTTCGAGGTGCGCTCCGGCCTGCTGCTCGACCGGCTCCGGCCCGAGGACGCGGCCGCCCACGCCAGCGGCGTGCTGATCGGCGCCGATCTCGGCACCCGCGACGACCTGCCGCGGCGCCCGGTCCACCTGCTCGGCGGCGGCCATCTGGCGACGCTCTACGCGGCCGCCGTCACCGAAGCGGGCGGGGATCCGGTGATCGTCCCCGACGGTTCAACCACGGCCGGTATCCACGCCATCTGGAGTCTGCGGGCATGACGATCCTCGGCCGGTTCGAGACGGCCTTCGCCGCCTGCCCGCTCGTCGCCATCCTGCGAGGCCTCACGCCGGGCGAGGCACCGGACGTCGGCGAGGCCCTGGTCGGGGCCGGGTTCACCCTCGTCGAGGTGCCGCTCAACTCGCCCGACCCACTCCGGAGTATCGCGGTGCTCGCCGAGCGGCTGGCCGGGCGGGCGCTCGTCGGGGCCGGCACGGTCCTGAGCCCGTCGCAGGTCGGCGAGGTGGCCGCCGCCGGCGGGACCCTCGTGGTGTCGCCGAACGCCGATCCGGCCGTCATCGGCGCGACTGTCGCGGCGGGACTCGTCTCCCTACCGGGCTATCAGACACCCACGGAGGCCTTCGCGGCCCTGGCGGCGGGCGCCACCGCGCTGAAGCTGTTCCCGGCGGACGTCGCGACGCCGCTGGCACTCAAGGCGCATCGCGCGGTACTGCCGCCGGACACGCGGGTCCTGGCCGTCGGCGGGGTCCTGCCCGAGACCATCGCGGGCTGGCGGCAGGCGGGCGCCGACGGATTCGGGCTCGGGTCCAATCTGTACCGGCCCGGAAAGGCGGCGGCCGACGTCGCCCGCGACGCGGCGGCCTACGTGGCAGCGTTCAGGCACGCCGCCTGAGGAGACGATCGGCCGTCCGCCTGCTCGGGCAGTGCCGATACGGCAGTGCGCTCCGGCCGCGTCCCCGACCTCCGATGGCCGTGCAGCTCCGCATCCTGCCTCGTCACGCCTGCGCGACGTGCCTGCGCGACCGGTCCGCAGCACGATCGCTGCGCCGCCGTTGCAGACGTCCACCTCATCGGCACGGTTCCGGCCGCGGGTCGCCGGCTGACGGGTCGGCGCGCTATCGGCGATTCGCGATCTCGCGGGTCGGCCGGTCGGACCGGTCGACGACTGTCCGGCAGGCACCACTCAGCGACACCCGCTTCTCGCGGAGGCAGAGCGTGATCGCCCCCGCATTCGGGATCTGGGCGGCGCAGAGGCGCATCACGTCCGGCGTGCAGGCAGCCCGGTCGGCGCTCGTCTCCGCGAGCGCCGGTGACGCGCCGACGAGGGCGGCGAACAGGGCGAAAGTGGCGGACTTCATCGCGGTGGGTCTCCTGAACGGATCGGGGGCAGCGAGCGGCCAAGCCTCGGCGTCCGGCGAGAACGCCGATGCCCGGGAAGATATCCCGTCGCGCTTGTTTCAATCTGACGCAGGGCGCGGCCGGTGAGCCCGGGGCCGGCAACCTCAGGGGCGACCGGGCGATGCGATCGCGCCGGTCGTCGCGGGCTCGACGAGAGCTGCGCCGACGACCGGTTGTGTTTTCTGACGATCGAGCTTGTCCGCCGAGACGAGGGCGGCGGCGATCAGCGCCGACACCGCCAGCGTCGCCTTCACCACGTCCCAGACCCGCGTCAGCATGGTCGAACCCCAACGGCGTCGTCGAATGCGAGCGGCGGATCCGCCTCATCGATCCGCCCGACCTGCATCCTCGACCGCAGCCCTTCCCAAAACCTTTCCCGCGAAGCCGGAGACTGCATATCGACGGTCGCGTGATGCAATCGGGTCTCACCTGCAGATCTCGCGCTGAGTTCGAAGGCAGGGTCTCAGCCGAGCGTCGACCCCGCCGCTTCGGCGGCCAGAGCCTCGAAGACCAGGGCGTGGCGCCGCGCCAGGGCCTCGACATCGTGCGTGTAACCGCCGCCGATCACCGCGGCGAGCGCGATCCCGCGGGCACGGGCCTGCGCCACGACGAACCGATCGCGGGCGAGCAACCCGTCATCGGTGAGGCAGAGACGGCCGAGGCGGTCGTCGCGATGAGGATCGACACCCGCGTTGTAGAAGACGAGATCCGGCGCGAACGCGTCGAGGAGCGGCGGCAGGCGGGCGCGCAGGACATCGAGGTAGCCGGCATCGTCGAGCCGGTCGGGCAGACCGATGTCGAGGTCGCCGGCGATCTTCTGGGCGGGGTAGTTGTTCTCGCAATGGATCGAGAGGGTGAACAGGTCGGGACTGAGCGCGAGGCAATCCGCGGTCCCGTCACCCTGATGGACGTCGAGATCGACTACGAGAACGCGCCTGACCAGACCTTCGGCCTGGAGGGTGCGGGCCGCCACCGCGACATCGTTCAGCACGCAGAAGCCGGCGCCCTGCTGGCGCCGCGCGTGGTGGCTGCCGCCTGCGGCGCTGCCCGCCAGACCTTCCGCGAGCGCGAGGCGCCCGGCCAGAAGGGTGCCGCCCACGGACGCGCGGGAGCGGCGGACCAGGGCGGCGTCGACCGGAAGGCCGATCGCTCGCTCGATCTCCCGGCCGACGTCGCAGGCCAGCACCGCCTCCACGTAGGCGGGATCGTGGGCGCGCAGCAGGATGTCCGCGCCGGCGGGCTCTGGCGTGACGAAGCCCAGGGGTGCCAGCCCCTGCGCGACCAGCGTCTCGGCGAGCAGGCCGTACTTGCGCATCGGAAAGCGGTGGCCGGACGGGAGCGGTGCCTCGTAGGCCGGATGGAAGGCGATCGGTGGGATCACGCGGGGCGGCCCAGATCGGCCAAGAGGCCCCGGGCCAGTGCCTCGCCGCTGTCGTAGGCCGCCTCGATCCGGGCTCCGAGGCACCAGTCCCCGGCCGCGCCGAGCCGCAGGTCCGGATCGTACAGGCAGGGCTTCCGCAGGGCCGTCTCGACCTGGGCGTAGCGCCAGCGATGCGCCTCCGCGTGAGACGGACGAAGCCCCGTGCCGAGAATGTCCTCGGCCGCGCCGAGAAGCTCGGCGACGACCGCTTCGCGTGGGGTCTCGAGGTGTCTGCGGGACCATTCCGGCGTCGCGTGCACCGTCAGCCGGCGACCGGCGGGTCGCCCGGGCTTCGAGGAATCCTGCGCGATCAGGCCGATCGCGTCTGTCCGGGGCTCGATCAGGACATCCGGAGGCGACGCGTCCGTCGCCACCATGAGGGACCAGCACGGCGCGTAGGCGGCGCGGCCGACGCCGGGCAGGGCGACCCCCGACGCTTCGAGCAGCGTCGCGACCTGAGGGGCCGGGAAGGTGATGGCGACGCCGTCGAACGGGCCGTGGACGGTGCCGGACGCGTCCTCGACGTGCCAGCGTGCCCGCTCACGCCGGAGCCGCACGATTGTCGTTACGCTCGAGACCGGAATACCCGCGAGCAGGCCGCGGACGGGCTCGGTCATGCCGGGCACGCCGACATACCTGTCGGACCCGGCCCAGGGCGCGACGATGCCTCGCTGGGCCCAGCGGTCGAGCTCCGCCGCGAAGGCGGGACCGTGCGCCCGCATGAACTGCGCGCCGTGATCGAACTGCACGTCGTCGACCCGCCGGGTCGCCATGCGCCCCCCGACCCCGCGCCCCTTGTCGAAGACCCGGACGCGGACGCCTGCCTCGGACAGCCGGCGCGCGGCGGCCGCGCCGGCGATGCCGGCACCGAGGACCGCGACTCTTCCGTGCTCGCTCACGCCCCTGCCCCACCTCGACGAACGGCCCTGCCGACCGCGCGACGGCGAAGATAGGGGACGCGACGCGCGCCGTCAGAGCGACGGAATCGCGCTCATCCGGGATCGAAAGGGGCTCTCCGCGCGGATCCGGCGAGCGGTTCGACGGCGTCCCGCGCCCGCCGGTGGCGCCGTGGTGCGGGTAGAGGGAATCGAACCCCCACGCCTTGCGGCTGGCGATTTTGAGTCGCCCGCGTCTACCAATTCCGCCATACCCGCGTGCCAGGGGCTCTTCGCATAGGTCGGCGGCCGCGGCCAAGTGTTGTTTTTGCGCGGGTCGTCGATCTGGCCAAGGCGGAACGCCTATGCTCAAAGGGCCGCCGATCGCTCAAACCGGGACCTTGAATGCTCCGCCGGCTCTACGCGTGGATCCTGGCCCTCAGTGACAGGCGGTCCGCGCCCTACGCGCTCGGCGCCGTTGCCTTCGCCGAAAGCTCGTTCTTCCCGGTACCGCCGGACGTGATGCTGGTCCCGATGGCAGTCGCCCGGCCAGACCGGGTCTGGTTCTACGCCACGATCACGACGGTCGCCTCGGTTCTCGGCGGCCTCGTCGGCTACGCCATCGGAGCCCTTCTGTTCGACTCCGTCGGCGAGTGGCTCATCCGCCTCTACGGCCTGCAGAACTCGGCCGCGACGTTCCAGGACTCCTACGCGCGCTACGGCCACTGGGTGATCCTGCTGAAGGGACTCACGCCGATTCCCTACAAGCTCGTCACGATCACGTCGGGCTTCGCGCATTACAGCCTGTTCTGGTTCACGATCCTGTCGATCGTGACCCGCGGCGCGCGCTTCTTCATTCTCGCCGGATTGCTCGGCCGCTACGGTGTCCAGATCCGCGGCGTGCTCGACCGACATCTGAACGCGGTCGCGGCGATCTCCGTCGCCGTCATCGTCCTCGGCTTCCTGCTCTTCAAGGTGATCCTGTAGCGATGAACACGGCGGCTGCCCTGCGCCTCAAGACCGCCGGCCTCTGGCTGGCGATCGCCTCCGCCCTCACCGTCGGGGCCGCGCTCGTCCTCCAGTACGGATACGGCTACGCGCCGTGCAAGCTCTGCCTGACCGAGCGGCTGCCCTACTACGCCGCCGTTCCGCTGGGCCTGCTGGCCCTGTTCCTGCCGGAGCGCCTGGCGCGGATCGCCCTCGGCCTCGCCGCCCTCGGCCTGCTCTACGGGGCCGGCATCGGGATCTACCACGCCGGCGCGGAATGGGGGTTCTGGCCGGGACCCGCCGATTGCGGCGGCGGCACCGGCGCCAATCCGGGTCAGGTCGGCGACTTCCTCAACAGCCTGCAGACCACGAAGGTCGTCGACTGCTCGGTGGCCGCGCTCCGGGTGCTGGGCGTGTCGCTCGCCGGCTGGAGCGCCGCGATCTCGGCCGTGCTGGCCTCGTTCGCGGGGACCGCCGCGCTGCGCCCCTGACGCGCCCGGACCGGCCAGAGCCGCTCAGTTCCGGTCGTCGGGCAGGACCGGGATCGCCGCCACCTCGATGCCCTCGTCGATCAGGGCGCGCGCCTCCGCGGGGCTCGCCTCGCCGTAGATCGAACGCCCCTCCGCCTCGCCGTAGTGGATCTTGCGCGCCTCCTCGGGGAAGCGGGCCCCGACGTGCTCGGCATTCGCCACGACGTGCTCCCGGAGTGCGCGCAGCATCGCCCGCATCTGACGCTCCGGCTCGGCGACCATGGTCACCGGCGCCTCTGCCTTGGGAGCCGGCGCGGGCGCGCGCTCCCGGTCCGTGCGGGCGACGCTCGGCACCATCAGGGCCTTGCTGACCTTGGCGCTGTCGCAGACCGGGCACGTCACGAGGCCGCGCGCGACCTGCGTGTCGTAGGAGTCGGAGGACGGGAACCAGCTCTCGAAGCCGTGCCCGGCGTCGCAGACGAGACTGTACCGGATCATTCTGTTGCTTGCTGTGGTGCCTACTGCGCGGCCTGGACCCGCGAGCCGACGCGCTCGACGGTGAAGGGCCGGCCGTGCTGCAGCGCTGGGATGCGGGCCCGGGCCTCGGCGACCTGCGCGAGGTCGATCTCCGCCAGGATGATCCCGGGCTCGGCCCCGCCGGCATCGGCGAGAACGCGGCCCCAGGGATCGACGATCAGCGAGTGCCCGTAGGTCTCGCGCCCGTCCTCGTGCCGACCGCCCTGCGCCGCCGAGATCACGAAGGCGCCGGTCTCGATGGCCCGAGCCCGCTGCAGGACGTGCCAGTGGGCCTCACCGGTCTGCCGGGTGAAGCAGGCGGGGGCCGTCAGGACGTCGGCGCCCGCCTCGGCGAGGGCGCGGTACAGGGCGGGGAAGCGGATGTCGTAGCAGATCGTCAGGCCGAGCTTGGCCCACGGCGTCTCGGCGAGCACCGCGCAGGCGCCCCCGGAATAGGTCGCGGATTCCCGCCAGCGCTCGCCGCTCGGCAGGTCGACGTCGAAGAGATGCAGCTTGTCGTAGGAGGCCAGGATCTCACCGTCGGCGCCGATCAGGTAGGCGCGGTTGGCGATCTTGTCGCCGGACTTGACCGCGATCGAGCCGATCTGGACGACCGCTCCGGTCTGGCGCGCCGCCTCGCGGAGCGCCGCCAGGGTCAGGTCCTGCTCCTCGGTGGTGACGTGCGCGAACAGGCGCTCGCGGCTCCGCTCCACCAGGGAGGTCATCTCGGGAGTCTGCACGTAGGCCGCGCCCCGCGCCGCCGCCTCGCGCACGCCCGCCACGGCCGCGTCGCGGTTGGCGGCCGGGTCGCGCCCCGAACGCATCTGCACGCAGGCGGCCGTGAAGCGGGACTCAGGCATCGGCCGTGTCCTTGAGCAGCGGGTCGAGCTTGCCGGCCCGGTCGAGGGCGTAGAGGTCGTCGCAGCCGCCGACATGCGTGGCGCCGACGAAGATCTGCGGCACGCTGGTGCGGCCGCGGGCGCGCTCGACCATCGCGGTCCGGGCACCCTGGACGCGCTCGACGTCGATCTCCTGGAAGGCGGCGCCCTTCTCCTTCAGCAGGCTCTTGGCCGCCGAGCAGTAGGGACACCAAGCCGTGGTGTAGATTGTGACCGGCTGCATCGCGATCGTCGTCCCGCCCGTGAACTCCGGACATATAGGAGCGCGGGGCGCGACTTGCCTATGCCCCTGTGGCCACAGGGCAACGCGCGCCGTCGGCGACGCGCCGGCAGGATCAGGCGGCCAGGAGCTTCTCGACCTCGTTCACGAGATCGCGGAGATGGAAGGGCTTCGACAGGACCTTGGCGTCCTTCGGGGCCTTCGAATCCGGGTTGAGGGCGACCGCCGCGAAGCCGGTGATGAACATCACCTTGATGTCGGGATCGAGCTCGGTGGCGCGGCGGGCCAGCTCGATGCCGTCCATCTCGGGCATCACGATATCGGTCAGCAGCAGCTCGAACGGTTCCTCGCGCAGCCGGTTGTAGGCGGAGAGGCCGTTGTCGAAGGACAAGACATCGTAGCCCGCGTTCTGCAGCGCCTTGGCCAGAAACCGGCGCATGTCGTTGTCGTCTTCCGCCAGCAGGATTTTCATCGGCCGGATCCGAGCCTTCGAGTCGAGAAGTTGATCCCATAAAGGGAGGCGATGGTAAACAAGGTGTTATCATGGAGCGCGCAGCGGGCGCCGCGTGTCTCCCGGGCGAATGCGTCGGCTGCCGGTGCGGAGTGGACAGGCGACCGATCGCGCAGCACAGTGAGCGCCTGCCGTCCTCGTTCAACCGCCGGGGTGTCCACCAGCCGATGACTGCAACCGAACCGGTACAGCCAGACGCCTTCGGATTTGCCCCGGCCTTCGCGGTCGACGAGCCCGCGGCGCACACCCTGCCTTTCGTCTTCAATACCGGTCATTCCGGGGCCGTCTACCCCCCCGACTTCATCGCGGCCTCGCGGCTCGACGCTCTCACCCTGCGCCGCTCCGAGGACGCCCACGTCGAGCGCCTGTTCGCGTCAGTCGTCGAACTGGGCGCGCCGCTCCTGCGCGCCAACTTCCCCCGCGCCTTCCTCGACGTGAACCGCGAGCCCTACGAGCTCGACCCACGCATGTTCGAGGGGCGCCTGCCGCCCTTCGCCAACACCCGGTCGATGCGGGTCGCCGGCGGGCTCGGGACGGTGCCGCGCGTCGTCGCCGACGGCCAGGAGATCTACGCCCGGCGCCTCCCGGTCGCCGAGGCGACCGCCCGGATCGAGAGCCTATACAAGCCCTATCACCGCGCGCTGCGCGGGCTGGTCCAGCGCACGGCGCGGACCCACGGCCACTGCATGCTCGTCGACTGCCACTCGATGCCGTCCTCGAGCCTCGGTCGCGATCCGGACATGAAAGCGGACGTGGTGCTGGGCGACCGGTACGGAACGGCGTGCGCGCCCGTCCTGATCGACGGGTTCGAGGCGGCGTTCCGGGCAAGGGGTTTCCGCGTGGTGCGCAACAAGCCCTACGCGGGCGGCTTCATCACGGAGCATTACGGCGAGCCGAACCTCGACCGCCACGCGCTCCAGATCGAGGTGAACCGGGGCCTCTACATGAACGAGGCCAGCCTCGCGATGACGGCCGGCTTCCCGGCACTGGTCGAGGCCCTGCGCGCCGTCATCCTCGACGTCGCCAAGGACCTCGACGATCTCGTCCCCCGCCGGATGGCCGCGGAATAGCGGCCCTACCCCGCTCGTTCACGAAGAAGAGCACCGGTGTACCGGACAGAAAAAAGGCCACTCCCGAAGGAGCGGCCCGAAGTCTAGGGAGGAAACGCCCAAGAAGGGCAGCGAGACCGCGACGCCATCGCGATCTCGCAACGCACAAATTAAAGTGCGCCGCACAAGAAGCAAGCGCAAAACGTTCGGCGCGGCCGCTCTGCGCGCATACCTGAACCGCGTTCGCCGTCCGCGACGCGCTCGGCATCGCGGGCCGACGGCTCCACCGCCCTTTCGACAACGAGAAACCCCGACCGCCCTGGCCGGCGATCGAGGTTCTGAACTTCGGACCGATGTCGCTCGGACGTGCCGGCTACCGGACCGCGGTCATGTGACCCGCGACGGAAGCGCCGCTCAGCCCTGACTCTTGAGCAGCTTCTCGATCTCGGCCCGCAAGGGGCCCGCGAGATCGTTCCGCTCCAGGGCATACGCGAGGTTCGCGGTCAGGAAACCGAGCTTCGAGCCGGTGTCGTAGGTCCGGCCCTCGTAGCGCATGCCGTAGAATGCCTGCTTCTCCATCAGGTCGATCATGGCGTCGGTGAGCTGGATCTCGCCGCCCGCGCCCTTCTTGCCGTGCTCCAGGATCCCGAAGATCTCCGGCTGGAGAATGTAGCGCCCCGAGATGATGAAGTTGGACGGTGCCGTGCCCTGCTTGGGCTTCTCGACCATCCCGGTGATCTGGAACGACTGGCCGTAGGTCTCGCCGACGCTGACGATGCCGTACTGGTGCGTCTCCTCGGGGGCCACCTCCTCGACGGCGATGATGTTGCCGCCGTGACGATCGTAGGCGGCCAGCATCTGCTGCATGCACCCGCGGCTCAGCATGTCGGGGAGCAGCACCGCGAACGGCTCGTCGCCGACGATCTCGCGGGCGCACCACACCGCGTGGCCGAGGCCGAGCGGCGCCTGCTGGCGGGTGAAGCTGGTCTGGCCGGCCTTCGGCAGATCCTTCTTCAACTCCTCGTAGGCGGCCGTCTTTCCCCGCTCCTGGAGGGTGTGGTCGAGTTCGAACGCGATGTCGAAATGGTCCTCGATCACCGCCTTGCCGCGACCGGTGACGAAGATGAAGTGCTCGATCCCCGCCGCGCGGGCCTCGTCGACGACGTGCTGCACCACCGGCCGGTCGACGACCGTGAGCATCTCCTTCGGGACCGCCTTCGTGGCGGGCAGGAAGCGCGTGCCGAGGCCCGCGACGGGGAGGACGGCCTTGCGGATCGGTTTCATCGAGCGGTAACCCCGGAACTGGATGGAACGACGTGGTCAGCTGTGCGGTCAGTGAGATAGCTTAACGCGAGCCGTCGCAAGCATGTACGTCGTTAGTATGAGGTGGCGGGGCGTAAATTTCCCGTCTGCAAAAGCGTAAGCAGTTGCCGGGGTGGCGGCAGTGGGGGCGAGATGGCGGTTCTGGTGACGGGCGGTGCCGGCTACATCGGCAGCCACATGGTGCTGGCGCTCCTCGACGCCGGCCATGAGGAGGTCGTCGTCCTGGACGATCTCTCCACCGGCTTCGACTGGGCGGTCCCGGAGGGCGTGAAGCTCGTCGTCGGCGACGTGGCGGACCAGGCCCTCGTGACGCAGACGATCCTCCAGCACCGCATCGACGCCCTGGCCCACTTCGCCGCCAAGATCGTCGTGCCCGATTCCGTGGCCGATCCCCTCGGCTACTACCTGGCCAACACGGTGAAGACCCGCTCGCTGATCGAGGCCTCGGTGCGCGCCGGGGTCAAGCACGTGATCTTCTCCTCGACCGCTGCCGTCTACGGCGAGCCCGACACCACGCCGGTGCCCGAGGATCTGCCGCTGAAGCCGATCAACCCCTACGGCCGCTCGAAGCTGATGAGCGAGTGGATGATCGCCGACGCCGCCGCGGCGCACGGCTTCTCCTACGTCGTCCTGCGCTACTTCAACGTCGCCGGCGCGGACCCGGGGGGGCGGTCCGGCCAGTCTACGCCCAACGCCACGCACCTGATCAAGGTGGCCACGCAGGCGGCGCGCGGACAGCGCGAACGGCTCGACGTGTTCGGGACCGACTACCCGACCCCGGACGGGTCGTGCCTGCGCGACTACATACAGGTCTCGGACCTCGCGGAGGCGCATCGCCTCGCCCTCGACCACCTGCGCTCCGGCGGCGAGAGCCTGACGATGAACTGCGGCTACGGGCGCGGCTACTCGGTGCTCGAGGTCGTCGAGGTGGTGAAGCGGATCTCCGGTCGCGACTTCGAGGTGCGGCTGTGCCCGCGCCGGGCCGGCGATCCGGCCCAGATCGTCGCCGAGGCGGCGCGCATCCGCGAGCGCCTGGGCTGGCAGCCCCGGCACGACGATCTCGACGCCATCGTCGGCCAGGCCCTCGCCTGGGAAGAGCGCCTGGAGAAGCGCAATCGGATCTGACCGGATGCTCTCCCGCCGATGGTTCCTGGCCGCCGCGGCGTGCCTCGCCTCCGGGCAGGCCGGTGCCGAGGACGCCTTCCGGACGTTCGTCGAGGCCCTGCGCCCGGACGCGTCGGCGCGGGGCGTCTCCGCGGCGACCTTCGACGCGGCGTTTCGCGGGATCGCGGGACCCGATCCCGCAATCCTGGCGCGCACCCGCCGCCAGAGCGAGTTCGTCCGACCGGTCTGGGAGTACCTCGTCGGCGCGGTCTCGGCCGGCCGCGTCGCGCGCGGACGCGCCCGCGCCGCCGCCCTCGCGTCGACCATGACGGCGATCGAGGGCCGCTACGGCGTTCCGGGGCCGGTGGTGACGGCGTTCTGGGGCGTCGAATCGGACTTCGGAGCGAGCGCGGGCAGCGTCCCGACCGTACGGGCGCTGGCGACGCTCGCCCAGGCGCGGCACCGCGGCAGCCTGTTCCGCGACGAGCTGCTCGCCGCCCTCACGATCCTGCAGCGCGGCGACATCGCGCCGGACCGGATGAGCGGCAGCTGGGCCGGGGCGATGGGCCAGGTGCAGTTCCTGCCCTCCACCTACCTGGCCCACGCGGTCGACTTCGACGGCGACGGCCGACGCGACATCTGGACCAGCGAAGCGGATTCGCTGGCCTCGATCGCGGCCTACATCAAGGATCTCGGCTGGGATCCGGCCCTCTCCTGGGGCTACGAGGTGCTCCTGCCGAAGGACTTCGACCTGAACCGCTACGCGGGCGATCTCGGCAGCTTCGCCGAGCGCGGCGTTCGCCGCGCCGACGGGAAGCCGCTGCCGGGGGCCGGGCGCGCCAGCCTGTTCCTGCCCGGAGGTCTCGGCGCCCCGATCTTCCTGATCACCGACAATTTCGAGGTGATCCGAGGCTACAACACCTCGGACTCCTACGCGCTGGCGGTGGGGCACCTCGCCGACCGCCTCGCCGGCGGTCCGCCGCTGGCCGCGCCGTGGCCGGCCGGAGCCCGCCTCGACGGCCCGGGTCTCCGCGCCCTGCAAACCGGCCTCGCGGCTTCCGGCTTCTACGACGGGCCGGCGGATGGGCGCGCCGGCCCGAAGCTGCGCGAGGCGGTGCGGCGCTACCAGATCAGCGTCGGATTGCCGGCCGACGGGTACGCGACGCCGGCCCTGCTGGACCGCGTGGCCGGGAAGGCAGCGCCGCGACGCTGAGCCCGGCGGGAGGTTTAGACCCGCGCGCGCCTTCCACCTATAGTGCCCGCGGTCCGAACGGGCCCGGTTCGGCGTAAAGCGTACGGGATGCGCATGGTCCTCGCTCGTCGGCGTCCTTCGGAACGCCCCCTCCTCCTCGGGCTCGCAGCCCTGCTGGGGCTCGCGGAGCTGTCGACCTTCGGGAGCGGTCCGGCCCGCGCGCAGTGGGGCGACAGCTACCAGCAGCAGCAGCAGGGCGGCACCTACTACCAGGCGCCGCCGCGCCGTCGGCCGCGGGACGCCTATTACCGCGACGACGGGACATCCGGGCGCCAGCCCCGCTACGCGCCGCAGCAGGAGGCGCCGCGCCAGTTCTACTGGCCCTGGGAGGACCGGCCGCAGCCGGTGGCGCCGCAGCCCGAGCGCACCTACCGGGCGCCGCGCCAGCGCAATCCCTACGCGACCGGCGAGGCGCAGCGGCCGCCCCCCGCGGTGAAGCGCCGGGTTCGTCCGGCCCGGGCGCCGACGCCGCCGAAGCCCGCGGTCGCCAAGACCGAGCCGAACGTCCAGATCGCCGTCTTCGGCGACTCACTGGCCGACCACCTCGCCAAGGGCCTCGACGACGTGTTCGAGGACAACGCCGACGTCGCCGTGATCGACCGCGCGAAGGGCGACAGCGGTCTGGTGCGCAAGGACGTGGTCGACTGGCCGAAGGTCGCGCAGGATTACCTCCAGGGCAACGCGAAGGTGCGCTACGCCCTGGTGATGATGGGCGCCAACGACCGGCAGCCGATCCGCGAGGGCGACGAGACAGCCGATCCCCTCACGGACCGCTGGCGCGCGCTGTACCGCGCGCGGGTGGAGGCGCTGGCGAAGGTCTTCACCGACCGCAAGATCCCGCTGATCTGGGTCGGGCTGCCGCCCGTCCAGAGCGAGTCCCTGAGCCGGGACCTCGCGTCGCTGAACGACATCGTCCGCGACACCGTCACCAAGGCCGGCGGGACCTACGTCGACATCTGGCCGGGCTTCGTCGACGACCGGGACCGGTACGCCGCGTCGGGGCCGGATCCGGAGGGGCAGATCGCCAAGCTCCGCACCGCGGACGGCGTCCATTTCACCAAAGCGGGGGACCGGAAGCTCGCCCACTTCGCCGATGTCGAGCTGAAGCGGCTGATGGGCGCGGTGCCGGGCACGGCCGAGCCGTCGCCGACCGCGACCGTGGCGCCGACCGCGCCGCCCTCGACCTCGGGGCCCAGCCTGGACGGCACCGCGCCGGCCACCGATACCGCGGCGATCGATCGTCAGATCACCGCGATGCTGCCGAGCCTGCCGGAGCCGCCCGGCGTCCCGGCGCTTCCGGTGAAGCCCGCCGCCGGCCCCGTGGTGCCGCTGAGCCGGAGCGAGGTGTCGCCCGGCGGCGCGCTGCTCAACGGGCGGCCGCGCGACCCGGACAATTCCGGGAGCGTGGAGCGGACGCTGCTGCGCGGCAACGCGCCGATGCCGCAGCCCGGCCGCGCCGACGATTTCCGCTGGCCGCCCGGCTAGGTCGGGGAGCCCCGTAGCGCGCGCTCAGCGCGGCAGGACGCTGGCGCCCATCAGCGTCTCGTCGATGGCGCGCGCCGCCTGACGTCCCTCACGGATCGCCCAGACCACGAGGGACTGGCCGCGCCGCATGTCGCCCGCGGCCCAGATCTTCGCGTCCGACGTGCGGTAGTCGTCCTCGTTCGCCTCGACGTTGCCGCGCCTGTCGACGCCGATACCGGACTGCTCCAGCAGCCCCTTCTGGATCGAGCCGGCGAAGCCGATCGCCATGAAGACGAGGTCGGCGGGCAGGACGAACTCGGTGCCGGCGATCGGCTGGCGCTTGGCATCGACCCGGGCGCAGACCACGCCGGTGAGCTGGCCCTTCCTGTTGCCCTCCAGCCGCAGGGTCGCGGCCTGGAACTCGCGCTCCGCGCCCTCGGCCTGGCTGGACGAGGTCCGCATCTTGGTCGGCCAGTAGGGCCACACGGTGAGCTTGTCCTCCCGCTCGGGCGGGCGCGGGCGGATGTCGAGCTGCGTCACCGACAGGGCCCCCTGGCGGAACGCGGTGCCGACGCAGTCGGAGGCGGTGTCGCCGCCGCCGATGACCACCACGTTCTTGCCCGAAGCCAGGATCGGCTGCTCGCCGTTGCCGCGCATCGGCTCGGCGCTCACGCGCCGGTTCGACTGGACGAGGTAGGGCATCGCGTAGTGGACGCCCTCGAGGTCCTGACCGGGGAGCTGCGGGTTGCGGGGATCCTCGGCGCCGCCGCAGAACATCACGGCGTCGAACTCGGCCTTGAGGTCGTCCACCGACTTCGTGACGCCGATATTCTGGTTGTAGTGGAAGACGACACCCTCGGCCTCCATCTGGCGCACGCGCCGGTCGATGTGGCGCTTCTCCATCTTGAAGTCCGGGATGCCGTAGCGGAGCAGGCCGCCGGCCTTGGGCTCGCGCTCATACACGTGGACGTCGTGCCCGACCCGGGCGAGCTGCTGGGCCGCCGCCATGCCGGCGGGGCCGGAGCCCACGACCGCGACGCGCTTGCCGGTGCGGGTCTGCGCCGGCTCGGGCTTCACCCAGCCCATGTTCCAGGCCCGGTCGGCGATCGCCTGCTCGATCGTCTTGATGGCGACCGGCTGGTTCTCGAGGTTCAGCGTGCAGGCCTCCTCGCAGGGCGCGGGGCAGACGCGGCCGGTGAACTCCGGGAAATTGTTCGTCGAGTGGAGGTTGCGGGACGCCTCCTCCCAATCCGACTGGAAGACGAGGTCGTTCCAGTCCGGGATCTGGTTGTGGACCGGGCAGCCCGTCGGCCCGTGGCAGAACGGGATGCCGCAATCCATGCAGCGGGCCGCCTGCTTGGTGAGGTCGTGCTCGTCGAGCGGGAGCGTGAACTCGCGGAAGTGCCGAACCCGGTCGGCGGCGAGCTGGTACTTCTGCTCCTGCCGGTCGAACTCGAGGAAGCCTGTGATCTTGCCCATTGGTCAGCCCCTGGGCCGGCCAGTCTTTGACTGCGCTGCCCGCGTCGTCGTCTCGTGTGGGTGCGTGACCGGGCGGCAGACCGCCCGGTCTCAGGGAGCCGCCTACTCGGCGGCCACCGGCATCCGCGCCATCTCCATCTCGCGCAGCGCCCGGCGGTACTCCACCGGCATCACCTTCACGAACTTGGTGCGGTAACCGCTCCAATCGTCGAGGATCGCCTTGGCGCGAGGGCTGCCCGTGTACTTGAGATGGTTGGTGATGAGTTGCGTCAGCCGCTCCTCGTCGTGCCCGGACATGTCGGCCAGGATGTCGACCCGCCCCTTGGTCTCGAGGTCGCCGTCCTGGTGGAAGCGACGCATCAGGTCGTCCTCCTCCTCGACCGGCTCCAGGTCGACCATGGACAGGTTGCAGCGCGCCGAGAACGAGCCGTCCTCGTCGAGCACGTAGGCGATGCCGCCCGACATGCCGGCCGCGAAGTTGCGCCCGGTCTCGCCGATCGACACGACCACGCCGCCGGTCATGTACTCGCAGCCGTGGTCGCCCATGCCCTCGACCACCGTGATCGCGCCGGAATTCCGCACGGCGAAGCGCTCGCCCGCGGAGCCGCGGATGTAGCACTCGCCCGCGATCGCCCCGTACAGCACGGTGTTGCCGACCATGATGGTCCGGTCCTGCGGCGACTTCAGCGCGTCGCTCGGCCGGATGATCAGCTTGCCGCCCGACAGGCCCTTGCCGACGTAGTCGTTGCCGTGGCCGGTCAGCTCGACGGTCACGCCGGCCGCCACCCACGCGCCGAAGCTCTGGCCCGCCGTGCCGGCGAGCTTCACCACGATCGTGTCGTCGGGCAGGCCCTCGTGGCCGTGCGCCTTCGCCACCGCGCCGGAGAGCATCGCGCCCGCGGCCCGGTCCGAGTTCCGGATCGTGTCGGTGATGACCACCGGCTCGCCGGTCTCGATGGCGTGCTGCGCCTTCTCGATCAGGCGACGGTCGAGGACCGTGTCGATCGGGTGGTGCTGCACGTCGACGTGGCGGATCGCCGTGCCCTCGTCCACCTTCGGCCGGTGGAACAGCTTGGTGAAGTCGAGCCCGCGCGCCTTCCAGTGGGCGATGGCCTCGACCTTGTCGAGCACGTCGGAGCGGCCGACCGCCTCCTCCAGCTTGGTGAAGCCCAGGGAGGCCAGGATCTCCCGCACCTCCTCGGCCACGAAGAAGAAGTAGTTCACCACGTGCTCGGGCGTGCCCTTGAAGCGCTTGCGCAGCACCGGATCCTGGGTGGCGACGCCCACCGGGCAGGTGTTCAGGTGGCACTTGCGCATCATGATGCAGCCGGCGGCGATCAGCGGCGCCGTCGAGAAGCCCATCTGGTCGGCGCCGAGCAGTGCCGCGATGATCACGTCGCGCCCGGTCCGGATGCCGCCGTCGGCCTGGAGGGCGACGCGCCCGCGCAGGTTGTTGAGCACCAGCGTCTGCTGGGTCTCGGCCAGGCCGGTCTCCCAGGGCCCGCCCGCGTGCTTGAGCGAGGTCAGCGGCGCCGCGCCGGTGCCGCCGTCGAAACCCGAGATCGTGATGTGGTCGGCCCGCGCCTTGGCGACGCCGGCCGCGACCGTGCCGACGCCGACCTCGGAGACGAGCTTCACCGACACGTCGGCCGACGGATTCACGTTCTTCAGGTCGAAGATCAGCTGGGCCAGATCCTCGATCGAGTAGATGTCGTGGTGCGGCGGCGGCGAGATCAGGCCGACGCCCGGGGTGGCGTAGCGGACCTTGGCGATCTTGGCGTCGACCTTGTGGCCGGGCAGCTGGCCGCCCTCGCCGGGCTTGGCACCCTGCGCGACCTTGATCTGCATCATGTCGGAATTGACGAGGTACTCCGTCGTGACGCCGAAGCGGCCTGAGGCGACCTGCTTGATCGCGGACCGGCGCGAGCGCCCGTCCGGCAGCGGCTTGAATCGCTCGACCTCCTCGCCGCCCTCGCCCGAGTTCGACCGGCCGCCGAACGAGTTCAGCGCGATGGCGAGCGTCTCGTGCGCCTCCTTGGAGATGGAGCCGTACGACATGGCGCCCGTGGCGAAGCGCTTGACGATCTCGGAGGCCGGCTCGACCGAGTCCAGCGGGACCGGCGCGCGGCCGATCTCGGTGGCGGACTTGAGGCGGAACAGGCCGCGCAGCGTCTTCAGCTGGTGCTCCTGCCGGTTCACCAGCTCGGCGTATTCCCGGTAGCGCTCCGGCACGTTGAGGCGCACCGCGTGCTGCAGCGTCGCCACCGTGTCGGGCGTCCAGGTGTGGGTCTCGCCGCGCAGGCGGTAGGCGTACTCGCCGCCGACATCGAGGGCGTTCCGGTAGACCGGCGCGTCGCCGAAGGCGTCGCGGTGACGGCGCGCGGTCTCCTCGGCGATCTCCGCCATGCCGACGCCCTCGATGGTCGTCGCCGTGCCGAAGAAGTCACGGCCCACGAAGGTCGAGTTCAGGCCGACCGCGTCGAAGATCTGCGCGCCGCAGTAGGACTGGTAGGTGGAGATGCCCATCTTGGACATCACCTTCAGCAGACCCTTATCGATCGCCTTGATGTAGCGGTAGATGATCTCGTCGTCGGTGAGGTCCGGCGGGAACTCGTCCTTCATCTCGAGAAGCGTCTCGAAGGCGAGGTACGGGTTCACCGCCTCGGCGCCGTAGCCGGCGAGGCAGGCGAAGTGGTGCACCTCGCGCGGCTCGCCCGACTCGACCACGAGGCCGACCGAGGTCCGCAGGCCCTTGCGGATCAGGTAGTTGTGCACGGACGCCGTGGCGAGCAGCGCCGGGATCGGGATCCGGTCCGGCCCGACCGCCCGGTCGGTGAGCACGATGATGTTGTAGCCGCCGCGCACCGCCGCCTCGGCGCGGTCGCAGAGCCGGTCGAGCGCCCCGTCCATGGCCGCCGCACCGGTCTCGGCCGGGTAGGTCATGTCCAGGGTCTTGGTGTCGAACCGGTCCTCGAAATGGCCGATCGAGCGGATCTTCTCCAGGTCCGCGTTGGTGAGGATCGGCTGGCGGACCTCCAGGCGCTTGCGCCGGGACGCCCCCTCCATGTCGAGCAGGTTCGGCCGCGGCCCGATGAACGAGACGAGGCTCATCACGGCCTCCTCGCGGATCGGGTCGATCGGCGGGTTCGTCACCTGGGCGAAGTTCTGCTTGAAGTAGGTGTAGAGCAGCTTCGACTTCTCGGAGAGCGCCGAGAGCGGCGTGTCCGTCCCCATCGAGCCGACCGCTTCCTGGCCGGTGACCGCCATCGGCTGCATCAGCAGCTTGAGGTCCTCCTGCGTGTAGCCGAAGGCCTGCTGGCGATCGAGCAGGCTGACGTCGCCCCGCGACTCGCGCGGCTGCACCGGTCGAAGATCCTCGAGCACGATCTGGGTGTTCTTCACCCAGTCGGCGTAGGGGTGCGCGGCGGCGAGCTCGCCCTTGATCTCCTCGTCGGAGACGATGCGGCCCTTCTGCAGGTCGATCAGCAGCATGCGGCCCGGCTGGAGGCGCCAGGACTGCACGATCTTCTCGTCCGGGATCGGCAGGGTGCCCATCTCGGAGGCGAGCACCACGAGGCCGTCGTCGGTGACGATGTAGCGCGCCGGGCGCAGGCCGTTGCGGTCCAGGGTCGCGCCGATCTGGCGACCGTCCGTGAAGGCCACGGCGGCCGGGCCGTCCCACGGCTCCATCAGGGCGGCGTGGTACTCGTAGAAGGCGCGCCGCTCCTCGCTCATCAGCGGGTTGCCGGCCCAGGCCTCCGGGATGAGCATCATCATCGCGTGGGCGAGCGGGTAGCCGCCCTGCACGAGGAACTCGAGGGCGTTGTCGAAGCAGGCGGTGTCAGACTGGCCCTCGTAGGAGATCGGCCACAGCTTCGAGATGTCGTTGCCGAACAGGTCGGAATCGACGCTCGCCTGCCGGGCCGCCATCCAGTTGACGTTGCCGCGCAGCGTGTTGATCTCGCCGTTATGCGCGACCATCCGGTACGGGTGCGACAGCCGCCAGGTCGGGAAGGTGTTGGTGGCGAAGCGCTGGTGGACGAGGGCGATCGCCGAGACGAAGCGGTCGTCCTTCAGGTCGAGGAAGTAGCCGCCGAGCTGCGTGACCAGCACCATGCCCTTGTAGACGATGGTCCGGGTCGACACGGAGACCGGGTAGAACTCCTTCACCCGCGGGTCGTCGAGGCCGTAGACCTTGTTGGAGATCACCTTGCGGGCGACGTAGACCCGGCGCTCGAACGCGTCCTGGTCGGTGACCGAGGCGGGCCGGCCGATGAACACCTGACGGTGATGCGGCTCGGTGGCCTTCACGGCGTCGCCGAGATCCTCCGGGTCCACCGGGACGTCGCGCCAGCCGAGGAGCGGGAGGCCCTCGGCGGCCAGGGACGCTTCGACGATCTCCTGGATGATCGCCCGGGGCTCCTCCGCCTTCGGCATGAAGAACTGTCCGATCGCGTACGCGCCCGCCGGCGGCAGCTCGAATCCGAGACGCGAGCACTCCTCGGCGAAGAAGCCGTGCGGGATCTGCGTGAGGATGCCGCAGCCGTCGCCCATCTTGGGATCGGCGCCCACCGCGCCGCGGTGATCGAGGTTCTCGAGGATCTTCAGACCCTGCTCGACGATCGCGTGGGTGCGGCGGTCGTGCATGTCGGCGATGAAGCCGACGCCGCAGGCGTCGCGCTCGTTGGCAGGGTCGTAGGCGCCCTGGGCTTTCGGGAGGGCGGGGTCGCGCACGATGAGCGGCATGGCGCCGCCGCGGGGGGCGGCAGCCTGGGCCGTGGACGCAGCAAACTCGTCGGCGGGTCTGCGTTGTGACATGCTTCGTCTCGTCCTTCCCTCGAACCCGTCCGCAGCCAAGAACCCGCGAGCATGTTTCATGCCCGCAAGCCGTCGGCGCCCCGCGCTCGGCCTCTTGCCGCAGGCCATCCGGCCGGTCCCGGGGGACACGTCCGTCGGCTCGCGTTCATCGAGGACCCGGACCGCTCGAGGAGCGGTGCGCTGGCGCGCCCGTGTCCGTCTGCCGTTCTCTCTCGCCCGCGCGCGAGACGGCGACGGCCGGGATGCACGGCCGATGGGACAGTTGTGCTGTCCTAAGTCGCGAAACTGCCAGATTGAAATGTTTTCAGCAAGAGACAGCCGGAGGGCACGGTGTCGCCGCTCTGGATGACGGGTCCGGACACGCTCCGGGCCTCCGCAATCTCGCCCGAATCGCGGGGTCTACCGGGCGGGCCGAGCACAAGCGGCATGCGGGGCAACGACCTCGCCGGCATGGTCGAGGTCCGGGTCTACCGGCCCGGACCATGCCGGAACCGGACACGAACCGGACACTCTGCCGGGTCTCCAAACCCAGAACGCACAAGAGTGACGATGACGAGCAGAGCCGCTGCGCGCCCCCTACGCCCGATGAGCCGGACGCTTCGCGCCGCTCTGCTATCGGCGCTGGCTCTCTTGGGGATGTCGAGCGGCGCGCGAGCGCAATTCGCGTTCGAGGAAGAGGTCCTGCCGCCCCGGGTCGTGGCTTGGCGCCTCGCCGACCGCGGGTTCAGCGGCCTGAGCCGCCCGCGCTTCGAGGGGCGCGTCTACGTGGTCGACGCCGTCGGTCCCTCCGGCGCCCCCGTCCGACTGTTCGTCGATCCCATGACAGGCGCGATCGTGGGCCGCCGCCCGATCGGCGCCCCCGAGACTGTCGCGCGGCTGGAGCGCCCCGGACCGGGCTTCGGATGGACCGAGGACGAGGTCGTGCCTCGCCGCGCGATGCGTCCCGTCCCGTCCGAGGACGGCCCGGTGGCGCGGCCGCAGCGCCGGCCGGCCAGCGAGGCGCTGCGGCCGGAGGCCAATCCGGACGGCGTGAATCCCGACAACGTCGCCCGGACCGCTCCGGCGAAGAGAGTCGCGCGCGGGGCGCTCGCCCGGACTCCGGAGTCGAAGCCGACGCCCCACACCTCTCCCGACGCACCGGCCCCCAAGCTCCCGCCGGCCGACACGGCCAAGGCGGATCCGAGTGCCGGACCGGCGCCCGAGACCAGGGCGGCGTCGATCGAGAAGACCCCCTCCGCGGCTCCCGCGCCGCCGTCCGCCGCGTCGACGAAGCCGGCCGCCCCCGCCGTGGCCGAGACGGCGAAGCCGGCCGCGAAGGATTGGAAGGATCCGCCCACCGACAGGAAGCCGGTCCGGGTGATCGGCGGCGCGACCGTCGTCCCGGGCCAGGCCGAGTAGTCCCGGAGGCCCGGGCGGGCACGTCACGCGCCGTCGGTCAGCCGCTCGGCACCCGTGAACACCGTGACCGTGTCGGCCCGCGCGATGGCGCAGAGCGTCATGCCGTAGGCGCGGGCGCGGTCGAGGGCCAGGGACGTCGGCGCCGAGATGGCGACGATGACGGCCGCCCCGAGGCGCGCGGCCTTCTCGACCATCTCGAACGAGCAGCGGCTGGTGATGACGAGGAAGCCCGCTTCCGCGGGCGTGCCCGACCGCAACAGAGCGCCGATCAGCTTGTCCAGGGCGTTGTGGCGGCCGACATCCTCGCGCACAGCCGCGAGACCGCCGTCGAGGCGAGCCCAGGCGGCGGCGTGGACCGCGCGGGTCTCCGCGCCGAGGCGCTGGGCGCTGTCGAGATCCGCCAGGGCGCGCGCGATGGCCGGCAGCGCGACCCGGACATCGGGGTCCGCCCGCCCCCCGGCCCGCGGCAGCTGCGCCAGGTCCTCGATCCCGCAGACCCCGCAGCCGGTCCGGCCGCTGATGGCGCGCTTGCGCGCCAGATGCTCGCGGAGCCGTCCCGGCGCGAGATCGACGTGGAGGCGGAGGCCGTCCGACCCCGCCTCCACCCGGGTCGCGCGGATCTCCTCCGCGCTGTCCACGATTCCCTCCGTCAGGCTGAAGCCGTAGGCGAAATCCTCGAGGTCGGCCGGCGTCGCCATCATCACGGCGTGCGGCACGCTGCCGTAGACGAGGTTGACCGGCGCTTCGACGGCCAGCGCCCGGGTGTCCGGCCTCGGCGCCGAACCCGTGTAGGCCATCACCTGCATCGGCGCCGGCACCGCGCAGGGCAGCGGACCTGAGGTGGAGCAGCCGGTTTCCGTGGACATCGTGAACTCCGCAGGCGTGACACGAACGCGTCGCGACGCGTCATCCCCACCGCGACGCGACAGGGAACGATTTCGCCGCCCCCTAGTGCGCCGACGCCACGAGGCGCCGTCAACTGGCTGGAAAGCGCGCGATGCGACGCTTGTGCGGTTGCACCGGGCCGGCCCTTGTGGTCTGAAGCGCCGGTCGGATAATGCCGGGTGACACAACCGGTACTCCGTCACGTCGGTACAATCCCGCACGCGTTCAAGACGGGAAGGTCCGGCGGCAGCCAGACAGTTCAGGGGAGCCACGAGAGGCAGATGCGGACGGTGCGGACGATCAACCGGTCACTCTGGAGCCTCGCCGCTCTCGGCGCCTCGCTCTTCCCGATATCCGGCGCGCAGGCCGCGGGCTTCGGTCAGCCCGTGCCGTGGGAGATGGACCGGCAGATCCCGGTCACCGAGAACGCGCGCGACATCCTGAACTTCGAGATCGGCCTGCACTGGCTGTCCCTCGCCATCTCGGTGTTCGTCCTCGGGCTCATCCTCTGGTGCGTCTACCGCTTCGGCGAGAAGCGGAACCCGACGCCCTCGCGCACTACGCACAACACCGCCATCGAGATCGCCTGGACGATCGTGCCGGTGCTGATCCTGGTCGCCGTGGCGATCCCCTCCTTCCGCCTGCTGCGCACGCAGCTCTCGGATCCGAAGGCCGACATGATCGTCAAGGTCATCGGCCATGCCTGGTACTGGTCGTACGAGTACCCGCAGACCGAGGCCGGCGGCGGCTTCACGTTCGATGCCAACATCGACGAGGACAAGCAGCCGCGCCTGCTCCAGACCGACAACGAGATGGTCGTCCCGGTCAACAAGATCGTGAAGATCCAGGTCACCGCCGCCGACGTGCTGCATTCCTGGGCAATGCCGGCCTTCGGCTTCAAGATCGACGCCGTCCCCGGTCGCCTGAACCAGATGTGGTTCAAGGCCGACAAGGAGGGCACGTTCCACGGCCAGTGCTCCGAGCTGTGCGGCCAGCGCCACGCCTACATGCCCATCGTGGTCCGCGTGGTCAGCGAGCAGGCCTACGCCGACTGGCTGAAGGAGGCGAAGACCAAGTACGCCCGCATCGACAACGGCACGAGCGTCGCCGAGGCGCGCTGAGCCCCGGCTGACCCATCCGAACCCATCAGATCCACAAGGCACCCGAATCCATGGCTACAGCCGCAGCCCATGCCGAGGCCCACGAGGTCCACGACCACAAGCCGTCGTTCTTCGCCCGCTGGTTCCTGTCGACGAACCACAAGGACATCGGCACCCTCTACCTGCTGTTCGCCTTCTGCGCCGGAATCATCGGCGCGTTCCTCTCCTTCGGCATCCGGATGGAGATGGAGGCGCCCGGCCTGCAGTACTTCTCGAACCCCGCGACCTACAACGTGTTCGTCACGGGCCACGGGCTCATCATGGTGTTCTTCATGGTGATGCCGGCGCTGATCGGCGGCTTCGGCAACTGGTTCGTGCCCCTCATGATCGGAGCGCCCGACATGGCGTTCCCGCGCATGAACAACATCTCGTTCTGGCTGACGGTGGCGGGCTTCTGCTCCCTGCTCTGCTCGCTGTTCGTCGAGGGCGCGCCCGGCGCGTCCGGCGCCGGCACCGGCTGGACCGTCTACCCGCCGCTCTCGACCGCCGGCCATCCCGGCCCGGCCGTCGACTTCGCGATCTTCGCCCTGCACCTCTCGGGCGCGGGCTCGATCCTCGGCGCGATCAACTTCATCACCACGATCCTGAACATGCGCGCCCCGGGCATGACGCTGCACAAGATGCCGCTCTTCGCCTGGGCCGAGCTGGTGACCGCGTTCCTGCTGCTGCTCTCGCTGCCGGTGCTCGCGGGCGCCATCACGATGCTGCTGACCGACCGCAACTTCGGTACGACCTTCTTCGACCCGGCCGGCGGCGGTGACCCGATCCTGTACCAGCACCTGTTCTGGTTCTTCGGTCACCCCGAAGTGTACATCATGATCCTGCCGGCCTTCGGCATCGTGTCGCACATCATCGCCACCTTCTCGCGCAAGCCGGTCTTCGGCTACCTCGCGATGGCCTACGCCATGGTGGCGATCGGCGTCGTCGGCTTCGTCGTGTGGGCGCACCACATGTACACGGTCGGCCTGTCGCTGCAGACGCAGTCCTACTTCGTGTTCGCCACGATGGTGATCGCGGTCCCGACCGGCGTGAAGATCTTCTCGTGGATCGCCACCATGTGGGGCGGCTCCATCCGCTTCACCGCCGCGATGCACTGGGCTGTGGGCTTCATCTTCCTCTTCACCGTCGGCGGCGTCACCGGCGTCGTGCTCGCCAACTCGGCGGTCGATAAGTACCTGCACGACACCTACTACGTGGTCGCGCACTTCCACTACGTGCTGTCCCTCGGGGCCGTGTTCATCATCTTCGCCGGTGTCTACTACTGGTTCCCGAAGATGACCGGCCACATCATCCCCGAGTGGGCCGGCAAGCTGCACTTCTGGCTGGCCTTCATCGGCGCGAACGTCCTGTTCTTCCCGATGCACTTCCTGGGCCTCGCCGGCATGCCGCGCCGCTACGCCGATTACCCGGACGCGTTCGCCCAGTGGCACAAGGTGTCGACCTACGGCGGCCACATCTTCGCGCTCGGCATGTTCGTGTTCGTGATCGGCGTGATCCTCGCCTTCCGCTCGAAGGAGCGGGCCGCGGACAACCCGTGGGGCGAAGGCGCCACCACCCTCGAGTGGACGCTCTCCTCCCCGCCCCCGTTCCACCAGTTCGAGACGCTGCCCCGCATCGTCGACGAGCCGGGCGCGCACTGATAGACATCCCGCGAGGGCCGCGACCGCGGCCCTCGCCCTTCCCCGGAGGCCGGTCGGCCGACCTCCCGGCAAGGGCGAGCGATGAGGGCGATCCGCACGGGCCGAGGGAGACTTCCTGGGCCCCGCTCACGCCGATCCTTGGAACACGTCGAATTCGAGACACGACTCGGCCGTGACGCGCGCGGCCGGGCGCCGATACAGCAGCGGCAGACGCGATGACGAGCCTGACGAACACGATCGGACCGGACGTTCCGGCCCCCGCCCTCACGACCGCTGGCGGCGACGTTCCGGACTACTTCGCCCTGCTCAAGCCGCGGGTGATGGTCCTCGTGATCTTCACGGCGCTGGTCGGGATGGTGGTCTCGCAGGGCCACGTGCAGCCGGCCATCGGCGTGATCTCGCTCCTCGCCATCGCGGTCGGCGCCGGAGCCTCCGGCTGCCTCAACATGTGGTGGGACGCGGACATCGACGCGGTCATGAGCCGGACCGCCACCCGGCCGATCCCGTCGGGCCGGATCACCTCCGAGGAGGCGCTGGGCTTCGGGCTGTTCCTCTCGGTCGCCTCGGTGGTCGTGCTCGGGCTCGCCGCCAATCTCCTGGCCGCCGCGCTCCTCGCCTTCACCATCGTGTTCTACGCGGTGGTCTACTCGATGTGGCTGAAGCGGGCGACCGCGCAGAACATCGTCATCGGCGGCGCCGCGGGCGCCCTGCCGCCGGTGATCGGCCAGGCGGTGGTGACCGGGTCGATCGGCATCGAGTCGCTGATCCTGTTCGCCATCATCTTCATCTGGACGCCGCCGCACTTCTGGGCGCTCGCCCTGATCAAGGCCGACGAGTACGCCCGCGCCGGCATCCCGATGATGCCGAACGTCGCCGGCCCGGCCTCCACCCGCCGCCAGATCGTGTGGTACTCGCTGCTCCTCGCGCCCCTCGGTCTCGTGCCGGTGGCCCTCGGCTTCGGCGGCCTCGTCTACGCGGCGGTCGGCCTCGTGGGCGGTCTCGGCATGGTGGCCTTCAGCATCCGCGTGCTGCGGAACCCCGAGGGCGATGCCGAGCGGCGCGCCGCCATGGGCATGTTCGGCTTCTCGATCCTCTACCTGTTCGCGCTGTTCTCGGCGCTCCTGGCCGAGCAGAGCTTCGGCCTGTTCCGTCCGGTCCTGGGTTGAGCGCCATGGCGGATCCCGAGATCCAGTACCGGCCGCTCACGCCCGAGCAGGAGGCGCGACGCCGCAAGCGATCCATCGCGATCGCGCTGGCCCTCGGTGCCTGGGTCCTGCTGTTCTTCGTGCTGACGATCGTCAAGCTCGGACCGCAGATCCTGAGCCGGCCGCTCTGAGGCGTTACCGATGACAGTCCCTCCTTCAGGATCGAACCGGGCCGCGACGCGCACGGCCCTCGCCTGTGCGGGTCTCGCCGTCGGCATGGTCGGTCTCGCCTTCGCGTCGGTGCCGCTCTACGACGCCTTCTGCAAGGCGACGGGCTACGACGGCACGCCCCGGCAGGGGCCGGCGCTCTCGGCCTCCGCGGCGCGGACGGACGACAGCATGGTCGTCCACTTCGACACGAACGTCGCGCCGGGCCTGCCCTGGAAGTTCATCCCGGAGGTGAGCAGCGTCGAGGCGAAGCTCGGCGAGACCAAGACGGTCTTCTTCCGGGTGCAGAACACCGGCAGCGCGCCCTCGGCGGGGGTCGCCACCTTCAACGTTCAGCCGGGGCTGATGGGCGGCTACTTCGTCAAGATCGCCTGCTTCTGCTTCAACGAGCAGACGCTCCAGCCGGGTGAGATACTGGACGTGCCGGTGGTGTTCTACGTCGATCCCGCCGTGCGGGACGACTCGAACACCGCGCATCTCTCGGAGATGACGCTGTCCTACACCTACTTCGCCTCCAAGAACGGGCAGCCGGTCAAGGCGACGGTGGCGAAATCGTCTTCTTCGGGCACGAAGGGCGATTTCTGATCGCGGACCCGTGACAACACGGGGCCGCACCGACTAAAGCTGCGAGCAAGCTTGGGCGTGGTGCGTGCCGCGCCCGGCCAAGAGCAAGCAACGAACAGCGTAAGGCCGGGAACGGCGCAGGGCGCGAGGGTGAGGAGCGACGGGACGATGGCCGAGGCGCACGCCAAGAATCACGACTTTCACATCCTGAATCCGAGCCCGTGGCCGTTGATCGGGGCCTTTTCGGGCTTCCTCATGGCATTCGGCGCCGTGTTCTGGATGAAGAGCCTCCAGATCGGCACCCTGACCCCGGGACCCTACATTTTCGGGGCCGGCACGATCGGCGTCCTCTACACGATGTACTCGTGGTGGAAGGACGTCGCGCACGAGGCGAATTCCGGCGACCATACCCGCGTCGTGCAGCTGCACCACCGCTACGGCATGATGATGTTCATCGCCTCCGAGGTGATGTTCTTCGTCGCATGGTTCTGGGCCTACTTCGAGGCCGCCCTCTACACCGCCGACCCGATCCAGGTCTCGCGCGTGGAGTTCACCGGCGGTGTCTGGCCGCCCAAGGGCATCGAGGCGTTCGATCCCTGGCACCTGCCGCTCCTGAACACGCTGATCCTGCTGACCTCGGGCACCACCGTGACCTGGGCGCACCACGCGCTGATCGAGGGCGACCGCAAGGGCCTCCGGTACGGCCTGTGGCTGACCATCATCCTCGGCGTGCTGTTCACCGCCTGCCAGGCCTACGAATACAGCCACGCCGAGTTCGGGTTCTCGGGCAGCATCTACTCGTCGACCTTCTTCATGGCGACGGGCTTCCACGGCGCCCACGTGATCATCGGCACGATCTTCCTGGCGGTGTGCCTGTTCCGCGTCTACGCGGGCCAGTTCACCCCTCGCCAGCACCTCGGCTTCGAGTTCGCCGCCTGGTACTGGCACTTCGTCGATGTCGTGTGGCTCTTCCTGTTCGCCGCCATCTACGTGTGGGGCTCGGGCGTCTTCCACGGCGGCGGCGCTCACTGAGCGGGACCATCTTGCCGCTGCATGGCGGACCTGCGAAGGGCGGCTCAGGCCGCCCTTTTGCATTTCCGACGCCGCGCGATCCCCATATCGAAGCGGACGGCCCGGGCGCGGGGCGATGGGGGCCCGCGCGGAACAGGTCTGGAGTGTGCCCGTGGACGACCGAACCTACTCGCCGCCGCCCCCGATCCCCACCGGCTTGCGCGGCCGGTGCCCGCGCTGCGGCGAGGGGCACCTATTCAAGGGCTTCCTGAGCCTGCGCCCGTCCTGCGAGGCGTGCGGCCTGGACTACACGCATTTCGACTCGGCGGACGGGCCGGCCTTCTTCGTGATGTCGATCGTCGGCCTGGTCGTCGTCGGCCTCGCGCTGTGGCTGGAGATCACCTTCGAGCCGCCGATCTGGGTCCACGCCCTGGTGGCCCTGACGCTCTCGGTCGGGCTCAGCCTGATCCTGGTCCGGCCCCTCAAGGGCCTTCTGATCGCCCTGCAGTTCCGCAACCGGGCCGAGGAAGGGCGCTTCGAGTCGTGACCGCGACCGGACCGCACCGGGCGGCCTGGCGCGACCTCGTCGCGCCGGGACTCGCCTCGCTGATCGCTCTGGCCATCCTGCTGGGTCTCGGGACCTGGCAGCTCGAGCGCAAGGCCTGGAAGGAGGATCTCATCGCCCGGATCGTGCGTCAGAGCCGCGCCGAGCCGGTGGCGCCGCCGGCCGCGGCGGCCTGGGATCCGGCACGCGACGAGTTCCGGCATGTCCGGGTCACCGGTCAGTTCCTCAACGACCGGGAGACCCTCGTCCACGGACTGGCGCCCGGCGAGACCCCGGGCCGGGCCCTGCAGGGCTACTACGTGCTCACGCCGTTCCGCCGGGAAGACGGCAGCGTCGTGCTGGTCAACCGGGGCTTCGTTCCCACGGAGCTGAAGGCGCAGGGCGATCGCCGGGATGGCGTGATCGACGGGCCGACGACGGTGACCGGCATTCTCCGCGCGAGCGAGCCCCGCGGGATGTTCGTTCCGGAGCCGGATCCCGCCCGCGGGGAGTGGTTCAACCGGGATATCGCCGGCATCGCGGCGGCGCGCGGTCTCGGGACGGTCGAGCCCTACCTGATCGAGGCCGACGCCGTGCCCGGACAGACGAGCTGGCCGCGCGGCGGTCAGCTGCGGGTCGACCTGCCGAACAACCACCTGCAATACGCATTCACGTGGTTCGGCCTGGCCGCCTGCCTGATCGGCGTGTTCTCGGTCTTCGCGTGGCGGCGCCTGCACGATTCGCCCGCGACCCGTGCCGCCTAGGATAAAGCCGCGCGCTGACGATCTCGGCGAAGAAAAGTCTCGCCGAGATCGGCCGAAAAACGGCAACCCGTTCCTTTGACCGACGGTCGTCGCCCCGGAATACTTTCTGTGTTCTTGAGCGATCGGCCGCGTTCTGCATAGTGTATTCAGTTCGCGGCGATCTTCCGAAGACGACACGGCGCCGGACCGCCGTGCAACTGAGGTAACGCCGGATGACCAGCCATTTCGACGACGCGGCGGCGCGCGAGCCGATCCGCTTCGCCTACTGGGTGCCCAACGTCTCCGGGGGGCTTGTCATCAGCAAGATCCCCCAGCGCACGAGCTGGGACGCCGAGTACAATCGGAAGCTGGCCCAGATCGCCGAGGAGGCGGGGTTCGATTACGGGCTGACCCAGATCCGGTTCACCGCGGGCTACGGCGCCGAGTACCAGCACGAATCGGTCGCCTTCAGCCACGCCCTGCTGGCAGCGACCACCAAGCTCAAGGTGATCGCCGCCCTCCTGCCCGGGCCGTGGCATCCCACGCTCGCCGCCAAGCAGATCGCCACGATCTCCCAGCTCACCGAAGGTCGCATCGCGGTGAACATCGTGTCGGGCTGGTTCTCGGGCGAGTTCCGGGCGATCGGCGAGCCCTGGCTCGACCACGACGAGCGTTACCGCCGATCGGAGGAGTTCATCCGCAGCCTGCGCGGGATCTGGACGCAGGACAATTTCACCTTCCGCGGCGACTTCTACCGCTACAGCGACTACACGCTGAAGCCGAAGCCCGCCCAGCCGCTGCCGGAGATCTTCCAGGGCGGCTCGTCGCGCGCCGCGCGTGACATGGCCGCCCGCGTCTCGGACTGGTACTTCACCAACGGCGGCACCCCGGAGACGATCCGCGCCCAGGTCGACGACATCCGCGCCAAGGCGGCCCAGACCGGCAACCATCCCCGGATCGGCGTCAACGCCTTCGTGATCGCCCGCGACACCGAGGAGGAGGCCCGCGCCGTCCTTCAGGAGATCATCGACCACGCCGATCCGGACGCCGTGAAGGCCTTCGGCCACGAGGTGAAGAACGCCGGCAAGGCGTCTCCGGAAGGGGAAGGCAACTGGGCGAAGTCGAGCTTCGAGGACCTGGTCCAGTACAACGACGGGTTCAAGACCAACCTGATCGGCACGCCCGACCAGATCGCCGAGCGCATCCTCGCGCTGAAGGATGCCGGTGCCGACCTCGCCCTGCTGGCCTTCCTGCATTTCCACGAGGACGTCGCGTATTTCGGCGCGCACGTGATCCCGCGGGTCCGCGCCCTCGAGGCCGCCCGCGGCCGGCGTGCCGAGGCCGCCTGAGCGCCGCCCCCTCGATCAAACCATGCCTGACCGGAGTGAGCCATGAACATCGCCGTCGATGCGCGCACGCTCGAGCCGGAGCGCCGCCCGGGCGCCCCCGGCCCCGCGCGGCCGCCCTCCCCCGCCCACGTGATCCGTGACGATGCCGAGGCGCTGGCCGTGGCTCACCGGCTGGCGGCCGAGTTCCGGGCCGGCGCGTCGGAACGGGACCGCCACGCCGTGCGGCCGCTGGCGGAGCTCGACGCCTTCTCGCAGAGCGGCCTCTGGTCGATCAACGTGCCGCGGGCCTATGGCGGCCCCGAGGTCTCGTACCGGACCCTCGCGCAGGTCATCGCCATCGTGGCGGCCGCCGATCCCGCCATCGCGCAGATCGCCCAGAACCATCTCGGCATCCTGGCGGCCATCCGGACGGTGTCGGACGAGGCGCAGAAGCACCTGCTGTTCGGCGAGGTTCTGCGCGGAACGCGGTTCGGCAACGCCTTCTCGGAGCGCGGCACCAAGCGGGCGGCCGATTTCGAAACCCGCTTCACCGATCACGGCGACCACGTCGTGGTGCGGGGCCGGAAATTCTACGCGACCGGCGCCCTCCTCGCGCATCTCGTGCCGATCGTCGCCCTCGATGAGGAAGGGCGGGCGTGGTACGCCATCGCCGAGCGGGACGCGCCCGGCCTCACGGTGATCGACGACTGGTCGAGCTTCGGCCAGCGGGGCACGGCGAGCGGGACGGTGCTGATCGACGACGTGCGCGTGCCCAAGTCCCATCTGGTGCCCGCCTGGAAGGGCTACGCTGCGCCCACCGCCGACGGCGCCGTATTCCAGATCATCCAGGCGGCGGTCGATGCCGGGATCGGCCGCGAGGCCCTGGACGACACCATCGGCTTCGTCCGCGAGAAGGCCCGCCCCTGGATCGACAGCGGGCTGGAGCGGGCCGCCGACGATCCCTACACGATCCAGGCGATCGGCGACCTGACCATCCGGCAGCACGCCGCCGAGGCGCTCCTCGACCGCGCCGGTCACATCCTCGACACCGCCGTCGCGCGGCCCGACGCCGAGACGGTCGCGGCGGCGCAGATCGCCGTCGCCGAGGCGAAGGTGCTGACGACCGAGGTCGCCCTGGCGGCGTCGAACAAGCTGTTCGAGCTGTCGGGCACCCGCTCGACCCTGGCAGCCGAGAATCTCGACCGTCACTGGCGGAACGCGCGCACGCACACGCTGCACGACCCGGTCCGCTGGAAGTACGCGATCGTCGGCAACCACGCCCTCAACGGCGTGAATCCGCCGCTCCACGCCTGGAGCTGACCGGCGGCGCTACAGCACCGGCAATCCCCGCGCCTTGGCCTCCTCGCCGGGCTCGACATGGATGGTCACCACCGCCCCGGGGATCGTCGTCTCTAGGGCCGTCTCGAGCCGGTCGCAGATCGCGTGGGAATCCTCGACGGTCATCGCGCCGGGGACGACGAGGTGGAAATCGATGAAGGTCGCCTGACCGGCGGAGCGGGTCCGCACGTCGTGCGCCTCCAGCGCGCCCTCGCCGTGCTGGGAGATGAGCGACCGGATCTGGCTGACCATCTCGGCCGGGGCGGCCCGGTCCATGAGGCCGTCCACCGATTCCCGCACCATGCGGAAGCCGGACCACAGGATGTTCATGGCGACCAGACCGGCCACCACGGGGTCGAGGACGGGGTAGCCCGTCAGCACCACGGCGCCGACGCCGGCGAGGACGCCGCAGGATGTAACGACGTCGGCGAAGACGTGGCGCGCGTCGGCGATCAGGGCCGGCGACCGCCACCGCCGGCCCCAGCGCATCAGCGCCGCCGCCCAGACCGCGTTGACGATCCCGGCCGCGAAGTTGATCGCGAGGCCGACCGCGGGCGCGTCGAGGGCCTTCGGCGCGAGCAGACCGAAATAGGATTCCCGCAGGATCAGCAGCGCCGCCACGACGATCAGCGCGCCCTCGATCACCGCCGAGAAGAACTCGGCCTTGTGGTGACCGTAGGGATGGTCCTCGTCCGCCGGGCGCGCGGCGACCCGCAGGGCCACGAAGGCGCCCACCGCGGCGACCACGTTGATGATGCTCTCCAGCGCGTCGGAGTACAGGGCGAGGCTGCCGGTGAGCCACGCCGCGTAGAACTTCATCGCCGTGACGGCGAGGCCAATGCCCGCGCTGAAGAGGGCAGCTTTCTGGGTGCGGTCCATGGTGCGCGCCGTTGGGGTGACGCCGCGCCCATACGGCACCGGCCACGGCCAAGGCCACGGCAAAGGTTCGACGCCGTCGAAAATGTGTTAGCCGCGGCTAAGTCTCCGAGGCGTCGCCCTGGCCCCGGGCGGCCTCGCGGAGCCGGCTCGGCTCCGCCTTGGCGCGCGCGGCCTCCGCCTTGCGCAGGTAGCGACGGCGCTGCCAGGCGAAGCGTGCCGCGGCGGCGAGGGTTTCCAGCCGGGCGGCCTCGCGCTCCCAGTACCCGAGGAGCTGCCCGTCGAGGGTGACCCGCCGGGCGCGCGCGCGGGGCGTCACGCCTCGCGCTCCCGCGACGCGGGCGGCTCGCCCGTCTCGGCCACGACGAGCGCGTCGGGATCGCCGCGGAAGCTGCCGGCACCGGTATCCGGAACCGGGACGCCGGGGCTGCCGAAGGGCTGGCTCGGGTAGGCCGATTCGAACTTCGCGCGGGCGGTGTCGGGATCCTCGGCCTTCAGCACGATCTCGGGCGTGCCAGGCAGCGGCCAGCGGGGATCGGCGGCGTCACGGGGGCGAACGGCGTACCAGGGCATGGATCGGGGGCCTCGCGTCTCGGTGACGCGGAAAACGGACGCGCTCCCCGGCGGTTCCGCGGTTGAATCCGCGTGGCGTTCGGTGCAGGCAGCCGGCGATGCGCGTGGACCTCTTCGATTTCGAGCTGCCGGAGACCAGCATCGCCCTGCGCCCGGCCGAGCCGCGCGACGCCGGGCGGATGCTCGTGGTCCGCCCGGGCGCGCCGTTGGCCGACCGGACCGTGCGCGACCTGCCCGACGCGCTCCGAGCCGGCGACGCCCTGGTTTTCAACGACACGCGGGTGATCCCCGCCCGGCTGAACGGCGTGCGCACCCGCCCTGGCGCGCCCGGTCAGCGCACGGAGGTGATGCTCCATCTGCGCGAGGCCCCCGACCGCTGGCGCGCCTTCGCGCGTCCGGCCAAGCGGCTCGCCGCGGGCGACGCGCTGCGCTTCGGCGCCCTGTCGGCGGCAGTTCTGGAGAAGGCCGAGGCCGGCGAGATCGTCCTGGCCTTCGACCGGGCCGGGCCCGAGCTCGATGCGGCCATCGCCGCGGAGGGCGCCCTGCCGTTGCCCCCCTACATCGCCGGCAAGCGCGCCACGGATGCCCGCGACGCCACGGATTACCAGACGGTCTACGCCCGCCATCCGGGGGCGGTGGCGGCCCCGACGGCCGGCCTGCACTTCTCCGACGCGCTGCTGGCCGATCTCGACGCCGCCGGTCTGCGGCGCCACCACGTCACGCTGCATGTCGGCGCCGGGACCTTCCTGCCGGTCAAGGCCGAGGACACCGAGGCGCACCGCATGCACGCGGAGATCGGCATCCTCGACGCCGCCACGGCCGAGGCCCTGAACGCCGCGCGGGCCGCGGGCGGCCGCGTCGTCGCGGTCGGGACCACGGCGCTGCGCCTGCTGGAGAGCGCGGCCCGGCCGGACGGGACGCTCGCGCCCTTCTCGGGACCGACCGAGATCTTCATCACGCCGGGCTACCGGTTCCGCGCGGTCGACGCCCTCGTGACCAACTTCCACCTGCCGCGCTCGACGCTGTTCATGCTGGTCTCGGCCTTCTCCGGCCTCGAGACGATGCGCGCGGCGTACGCGCACGCGATCGGCGCCGGGTATCGATTCTACTCCTACGGCGACGCCAGCCTGCTGTTCCCGGGCCCGCGCGCGGACACTCCATGACCGACAGCGCTTCCTTCCGCTTCGACCTGCTGGCCCGGGACGGCACCGCCCGCACCGGCGTGATCGCGACGCCGCGCGGCGAGATCCGGACTCCGGCCTTCATGCCGGTGGGCACCGCCGCGACCGTCAAGGCCATGTATCCCGGCCAGGTCCGCGACCTCGGCGCCGACGTGGTTCTGGGCAACACCTACCACCTGATGCTGCGCCCCGGCCCTGAGCGCATGGCCAGGCTCGGCGGCCTGCACCGCTTCATGAACTGGGACCGGCCGATCCTGACGGATTCCGGCGGCTTCCAGGTGATGTCGCTCTCCGCCCTGCGGAAGATCGACGAGCAGGGCGTGACCTTCCGCTCGCACATCGACGGCACTGCCCACCACATGAGCCCGGAGCGCTCCATCGAGATCCAGGGGCTGCTCGGCTCCGACATCCAGATGCAGCTCGACGAGTGCGTCCGCCTGCCGGCGGACCACGCGGCCATCGAGAAGGCCATGCACCTGTCCCTGCGCTGGGCCGAGCGCTGCCGCGTCGCGTTCGGCGAGCAGCCCGGGCGGGCCCTGTTCGGCATCGTCCAGGGCGGCGACGTGCCGTCCCTGCGCGTCGAGAGCGCCCGCGCGCTGACGGATCTCGATCTCAAGGGCTACGCGGTGGGCGGCCTCGCCGTGGGCGAGCCCCAGGCGGTCATGTTCGCCATGATCGAGACTGTGGAGCCGCACCTGCCGGCGGCGAAGCCCCGCTACCTGATGGGCGTCGGGACGCCGGACGACATCCTGGGCGCCGTCGCCCGGGGCATCGACATGTTCGACTGCGTGATGCCGACCCGCGCCGGCCGCCACGGCCTCGCCTACACGCGCCACGGACGGGTCAACCTGCGCAATGCGCGCCACGCCGAGGTCACCGCGCCGCTCGACGAGGCCTCGACCTGTCCGGCCGCGCGGGACTATTCACGGGCCTACCTGCATCACCTCGTGCGCTCGAACGAGATCCTCGGGATGATGCTGCTGACCTGGAACAACCTCGCCTACTACCAGGACCTGATGGCCGGCGCCCGCGCGGCGGTCCGGGACGGTCGCTACGCGGATTACTGCGCCGAGACCCGCGCGGGCTGGGCGAGCGCCGAGCGCGCCGCCGCCTGACCGGGCGTCACGGGTGCGCGAGCACCCGGTAGACGCCGTCCAGATCGTCGCGGCCGGTGGCGACGGCGCGCGCGAGGTCCGAGACGATGCGGGCCGCCACGGGCAGGCGGTAGTGCAGCGCGTCCCAGTAGTTCGCGTCCCGGGTCGTCAGCGGCGAGAACCGGCGGAAATCCACCACGACCGCGCCGCGCCGCTTCCCAATCATCGCGGCGCGCGCCTTGCAGGCTTCCTCGCGCCGGGCCGCCGCCGATCCCGGTGATCCCTGCGCCGCCGCGTGGACCGGCATGAAGGCTACGATCTTCAGGGCCTCGACGGGCACGCGGCCGAGGAGATTGTCCAGGCGGTCGAGGGCCGGCATCGGCGCATCGGGCGGTTCCGCGGACGTCGAATCGACGCGGCCGGCGCGGATGTGGGCCTGGGCGCGATCGAGATCGTAGCGCGCCTCCGGCGGTGTGAACACCGCGTAGCCGTCGCCGCGAATTCGCGCCTGCACCAGCCCGAGTTCGGCAAGCCCCGTACGGACGGCCGTCGTGACCGAGCGCAGGCTGACCTGCCGCAGGACGTCGCCGGGCGCCCGGTCCGCGTAGAGCCAGTCGGGGAAGGCGTTGGCGGTTCTGGCCGGCGGATCGGCGGCGCACCACGGGGCGTCGAGGCCGAACAGGACCGCGCGGACCGGCCGGCGGGCCAGGAACAGCGCGGCGAGGCGAGCCTGCTCGTCGGATGTCGCGGCATTCACCGCCAGATTGGCGAACCGGACATCGAAGGCCGCGTCCAGGGCCTGCGGGTCGAGCAGCCGCGCGGTCGAGGTGCCGAAGACCGCCGCGTCGAACGGTCCGCCGCGCGCGATCTGCGGATAAGAGAGTCGCTGATTGGCGTCCATGATCGGTCCCGGTGGATGCCCGGGTGCGGCCCGCAGACCGTAGGGGTCGACCGCGGCCACGAAGCCGACGAGCGCGACGCCCATGCCGGCGGTGCTGACGAGGAAGCTGCGCGCGAAGCCGACCCATCCCGCGGGTCGCCGACCGGCTCGGCTGTGTGAAGGCGGGTCCATCGGGCGGCTTCATACGCCCTTCCGTGACCTACGTCGCAAGCTACGTTCACCCGGCCACACTTCATCGAGACGGGGGGCGCACCGCCTGATCCATCCGCCGGGAGGCCGGCCGTTCGACTTGGGCGGATCGACAAACCGCGTGAACCGATCGACCGCGGCCCGTATAGACTCGCCGCGGCACCGTTCGGCAGGAGTGTGCGGTGTGGGGAGGCGGCATGACGTTCACGGCACACAACATCCGCCTCGCGGACGGGTCCGAGACCTTGCCCGAGGCGGGCTGGCTGATCGCCGACAGCCCTTGGACTCAGGCGGCGCTGCGCTCGCTCCGGCTGTTCTACGGGCACAGGCTGGCCGGCCGCTCGATCGTCGATCTGGGCTGCCTCGAGGGCGGGTACACGCTCGAATTCGCCCGCGCCGGGATGCGCGCCACCGGTGTCGAGGTGCGCCGCTCCAATTTCGAGAACTGCCTGCGGGTCAAGGATGGGGCGGGCGTCCCGGACCTCGCCTTCGTCAACGACGACGTGTGGAACCTCGGTGCCCACGGGCCCTTCGATGCCGCCTTCTGCTGCGGGCTGCTCTATCACCTCGACAGGCCGGCCGCCTTCATCCGCCTCATGGCCGAATGCGTGCGTGACGTGATCATCCTGCACACGCATTTCGCGACCGACGAGAACCAGACCCTGTTCCAGCTGTCGCCGCCGGCGGAGAACGAAGGCCTGCCCGGCCGCTGGATGCACGAGCACGATCTCGACGACACCAGCCAGCTCGAAGCGCACAAATGGACCTCTTGGAGCAACAAACGCTCCTTCTGGCCCACCAAGCCGGCCCTGATCCAGCTCCTGAAGGAGTGCGGCTTCGACATGGTCTACGAGCAGTACGACATGCTCGGGCGCGACATCCGCGGCTCGATGGAGAGCGGCTACTACCACCAGCAGGGTCGGAGCATGTTCGTGGCCATGCGGACCTGAGTGGCACCCGGGCGCACATAAAGTCAGAATTCACCATCCTCGAAGACTTAGGTTGATCGATTGAAGGCGGGTCTGGTCGGCAATGTGCGCTTAATACCTGTGGCAGATTAATCGCGACATCGGCCTTATTTCGCAAAGTTCCGCCGCCATGTCCGCGACGAGCCTCGCCCTCTGGGTGACCGCCATCCTGTTTCTGCTCGCCTGGCTGCATCTCCAGGCGCGCGTCGTGGAGCGGTGTCGCCGTTCGATCCGGCCGCAGATCGAGCGGCTGATCATCGAGAATCGGTGGATGGAACGCCATGCTCGGGATGCGGCCGCGTTCGAGGCGCTCTGGAATCGGGAACTGATCCGTCTGCACCGCGCCCATCTCTCGCGTCCACTCCGCACCGTCGTGCGGATCGGCAGCTTCCGACGATTGGTCCGGGCGGAGTTCGCGTCGATCCTGCCGGCCGAGATCGCGTCGTGGACCTTCGTCGACCGCGCCAGCTCCGCGCAAGCGAGCTACGAGGCGCTGATGCTGCGGTGCCTGAAGGCGGCGGGCTGGCGTCTGGACTACCAGGATCAGGAGCATTTCGTCCTCCTCCGGGCCCGGACTCGCGTCGTCGTGTGCCTGCGCTGGGCGGATCGCGACATCGCGTGCCTCCCGATCTCGGACGTCGCGGCGGCGGCGGAGCGCGCCGGATCGGCCACGGCGTGCGTGATGACCAACGGCCGGTTCAGCGGCGCGGCGCGCGCCTTGGCGGAGGAGCAGAACGTCCTGGCGCTGCACTGCTCGCAGATCGAGCTGCTGCTTCCCCGGGACAAGTCGACGGTCACGCCTCGCAGCGTCCGCGGGACCGGCCTCCGTCTCGCCGCCTGACCGCGCTCAGGATGCCCGTCGGGCGACGTGAGGGTGTGCCCCGCGAGAACGATGACATGCCCGAAAGCCGCGACCGTGGGAGACTCGCCTTCACACGCCCCGATCTGTCACACCGACGGGCTTACCGGCGCGCCTGTGGCTGTTAGGGAGAGTCGCGGTGCTCGCCAACGCATCGAGCGCCCCTGACCTTGCCCGCCCGGTCCGCCGTGGCGGGCACATTTTTTTTCCGCGATCGGGGCAACGCTCGCTTCACCATCCCGGGCAGACGCTGAGGCCGAATCGTGATCCGCGCCGTTGAGGCGCATGGACCAGTCCGCAGTGCCCAGAACGGACCACCCCGCGACCGATCAGGACGCCCTCGCCGAATTGCCGGCAGGCGATTTCATCAGGCGATGGCGGCAGATCACCGGCGAGCCGCCGGCCATTCTCCTGAACTCACGGTCCGAGATGATCGCGCTTCTCGTGGAGAGCGTGCCCATCGCGCCGCTGACGCCGCCAGACGGGGCACCCAGGACGGCGGAGGCCGAGGGCGTTCCGCCGCAGAACCGCGGCTCAGGTGGTCCCGACAGGCCGGGCTCTAAATAAGCCGCGTGCGAGGATCGCCGGGGGCGCCGCCGCGGATCGGGATGAATCGGTTGCGGCGCGCCTCGACGCCTTCGGACGTTCACCGATGGGCGCGTTCGCGCGGGTGCAGGATCTGGGGCACCGTTGCGCGGAATCGTCCGGACAGCCATGCCTCACCAGCGTGCGAGCGCGATGCGTCTCGCCGTGGGCGGCTTTCTGTTCTCACTGAGCTTGAGATCGCGGGAATTTTGGTCGGAGTGGCAGGATTTGAACCTGCGACCCCCACGTCCCGAACGTGGTGCGCTACCAGACTGCGCTACACTCCGAAGGCCGTCCCGCGTGTCCGCCAGGGCCGGCGAGCGGGTGTATAGCCGCGCCTTTCCCCCACCGCAAGCGCGGTGTTGCGCCTTTTCAGCCGAGATGATCGGGCCAGTCGTCCGAGAGATGGTGGCAGGTGATCTCCGCCTCCGCGGATCGGACCGCCACCGTGGCGACGTGGTCGCTCCCGCAATCGACTTCCGTCAGGCTCCACGGACCGTCCAGGTTCCAGGACTCGTCGGCAGAAGCCCGGAGAAGGCGCGGCGGTTCGGGGGGAACGCTGACGCTGAAGCGGTCGAGGGGTAGCGACAGGCCGCTCCCCAGCGCCTTCACCACCGCCTCCTTGCGGGTCCACAGACCGAAGAAGCGCCGCTCGACCGCGCTCCGCGGGGCCGCGGCCAGGGCCGAGACTTCGTCGGCGGCGAAATGCGCCGCCGCGATCCGCAGCGCGTCCGCGATCGGCCGCACGGCCTCGACATCGACGCCGATCGCCGCGTCGCGGGCGAGCCCGATCAGCGCGCGCGCGCCGGAATGGGAGAGGTTGAAGTCCGCGGCGGCGCGCGCCGCACCCGCGAGTTCCGGCTTGCCGCCGGCTCCGGCCGCGAGTTCCACGTCGGCCGGCGCGAGACCGAGCGCGTCGCCGAGGACCAGCCGCAGCGCGGCGTGGCTGGCGCGAAACCGGGCTCGATCCGCCGGGCGCAGGAACCGGTCCGCCCGCGCGCGCTCCGCGGCGTCGAGGACGGTATCGCACCGGTCGATCTGGTCCGGGGAAAGGGCGAGGTCGACGATCCAGACCTGCGCCGCGCTCACGCGACACCTCGCGGGGCGGGGGCGGGGGCGCTAGCGTCAGGGGAGCGAAGCGGCACGGGCGGCGATCCGATGGGGCGGGAATGAGCAGCATCGGATCGCCGCCCGTCTCCTGCAAGAAGCGCCGCGCGCGGTGACGCGGTCCCGCATCGATCGCCGTGTCATCCTCATGGGCAGACCGAGCCTCGGCCGGCGGTCCGTCCGCTACGGCGTGTTCTTCGCCACCTACCTCTACCAGGGCCTGATCGCGGGCTTCTCGCTGACCGCGCTCGCCAATCACCTCGCGGCGCAGGGCGTCCCGGCGACGGAGGTCGGGATGCACTTCGCCCTGGCGGGCCTGCCCTGGACGTTGCAGCCCGTGCTCTGGGGGCCCTGGGTGGACCGCGCCGGGGACACGCGGATGGGGCGGCGCAGGCCCTTCGCGGTCGCCGCGCTGGTCGGATGCCAGGCGACGCTGGCGCTCCTCCTCGTCGCCGGGGGCGATGCAGTCGGCGCGCTCGGCCTGGTCTTCCTCGTCCACAGCCTGTTCGCGTCGCTCCTCGACACCGCCTGCGACCGGATGATCATGGACCACGTCCCGGCCCGGGAGCTCGGCCGGGTCAGCGCCTGCACCCGCGCGGGCTTCGTGGCCGGAACGAGCCTCAGCGCCGCACTCTTCGGCTGGACGCTCGCGAGCTGGGGTTTCGCCGCGAGCGCCCGCTGGCTGCTCGCCCTCGCGATCGTCGCGAGCCTGCCGATGCTGCTGGTCCGCGAGGCGCCGACCGATCCGATCTGGTCGCTCGAGCGCCGCGGACCGGCGCCGCGGCGCGTCCCGTTCCGCCGCTTCCTGCGCCGGACGGCCGTCGCCCTGCGCCGTCCGCGCGCCCTGCGGCTGCTCGCCCTGTGCTTCGCCCTCGACGCGGCGCTCGGCCTGTTCGAGCTGCCGTTCTCGATCGACCTTCTCCAGCGGCAGGGCTGGGACGCCGCGAGCCTGTCGCGCCTCCAGGCGGTCCTGACCCTGGTGAGCGGCACGGCCGGTGCGGTCGCGGTCGGCCTCTGGTCGGACCGCGCGGGCGCGGCGTCGCCGCTGCGCGCCCTGCTCCTGGGCAGTGCCGTCACCTTCGTGCTGGCCGGGATCCTGATCGGCGCCGGCCTCCTCGGGTCCGCGGCGCCGGCGATCCTGGCGCTCACCAGCGTGCTGCCCGGCCTCCTGATCGTCTCCCTGATGCCGGCCCTCCTGGCGGCGAGCCGAGGCCGGCCGGGCGCGGCCACGCAGTTCGAGGTGTACATGGCGGCCATGAATCTCGGCTCGGTCGCTGGAACGGCGGTCGCGGGCTGGCTGGCCCCGATCCTGCCGCTGCAGGCGGTCGCCGCCCTCGTCGCCGCGACGTTCTTGGCGGCCTTCCGGATGGCGGGGCGCGGCGATCTGCTCGGCACCCGCCGGTGAGGGAATCGGGGACGGCGCGCCGCGACCGGCTCCCCGCCGGCCGCCGATGCGTTAGAACCCCGGCATGGCCGTCACGAAATCCGAACCGCTCGATCTCGACCTCACCGCCGAGGAAGCGCGCACCGAGTACGCGCGGCTGTCGGACGCGATCCTGGAGGCCGACCGCCTCTACTACCAGGAGGACGCGCCCGAGATATCGGATGCCGAGTACGACCGGCTGCGCCGCCGCCTGGAGGACATCGAGGCGCGCTTCCCGGATCTCGCCGGCACCGGCGCCGCCAGCACGTCGGTCGGCGCCAAGGCCTCGGAGAAGTTCGCCAAGGTGCGGCACGCCGTGCCCATGCTCTCGCTGGGCAACGCCTTCGACGACGCGGAGGTGGCCGAGTTCGTCGCGCGCGTGCGCCGCTTCCTCGGCTGGCCGGACGACGCCCCCCTCGCCTTCACGGCCGAGCCGAAGATCGACGGCCTGTCCCTGTCGCTGCGCTACGTGAACGGCCGGCTCGACACCGCCGCCACCCGCGGTGACGGCGAGGTCGGCGAGAACGTCACGGCCAATGCCCGCACGGTGCAGGACATCCCGGCGGTGCTCGCGGGGACCGGCTGGCCGGAGATCTGCGAGGTGCGCGGGGAGGTCTACCTGTCCCACGCCGACTTCGCCGCCATCAACGCCCGGCAGGAAGCGGCCGGCAAGCCGCTCTTCGCCAACCCGCGCAACGCCGCGGCCGGCAGCCTGCGCCAGCTCGATCCCGCGATCACCGCGTCCCGGCCGCTGCGCTTCTTCGCCTACGCCTGGGGCGAGCTGTCGGCGCCCATCGCCGACACGCAGTCCGGCGTGCTGGAACGCTTCGCGTCCTGGGGCCTGCCGGTCAATCCGCGCACCGAGACCTTCACCGACACGGAGGCGATGCTCGCCCATTACCGCGGCATCGAGGCGGACCGGGCCGGGCTCGGCTACGACATCGACGGCGTCGTCTACAAGGTCGACGACCTCGCGCTCCAGAAGCGGCTGGGCTTCGTCTCGCGCTCGCCCCGCTGGGCGCTCGCCCACAAATTCGCCGCCCAGGAAGCCACGACGGTCGTCGAGGACATCGTCATCAATGTCGGCCGCACCGGCTCGCTGAACCCGCTCGCCAAGCTCCGTCCGGTGACCGTCGGCGGCGTCGTGGTCTCGAACGCCACTCTCCACAACGAGGGCTACGTGAAGGGCGTCGGCGCCGACGGGGAGCCGATCCGCGACGGCCGCGACATCCGGGTCGGCGACACCGTGACGGTGGTCCGGGCCGGGGACGTCATCCCCAAGGTCATGGATGTCGACCTCACGAAGCGCCCGGCCGACTCGCGGCCCTACGCCTTCCCGGAGACCTGCCCGGCCTGCGGCAGCCGCGCCGTCCGCGCGATCAACCCGCGCACCGGCCGGCCCGACGCGGTGCGCCGCTGCACCGGCGGGCTGATCTGCCCGGCGCAGGGCGTCGAGCGGATGAAGCACTTCGTGTCGCGCAATGGCTTCGACATCGAGGGCTTCGGCGAGACCTATATCGAGGTCCTGTTCGAGGCCGGGCTCGTGCGCCAGCCCGCCGACCTGTTCCGCCTCGACTTCGCGGAACTCAAGGCCGCCGTGGTGGCGCGGCGCGAGGCGCTGTCGGCCGAGCGGCGCGCGGAGTCGGGGACGGCCGAGCCGCCCAAGAAGGCCGCCAAGAAGAAGGGCGACGAGGACGACAAGGCGATCCGGAACCTGCTCGCCGCCGTCGAGGCGCGGCGCGCCGTGCCGATGAACCGCCTGCTCTTCGCCCTCGGCATCCCGCAGATCGGAGAGGCGACCGCCAAGGCGCTGGCGAAGCGCTTCGCCGACATGCCGACGCTGATCGCGGCGATCCGCGAGGCCGCGGCGGCGCAGCCCGGCCCCGACTGGGTCGAGCTCACCGCCGTGCCGCGCGTCGGGGGCACCACCCGCGACCGGCTCCTCGACCTCGGCTTCCCGGAGGGCGACGCGGCACCGGCCAAGGAGCGGGCGCGCCTGAGCGCGGTCCAGCGCGACAACCTCCTCGCCCATTACGGCGACGTCGACGCGGTGCGCGCGGCGATCGCGCGGGCTGCGGCGCAGCGTCCCGGGGACGCCTACCGTGTCTTCGCCGACGACGGCGAGATCGGCCCGGTGGCGACCGACGCCCTGCTCCTGTTCTTCTCCGAGCCGCACAATGCCGACGCCGTCACGGCCCTCCTCGACGCGGTCGCGGTGCAGCCGATGGAGCGGGCCGCCGCGGCCTCCACCTTCGCAAGCAAGACCGTGGTCTTCACCGGCACCCTGGAGAAGATGACCCGCAACGAGGCCAAGGCGGTGGCCGAGCGCCTCGGTGCCAAGGTCTCGGGCTCGGTCTCGGCCAAGACCGACCTGGTCGTGGCCGGCCCCGGGGCGGGCTCGAAGCTGAAGGACGCGCAGAAGCACGGCGTCCGGGTCGTCTCGGAGGACGATTGGCTGGCGATGGTGGCGCAGGGTTGAAGCCCGAGTCCGGGCGGCCTAGACCTCTCGGGGAACACCCCGAGAACTTCCACCCGGCATGGCTGACCCTCGATGACGGTCCTGGCCCTCGACTTCGAGACGGCCAACGAGCGGCGTGACAGCGCCTGCGCGGTGGGTCTCGCCTGGATCGCGCAGGGCCGCGTCGTGCGCCGCGAGAGCCACCTGATCCGGCCGCCCGAGATGCGTTTCGCGCCGGGCAACATCCGGGTGCACGGCATCCTGCCGGCCGACGTCGCCGACAAGCCCGACTTCGCCGCCGTCATGGCGCCCTATCTCGGCGATCTCGGGCGCGGGCTGATCCTGGCGCACAACGCGAGCTTCGATATCGGCGTCCTGCGCGCCGGGCTGACGCGGGCGGGCCTGCCGGTCCCCGATCTCGCCTATCTCTGCACGGTCCAGGTGGCGCGCCGGGTCTTCCCGGCGCCGGAGGGCTGCGGGCTCGGCAAGGTCGCGCGGCGCCTCGGCATCCGCTTCGAGCACCACGACGCCGGCGAGGACGCCTTCGCCTGCGCGGAGATCGCGCTGGCCGCGATGCGCGAGCGGGCGGTCGCGGACGTGCACGCCCTCGCGGCCGCGCTCGGCCTCCCGGTCACGCGGGCGGTCGGCGGACCCGCCGTGCCGCGCCGCGCGCCGGGGGCGATCAGCGGCCGGGCCCTGGCGGCCTTCCCCGACGAGCCGGCGGCCCTGCGCTTCGCCATGCGCGGCTCGACCGGCAACCGCTACCACGTCAGCCTGGAGGAGCGGCCGGGCGGCCCGGAGCTGCGCTGCACCTGCACGGCCGGCCGCTACGGCATGCGCTGCCGCCACGTGAAGGCACTGGAGGTCGGCGACATCACCGACCTGCTCTCGGACAATGCCGGCGACGTCGTCCTCCTCGCCCGCATGCTCGGCGCGAAGACCCGCGTCGCGGGCGCGGCCTGACCGGTCTCAGGCCGCGTCGAGGCAGGCGCGGAAGGCCGAGACGGCGCGGTCGATGTCGGCCGGCGCGATGTGCCGGTGCGTGACGAGCCGCAGCCGCCGCGCGCCGAGCGGGCGCGTGCGGATGCCGGCCGCGTCGAGATCGGCCACCCAGCGCGCGCTGTCCCGCCCGGTCCGAGAGAGGTCGACCTGCACGATGTTGGTCTGCGGCGCGTTCGCCGCGAGGCCCGGCAGGGCGTTCAGCCCGTCGCTCAGCTGCCGAGCCCGGTCGTGGTCCTCGGCGAGACGCGCGCCCATGGCGTTGATCGCCTCGAGGCCGGCGGCCGCCACGATGCCTACCTGCCGCTGCGTCCCGCCGATCATCTTCCGCAGGCGCCGTGCCGCCGCGATCACCGGTTCGTCGCCGGCGAGCACGGCGCCGACCGGGGCGCTGAGGCCCTTCGAGAGGCACAGAGACACGGTGTCGACATGGGCCGCGAGGTCCGCCGGCGCGACCCCGAGATGGGTCGCGGCATTGAACAGGCGGGCCCCGTCCAGATGGACCTTCATGCCGCGCGCGCGACCGATCTCCGCGACCGCCGCCATATGGTCCGGCGGCAGCACGGTGCCGCCGGCGGCGTTGTGCGAGGTCTCCAGCGCGATCATGGCCGTCCGTAGCGGGCTCGCACCCGGCCGGAGGGCGTCCTCCAGCCGGTCGAGGTCCATGGCGCCGTCGGTCCCGGCGATCCCGTGCAGGAACGCCCCGGTCAGGGTGGCGGCCCCGCGCTCGGTGTGGAGCATGTGGGCCTGGGCCTCGAGCAGGACCTGCTCGCTGCGCTGAACCTGGGCCAGGATCGCCAGCAGGTTGCCCATCGTGCAGCTCGGCACGAACAGGGCAGCCGCCTTTCCGAGCATCGCGGCGGCGGTCTCCTCCAGCGCGCGGGCGGTCGGGTCGGCGTCGAGCCCGTCGTCGCCCAGAGGGGCGGACCGCATCCGGGCGTACATCGCCTCGGTCGGCCGCGTGACGGTGTCGCTCCGCAGGTCGACGACGGACAGTGCGTCCGTGGCTTCGCCGTGATCGTCTCGCATGTCGGTCTCGCCGCCCTATCGGTACGCGGCCTCGTCACCGGAATCGGTCGGGTTGGCCAGGGCCCGCTTGAGCACGTCGCTCATCGGCAACTCCAGGTTGATACCCTTCGGCGGGATCGGCTGCTCGAAATACTTGCCGTAGAGCCGCGCCACGGTCCCGTCCCGGATCAGCTCGACCACCGCCTTGTCGACCGCAGCCTTGAAGGCCGCGTCGTCCTTCGGCTCCAGGATCCCGTAGGGGGCGAATTCCAGGCCCTTGGTGCCGATCTTGTAATCGGCCGGCCGCTTGGCGCCCGCCACCGTGGCGTGGGCCAGGGCGTCGTCGTTGATGGCGCCCGCCGCGCGGCCGGTCTCCACGAGCAGGAACACCTCGGCGGTGTCCTTGGCCGGCATCACCTGGATGTCGAGCTTGTCGCGGACGTTGATCCGGGTGGCGACGCGCTGAGTCTCGCCGCCGGCCTGGGCCGAGATGGCCTTGCCGCGGAACGACGCGATGTCGTCGACATCCACCGGCGTGTCCTTCTTGGCCACCAGCACCACCTGCGCCACGAAGGTGGTCGGCGCGAACGAGACCAGCTTGTGCCGCTCGGGCAGGTTGCTGGCGGTGCCGCATTCCAGGTCGATCGTGCCGTTGTTGATCAACGGGATCCGGGTCGCCGACATCACCGGCACGTGGCGCACCTCGAGCTTGGGCAGGCCGAGCGCGGCCTTGAGCCTCTGCGCGACGTGCTCACATATCTCCAGCGAATAGCCCACCGGCTTGGCGTTCTGGTCGAGGAAGCCGAAGGGCGGCGACGCGTCCGGGAAGCCGAGGCTGATCTGTCCGGTCGCGCGGATCTTGTCGAGACGCCCCTCGGCGACCGATGGCGCGGCGAGCCCGGCCCAGCACAGAGTGGCCAACAGAAGCGGCAGCGTCCTCGACACGATCCGAACCCCCTCGCTATGTCTGAACCGGCGAAGCGCCCGGCCGCCCCGACAGGGACTCGGCCCGAAGCTTTGCCGACTGATCCTAGGAGCGGCCGCGCGCGGGCGTCCAATGCCGATTCACCTGCCGAGCATACGGATCTGATATGGCCGAGCGGCGCATGACCTTCCGGCACATCGAGGCCTTCCGGGCCGTGGTGGCCACCGGCTCCATGACCGAGGCGAGCCGCCGGCTCCACACCTCGCAGCCGCAGGTCAGCCGGCTGATCGCCCAGCTGGAGGCGATCACCGGCCTGCCCCTGTTCGACCGGAGCGGGAGCCGGGTCGTTCCCTCCCTCGACGGGACGCGGTTCCACGCGGAGGTCGAGCGCGCCTTCGTGGGCCTCACGAGCCTGGAATCGGCGGCCGCGCGGATCCGCGCCTTCGGGGCGGAGCGGCTGCGGGTGGCGGCGATGCCGCGGCTCGCGGGCGGGCTCCTCGCGCGGGCGGTCGTGCGCTTCCGCGCCGCGCATCCGGACGTGATCGTGGCGATCCATTCCGGCGACGACGAGACCGTGAACCACTGGCTCGCCACCGGCTCCTGCGACGCCGCGCTGACGATGCTGTACGGCGACGCCCCGGAGGCGCGCGCCGAGCATGTCGAGACGCGCGCCTGCGTCGCCGTCCTGCCGCGGGACCATGCCCTCGCCGCGCGGGCCGCGCTCGCGCCCGCGGACTTTCACGGCGTGCCCTTCGTCGCCGCGTCGCTCGGGAGCGCCCTGCGCGGCCGGACCGAGGCCATCTTCGAGGCGGCCGGCATCGGCCTGGCCATCACCGCCGAGGCCGGCCTCGGCGCCTCGATCTGCACCCTCGTCTCGGCCGGGCTCGGGGTCAGCGTGATGAACCCGCTGGCCGCCCACGAGGAGGCGAAGGTCTCGCCGATCGCGATCCGGCCCTTCGCCCCCGCCCTCCCGGTGCATTTCGCGCTGCTGTTTCCCCCGGACCACGCCCGGGGGCGGCTGATGCGGGCCTTCGGTGCCTGCGCGCGGACGGTCCTGCTGGAGGAGCTCGCCCAGCTGCCGGACGCCGCGATCGGGCGCCCGGCCGCCTCTGCTCAGGCGGCGCGCTTCTCGGCGCCGGCGTAGAAGGTGCCCCCGCGCTCGGCCATCGCGGCCAGGTTGTCGGGCACGCGGAACCGGGGCCCGTGCTTGGCCTCGAGGGCCCGCGCGAGGTCGACGAAGGCCGCCGCGCCCATGAAGTCGATGTACGACAGGGTCCCCCCGGTGAACGGCGCGAAGCCGAAGCCGAGGATCGAGCCGACATCGGCCTCGCGCGGATCGGTGACCACGCCCTCGCCGACCGTGCGGGCGGCCTCCAGCGCCTGGACCACCAGGAGCCGCTGCTTCAGCTCGGTGAAGTCGACGGCGTCGGGGTCGAGGCGGTTCGGCTGCAGGTCCTTCAGGCCGGGCCAGAGGCGCTTCGGCGCGCCCTCGGGGTAGTCGTAGAAGCCCTTGCGGTTCTTGCGGCCGAGCCGGCCCTGGTTCTCGACCATCTCGGCGAGGATCGCCTTCTGCGCCGGGTCGACGGCGCCCTGCCCGACCTGCGCCTCGGTGGCCTTGGCGATCTTGAGCACGAGGTCGAGGGCGACCTCGTCGTTGAGCGACAGCGGCCCGACCGGCATGCCCGCCTGGCGGCCGGCACTCTCGATCATCGCCGGCGGCACGCCCTCGAAGAGCATCTTGTGGCCTTCGAGGATGTAGGCGCCGACGCAGCGGTTGGCGAAGAAGCCGCGGGCGTCGTTGACGACGATCGGGGTCTTCTTGATCAGCCGCACGTAGTCGAGGGCGGTGGCGAGCGCCGCGTCCCCGGTCGCCTCGCCCTTGATGATCTCGACGAGCATCATCTTCTCCACGGGCGAGAAGAAGTGGATGCCGACGAACTGCGCGGGCCGCTGCGAGGCTTTGGCGAGGCCGGTGATCGGCAGGGTCGAGGTGTTGGACGCGAAGATCGCGTCGGGGCGGATCACGGCCTCGACCTTCTGGATCACCTCGGCCTTCACCCGCGGATCCTCGAAGACGGCCTCGATCACGAGGTCGCATTCGGCGAGCGCGCCGTAATCCGCCGTGGCCTGGATCCGGCCGAGCAGCGCCTCCCGGTCGGCGGTCTTGGCCCGGCCCTTGTTGATCTGGCCGGTGATGAGCGTGTGGGCGTAGGCCTTGCCCTTCTCGGCCGCCTCGACCGACTGGTCGACCAGAACCACCTCGATCCCGGCCTGGGCGGTGACGTAGGCGACGCCCGCGCCCATGAAGCCGGCGCCGATCACGCCGACCTTGCGCAGGTTCGTGGCCGGCACGTCCTTGGGACGGCGCGCGCCCTTGTTCAGCTCGCCCATGGAGATGAACAGCGTGCGGATCATCGCCGCCGCCTCGGTCGAGCGCAGGATATGCGCGAAGTACCGGCTCTCGACCCGCAGGGCGAGGTCCATCGGCAGCTGCAGGCCCTCGTACACGGAGGCCAGGATCGCCTTGGCGGCCGGGTAATTGTCGTGCGTCTCGCGGCGGTAGATGGCGTTGGCCGGCGGCCAGATCATCATGCCGGCCGGCGAGTAGACCTTGCCGGACGGCGCCTTGAACTTCGGCACGTCCCAGGGTGCCACCGCCGAGCCGCCGTCGCGGATCCAGGCCTTGGCGCGCTCGACGATCTCGGCCTGCGGCGCCACCGCGTGGATCAGCCCCATGCCCTTGGCCATGGGCGCGCGGATCTGCTCGCCCTTGAACAGCATCTGGAGGGCGTCGCCGGTCTGCATCAGGCGGGCGACGCGCTGCGTGCCGCCGCCGCCCGGGAACAGGCCGACCTTGATCTCCGGCAGGCCGACCCGGGTCTTCCCGTCGTCCGAGGCGACCCGGTGGTGGCACGACAGCGCCAGCTCGAAGGCGCCGCCCAGGCACAGGCCCTGGATCGCCGCCGCGAAGGGCTTGCCGCAGGTCTCGAGCCGCCGGAACAGCAGCGACAGGCGCCGGGACGCCTCGAAGAAGTGGCGCATCGCCACCTCCTCGCCCTGCTCGGCCTTCAGCTGCTCGTAGGCCCGGCCGAGGCCCTGGAGCATGGTGAGGTCGGCGCCGCCGGAGAAATTGTCCTTGCCGGTGGCGATGACGCAGCCCTTGATCGCCGGATCGGACGCGACCTGCTCGATGATCTGCTCGAGCTGGTCCATCACGCCCTCGGTGATCACGTTCATCGAGCGGCCGGGCATGTCCCAGGTCGCCAGAGCGATGCCGTCGGGATCGGTCTCGAAGCGGAAATCGGTCAGCGTCACGGTGCCGTCCTCCCAGGAAGCGTTAGCGAAGTACCAAGGTTGTGACGTTAAGGTTGCGTAGAGCGGCGGCATCCACGGTCGGCCGGTCGGGGGGCACCGACGGAAGCCATACATGACGAAGGATATCGGCTGCCGCGCCTGCCGCGCCGGCACCAAACTCGACTTCGACTTCACGATGGCCTTCCAGCCGATCCTCGACCTCGCGGATGACACCGTCTGGGCCTACGAGGCGCTGGTGCGCGGCCCGAAGGGCGAGCCGGCCTACTCGATCCTCGACCGGGTGACCGACGAGACCCGCTACCAGTTCGACCAGGCCGCCCGCGTCAAGGCGATCGAGCTCGCCGGCACGCTGTTTCCCCGCGACAGCACCACCCGGCTGTCGATCAACTTCATGCCCAACGCGGTCTACGAGCCGAACGCCTGCATCCGCGCCTCGCTCGAGGCCGCGCGGCGCATCGACTTCGCCCACCGGCGCATCATGTTCGAGTTCACCGAGCAGGAGCGCTTCCGGGACATCGAGCACGTCAAGGGCATCGTGGCCGCCTACCGGAAGCAGGGATTCCTGACGGCGCTCGACGATTTCGGCGCCGGATTCGCGGGCCTGAGCCTGCTCGCCAATTTCCGCCCCGACCTGATCAAGATCGACATGGACGTGCTGCGCGGCCTCGACAGCGACGCCGGGCGCTACGCCATCGTCTCGGGCGTGGTCGCCATCGCCCGTGCCCTCGACGTGACGGTGCTCGCCGAAGGCGTGGAGACCGCGGCGGAACTCGACGCCCTGCGGAGTATCGGGATCACCCTCGTGCAGGGCTACCACTTCGCCAAGCCCCTTCTGGAGGGGCTGCCCGCGGTCGCGGGCTTCGCCCCCACGGCTGCCGCGCGCGCAGCCTGACGCCGGACCGACGCGCGCGGCCTTCATCGGCTACTTCGGTGCCGGGGTCGGAGCCGCGGCCGGCGGAACCGGCGGCATCGGCGGGGTGCCGGGCTTCGGGCCGTTGTCGGTCGCCGCGGCCACCGCCAGCATGTTGAGCAGCTTGGTGACGGAGTTCTGCGAGATGGCCGTCACCGACGAGTTCGGGTCGGCGTTCATCGTCTGGAACTTGAGGTAGGTCGGGTCCGAGTAGATCTCGTCGAGGTGCTTCAGCTCGGCGAGGCTGAACTTCTCGGCGTAGTCCTTCGACAGCCCCTGGACCATGAGGGTCCGCTGCTTCTCGAACTCGTCCAGCAGCTCCTTGCGCACGGCCTCGGCGCGGGCCTCCGGCATCGGCGCCACGGTCTTCTCCAGGGCGACGTTGAACCCGGTCTGGAGGTTCTTGATCAAGGTCTTGTTGACGAGGTTCGTAGCCGCGGCGACGCGGTCCGCGGCCTCATCGGCGCGGGCGGCCACCGGCAGGCTCAGGGTGACGCCCAGACAGAGCGTCGCAATCAGGCGGTTCAAGGGCTTGTCTCCCGTTGTTTTATCGTCCGGACCGCGAAAGGGCCGAGCGTCGCCCGGGCCTCTAGCAGCGTTCCCGGACTTTGGGGAGCGGCGCCGCGCCGCTCCCGGGCACGCGGCGGTTCAAACCCGCTCGATGATGGTGGCGGTGCCCATGCCGGCACCGATGCACAGCGTGATCAGCGCGCGCTCCTTGCCGGTCCGCTCCAGCTCGTCGAGCGCGGTGCCGAGGATCATCGCACCGGTGGCGCCGAGCGGGTGGCCGAGCGCGATGGCCCCGCCGTTCACGTTGACCGCCTCCGGGTCGAGGTCGAAGGCCTGGCAGAAGCGCAGGACCACCGCGGCGAAAGCCTCGTTGACCTCGAACAGGTCGATGTCCGACAGCCTCAGGCCCGACTTCGCCAGAACCTTGCGGGTGACATCCACCGGCCCGGTGAGCATGAGGGCGGGGTCCGACCCGATATTGGCGAAGGCGCGGATCCGGCCGCGCGGGCGCAGGCCCGCGGCCTCGCCGGCCGCCCGGGAACCGATCAGCACGGCGGCCGCGCCGTCGACGATGCCGGAGGAGTTGCCGGCGTGGTGGACGTGCTCGACCGTCTCGACGTCCGGATGCGCGTCCGTCGCCACGGCGTCGAAGCCGCCCATCTGGCCCATCTGCACGAAGGACGCCTTGAGCGCGGCGAGCGACTGCATGTCGGTGCCCGGGCGCATGTGCTCGTCGCGATCGAGGAGCGTGATGCCGTTCACGTCGCGGACCGGGACCACGGAGCGGTCGAACAGGCCCTCGCTCCACGACTTCGCGGCGCGCTCCTGCGAGCGCACCGCGTAGGCGTCGCACGCGTCCCGGTTGAAGCCGTACTTGGTGGCGATCAGGTCGGCGGAGACGCCCTGCGGCATGAAGTAGGACTTGATGGCGATCGCCGGGTCGACCGGCCAGGCGCCGCCGGAGGCGCCGATGCCGATGCGGCTCATCGATTCGACCCCGCCGCCCACCGCCATCTCGTGCTGGCCGCTCATGACCTGCGCGGCCGCGAAGTTCACCGCGTCGAGGCCGGAGGCGCAGAAGCGGTTGATCTGCACGCCCGGAACGTGGGCGCCGTAATCCGCCACCAGGGCGGCGGCGCGGGCGATGTCGCCCCCCGCCTCCCCCACCGGATCGACACAGCCCAGCACCACGTCGTCGACGAGGCCCGTGTCGAGCCCGTTGCGGTCCTTGAGGGCGCGGAGCGCGGTCTCGGCGAGCCGCAGGGCGGTGACTTCGTGGAGGGAGCCGTCCGCCTTGCCGCGCCCGCGCGGCGTGCGAACGTGGTCGTAGATGAAGGCGTCCGTCATCAGCACTCCCCCGGGGCGTCGATCTTCGCCGGTCGGCGACGCGGCCTTACAGGGCCGTCTCGGTTCGCGCCAGTCTGCCACGCCGCGCGCGCCCTCGGCCAGCCCCGAAAGCGGGGAGCCGGCGAAGGGCGCGTGACAGCGGCGGTGATTTGGACGTGCAGGTCCGGGGTCGGTGAGATCAGCCGGGCGCAGGGCCCCTCCCCGCGCCCGCCCCGGACCGAACCTGCTCCGGCAAGAGCAGGCTCATCCCGGGCGCGATGCGGGGAAGCTCGCGCGTTCGACTAGTCCTGAAGCATCCGCTTCAGCAGCTCGACTTCATCGCCGAGCACCGAATCTTCGCCGATCTGCTTCTCGATCTTGCGCACGGCGTGCAGCACCGTGGTGTGATCGCGCCCTCCGAACCGGCGGCCGATCTCCGGCAGCGAGCGCAGCGTCAGGACCTTCGACAGGTACATGGCGATCTGGCGCGGCTTCACCACCGCGGCGGTGCGCCGTTCCGACAGGATGTCGGACCGCGAGACGTTGTAGCGCGAGGCGACCAGCTTCTGGATGTCCTCGATCTTGATCCGCTTCGGCTCGCGGTTCTTCACGAGGTCGCGGATCGCGCTCTCGGCCGTCTCCATCGTCACGGCGGTGCCGGTGAGCGTGGCGTGGGCCAGCAGGCGGTTGACCGCGCCCTCGAGGTCGCGGCCGTTGGCGGTGATCGCGCGGGCCACGTAGGCCGCCACCTGCGGCGAGACGTCGAAGCCCGGATGCGCGGCCCGCACGGCGGCGAGTCGCGCCGACAGGATCGAGACGCGCAGGGCCTCGTCGAGGGCCGTGATCTCGACCACGAGGCCGCCGCCGAGCCGCGAGCGCACCCGCTCGTCCAGGGCCTCCAGCTCGGTCGGGGGCCGGTCGGAGGCGACGACGACCTGACGGCCGGCATCGATGAGCGCGTTGATCGTGTGGCCGAACTCGGCCTGGATCGACTTGCCCTGGATGAACTGGACGTCGTCGAGGATCAGCAGGTCGATGCCCCGCAGCCGCTCCTTGTAGGCGAGCGCCGACTGGGTCTTCAGGGCGTTGACGAAGCCGTACATGAACCGGTCGGCGGTCAGGTAGATCACCCGGCGGCCGGCCTCGCGGGCGGCGTGGCCGATCCCGTGCAGCAGGTGGGTCTTGCCCAGCCCGACGCCCGCGTGGAGGTAGAGCGGGTTGTAGAGCGCGCCCTCGCCTTGATGATTGGCGACCCGCTCGGCGGCCGCGTGCGCCAGGGCGTTGGAGCGCCCGATCACGAAGCTCGCGAAGGTCAGCCGCGCGTCGAGCGGCGTGCCGCTGAGGTCGCCCCCGGCCTCGGCGCCGCGCGCCTCGGGCGTCGGCGCGACCGCGGCGACCGGCATCGGCGCGCTGGTCGCGTGGAGGCGGGCGAGCGGGCCGCTGGCCGGGCCGGGCTTGGAAACCCCGGCGGCGACCGGACGGACAGGAGCCCCGGTCCCGCGCACGCCGACCTCGATCCGCGCGATCTCCTCGACCTCGGCCTTGAAGGTGTTGAGCACCCGGTCGAGGTAGTGCGACTCGATCCAGCTCTTGAGGAAGCGGGTCGGAACCGTCAGGCGGGCCGTCCCGCCGGCGACGGCCTCCAGCTCTAGGCGGGCGAACCAGCTCGCGAACACGTCCTCGCCGAGCTCGGCCCGCAGCCGGCGCTTCACCCGGGCCCAGGCAGACCCGTAATCCGTGTTGCCGCCGCCGTTGCGGCCCCCGTCGTCGTCGCTCGCCACCGTTCCGTCGACACGCAT